>NZ_JBHXVP010000004.1:0-217978 GCF_042672245.1 Rhodococcus sp. NPDC127527
CAGTGCGGAGGGTCTGCCCTCCGCAACCGCACCACTGCGGCGTAGCCGCCGATACTCGGCACGGGCGTCCGGGTCCAGGTGCTCGGTGGCATAGCCGAGTGTCGTGGCACCCATCCGCGCGGCGTGCTCGTCGAGAAAGTCGAGCAGCAACCGCCGGTCCACCCGCTTGCCGACCTCCCGCAGCATCCAGCCCACCGCCTTCTGCGTGAGGTCGCGGCGGTCGTCGAGCAACTCGGGAGCGAGTTCGAGTGTCGTGCTCGCGTCGCCCCGCCGGATGAACCCGAAGGTCGTCAGCAGGGCCACCCGCCGGCGCCACAGGTCGTCGTCGGCGCCTAGTTCGAACACGAGGTCACGACGTCGGTCGTAGAGCCACCCGCCGAGGATCCGCTCCGCGGACGTGTCGACGAGATCCCAGTTGTTCACCCGGCCACGGAGCACCGCGGCGAGGTAGAAGTCCGCGATGCGCTCCCGCTCGGCGTCGTCGCGGGTGCGCGCCGCGCCGGCCCGCTCGAAGCGTCGGGCCGTGATGACAAGTGCCGCCATCCGGTGCTCGTGCACCGGGCTGTCGAGCAGCACGTCGACCTCCGCGAGGCCCAGCTCGGCGAACTCCGCCGCCACCTTCCGGATCGCCGGCACGCGCACCCCGATGAAGACGTCGCCCTCGCCGTACTCCCCCGGACCCGTCTTGAAGAATCGCTGTAGGTGCGCGGCATCCTGCGCGTTCGACACCCCGTCCAGCGCCCGGATGACCTCGTCCGTCACGTTCATGACCCGACCCTGCCACGACCTGGCGGGCGCCGCCCGGTGGCCCGCTCCGCACCATTGACCGGGCGGTCAATCAGGTCTATACCGGAGGTATCAGTTCTCTGTGCAAGGAGGCAGGAAATGAAGGCAGCATGGGCACGGTGGCAGGACTGGGCCGCCGTCGTGATCGGTGTGGTCGTGGCGCTGTCGCCGATCTGGGTCAGCACCAACAGCGCCGCACGTTGGTCGATGATCGTGCTCGGCGTGCTGGTTGCCGTCGCGGGCCTGGCCAACATGATGTCTCCCGCTACCGAGATGGTCGTGTGGGCAATGGGCGTGCTCGGCGTACTGATGTTCATCGCGCCGTGGGTCACCGGCTACTCGAGCATGATGGGCGCCTCGTGGACCTCCTGGGTCGGCGGCGTACTCACCGTGCTGACAGCGATGGCGGCACTCCCCGAGGGGTCGCCGATGCACATCGGGCACGGCGGCGGACTGGCGGCGCATCACTGACACACACCATCGACCATCCACGACAACCGAGCCGGGTCGCCCTCGATCGACCCGGCCGAAGGAGTACTCATGCCGCGTCCGCGCCAGCGGCGGACGGCCAGCGTGGACGGTGACGCGAGGAAACTCATCCTCGACGCCGCCGAGCAGCTCATCGCCGCACGAGGATTCGACGCCACCCCGACCGCCGCCATCGCGGCGAAGGCCGGTGTCCCCAAGGGACTGGTCTTCTACTACTTCCCCACCAAGGAATCGATACTCACCACCCTGATCGCCGAGCGACTGCCCGCCGAACCGCTCGCAGACGTCGGCGACCTCGTCGTCACCGGCGAACCCGAGTCGGCCCTGGTGAACCTGGACGCGGCCCTGAACCTGCGCGATCACCACTCCTCCGTCATGCGGGTGATCATCTGGCGTGAGGCCGAGACCCACCCCGCCGTGCGCGAACACCTCCGACGCCTGCGGGCGTACCTGCACGACGCGACCGTCGAGGTGCTGCGCGCGAGTTCGCCGCTGACCGCACCGGCCCGCGTCCTCGATTCCTGCGCCACCGCCTGGGTCGCGGCGATGTTCTCCGCGGCCAGCACCGACCGCCTGCGGGACCTCGACGAACTCGCGCGCGAGCGGGCCGATGACCTGCGCGGTGTGGCGCGACTGGTGGCGGCGGGACTGGCGCAGCTCAGCGCCGCCGGCGCCTAACAGACGTTCGCGACGAGGGCACGGCCGTCCTCGTATGCGGCCGCGCTCGCCGGCAACGGTCCGGGACGCCCGCTGAGCAGCACCGAAACCGTGCCGCCACCGACTCGGTGGTCACCGAGTCCGTCGATGCGTCGCAACGTCTGCGCCGCAACGGCTTCCGCACTGTCGAACAGGGTCACACCGGTGGGCAGACTCGCGGCGATCTCGTCCGTGACGAGCGGATAGTGAGTGCACCCCAGCACCACCGCGTCGCAATCTGCGGGTGTACGGGCGGCCGCATCCGCAACCGCACGTGCCACCAGATCCCGGTCACCGAGGTCGATCGCGTCGGCCAGCCCGTGACAGGCAACACCCACCACGTCGGCGCCGTTCGCGAACCGGTCGATCAGGTTCGCCTGGTACGCGCTCGCGGTGGTCGCGGCTGTCGCCCAGATCGCGACCGACCGAGACACCGCGGCCGCCGGCTTGATCGCCGGCACGGTCCCGACCACCGGAACACCGTCACCGAGCCTGGCCCGCACGTGATCGAGGGCGGTCACGCTCGCGGTGTTGCAGGGCAGCACGACCACCTCGGCTCCGAGATCGACCGCACGCTCGGCCGCACCGACCACCCGGTCGATCACCCACGGCGCAGGCTTCGGACCCCACGGCGCACCCTCCGGATCGAGGCACAGCAACAGGTCCAGATCCGGACGCAGTCGACGCAACCAGGCCGAGGTGGGCAGCAGTCCCAGGCCGGAATCGATGAGCGCGACAGTCACCGCACCAACTTATCTCGGTCGCTCCGCAGGCTCCGCTCCTGCCCAGCCCGGTCGCTCCGCAGGCTCCGCTCCTGCCCAGCCCGGTCGCTCCGCAGGCTCCGCTCCTGCCCAGCCCGGTCGGCGTCCGCGCCTCGGCCGCCGTCCCGGACGGCCTCGTTCATCACCGACAGGAACCGTTCGACCGTCGCCAGTTCGTCCGCGTCGAATCCGCGGATCGGGGCGACCAGCCGGCCCACCAGCGGGCCGAAGTACGACCAGCCCAGGTAGCGGGCCTGCTCCTGGACCCGCAGCAGCACCCGGCGTCGATCCGCCGGGTCCGCCGCACGGGTCAGGTGACCCGCCCGCTCCAGCCGATCGATCAGCGCGGTCGTCGCCGCGGACCCCAGCCCCAGCTGCGCACCGAGCCAGCCCGGGGTCGCCGCGACCGCGGCTCGGTCCGCGTCGAGCAGCGCGATCAGTGCGCGCAGGTCGGTCACGTGCAGCCCGTTCCGCTCGGCGAACGCGGCGCCGAACTGGTCGAGATCCGAGGCCAGTCGTCGCAACCTGCGCACCAGCGCCAACGCGGAGTCCGAGTCCACCAACGCTCCCCTCGATCACCGATCATCTCGACGATCGAGACTATCGTCGGTCGAGCGATCGACCGAAAGTGGGTCGAACTCAGCGGAGCAGCAGCACGCAGCCGGCCACCGTGGGGGCACCCAGACCCACCACCGCGACCTCGGGCCCATCCGCGATCTGGGCCGCGCCTGCCACCCCGCGCAGCTGCTCGACGGCCTCGACAACCAGGTCCAGTCCCACTCGATGCCCCCGCCCGAGGAGGCCACCACCCGGGTTGACCGGCAGCGCCCCCTCCCGTGCGATCCGGACGCCACCTGCGACGAAACCCCCTGCCGTGCCGACCTCGCAGAAGCCGAGCGCCTCGAGCCACAGCAACACCAGAATGCTGAACTCGTCGCCGAGCAGGGCCAGATCGACGTCGTCGGGGCGCAGGTCGGTGCCGGCCCACAGCGCGGCACCCGCTCGGTGTACCGCGCTCGCCGACGGCTCCGGCACCTGCTCGGCGAGCGGGCTGCTCGCGTACGCCGACCCGACCGCACCGACGCGCACCGGCCGCGGCTCGACCATGTCGTCCGCGTGGCCGAGCACCACAGCGGCGGCGCCGCCCACCGCGACGGCGCGATCGTGGACGCACAACGGATCGGCGAGCATCGAGGCCACGAGGTACTCGCGCAGTCCGAGCGGGGTTCCGCGTCCACCGTTGCGGCTGGCGAGCAACGCCACCTGCGCCAGCTCGCTCCGCGTCAGACCGAATCGCTCGATGTACGCCCGAGCAGCGAGTGCGGTCGCCACGAGCGGCGAGTCCGCCCCGTACGGTGCGTGCCAACGCCGCCACCCGCCGACGCGCGGAGCCGGTCCGAACATCTCACGTGGGCGTCGCGCATCGGATGCCGGCTCGGCCGCCTCGACACAGATCACGTTCCGCACCCGGCCCGACTCGACCGCCACCACGGCTTGCGACAGCGCGGCGCCCACTCCGAATCGATCCGATTCCTCGCTCCGCCAAGTCAATTCGAGCCCGAGAGTATCGGCGACGTCGGCGGCAGGCACCCCGCAGGTGACGAGTCCGTCGACGGCCGAACCGGAAGCCCCGGCATCGGCCACCGCGGCGTGCAGAGCCGTCGCCGCAGCGGCGACCGGACCGTGGGCCTGCGCGGATGCCCGCCCCACGCCGGTGACCGTGACGGTGTTCACGACACGGCCTCGAGTTCGTCCTCGGGTTGTTCGAGTTCCTCGAGTTCGGCGAGCGGCAGCCACACGTCGGCGTCGATCTGCTGGAAGCGGAGCCGGACCGGCACGTCCACCCGCAACTCGTCGGCGGCCGAACCGACCAGGTTCAGCAGCAGTCGCGCCCCCTCCTCGAGGTCGACGACCACAACCAGGTAGGGCGCCGGCGGGGCGAGGCCGACCGCCTCCGCCACCCCGGTCCAGCTGACCAGCCTCCCCTTGCCGCTGACCGGTTCGAAGCGCAGGTCCGTGCCCCAGCAGTGCCGGCAGCACGGGGCAGGCGGGAACGACCAACGCAGGCACGTGGCACAGCGCTGCACGGACAGCCGGCCGGACGCTCCGGACGTCCAGTGCGCCGCGGTGAGCTCGCTCAGCTCCGGCAGGGCACGGCAGCCGTGGACCATGAATCCACGTTAGACGCCCGCGGCGGTCAGCACCTCTCCGATCGGGACTCGACCTGCGATCTTCGCGCGCATCTTCATCACCGCGCCGGCCAGCCCGCCGCCGACCACCGCGACGAGTCGGCCGTCGCGTTCGTAGTAGGCGACGAACTTGCGGCCGTCGTCACGGACGACGTGCACCGTGTCGGTAGCGGAGGGCTCGCCCAGCGCCTGGATCTTCACGTCGTACTGATCACTCCAGAAGTACGGCACCTGAGCGGGCACGACCGGCCGGTCCCCACCGACCAACGCGTGCGCCAGCGCCTGCGCCTGCTCGCCCGCGTTACTCCAGTGTTCGACGCGTCGCTGCTCACCCTCGGGATGGCGCCACGCGGCGACGTCGCCCGCAGCCCAGACGTGCGGATCACTCGTTCGACCGGACTCGTCGGCGAGCACGCCGCCGCCGTCCGCCGGTGCGGCCAGCTCGATGCCGGAATCGGCGAGCCAGCCGGTGACCGGGTGCGAGCCGATGCCGACCACCACCAGGTCGGCACGGACCTCGCTGCCGTCGCCGAGGACCGCGCCGGTGACGCGCTGGTCGCCGACCAGCTCCGACAGCCCGGTACCGGTGCGCACGTCGACGCCCTCGTCCTTGTGCAGCCGGGCCACCAGCGCCCCGACCTGCTCCCCCAGCACCGACGCCAGCGGGGTCGGCTGCGGCTCGACCAGGATCACCTCGAGTCCCGACTTGCGCATGCTGGCGGCGAGTTCGCAGCCGATGAAGCCGGCGCCGACGACGAGAGCCGTCCGCCCCTCGGTCAGCTCCGCACGCAGACCCCGCGAGTCCTCGAGGGTCCGCAACACGTGCACGCCCTCGAGGTCTGCCAGTCCGGGGATGCGGCGCGGGGTCAGCCCGGTCGCGATCACCAGGTCGTCGTAGCCGAGGCTGGACCCGTCGGCCAGGACAACGGTGCGAGCGGCGGTGTCGAGCCCGACCGCCCGCGTCCCGAGCCGCAGCTCGATCTGCTGCTCGGTGAAGAACTCGGCGGGCTTGAGGGTGACGTCGTCGACCTCGCCGCGGACGACCTCCTTCGACAGCGGGGGCCGGTCGTACGGCGGGTGCGACTCCTCCCCGAGCAGCACCACCTCACCGGGGTACCCGGCCCGCCTCAGCTCCTCGGCGGTCCGTAGCCCGGCCAGCCCGGCCCCGACGATCACAATTCGACCGACACTCATCTGCTCAACCCCTCTTACCGATACGCCCGCGACCGCGAACCGTCGTGCACAAGTCATACCAAACTGACACATGTTCTAGAAAGGCCTTGGCCGCCGCGGACGCCACCCGAGGCGGGTTCGCGGTCGCCGATCCGCCCGACCCGGCCGCGGGACTCCCAGCTAGGTCGCGTCGAATCCCGAGATCAACCAGTCGCCGTCGATCCGCTGGAGTTCGACCCTCGCCGTGGTGGTCGCTCCGACCGGCGCGGGCTGCGCGGCGGATGCAGTGTCCTGCTTCAGGAAGACCAGCACGACCGCGCTGTCCTCGTCGACGGAGGACACGCCCGTGCCGGTGACGGTCGCGTGCGTGGTGATCTGCTTGTCGCGGGCGGCGGGCACGATCACCGCGTCGGTGAGCCGGCCGTAGTAGTCCTTGAATCCGCCTGTCAGGCGCTGCTGCGCCGCGTACATGT
This sequence comes from Rhodococcus sp. NPDC127527, assembly GCF_042672245.1. Lineage (NCBI taxonomy): Bacteria > Bacillati > Actinomycetota > Actinomycetes > Mycobacteriales > Nocardiaceae > Rhodococcus > Rhodococcus sp. NPDC127527. The sequence continues at coordinate 6,568 of NZ_JBHXVP010000004.1, forward strand.
CGGCGGCGACGGTCTCCGGGGTGTAGGTAAGCAGCGCCGCCGCGCCGTCCCCCGCGACCTGTCCCACCTCGGCACGCACGGCGTCGTCGACCGCCGTGTCGGCCCGGTACCGGGTCAGGTACAGCGTGGTCGCGAGCGCCGCCAATGCCACGGCGAGCACCGCCAGCGCGACCGTCAGTTTCGTCCGACCGTTCACGCCACGAACTCCATCTTCGACACCTTGTAGCCGCCGTCAGCCCGGTCGACGGTCACCCGCAACCGGGAGACTCGCGGCTGGGGCTCGGGCCCCGACCTGTTGGTCACCTTGGACGTCACCTGCACCAGGACCGTCGCGGTGTCGCCGTCCTGCGACTCGATGCCGGCGTCGACCCGCTCCGCAACCGCACTGACCTGCGCCTGCTTGACCACCGAGACGTACGACTCGGCGCTCTGCTCGAAGTCGTCGCGGAATTGCCCCGTCGCTCCGTCCAGCACCCGCCGCACGTCCTGTTCGGGATGCTCGTGGGAGATGGTCGTCATGTTCGTGGCACCGTCCCGTGCCGCCTGCAGGAAGCTCTCCCGCACCGACTGCGCAGCGTCCACCAAGTGGTGGTGCCAGAGCAGGACACCACAGACGCCGGCCAGCAGCACCGCCGCCGCTCCCAGTGCCGCGGGCAGCACGAGGCTCGAGCGGCGACCACCACCGTCGACCTGCTCGGTCGTCGCTTCGGCCGCCGCGCGCTCGTCGGCGGCCTGTGCTTCCCCCATGTCCGAAATCCTTGTCTGTGGTGTGCGAGTCCGCTCCACGGTAGGTGATTCGGCTCACAGGCGTCGCGGGGCGTCCGGACTCACTAAAGTTGACGGTGTGACCACCGAACCGCACCGGACCGAAGTCCCAGCACAGCCGACGTCCCCGGCACCGCAAGAGCGATACAGCCCCGTGCAGTTCGGGGCCGCCTCCTCGACCGAGCTGGTGAGTTCCCAGGGTCGCACCATCATCGCGGACGCGGTGGTCGCGAAGATCGCCGGTATCGCGACACGCGAGATCAGCGGCGTCTTCGATGTCGGTGGTGGGACCGCACGGGTGGTCGGAGCGCTGCGGGACCGGATCCCTGGTGCCCGTGTCAACCACGGCCAGGGTGTGGCCGTGGAGGTCGGCGCCAAGCAGGCCGCGATCGACATCGGCATCGTCGCCGAGTACGGCGTCGCGCTGCACGAGTTGGCTGCCGGTATCCGCCGGAACGTGATCGCGGCCGTCGAGCGGATGACCGGACTCGAGGTCACCGAGGTCAACATCACCGTCTACGACGTCGTGCTGTTCGACGAGACCGCGCCCGCGGGCGAACCCGACACGAGGCCGCGAGTCCAGTGACCGACGGATCGCAGCAGGATACGGAGGCCGCGGACCGGATCGCTGCGCTGGTGCTGGCGGTACCCGGCGTCGCGGACCTGCACGGCGGCATGTTCGGTGAGGTCGCCACCTATCTGCCCGGCCGCAGACTGCTGGGGGTCGCCCTGACCGAGGAGTCCTGCGCCGTGCACATCACCGTCACCTACCCGGCCAATGTCGTGGATGTCGCGGAGGCGGTCCGTCGGGCGGTCACCCCGGCGGTGGCGGTCCCGGTGAACGTGACGGTCGAGGACGTTCAGTTGGAGAGGACAGCGCAATGAACAGCACGGTCATCGGTCTGATCGCCGGCCTGCTGCTGGCGTTGGCAGGCATTCTCGGCGGCTTCGGCGGCTTCGTATTCGCGGTGCTGCTCGGCGGGCTGGGGATGGCGATCGGCGCGCACCGCGACGGGCACGTCGACCTGGGCGCCCTGCTGCGCGGCCGCGGCCGTGGCTGACGAGCAGGTCGCAGGCCTCGCCACGGCAGGCCCGACGGTCAGCGACGAGGAGAGCGCGCTCGACCGTGAGCGCGGCGCCCGCGGCCAGCTGATCGTCAAGGAACGGGCGGTTTCGCGGATCGCGGTCGCCGCGGCCCTGGGTGTGCCCGGCGTGGTCCGGCAGAGCGGCGGACTGTTCAAGCTGCCCGGTCGAGACCTGCCGAGGGCCGAGGTGGCGATGGGCCCAGAGTCGGTGGCCGTCGCGCTGTACATCGCGGTCTCGTGGCCGTGTCCGATCGCGGTGCTCTCGCGGGAGGTGCACCACGAGGTCGGCGAGCGCATCGAAACCCTCACCGGGCTGCCGATGGACACCCTGCACGTGGTGGTCGCGGCGGCGGTGCCCAGCGACGCCGACACCCCCGCCGACGTGGACACCCGGCAGTTGGTGGCGGAGACCCCTGACCGCCCGCTGGTACCCCCGCGGGCACCGCTGGCCCGCCCCGCGGCGGCGCTCGTCACGGTGATCGTGGCGGTCGGGTTGCTGGTCGTCGCCGGGCTCACCGGCCGAGAGTTCCTGATCGCGAAGGAAGTCATCGCGCCCGCAGCCTGGCTGCGTAACTCGGTGTCCTGGGTGGCTGGACTGCACTGGCAGTCCTGGATGCTGCCGACGGCCACGCTCGCCGCGCTGGCCGGGCTCATGCTGATCTACATCGCCGTCACACCACGGACCCGCACCCACCTTCCGGTCGGCGAGCGAAAGGCTTCGGTGGTGTGGGTGCGGCCCACCGACGTCGCCCGCATGTGCAGCGCCCGCGCCGGCAACGTCGTCGGCATCCGGTTCGTGCAGACCACCGTCGACCGCAAACGTGCCACCGTCCACGTCACCCCCACCGGCGAGGTGCAGCCGCACGAGCTGGAGGCCACCGTGCGTGACGCGGTCCAGCCGGGGCTGGCGATGCTGGCCACACCCCGCGAGCTGCGGGTTCGAATCGGGCGGGTGAAGTCGTGAAGCGGCGGACCTCGGTGGTGGACCGGCTGGTCGTGCTCGGTGTGGGCGGTGCGCTGCTCGCCGGCGGCGCGCTGGCGGTGACATGGCGACTGGGACTCGACGCCGCACGCGACGTCGTGAGCAGGCTCGACCGCGCACGGATCGCGTCGGTTCCCGACCAGTCCTGGTGGCCCGCCGCGCTGGGCACGACGTGTGTGCTCGCCCTCGTCGCCGGCGTCACCCTGCTGCTGCTCAACCTGCGCCGCGGGCGAACCTCGACGGTTCAGCTCGGCGGCGACCTCTGCGGCGGCGACCTGTCCGTCGACCTGGGACCGATGGCGGTCGGGCTGGCGAGCGAGCTGTCCGCCTTCGACGGGGTCCGAACGGTCCGCGCGACGGCCGTCGACGATCGCGGGCTCCCCACACTGAGGGTCACCGTCGTCGGCGAGCCGACACTCGACCTCGAGGACTTCACTCGCAATGCCGAGGCGTTGGCGCAGTCGATGGCCGCGGCATTGCCCGGCGCCGCAGTCGCCACCCAGGTGCTCCTGCACCTCGATCCGGTGGATCAGTCCGCCTGACCCGGACGCCCCGCACCGACGGTGGGAGCGAGGGCACACGACGAACGCCGAATGGCGCCCACTCCCGAGGGAGTGAGCGCCATTCGGCTTGGTACTGCTAGATCAACGGGTGATGCTGGATCACTTGTTGATCTTGGTGACGCGACCGGCGCCGACGGTGCGGCCACCCTCACGGATGGCGAACCGCAGGCCCTCGTCCATGGCGACCGGCTGGATCAGCTTGACGGACATCTCGGTGTTGTCACCGGGCATGACCATCTCGGTGCCCTCGGGCAGGGTCACGACGCCCGTAACGTCCGTGGTACGGAAGTAGAACTGCGGGCGGTAGTTGTTGAAGAACGGCGTGTGGCGGCCGCCCTCGTCCTTGGACAGGATGTAGGCGTTGCCCTCGAACTCGGTGTGCGGGGTGGTGGTGCCGGGCTTGACCACGACCTGGCCACGCTCGACGTCCTCGCGCTTGATGCCACGAACCAGCAGACCGACGTTGTCGCCCGCCTGGCCGGAGTCGAGCAGCTTGCGGAACATCTCGATACCGGTGACGGTGGTCTTGGTGACCGTCTCCTTGATGCCGACGATCTCGACCTCTTCGTTGACGTTGATCACGCCACGCTCGATGCGGCCGGTGACGACGGTGCCACGACCGGTGATCGTGAAGACGTCCTCGACGGGCATGAGGAACGGCTTGTCGGTCTCACGGACCGGGTCCGGGATCGAGTCGTCGACGGCCTGCATGAGCTCGAGAACGCTCTCGGCCCACTTCGGGTCACCCTCGAGCGCCTTGAGCGCCGAGACCTTCACGACGGGGGCGTTGTCGCCGTCGAACTCCTGCGAGGACAGCAGCTCGCGGACCTCCATCTCGACGAGCTCGAGGATTTCCTCGTCGTCGACCATGTCGGACTTGTTCAGCGCGACGAGGATGTAGGGCACGCCGACCTGGCGGGCGAGCAGCACGTGCTCACGCGTCTGCGGCATCGGGCCGTCGGTGGCCGCCACGACCAGGATCGCGCCGTCCATCTGCGCAGCACCGGTGATCATGTTCTTGATGTAGTCGGCGTGACCCGGGGCGTCGACGTGCGCGTAGTGGCGCTTCTCCGTCTGGTACTCGACGTGGGAGATGTTGATCGTGATACCACGAGCCTTCTCCTCCGGCGCCTTGTCGATCTGATCGAAGGCCGAGGCCTCGTTCAGGTCCGGGAACTTGTCGTGCAGGACCTTGGTGATGGCCGCGGTCAGCGTCGTCTTGCCGTGGTCAACGTGACCGATGGTCCCGATGTTCACGTGCGGCTTCGTCCGCTCGAACTTCGCCTTCGCCACTTGATGGCCTCCTGTTGTGTTGCTTGCGGTATGCAGCAGTGCGGTTGGTTGTTACTTCTGTCGTGCTCAGCTGGTGAAAACTCGCCAGCGGTCTTGCTCCCAGCCGGTGTTACTCGCCGGTCGCCTTGGCGATGATTTCCTTCGAGACGTTCGCGGGAACCTCTGCGTAGGAATCAAACACCATGGAGAAGTTCGCTCGACCCTGGGTCTTCGACCGCAGGTCACCGATGTAGCCGAACATCTCCGAGAGCGGAACCAGCGCCTTCACGACACGGGCACCACTGCGTTCCTCCATGGCCTGGATCTGGCCACGGCGGGAGTTGAGGTCGCCGATCACGTCGCCCATGTACTCCTCGGGCGTGGTCACCTCGACCGCCATGAGCGGCTCGAGGATGACCGGACCGGCCTTGCGGGCGGCTTCCTTCAGGGCCTGCGAACCGGCAACCTTGAAGGCCATTTCCGACGAGTCGACGTCGTGGTACGCGCCGTCGAGCAGCGTCAGCTTGAGGTTCACCAGCGGGTAGCCGGCGAGGACGCCGTACTGCATGGCATCCTGCGCGCCGTGGTCGACGGAGGGGATGTACTCGCGCGGGACGCGGCCACCGGACACCTTGTTCTCGAAGGTGTACGACTCGCCTTCCTCGCCGATGTACGGCTCCAGCGCGATGATCACCTTCGCGAACTGACCCGAGCCACCGGTCTGCTTCTTGTGGGTGAACTCGTGCTTGTCGACCGTCTTGGTGATGGTCTCGCGGTACGCGACCTGCGGCTTGCCGACGTTGGCCTCGACCTTGAACTCGCGACGCATGCGGTCGACGAGGATGTCGAGGTGGAGCTCGCCCATGCCGCCGATGACGGTCTGGCCGGTCTCCTCGTCGAGCTCGACGGAGAAGGTCGGGTCCTCTTCGGCCAGCTTCTGGATCGCGGTGCCCAGCTTCTCCTGGTCGGACTTGGTCTTGGGCTCGATCGAGACCTGGATGACCGGATCCGGGAAGCTCATGGACTCGAGGACGATCGGAGCGTCCTGCGCGCACAGGGTGTCGCCGGTGGTCGTGTCCTTCAGGCCGATCATCGCGTAGATGTGGCCGGCCACGGCCTCGTCGACCGGGTTCTCCTTGTTGGCGTGCATCTGGAAGAGCTTTCCGATGCGCTCCTTCTTGCCCTTGGTCGCGTTCAGCACCTGCTGACCGGGATCGAGGCGGCCGGAGTACACGCGCACGAAGGTCAGCTTGCCGAAGAACGGGTGCGCGGCGATCTTGAACGCCAGCGCGGAGAAGGGCTCGTCTTTGCTCGGCTTGCGAGTGAGGATCTCCTCGTCGTTGTTCAGCGCGTGGCCCTCGACCTCACCGATGTCCAGCGGGTTCGGCAGGTAGTCGATGACCGCGTCGAGCATGGGCTGAACGCCCTTGTTCTTGAACGCGGAGCCACAGAGCACCGGGTACAGCTCGGAGTTGACCGTCATCTTGCGGATGGCGCCCTTGATCTCCTCGACCGTGAGCTCCTCGCCGCCGAAGTACTTCTCCATGAGAGCTTCGTCGGACTCGGCAACGGTCTCGAGCAGCTTCTCGCGGTACTCGGCGGCCTTGTCGGCCAGATCCGCGGGGATCTCCTCGATGGTCGGCTCGGCACCGGTCGGCACCACGCCGCGCCAGGTGATGGCCTTCATCTCGACCAGGTCGACGACGCCGTCGAAGTCGTCCTCGGCGCCGATCGGCAGCTGGAGGACGAGCGGCTTCGCGCCGAGGCGGTCGATGATGGTCTGCACGGTGAAGTAGAAGTCCGCGCCCATCTTGTCCATCTTGTTGACGAAACAGATGCGCGGCACGTCGTACTTGGCGGCCTGACGCCACACCTGCTCCGACTGGGGCTCGACGCCCTCCTTGCCGTCGAACACCGCGACGGCACCGTCGAGCACGCGCAGCGAGCGCTCGACCTCGACGGTGAAGTCGACGTGGCCCGGGGTGTCGATGATGTTGATCTGGTTGTTGTTCCAGAAGCAGGTCACGGCGGCAGACGTGATCGTGATGCCGCGCTCCTTCTCCTGCTCCATCCAGTCGGTGGTCGAGGCGCCGTCGTGCGTCTCACCGATCTTGTAGTTCACACCGGTGTAGAAGAGGATGCGCTCGGTGGTGGTGGTCTTGCCGGCATCGATGTGCGCCATGATGCCGATGTTGCGGACCTTGTTCAGGTCGGTCAGCACTTCCTGTGCCACAGGACTGTCCCCGCTCGTATCTCGTGTCGGTCCTTCTCGGACCACGTCTTTTTGTATTGTCAGCCGGCCCGGGAGGAACCGACACTTCAGTGACAACGCACGGGCGGCACGCTGAGTGCCGCCCGCGCGTCAGATCACCAGCGGTAGTGCGCGAACGCCTTGTTGGCTTCGGCCATCTTGTGGGTGTCCTCGCGACGCTTCACGGCTGCACCGAGGCCATTGCTGGCATCCATGAGCTCGTTGGCGAGGCGCTCGACCATGGTCTTCTCGCGACGTGCACGCGAGAAGGTGACCAGCCAGCGCAGGGCCAGGGTGGTCGAGCGGCCGGGACGAACCTCGACCGGCACCTGGTAGGTGGCGCCACCGACGCGGCGGCTGCGCACCTCGAGTGCGGGCTTGACGTTGTCCAGCGCGCGCTTGAGGGTGACGACCGGATCGGTGCCGGTCTTCTCACGCGCCTGCTCGAGCGCCTCGTAGACGATGCGCTCGGCGGTGGACTTCTTGCCGTCCAGCAGGATCTTGTTGACCAACTGCGTGACCAGCGGCGACCCGTACACGGGGTCGGCGATCAGCGGACGCTTGGGAGCGGGGCCCTTACGAGGCATTAGCTCTTCTCCTTCTTGGCACCGTAACGGCTGCGGGCCTGCTTGCGACCCTTGACACCCTGGGTGTCGAGCGAGCCACGGATGATCTTGTAGCGAACACCGGGGAGGTCCTTCACACGACCGCCGCGGACGAGCACCATCGAGTGCTCCTGCAGGTTGTGACCCTCGCCGGGGATGTAGGCCGTGACCTCGACCGAGCTGGTCAGGCGAACACGCGCGACCTTACGGAGCGCGGAGTTCGGCTTCTTGGGGGTGGTGGTGTACACGCGGGTGCACACACCGCGGCGCTGGGGGCTGCCCTTCAGGGCCGCGGTCTTGAGCTTCGCGACCTTGTCGCGGCGACCCTTGCGGACCAGCTGGTTGATGGTTGGCATAGACCGGCTTTCCTCGTGTTGTTACAAACGTCTTTTAGTCGAGCTCTGCGTCCCGCCTCCACGTACCCGAGGTCGGGCGTGTCCGGCACCCGGAGTCCGCCCATTTCAGGGCACGCCGACTCGCGTCAGCCGCTTTCGCTGGCCTACCGAATGCTCGAACTTGCCCGCATGCTCCGGGCACAGCGATCCACGATACCCGTCGGCGCGGTCCGGGGTCAAAGTGGGCGCGCGACGGCAGGGCGCTGACTGCGCCTCGGCACTCGACCTTCCCTGCCTCGACGTCGCAGCACCGAGTCCACCGCGAACGCACCGGGGCCGGCGGCCGCGATGAGCAGGAACGCCCAACAGAACAGCGCAGCCGGCTCCCCACCGTTGAGAATCGGCAGGGCGCCCCGCGGCTGGTGAACAGTGAAGTACGCGTACGCCATTGCACCGGAACAGATCAGCGCCGCGATCCTGGTCCCGAGCCCCACCATGACCAGGAAGCCGCCGACCAGTTCGATCAACCCGGCCCACCAGTAGGGCCAACTCGCGAAGGCCGCCAGGTGCCCGTTCCACGGTTTCGCCGGGAAGCCGAACATGTCGGTCGTGCCGTGCACGAGAAAGAGGAACCCGACGACGATCCGGAACATGCCGAGCACGACGGTCTCGAGCGACCTCCGCCCCCGCGGGCGCAGCATGCCCGCCTCCGGCGGGCTCGAAGCGAACTGATCCATGGCGACACCTCGCAGAATGCGACCGAATCGGAGGGCGCGGCGCACATCGGTGCCACACCGTCTATGTCACGAGACGCGCCCCCGGCACGTTCACGTCGACCAGGATCGCTATCGAAAATAGTTTTCGTTATCTTCGCCACATTTCGTTGCACTTGCTAGGGACCAGCCACTACGAATGAACGCGGTGCAGCTACTGCACCCCTACCGAGCACGACACGGACTACACAAGGAGCACATCATGGGTTCGGCTGAATTCGCCACCGCTTTCGACGCCATCAGCACCTTCACCGGCGCGATCAGCGACCTCACTGGCGGAGCGGGCACCCTCATCGGTTCCGTCGACGGACTGGTCAACCCCAAGGCCTGATCGTCTCCGCAGTACCCGACAGGGCCCGCACTCGACATTCGAGTGCGGGCCCTCTCGCGTCCGAGGCCTCGGTTTCAGCCCACTGCCGGCTGCCCCAACACCGCCTCGAGGGTCACGGACCACTGTCGAATGATGTGCGAGCGCCGAACCGAGTCGTCCGTCAGCACATCCGCCAGCCCGAGCCCGCGGGCCAGGTCGAGCGTCGCCTGCACGAGTCGGTGCGCCACCGGATCCGTGTCGTCGGCCCCGAGTAGTTCGACCGTGACGCGGTGCGCGACACGACCGAACTTCGCCTCCAACGGGACCACCCGCTGCCGCAGCGCGTCGTCCGCCGCGGCAGCGGTCCACACCTGCAGCGCCGCCCGGAACAGCGGGCCGGTGAAGTACTCGACCATCCGGGACACCACCGCCTCGGTCCGCCCCGGTCCGAGCGGGAGCCCGACGGCCTCCTCGCGGATCTCCGCCATCCTGCCGTCGAACATGAAGTCCAGCGCCGCGGTGATCAGATCCTCGCGGGTCGGGAAGTGATGCTGGGCGGCGCCACGGGAGACCCCCGCCTGCTCGGCGACGACCGACACCGTCGTCGCGCCCCACCCCTGCGTGGCAAGACAGTCGATGGTCGCCTCGAGCAGCCTCAGTCGGGTGGCCCGGCTACGGTCCTGCTTCGGTTCGCGTTCCATCGCGCTCCCTCCTCTGCGCTCGTCACTACGCCCAGCGCGGCGGCCGCTTCTCGAAGAAAGCCATCATGCCCTCACGTGCCTCCTCGGAGCCAAACAGCCGTGCCGACTGCGCGGCCAACTCCGCCGCGTCCCGGTCGAAATCGGCGAGCACCCGCATGGTGGTGAGCTTCTTCGACTCGGCCAGCCCCTGCGGCGAACCCTGTCGCAGGGCCGCGAGCAGTTCGTCGACCGTCGCGGCGGGATCCGATGCCGCCGCGGTGATCAGACCGATCGCCTCGGCCTGCTCGGGGCCGAACTTCTCCCCGGTCAGGAAGTAGCGCCCGGCCGCGCGGGAGGTCAGGCGCGGCAACACGGTCAACGAGATGATCGAGGCGGCCAGCCCGAGACGCGCCTCGGTCAATGCGAAGGTGCTCGACGGGCCTGCGACCGCGAGGTCGCAGGCCCCGACCAGACCCATGCCACCGGCCCGGACGTGCCCGTCGATACGCGCCACGATCGGCTTCGGCAGCTCGAGGAACTCCCGCAGCAGGTCGGTCATCTGCGCGGTGCGCTGCGCGGCGAGCTCAGCGGGGTCCGCGTCCGGCGTCGCCGCCGCCTCCGACAGATCGGCGCCCGCACAGAAGGTGCTCCCCGTGTGGGTGAGCACCACCGCCCGGACCGCGTCGTCGGCGGCGGCGTCCGACAGCGCCCGCCGGAGCTCGCCGACCAACCGCGAGGAAATGGCGTTGCGGTTGTGCGGCGAGTCCAGGGTGACGGTCGCGAACCCGTCGGCCACCTCGTAGCGGACGTACCGCTCGCTGACGTCGGTCATGTCTAGTACGACCTCGGCAGCCCGAGCGAGTGCTGGGAGACGAAGTTGAGGATCATCTCCCGGCTCACCGGCGCGACCCGCGCGATCCGGGCCGCCCCGAGCATCGCGGCCAGTCCGTACTCCTTGCTCAGCCCGGCACCGCCGTGCGTCTGGATGGCCTGGTCGAGCGCCTTGATGCTGGCCTCGGCGGCCGCGTACTTCGCCATGTTCGCGGCCTCCGCGGCGCCGAAGTCGTCGCCGCTGTCGTAGAGCACGGCGGCCTTCTGCATCATCAGCTTGGCCAGCTCCAGCTCGATCTTGCACTGCGCCAACGGATGAGCGATGCCCTGGTGCGCACCGATCGGGGTCTTCCAGACGGTGCGCTCCTTCGCGTACTTCACGGCGGCCTCGATCGCGTACCGACCCACGCCGATCGCCATCGACGCACCCAGGATGCGCTCCGGGTTCAGGCCTGCGAACAACTGCATCAGCGCGGCGTCCTCCGATCCGACCAATGCCTCGCCCGGCACCCGCACGTCGTCGAGGAACAGCGTGAACTGGTGGTCCGGTTCGACGACGTCCATTTCCATCGGCGTCTTGACGAAGTTCTCGGTGTCGGTCGGCACGATGAACAACGCCGGCTTGAGCTTGCCGGTCTTGTGGTCCTCGGTGCGGGCCACGATCAGCACCGCGTCCGCCTGGTCCACACCCGAGATGAAGACCTTGTTGCCGGTCAGGATCCAGTCGGCACCGTCCCGGCGGGCCGTGGTGGAGATGTTGTGGGAGTTGGAACCCGCATCGGCCTCGGTGATGCCGAACGCCATGATCTTGCTGCCGTCCGCCAGACCCGGCAGCCACTGCTGCTTCTGCTCCTCGGTGCCGTACTTGCCGATGATGGTGCCGCAGATCGCGGGCGAGACGACCACGAGCAGCAGCCCCGCGCCGTGCGCGGCCAGCTCCTCCTGGACCAGCGCGAGCTCGTAGATCCCCGCGCCTCCACCCCCGTACTCCTCGGGCAGGTTGACTCCGAGGAAACCGAGCTTGCCCGCCTCGTTCCACAGCTCGGTCAACGGTTCGCCCTTGCGCGAGCGCGGCAGCACGTAGTCGATGTAGTTGAAGCGCTCACCGAGTTTGGAAACCGCGGCGCGGAGTTCCTTCTGCTCGTCGGTCTCGATGAAACTCATGCGCTCTCCTCGGTTGCGGTTGCTGCGGTGGGTTCTTCGACGATGGCGAGGACCGCCCCGACGTCGACCTGCTGGCCGACGGCGACGTCCAGTTCGGTGAGCACGCCGTCCGCGGGCGCCGCGATGGTGTGCTCCATCTTCATGGCCTCGAGCCACAGGATGGGCTGGCCCGCGCTCACTCGATCGCCGACGGAGGCCCCGAGCCGAATGACGGTGCCGGGCATGGGCGCGAGCAACGATCCGGCCGCGACCACCGACGCCGGGTCCACGAAGGTCGGCACCGCGGTGAACGTGGCCGCGCCGAGCGGCGAGTCGACGTACACCTGGTCGCCGTAGCGGGCGACGTCGAATCGACGGCGCAGGCCGTCGACGGTCAGCACGACGACCTCGGGGGTGGCGGACTCGAGTTCCGCTCCCGACACGAACTCGGTGACCAACCCGCCGTTGCGGGTCAGCCGGTAGTCCACTTCGTAGGTGCCGGAGGCACTTTCGTACACCTTGCGCAGCGGCTGCGAGGACACGTTGCGCCAGCCGCTCGGCAGTGCGCCGTTGACGGGCGCCGAACGCCGGTTGGCGGCCGCCTGGGCCAGCGTCGCGGCCAGTGCCGAGACCCGCTCCGACTCCTCGGCGGCGGCCGGGGCGGACAGCGCGTCGAGACCGTGTCGGTCGAAGAACGCGGTGTCGGTCTCCCCGGCCAGGAAGGCGGGGTGACGCAGCACGTTGACCAACAGGTCGCGGTTGGTGACCAGGCCGTGAATCTTCGCGCGCGACAACGCCGCCGCCAACTGCAGCGCGGCGGCCGACCTGGTCGGAGCCCACGCGATCACCTTCGCGAGCATCGGATCGTAGAACACCCCGACGACCGATCCGTCCACGACGCCCGAGTCGAGTCGCAGACCGCGGGTCGCGGGAGGAACGCCGAATTCGGTGTCCACACCGGGGATCTCGAATCGATGCACGGTGCCGCTCTGCGGCTGCCAGCCCTGCGCCGGGTCCTCCGCGTACAGCCGGACCTCGATGGCATGGCCGTACTGGACGGGCGGCTGCTCACCGAGCGCCAGGCCCTGCGCCACCTGCAGCTGCAGTTCGACCAGATCCAATCCGGTCGTCAGCTCGGTGACCGGGTGCTCGACCTGCAGTCGGGTGTTCATCTCGAGGAAGAAGAAGCCCCCGGCCTCGTCCGCGAGGAACTCGACGGTGCCCGCACCCTCGTAGCCGATCGCGGCAGCCGCGTCGACGGCCGCCTGGAACAGCTTGGCGCGCATCGCCGGAATCCGCTCGACCAGCGGAGAGGGTGCCTCCTCGACGACCTTCTGGTGCCTGCGCTGGATGGAGCACTCGCGCTCCCCCACCGCCCAGACGGTGCCGTGCGCGTCAGCCATCACCTGCACCTCGATGTGCCTGCCGGTCTCGAGGTAGCGCTCGCAGAAGACCGTGGGATCGCCGAAGGCGGACGCGGCCTCGGCCCGCGCCCCCTCGAGCTGCCCGGGCAACTCGGCCAGGGTGCGCACCACCCGCATGCCGCGACCTCCGCCGCCGGCGGAGGCCTTGATCAGCACCGGCAGCTGATCCTCGGTCACCAGTGCGGGATCGAGTTCGGCGAGCACCGGAACGCCCGCCGCATCCATCATCTTCTTGGACTCGACCTTCGAGCCCATCAGCTCGATGGCCTTGACCGGCGGACCGACCCAGGTCAGTCCGGCGTCCTGGACGGCCTTCGCGAATTCCGCGTTCTCGGAGAGGAATCCGTAACCCGGGTGGACCGCGTCAGCACCGGCCGCCTTCGCCGCCGCGATGATCAGTTCGCCGCGCAGGTAGGTCTGCGCGGGCGTGTTGCCCGGCAGTCGGACCGCGGCGTCGGCCTCGTGCACGTGCGGTGAGTTCTCGTCGGCGTCTGAGTAGACGGCCACCGTGGCCAGGCCCGCGCTCCGGGCGGAGGCGAACACGCGCCGGGCGATCTCGCCGCGATTGGCGACGAGGACGGAGGTGATCTGGTCGGACATGGAGGCGGCGCTCACATTCTGAAGACACCGAAGTTCTCGGTGCCTTCGATCGGGGCGGTGGCAATCGCCGAGAGACAGAGACCCAGCACGGTGCGCGTGTCGCGCGGGTCGATGATGCCGTCGTCGTACACACGGCCGGACAGGAACAGCGGCAACGACTCCGCCTCGATCTGCGCCTCGATCATCGCGCGCATGCCCTTGTCGGCTTCCTCGTCGAAGGGCAGTCCCTTGGCTTCCGCGCTCCCGCGCATCACCATCGACACGACGCCCGCCAGCTGGGCGGGGCCCATCACGGCCGACTTGGCGCTCGGCCAGGAGAACAGGAACCGCGGATCGTAGGCGCGGCCGCACATGCCGTAGTGCCCGGCTCCGTACGAGGCGCCCATCAGGATCGAGATGTGCGGCACCGTCGAGTTGGACACGGCGTTGATCATCATCGCACCGTGCTTGATGATGCCGCCCTGCTCGTATTCCTTGCCGACCATGTAGCCGGTGGTGTTGTGCAGGAAGATCAGCGGGGTGTCGGACCGGTTGGCAAGCTGGATGAACTGGGTCGCCTTCTGCGCCTCCTCGGAGAACAGCACGCCTCGCGCGTTGGCGAGGATCCCTACCGGGTACCCGTGCAGTTCCGCCCATCCCGTGACCAGTGAGCTGCCGTACATCGCCTTGAACTCGTCGAAGTCGGAGCCGTCGACGATCCGGGCGATCACCTCGCGCGGGTCGAACGGCACCTTCAGGTCGGTCGGCACGACCCCGAGCAGGTCCTCCGGGTCGTGCAGCGGCTCGATGACCTCCGCACGGGGCGACGGGCCCTGCTTCTTCCAGTTGAGCCGCTTGACGATGTTGCGGCCGATGCGGATCGCGTCGTACTCGTCCTGTGCGTAGTAGTCGGCCAGTCCGGACTTGCGCGCGTGCATCTCGGCGCCACCGAGGGACTCGTCGTCGGACTCCTCGCCGGTGGCCATCTTGACCAACGGCGGACCGCCGAGGAAGACCTTGGACTGTTCCTTGATCATCACCACGTGGTCGGACATGCCGGGGATGTACGCGCCGCCCGCGGTCGAGTTGCCGAACACCAGTGAGACGGTGGGGATCCCGGCCGCCGAGGCGCGGGTGAGGTCGCGGAACATCCGGCCGCCGGGGATGAAGACCTCCTTCTGGGTGGGCAGGTCCGCGCCGCCCGACTCGACGAGCGAGATCACCGGCAGCCGGTTCTGCTCGCAGATCTCGTTGATCCGGAAGCTCTTCTTGATCGTCCACGGGTTGCTCGCGCCGCCACGGGAGGTCGGGTCGTTCGCGACGATCATGCACTCGACGCCCTCGATCACGCCGATGCCCGTGACCACGTTGGCGCCGACCGGAAAGTCACTGCCCCAAGCGGCCAGCGTGCACAGTTCGAGAAACGGAGAGTCCGGGTCGATCAACAGCTCGATCCGCTCGCGGGCGAGCAGCTTGCCGCGCTTGTGATGGCGCTCCACCGATTTGGGCCCGCCACCGGCGAGCGCCTTGTCGAACTCGACCTGCACCTCGGCGAGTTTGGTTTGCATCGACTCCGCCGCGGCGAGGAAGTCCCCACCGGCGGTGTCGAGCGTCGATCTCACTACCGTCATCTTGCTACCCCAGTGTGTCGTCGGTGTGTGGTCAGGCTTGGAACCCCAGCAGCTTCGCCGCCAGGGAGGTCAGGATCTCGTTGGTGCCGCCGCCGATGCCGAGAATGCGCATGTCACGGTACTGCCGCTCGACCTCGCTCTCGCGCATGTAGCCGAGGCCCCCGAACAGCTGGACGGCCTGGTGCGCCACCCATTCGCCGGTCTCGACGGCGGTGTTCTTCGCGAAGCACACCTCGGCGATCAGGTTGACGTCACCGGCGGTGTACCTGTCCACGACCGAACGGGTGTAGACCCGTGCGACGTCGATCTTGCGTGCCATCTCCGACAGTGTGTTCTGGACGGACTGCCTGGTGATCAGCGGCCTGCCGAAGGTCTCGCGGTCCCGGCACCACTGCGCGGTCAGGTCGAGGCAGCGCTGGGCGCTCGCGTAGGCCTGGGCGGCGAGCGCGACCCGCTCGGTGACGAAGGCCTGCGCGATCTGCGCGAAACCCGTGTTCTCCGCACCGACCAGGTTGGAGGCCGGCACCCGGCAGTCGACGAACGAGAGCTCGGCGGTGTCCGAGGCCAGCCAGCCCATCTTCTCCAGCTTTCGGGAGACGGTGAATCCCGGTGTGCCCTTCTCGATCACGAGCAGGGAGACCCCGGCGGCCCCCTCCCCACCGGTGCGAACCGCGGTGACGACGAAATCGGCCCGGCAGCCCGAAGTGATGAAGGTCTTGGCACCATTGACGATGAAGTCGTCTCCATCGCGGACTGCCCGGGTGGTCAGGTGCCCCACATCGGACCCGCCGCCCGGCTCGGTGATCGCGAGCGAGCCAATCAGATCGCCTGCGAGCGTGGGCTTCACCCACTTCTCGATCTGCTCGCGATCACCCGCGGCGACAAGGTGCGGCAACGCGATGCCACAGGTGAACAGGGAGGCAAACAGCCCGCCCGAGCACCCCGCGTAGTGCATCTCCTCGCACACCACCATCGCGTCGATCGGCTCGCCGCCACCGCCGCCGACCGATTCCGGGAACGACACCCCGAGCAGCCCCAGTTCGCCTGCCCGCCGGTGCAGCTCGCGCGGCAGTTCGCCTGCCCGCTCCCACTCGTCCTGATGCGGGAGAACTTCCTTGTCCATGAACCTGCGGACGGTAGCGCGCAGTTCGCTGCGCTGCGGGTCGTTCCATGCGTCGGTCACTGCGCCTGCTCCTGGGAGTCGATGAGTGTCCGGGGCACCGGAATGTGCCGGGACCGTAGCCATTCCGCGAGACCCTTCGCCTGTGGATCGAACCGGGCCTGGTAGGCCACGCCCTGTCCGAGAATTCCCTCGATGACGAAGTTGACCGCCCGCAGTGCCGGAAGCACGGTCCGAGTGATCGTCAGGTCGGCGGTCTCGGGCAGCATCGTTCGGAGGCGGTCGACGGTGAGCTCGTGTGCGAGCCAACGCCACTGCTCGTCGGTGCGAACCCAGACCCCGATGTTGGCGTTGCCACCCTTGTCACCGCTGCGGGCCGCCACGATGGTGCCGAGCGGCAACTCGCGGACGGGGCCTGCCGGCAACGGCTCGGGCAGGGCGGGCTCGGACACGGCCTCGAGGGCCCGCGTCTCGGCGGCCTGCGCGACGTCGATCCGGGTACCGTCGGGCAGTACCGCGATGTGCGGAACCTGCTGGGCGTCCACGTATCCCGGGGTGAATACACCGTAGGGTGCGCCGTTGCCCGGCATCGAGGTGAAGGTGCAGCCGGGGTAGCTGGCCAGTGCCAGTTCGACGGCGACATTGGAGAAGGTCCGTCCGACCTTGTTCGGATCGGGATCTCGGACGACGCAGCGCAGGATGGCACTGGCCCGCTCCTCCGTCTCGGCGTTCGGGCGGTCCAGTCGAGCGAGCTCCCAGTCGAGTTCCGCGGGCCGGATTGTCAGCCACGACTCGAGTTGCTTGCGCGCCAGCTCCGCCTTGGCCTCGATGTCGAGACCGGTGAGCACGAAAGCCATTTCGTTGCGGAAGCCGCCGAGCGTGTTGAGCGAGACCTTCAGCTGCGGCGGCGGAGCCTCGCCGACGACCGGACCGATCTCGACTCGGTCCTCACCCGCCTGCGTCAGGGTGACGGAGTCGAGGCGTGCGGTGACGTCGGGCCCCGCGTAGCGGGCGCCCTGGATCTCGTACATCAGCTGTGCTGTCACGGTGCCGACGGAGACCGCGCCCCCGGTGCCGTCGTGCTTGGTGATCACCGACGACCCGTCGTTACGGATCTCGGCGATCGGGAATCCTGGCCTGGTCAGGTCCGTGATCTCCTGGAAGAAGGCATAGTTGCCGCCGGTGGCCTGGGTACCGCACTCGATGACGTGTCCGGCGACGACCGCCCCGGCCAGCCGGTCGTAGTCGGTACGCGCCCAACCGAAGTGGGCCGCAGCCGGCCCCACGATCACCGAGGCGTCGGTGACCCGACCGGTGACCACGACGTCGGCCCCGGAGTTCAGGCACTCCACGATGCCCCAGGCTCCGAGATATGCGTTCGCGGTCAGCGGCTGTCCCAGACCGAGTTCGGTGGCGCGGCCGGTGAGATCGTCACCCTCGACGTGCGCGAACGTCGCCGCCACACCCAGCTTGTCGGCGATCTCCCGCAACCTGACGGTCAGCCCTGCCGGGTTGAGGCCGCCGGCGTTGACCACGATCCGGACGCCCTTGTCGACCGCCAGCCCGAGGCAGTCCTCCATCTGGCGGAGAAAGGTCTTCGCGTAACCGAGGTTCGGATCCTTCATCCGGTCCCGGCCCAGGATGAGCATGGTGAGCTCGGCCAGATAGTCGCCGGTCAGGTAGTCGAGGTCGCCGCCCTCGAGCATCTCGCGCATCGCGGTGATGCGGTCACCGTAGAAGCCCGAGCAGTTTCCGATCCGAACGGGGGTGCTCATGCGCCGGCCTTCCGCTCGCGGCCTGCACCGGGCGGGCCGGCGAAGACCTGCGCGATGCCGAGCCAAGCCTCGGCGTCGGACCCGACCGCCGTCAGGGCGAGGTCGTCGCGGTGCGCGCGCTGGGTGACCAGCAGGCAGAAGTCGTGGGCCGGACCGGTGACACGTTGCGGCGCATCCGGCGGACCCCAGGTCCAGACCTCGTGGCCCTCCGGTGCGGTGAGTTCGACCCGGAACTCCTCCGTCGGCGGCGTGAGCTCGTTGACGGCGTAGGCGAAGTCGCGTGTGCGGACCCCGAGATGAGCGATCGCGCGCAGTCGGTTGGTCGGCGCGACGACCGTTTCGAGGGCCGCCGCTATGTCCTGCCCGTGCGCCCAGGTCTCCATCAGTCGCGCGGTGGCCATCGACATCGCACTCATCGGCGGCCCGTACCACGCCAGTTTCGTCCCCGTCGGGACGGCGGCCAGCGCCGCGGCGAGCGCGTCACGACCGCCGCGCCAGTCCGCGAGGAGTTCGGCGGGTGGGTGGGCCGCCTCCACCGCGGCGCCCTCGTCCACGAAGCCGGTCGGGTTGGCCCAGGCCCGCTCGAGCGAGGCCGCAAAGGCGTCGGCGTCGGTGACGGCCATCAGCGCAGCACGATCGGTCCAGGCCAGGTGGCCGATCTGATGAGCGATTGTCCACCCCGCCGCCGGGGTGTCGGTCGCCCACCGCTGCGGCGCCAGGCCCGCGACGAGTGCGTCCACTGCGTCGCCCTCGGCGCGCAGGTCGGCTAGGACGATGTTCAGGTCGGCCATGAGTCTCCCTCGACGATGCTCTGTCCAGCATCAACCCGCGGGAGGAAAAAAGCAAGCGTGCCTGATTGTTATTTTCCGACATCCCGCCGGGCGCCCCGCCGAACATGCATCGATGCACGAACACCTGTGCGCTGCAATGGCGTTCAACACTTCGACGGTTCGTGCGATTTTGGCCGCGCGGGCGGGTCGCATGCGGTAGAACGGACGCGCGCCGCCACCCGGCGCAACGCCCAGCACACCGACCACCTCCAGGAGTGAGCCACATGTTCGACGTAGTCACCGCGCTTCTCGGCCTCATCGGCACCCCGACCCTCGCGATCGGGAGCACCGCACCCACTCCCCCGGCGGTCGGGAGCAGCGTGGGACTGCCCGGCATCGGCCTGGGCCTGCCCGGCATCACCCTCGGAAGCTGACGCGTTCGCCCCACGCGCTCGGACACCGCCCGATTTGTCCGCCAATCGGTGGACAACGAACCACTTAGTAGGAATTCGCCCGCGATTCGCTGGTCACGACGAGGTCACATCGGGTACAAATAGCCGAACGCTCGTCCAGTCGGGCGCCAAGGAATGTACCGAGCAAACCAGGAGTGACCATGTCGTCTGATCTCGCCGACCTCTTCGGTGGCCTCAACACCGTCTTCACCGCGCTCGACAACCTCTCCTCCGGATCCTCCGGCGGCGGCAGCGGCTCGTCGGGCGGATCCTCGAAGTAAGGTCCCCGAGCAGAAGTGGGGGTCACCGGCACGCGCCGGTGACCCCCACTTTTTTGTGTGAAACCCTATCCGTTTCAACATATTTGCCGATCCGGGCGAACCAACCTCCAAAGCGCAAAGCTGCCATCCGATGCCCGCCGGTGCGGTAGAACTGGTTCCGCGCCGCGTTCGGGGGCGCGTTCACAACCAGAAACGGAGTCTCAGAAATGACCGCACTCATCGCCGCCCTCCTGGCCCTGCTCCCGACCGGCAACGCCCAGGGGGGCTTCGTCGGCAGCAGCACCGGCAACGTCGGTAGCACCTTCCCGTGACCTGAGCGATACCTTCGGGTGAGACATGGCGGGATCGTGGAGTGCTCACGGTCCCGCCATTCCCGTCCCAGCGGTAGGAGCCGCGGCCTCCATTCCCGATCCGGCGGTGGGTCAACCACGGGGCGCCGACAGCCGCGGCGGCGTCGGGGCCGTGAGGTCGTCGAGCAGACCGCCGGACCAGTCGAGCAGGCCGGCGACGTCCAGGCCGTGCGGCGGTTCGCCCGCGTACGCGCGAATCTGCCCGCGTCCCCGCTCGAGCAGCGACCGCGCACCCGTCCGATTCCCGCGCAGCAGGTGGGTCATCCCGACCGCGAGCTGTGCGAGCCCCTGCCACAGTGCCCGCTCGGTTTCGGGCGCGGACTTCCAGGCGTCCTCGAGCACCTCGTGGGCGTGGAACGGCATCCCCTCGTCGAACAGCCGCTGCGCTTCGGCAATCGACTGCCCAGGAGTGCGGACCTGTCCCTCGGAGATCCTCGGCACGCCCACCGAACCCCGCGGAAGCGGCCGCCCGAGCCCGTCGCGGGGCCGCGCGTTGAGCGGCCTGCCCCGCGCGTCCCGCTCGCGACCATCCATGCGTCCACCCTAATTCCGCCCGAAGTCGACACTCAAACAACTGTCCAAGAGACGAAGTAACCGTTACCGTCGGTAACAGGGTCTGGAGGGATCCGCCACACGAGGAGAGAGCATGGGCCATATTCACCGCGTCGCCGTCGCCCGGGTGCCCGTCGAGGCGGGCTTCGCCTTCGTCGACGACTACCGCAACGTGCCGTCCTGGATGTTCGGCGTGACGAAGTTCGAGCCGGTCGGCGAGCAGACCCGGGGGCTCGGCGCGAGGTTCGACGCGATCATGCAGATCGGCCCCAAGGCGCTCGGGTCCCGGGTCGAGATCACCCGGTGGGAGCAGGACCGCCTGATCCGCCTCGAGTCGATCGACGGCATCCCCAACTCGTCGACCTGGCGGTTCGCTCCGACCGCGGACGGCGCCACCGAGCTCACCGTCGACTTCGAGTACACGCTGCCCGGCGGCCTCCTCGGCAAGGCCCTCGCGAAGATCGTCGAACCGGTCGTCGGCACGGCGATCAAGCACACCGAGTCGACCCTGCGCGCCCGGGTCGAAGCCCTCGCGGACGACCGCTCGGGCGCCTGAACGACGTTCGGGGCCCACCCGCGACAGCGGATGGGCCCCGAAACAGTCGGTCGGTCCGTCAGGCGAGCAGGCCCTTGGCGATGTGGGTCACCTGGATCTCGTTGCTGCCCGCGTAGATCATCAGCGACTTCGCGTCCCGCGCGAGCTGCTCGACCTTGTACTCGGCCATGTAGCCGTTGCCGCCGAACAACTGGACGGCCTCCATCGCGACCTCGGTCGCCGCGCGCGAGGAGTACAGCTTCATCGCCGACGCCTCCGCCAGCGTCACCTTGTTGCCGGCGGCGGTGCGCTCGATCGCGTTGAACACCATGTTCTGCACGTTGAGTCGGGCGACCTCCATCTCGGCCAGCTTGAGCTGGATGAGCTGGAACTGAGCGATCTCCTTGCCCCACAGCTTGCGGTTCTTCGCGTAGTCGATGCACAGCCGCTGGCACTCGTTGATGATGCCCAGCGCCAGCGAGGCGATGCCGATCCGCTCGGCCGCGAACGACTCCTTCGCACTCTCCTTGCCGTCGCCCTTGGCCGGGTTCTCGGTCTCACCGAGCAGCCGGTCCTTGGTGATGCGGACGTTGTCGAAGAACAGCTCGCCGGTGGGCGAGGAGTTCATGCCCATCTTCTTGAACGGCGCGCTCTGCGTGAAGCCCTCCATGCCCTTGTCGAGCACGAAACCGAGCACCTTGCGGTCGCGACGATCGACGGAGGCATCGCCCTCGTCGAGCTTGGCGTAGACGATGGTGACATCGGCGTACGGACCGTTGGTGATGAAGGTCTTCTGGCCGTTGAGGATGTAGTCCTCACCGTCGCGCCGGACGTACGACTTCATGCCGCCGAACGCGTCCGAGCCCGAGTCCGGCTCGGTGATGGCCCAGGCGCCGACCTTCTCCATCGTCACGAGCCCGGGCATCCAGCGCTTCTTCTGGGCGAGCGTGCCGCGGCTGCGCAGCGTGCCGACCGTGAGGCCGAGACTCACGCCCATCGATGCGACGAGGCCCAGGCTCACGCCCGCCAGTTCGCTGTTGAGGATCACACCCATGCTGCCGGCGCCGCTGAAGCCGCCGCCCTTCTCTCCGGACTCGGGCAGCGCCTCGCCGCGCTCACGCGCCTCCTCCTTCGCGAACGCCTTGTCGAGCGCCTCGGTGGCCATCTCGTCCATGCCGAAGGTGGCGTACATCTTGCGGATGATCTCGAACGGAGGCAGCTCACCACTCTCGAGCTTGTCGACGTGCGGCTTGATCTCCTTCTCGATGAACCCACGCAGGGCGTCGCGGAACATCAGATCGGTATCGGACCACTCGTACATGTCGTGAACTCCAGGGATTCGACGGGATTGCCAGATGGCAAATATAGAACACGTTCTCGTTCCGGACTCTACGCGCGCCCGCCGCCCTGGACACCACCGTTTCGGCACGCGCACACTGAGTTGCACGACAGACCTCGACAACGACGCGTCGCCACGAGTGATCTGTGAGGCAACGATGAACCTCGGATACACCTTGGCCTATCGGCTCGGCATCACGCCCTGGGAGCGGGCCCGACCGGGGTTCCGAGCCCAGTTACGCACGTACCTCGACCACGAGGAGGTGCACGGGGCGCCGGACAGGGCCCTCGACGTCGGCTGCGGCAGCGGCGACCACTCGATCGAACTGGCCGGTCGCGGCTGGCAGGTCACCGGCGTCGACGCGGTTCCGCGGGCGGTGGACCGCGCGAGACGCAAGGCGGCCGCCGAGGGCGTCGACGTCACGTTCCTGGTCGGCGACGTGACGACGCTGGGGCCCGCGGCCGGATCCGGGTTCCGCTTCGTGCTCGACGTCGGCTGCTTCCACGGGCTGACCGCCCCGCAACGACTCGATTACGCGCGTGAGATCACTGCCGTCGCAGCGCCGGGCGCCTCGCTGCTGATGTTCGCCTTCGGTCCCGGCCATCGCCGGCCGCTGCCCCGCGGGGTCGCGCACGCCGAGGTCGAACGCAACTTCCCGCACTGGACCCTCGACTCGGACGACCCCGCCGACACGACAGGAATGCCTCGGCCACTGCGCAATTCGAACCCGCGCTGGTTCCATCTGACCCGCGAGTGACGGACCCTCAGGCGGCGCGACGGTTCGAACGCCGGTGGTGCCTGCCGCCGGACAGGCCCCAGCTCTCGTCCGGCGCCTCCGACGCCGGACTACGACGCTCGATGGTGAAGTCGGTGATCGGGAGCCGCTCGAGCAGCCCGGACTCGGCACACGCGTCACCGGGCACGCCCTGCTCGAGCAAGGAGTATGCGGTGTGATTGACCGACTGGACGGCGAGTCGCAGCGCGTCCATCGCGGTCGGCTGCGGGCCGAACCGGGCCAGGGTGTGCCCGCCCTGGACGGTGGTTCCGACCACCGCGTAGAAGTGCCAGTCACGTTCGGGTTCGGTCGCCACGATGCGCCTTCTTCCCTGTCCGGTCTCAATGGTTAGACGGTATCTCGGGGGTCCGACACCGTTGCGGAGCCACGCCCGGCGAACCGGGACCGGTCGCGGTTCCCTACCCTGCACATCCCGATTCGGCCGGAACCGTTACAGCCGGAACGGCGACGGCCCGCCTCCCGATGGGAGACGGGCCGTCGCCGTCGTGATCGCCGCAGCGGTCAGTGCATCATCGCCGCAGTGGGCGCCCCGTCCTCCGCCGGCGCCGCCGGCTTGGTGCGGGGCAGGAAGAACGCCGGGATCAGCGTCAGCAGGATCAGCACCAGAGCCACCAGGAAGGTGTTGCCGAATGCGTCGGCGGCCGCGCTCAGGCCCTGCTCCGCCGCGCCGGGCGGCAACTGTGCCGCGATCTGCGGGTCGTGCTGGGCCGCGGTCGCCGGACCCGCCAGCGGACGGTCCATCATCTGGTTGGTCAGCACCACCGACATGGTCGCGGTGCCGATCGACCCGGCCACCTGGTTGACGATGTTCATCAGGGTCGATCCCCGGGCCACCGTCTCGTGGGTGAGCGTCTGCATCGCGGCCGTCATGATCGGCATCATCGTGCAGCCCATGCCGAGTCCCATCACGAACAGCGCGCCGAGCAGCAGCGGGTACGGGGTGTCCGCACCGACCTGGGTGAACACCGCCATGCCGATCGCGATCAGGCTGATACCGCCGAGCACGATCTTGCCGGGGCCGATCTTGTCGACGAGGGTGCCCGCCAGCGGCATCGTCAGCATCGCGCCGATTCCCTGCGGTGCGAGCAGTAGCCCGGCCGCCAGGGTGGTCTCCCCGCGTACCTGCAGGAAGTAGCTCGGGAACAGCAGTCCGGCGCCCATGAACGCGATGACGAACATCGTCGAGGTGACGACGGAGATCGTCAGGTTGCGGTGCCGGAACAGGTGCAGGTCGATCAGCGGGTGGTCGGCCTTGCGGAGGGCGTGGAAGATGAAGCCGATCACCAGCGCCAGACCGATCCCCGCCGAGACCAGCACCCGGGCCGAGGCCACCGTCCCGGTCTCGGGGATCGACGACACACCGAACAGGAACAGTGCCAGGCCAGGCGAGAGCAACAGCATGCCGACGAAGTCGAAGGACTCGGACGGACTGGGGTCGTCCTTGGGCAGCAGCACGAATGCCGCGGTCAACGCGATGATGCCGACCGGCAGGTTGATCAGGAAGATCCAGTGCCAGCTCACGGCCTCGATCAGCCATCCGCCGAGGATCGGGCCACAGATCGGACCGAGCATCATCGGGATGCCGAGCACGGCCATCACCCGACCGACCCGGTGCGGGCCTGCCGCCCGCGTCATGATTGTCATGCCCAGCGGCATCAGCATGCCGCCGCCCAGGCCCTGCAGCACCCGGAACCCGATCAGCGACTCGATGTTCCAGGCCATCGAGCAGAGCACCGACGCCCCCACGAACAGCACCAGCGCGGTGATGTAGAGCCGCTTGGTGCCGAACCGGTCCGACGCCCACCCGGTCACCGGAATGACCGTCGCCAGCGCGAGGGTGTAGGCCGTCATGGTCCACGCGACGGTCGCATAGGACAGCGGGACTCCGTCGTGACCGAAGACCGATTGGAACGTCGGCAACGCCACGCTCACGACGGTCACGTCGAGAATCGACATGATGGCGCCGAGCACCACCACGCTGGCAATTTTCAGAACTGCGCCGTCGATCTTGTCCGAGGCAGCTGGTACTCCCGGTGTCGGCGTCGTCATGGATTCTCCTGACAGTGAGCTCGGAGGGCGTCGCCCGCGAGAATGGGTTTCAGTGAATCGAAAAGCTGGGTGCGTTCCGACTCCGGCAGCCTGGCCGCGAAGGCCCGCAGTTCGCCGCGTTTGGTCTCGATGTGCCCGGACACGAGGCTACGTCCGGACTCCGACAGGGAAATTCTCTTGATGCGCCGATCGTTCGGGTCCTCACGACGAACCACCAGGTCCTGGTGCACCATCTGGTCGACGTTCCGGCCGGTGGCGGCGACCGACAGGCGCAGCCGTCGGGCCACGTCGTGGATCGGCACCGGGTCACCGAACTCCGCGAGCACGAACAGGGTTCGTGCCTGCGAGAACGACAGATCCATCTCGATCAGCTTGTCCATGGACCCCGACTCCCCCATCCCCAACAGACGCATCAGGAACTCGTAGAGAGCGCCGTCGAGCTCCTCCGGGGATACAACCACTGCGCAATAGTATCGACGGCGCAACTATTGCTCAATCGAGATTAATGTGAACACCGTCTCATCGCCCGCCCGACAATCCGACCACGGGGTCGGTCACCGAGGCAAACGGATTTCGGGCCGTCACAGATTGCCCGGCGCCTCCGCGGTCGTGCTCGCTACTGTCTGGGCATGGCTCCACGGACCCTGATCCTGATGCGGCACGGCAAGTCCGCCTATCCGCCCGGTGTCGCCGACCACGACCGGCCCCTCGCGGACCGCGGCAAACGGGAGGCCGGACTCGCGGGCGACTGGATTCGTCGCACCCAGCCCCACGTCGACGCCGCGCTGTGCTCGACCGCCACGCGCACCCGACTCACACTCGACGCCACCGGCATCGAGGCGCCGGCCCGATTCGCGGAGTCGCTGTACGGGACCAACGCGGCAGGGGTGCTGCGCGAGATCGCGCGGACCGACGACGAGGTGCACACCCTGCTGGTCGTCGGCCACGAACCCGGAGTCCCCGACGCCGCGGTCGCGCTCGACCCGAACGGCGCGCTCGCCGATCGCATCGCCGACCGCTTCCCCACCTCGGCGATAGCCACCCTCGCGGTGACGGGGAGCTGGTCCCGGATCCTGTCCACCCACGCCACCCTCACCGGCTTCCACGTGCCGCGCTGACTGGGCCAGTCGATTCCACGCCGACCGCGCGTCAGTCGCGGATCAGCACGGCCTTGCCCAGGACCAGGCCCGACTCCAGGTCCTCGAGCGCGCGTGGAGCGTCGGTCAGTGGGTAGCGTGCCGTGACCAACGGTCGCAGACCGGCGGCAACCAGGTCGGCGAGGGCCTGGTGTGTCTGCGCCATCGCGTCGGGATGCGAACGAAGGAATTCCCCCCAGGCCGCGCCGACGACACTGATGTTCCGGAAGAGCACCCGGTTCACCCGCACCGACGGAATCGTTCCGCCCGCGAATCCGATCACCACCAGCCGCCCCTCGGGCGCGAGGACCCGCATCGCACCGTCGAAGGCGTCCCCGCCGACCGGGTCCACCACAACCTGAGCTCCGACGTCGCCGGTTAGCTCACCGACCCGTGCGGTCCAGTTCTCGTCCAGCGCCACGACCTCGTCTGCACCCAGTTCCCGCAGGAAGTCGACCGCACCCGACCGACGCACCACCGCGATCACCCGGGCGCCGTGCGCCGAGGCCAGCTGGATCGCGGCCGTACCGACCCCGCCCGCGGCGCCGAGCACGACCACGGTCTCCCCCGGGACCAGTCCGGCGCGACGAGCGAGCGCGAACTCCATGGTCTGGTAGTTGACGATCAGCGAGGCCGCCTGCTCGAAGTCGAGCTGCACGGGAATCCGCATCACCCGCTGGGCGGGTATCGCGACCCGCTCCGCGTAGCCGCCGAGATCGGACATCGCGAGCACCCGGTCACCCGCGGCCAGGCCGCTGCCCTCCGGAGCGGAGACCACCACCCCCGCGACCTCTGCGCCCGGCACGAACGGCGGCTCCGGTCGCAGCTGGTACTTGCCGTAACTGATCAGCAGGTCCGGGAAGCACACACCCGCGACCTTCACCTCGACGAGAACGTTGCCGTCGCAGTCGGGTTCGGGCACCTCCCGCACCACCATCCCGGCCGGGCCGGTCAACTCCGACACCACCACTGCCAGCACGAGACACCTCCGTCGGCCGTCGCGCACACGCCGTGACTCCGACGCTAGTCGCCGCGGTTCCATTTCGGCGATAGTGTGCGGATCGCCGCCGCGATCGGCCGCCCACCTGCCGAGAGGACCCCGTCGTGGACTTCGATCAGCCACTCGCCGCGCCCCCGAGCGACGGGTTCGGGTTCTCCGTCTCGCGGCCCGTCCGCACCGGAGACGTCGACCCCGAGAACCGGCTGCGACTCGACGGCATCGCCCGGTACCTGCAGGACATCGCGTCCGACAACCTCGACGCCGCGGAACTTGCCGACAGCGACCCGGTGTGGATAGTGCGTCGCTCGGTGATCGACGTGGTCCGGCCGGCGCTCTGGCCGGACCGGGTTCATCTGCATCGGTGGTGCTCGGCGCTGTCGAGCCGATGGTCGTCGATGCGGGTCCGAGTCACCAGCGACAAGGGTGCGCTGATCGAGACCGAGGGATTCTGGATCAACATCAACCCCGACACCGGCATGCCGACGCGGATCAGCGACGCGGCGATGGAACTCCTGGCCCGCAGCACCGACGAACACCGCCTCAAGTGGCGGTCCTGGTTGGGCGATCCGGCACCCGAATCGGACGGCACGGACACCGTGTTCCCGCTGCGATCGACCGACATCGACCCGTTGCAGCACGTCAACAACGCCGCCTACCTGCACGGCGTCGAGGAGCACCTGGCCCGTCGCGGCGACCTCCTCGAGCGACCGCATCGGGTGGTCATCGAGTACCGCGCACCGATCCGGGCCGGCGAGCGGTTGACCATCCGGCGCCGCGACGACGAACAGTCGATGACGCTGTGGTTCCTGGTCGACGACGCCGTCCGAGCCGTCGCGCGGGTCTCGGGCATCAACCAGCGCTGACGCCCGAGACCCGCGCGGTCAGCTCTTCGAGCGACCCAGCGCGACCATCTCGTCGATGTCGAGCATCTTGACCCGGGCCCGGCCGGCGGCCTTGCCCAGCTCGCGTTCGCGTGCGTCGATCAGCTTCCAGCCGGCCCAGTCGAGCTCCTCGGGCGCGCGCTCGGCGAGCAGCGAGGCGAGCGCCTCGCCGTCGCCCTTCGGCGGGTTCAACCGGTCCGCGGCGAGGTCCTCGAGGATGAGCGCGATGGTGTCGTGCGCGCACTGGCGGTTCGTACCGATCACGCCGGAGGGTCCGCGCTTGATCCAGCCCGCGGTGTAGGTGCCCGGGACCGGGACCTCGGTGCCGACCTCGGTGACGCGGCCGCCGACGTTGGAGATTGTGCCGCGCTGCTCGTCGAAGGGCAGGTCCGCAACCGGCACGCCCCGGTACCCGACCGAGCGCAGTACCAGCCCGGTGTCGAGCAGTTCGGTCTGCTCGGTGCTGCGGGCACGCAGCGTTCCGTCCTCGCCCGCGACCATCTCGTTGCGCGCGACCACCAGACCGGTGACGTGGTCGGTGCCCTGCACCTCCACCGGGGAGACCAGGAACCGCAACACGATCCGCTTGCGGTGGCCGGCCAGCGGACGGGCCGCGTACTCGCGCAGGATGTCGAGCTTGAGCCGCTTGGCGGGGCTGGCCGCGACCTCCGCTGCGCTGACCTCGTCGAGCTCGAGCTCGGCGGGATCGACGACCACATCGACGTCCGGCAGGTGACCGAGCGCGAGCAGTTCGGGGTTGGTGAATGCGGCCTGGGCAGGACCGCGGCGACCGAGCAGGACGACCTCCTCGATCGCGCTCGACCGCAATGCCTCGACCGCGTGCTCGGCCATGTCCGTCTTCGCCAGAACCTCCGGGTCGACGACCAGCAGTCGCGCGACGTCGAGCGCCACGTTGCCGTTGCCGACGATCACGGCCCGCGAGCCGGTCAGGTCGAAGGCGTGGTCCGCATAGTCGGGATGGCCGTTGTACCAGGCCACGAACTCGGTTGCGGCCAGGCTGCCGGGGAGTTCCTCGCCGGGGATGCCGAGGTGCCGGTCGCTCGGCGCGCCGACCGCGTAGATGACCGCGTGGTGGTGGGCGAGCAGATCGTCGTGGGTGATGTGCTTGCCGACCTCGACGTTGAGATGCAGCCGGAACCCGGGACGGCGGGCGACCTCCGCGAAGAGCTCGGTCACGGCCTTGGTCTCCGGGTGGTCGGGGGCGACGCCCGCGCGCACCAGCCCCCACGGGGTGGGCAGCCGGTCGAACATGTCGACCTCGATGCCGGACCGCTTGAACGCCATCAGTTCCCGAGCCGCGTAGAACCCGGACGGTCCGGATCCGACGATCGCGACGCGGAACGGATCCTGGTCGGTCTTCGGGAACTTCAGCGACGGTGCGGGCTCGTAGTCCTCGAGGTCGGCGCCCTCGAAGTAGTCGGCGTTGATCTTCGAGTAGCGGGCCATCGACTCGGGCAGGTCGTCGTCACGGAAGATGGCGTCCACCGGACACGCGTCGACACAGAGACCGCAGTCGATGCAGGTCTCCGGGTCGATGTAGAGCATCTCGGTCGACTTGAACGCCCGCTCGTCCGGCGTCGGATGGATGCAGTCCACCGGGCAGACCTCGGTGCAACTAGCATCGTTGCAGCAAGGCTGAGTGATCACGAACGCCACTGTCGATCTCCTCCAAACTAGAACCTGTTCTCGCAAACGATACCTGGCAGTTGCGAGGAAAGTCACAGCACGTCGGGAGAATCCGTCCACCGCGGCGCGAATCACGAGATCGATCGAATGTGACGACGGTCACCGCCGATCGAGGCTGGCGACATCCCCCGCCGGCGGCCCGCGGCGTGTGCGATGGTCGCCGCGGTCCGAGCACCTAACTCAGCAGCTTGCGCGCGCCGACGATGACCACTGCCAGCACAATAGCGCTGAGGAGCGCCGCACCGAACCCCATCGCCCACCACATGACACCGAACAGGATCACCACCGGCGCCGCGACGATGGCCGTGATGGCCGGGCTCTCGCGCACCGTCTCGAGGGCGGCCTGCGTCTTGACCTTGTCGATTCCCTTGCCTGCCATGTCGACCTCCGTGCTCGAGAAACCGATGTCCGGTTTGCCCCCACAGTAGACGCGAAACGGCCCCCGCACCCATTGCTGGGGCGAGGGCCGTTTCGTGAACTACGCGCTAGCGGTAGTCGGTACTGAACCCGTAGTCGTCCAGCGGAACCGCAGCACCGGTGCCCTGGCCGAAGCCTTCCGGGCTGTAGTACTGGTCGTCGTAGGACGGCACGGCGTACGCCGCGGCGCGCGCCTCCTCGGTCGGCTGGACCTGGATGTTCCGGTACCGGTTGATGCCGGTGCCGGCCGGGATCAGCTTGCCGATGATCACGTTCTCCTTGAGACCGATCAGCTTGTCCGAGCGGCAGTTGATCGCCGCATCGGTCAGCACGCGAGTGGTCTCCTGGAAGGACGCCGCCGACAGCCACGAGTCGGTCGCCAGCGAGGCCTTGGTGATACCCATGAGCACCGGACGACCGGCGGCGGGCTCACCACCCTCGGCGACGACGCGACGGTTGGACGCCTCGAACTCGGCCCGCTCGGTGAGCGAACCGGGCAGGAACTCGGTGGCACCGGAGTCGATGATCGTCACGCGACGCAGCATCTGGCGCACGATCACCTCGATGTGCTTGTCGTGGATCGACACACCCTGGCTCCGGTACACCTCCTGGACCTCGTTGACCAGGTGGATCTGCACCTGGCGCGGACCCATCACGCGCAGCACCTCGTGCGGATCGGCAGCACCCTCCATGAGCTGCTGGCCGACCTCGACGTGGTCGCCGTCCGACAGCAGTCGCTCGGAGCCGTCGTCGTGCTTGAACACGCGCAGACGCTGACGCTTCGACAGCTTGTCGTACACGACCTCTTCGCCGCCGTCGTCCGGGACGATGGTGATCTTGTAGAAGCGGTCGCCGTCCTCGAGCTGCACGCGGCCGGTGACGTCGGCGATCGGGGCCTTGCCCTTCGGGACGCGGGCCTCGAACAGCTCCTGGACACGCGGCAGACCACCGGTGATGTCGGCGGCACCCGCCGCACCACCCTGGTGGAAGGTACGCATGGTCAGCTGCGTGCCGGGCTCACCGATCGACTGCGCGGCGACGATACCGACCGCCTCGCCGATGTCGACGAGCTTGCCCGTCGCCATCGAGCGGCCGTAGCACGTGGCGCAGACGCCGGTGCCGGTGGTGCAGGTGAGCACGGAGCGCACCTTCACCTCGGTGATGCCCGCCGCGAGCAGCGCGTCGATCGCCGGGTCGCCCAGGTCGTGGCCGCGCTCGACGATCACGTTGCCGTTCTCGTCCACCGCGTCCGCCGCCAGGGTGCGGGCGTACGTGCTGGTCTCCACGTGTGCATCGCGGATGACCGAGCCGTCCGGCTGCTTCTCCGAGATCGTGGTGACGATGCCGCGCTCGGTGCCACAGTCCGTCTCGCGGACGATGACGTCCTGCGAGACGTCGACCAGACGACGGGTCAGGTAGCCCGAGTCGGCGGTACGCAGGGCGGTGTCGGCCAGACCCTTACGGGCACCGTGCGTGTTGATGAAGTACTCGAGAACGGTCAGGCCTTCCTTGAAGGAAGACTTGATCGGCCGCGGGATGAACTCACCCTTCGGGTTCGTCACCAGGCCCTTCATACCGGCGAGCGACCGAACCTGCGTCATGTTGCCGGCGGCGCCGGACTTCACGATCATCGGGATCGGGTTGTCGTCGGGGAAGTGCGCCTCCATGGCCTTGCCGACCTCGTCGGTGGCCTCGGACCAGATCTTCACCAGGGCGCTGTTGCGCTCGGCATGGTTGAGGGCACCGCGCTGGTACTTCTTCTCGATCTGGTCGGCCTGCGCCTCGAAGGACTCCACGATCTGGGTCTTCTCCGGCGGCACCAGGACGTCCGAGATCGACACGGTGACACCCGAGCGGGTGGCCCAGTAGAAGCCGGCGTCCTTGAGCTTGTCGACGGTCTGCGCGACCACGATCATCGGGTAGCGCTCGGCGAGGTCGTTGATGATCGTCGCCTGACGCTTCTTCGGCATCTGCTCGTTCACGAACGGGTAGTCCGCGGGGAGCAGCTCGTTGAACAGCACGCGACCGAGGGTGGTCTCGGCGATCCAGCTGTCGCCGTAGTTCCAGCCCGCGTCGCCGAAGAGCTCGTCCTCGATCTCACGCGACGGACGCTGCGTGGTCAGGCGGACCTTGATCTTCGCCTGCACCGCGAGCGCGCCACGGTCGACGGCCATGATGGCCTCGGCCGGCGAGGAGTACACACCGGTCTCGGCGTGATCCTTCGACGCGGCGACGAGCTCACCCTCGGCGCCCTCGTCCAGTCGGGTCAGGTGGTACAGACCGGTCACCATGTCCAGACGCGGCATGGCGAGCGGACGACCCGACGCGGGCGAGAGGATGTTGTTCGAGGACAGCATCAGGATGCGGGCCTCGGCCTGCGCCTCCGCCGACAGCGGCAGGTGCACGGCCATCTGGTCACCGTCGAAGTCGGCGTTGAAGGCCTCACACACGAGCGGGTGCAGCTGGATGGCCTTGCCCTCGACGAGCTGCGGCTCGAACGCCTGGATGCCGAGGCGGTGCAGCGTGGGGGCACGGTTGAGCAGCACGGGGTGCTCGGCGATGACCTCTTCGAGGACGTCCCACACCTGGGCGCGCTGCCGCTCGACCATCCGCTTGGCGGACTTGATGTTCTGCGCGTGGTTCAGGTCGACCAGGCGCTTCATCACGAACGGCTTGAACAGCTCGAGCGCCATCAGCTTCGGCAGACCGCACTGGTGCAGCTTGAGCTGCGGACCGACGACGATGACCGAACGGCCCGAGTAGTCGACGCGCTTGCCGAGCAGGTTCTGGCGGAAACGACCCTGCTTGCCCTTGAGCAGGTCGCTCAGGGACTTGAGCGGGCGGTTGCCCGGACCGGTGACCGGCCGGCCACGACGACCGTTGTCGAACAGCGCGTCCACGGACTCCTGCAGCATCCGCTTCTCGTTGTTGACGATGATCTCGGGCGCGCCGAGGTCGATCAGTCGCTTGAGGCGGTTGTTGCGGTTGATCACGCGGCGGTACAGGTCGTTCAGGTCGGAGGTGGCGAACCGGCCACCGTCGAGCTGAACCATCGGCCGCAGCTCCGGCGGGATCACCGGGACGGCGTTGAGGACCATGCCCATCGGCGAGTTGCCGGTGGACTGGAAGGCAGCGACGACCTTGAGCCGCTTGAGCGCGCGCAGCTTCTTCTGGCCCTTGCCGCTGCGGATGGTCTCCCGAAGGATCTCCGCCTCGGCGTCGATGTCGAAGACCTCCATCAGCTTCTGGATGGACTCCGCGCCCATCGCGCCGGTGAAGTACTCGCCGTAGCGGTCGACGAGCTCGCGGTACAGGCCCTCGTCCACGATGAGCTGCTTGACGGCCAGCTTGGTGAACGTGGTCCAGATCTCGTCGAGCCGGTCCAGCTCACGCTGCGCCCGGTCACGGAGCTGGCGCATCTCGCGCTCGCCGCCGTCCTTGACCTTGCGGCGGACGTCGGACTTGGCGCCCTCGGCCTCGAGCTCGGCGATGTCGGCCTCGAGCTTCTGGGCGCGGGCCTCGAGGTCGGCGTCGCGCTGGTCGGCGACCGACTTCTTCTCGACCTCCATCTCGGCCTCGAGCGTGGAGAGCTCGTTGTGACGGAGCTCCTCGTCGACGCCGACGATGACGTAGGCAGCGAAGTAGATGATCTTCTCGAGATCCTTCGGCGCCAGGTCCAGCAGGTAGCCGAGCCGGCTCGGCACGCCCTTGAAGTACCAGATGTGGGTGACGGGAGCGGCGAGCTCGATGTGGCCCATGCGCTCGCGACGCACCTTCGCGCGGGTCACCTCGACGCCGCAGCGCTCACAGATGATGCCCTTGAAGCGGACGCGCTTGTACTTACCGCAGTAGCACTCCCAGTCCCGGGTGGGGCCGAAGATCTTCTCGCAGAAGAGGCCGTCCTTCTCGGGCTTGAGCGTGCGGTAGTTGATGGTCTCCGGCTTCTTGACCTCGCCGTAGGACCACTGACGGATGTCCTCAGCGGTGGCCAGGCCGATGCGGAGTTCATCGAAGAAGTTGACGTCGAGCACGTAACTTCCTTTCCCCAGAGGGATTATGGTGAGCGCTCTCGCGAGCGCCTACCTGTCTGCCAAATTCAAATGTGGTCTATGCCCCCGGGCCGAGGAAACCCCCGACCCGGGGACCGAACAGCTAGTTTGCGAGGTCGTCCACGGTGGCCGCTTCGTTCCTGGACAGGTTGATGCCCAGGTTCGCCGCCGCCCGCTCGAGATCCTCGTCGTCGCCGTCGCGCATCTCGATGGCCGCGCCGTCCGAGGACAGCACCTCCACGTTGAGGCAGAGCGACTGGAGCTCCTTGAGGAGCACCTTGAACGACTCGGGGATGCCGGGCTCGGGGATGTTCTCGCCCTTGACGATCGCCTCGTACACCTTCACGCGGCCGACCACGTCGTCCGACTTGATGGTGAGCAGCTCCTGCAGCGTGTACGCCGCACCGTAGGCCTGCATCGCCCAGCACTCCATCTCACCGAAGCGCTGGCCACCGAACTGGGCCTTACCGCCGAGCGGCTGCTGGGTGATCATCGAGTACGGACCGGTCGAACGCGCGTGGATCTTGTCGTCGACCAGGTGGTGCAGCTTGATGATGTACATGTAGCCGACCGACACCGGGTACGGGAACGGCTCACCGGAACGACCGTCGAACAGGGTGGCCTTGCCGTCCGCGCCGACCATCCGGTCGCCGTCACGGTTCGGCAGGGTCGACCCGAGCAGACCCGTGAGCTCGTCCTCCTTGGCGCCGTCGAACACCGGGGTGGCGATGTTCGAGTCGACGGGTGCGGAGAGCATCTCCTCGGGCAGGTTCTCCGCCCAGTCGGGACGGGTGCCGTCGGCCGCGATCTGCACGTTCCAGCCGGCCTTGCCGATCCACCCGAGGTGGGTTTCGAGCACCTGACCGATGTTCATACGACGCGGGACGCCGTGCGTGTTCAGGATGATGTCGACCGGGGTGCCGTCGGGCAGGAACGGCATGTCCTCCTGCGGGAGGATCTTGCCGATGACGCCCTTGTTGCCGTGGCGGCCGGCGAGCTTGTCGCCGTCCTGGATCTTGCGCTTCTGGGCCACGTACACGCGGACCAGCTCGTTGACGCCGGGGGGCAGGTCGTCGTCGTCCT
Organism: Rhodococcus sp. NPDC127527; assembly: GCF_042672245.1. Lineage (NCBI taxonomy): Bacteria > Bacillati > Actinomycetota > Actinomycetes > Mycobacteriales > Nocardiaceae > Rhodococcus > Rhodococcus sp. NPDC127527. Next base: position 42,089 of record NZ_JBHXVP010000004.1, read on the forward strand.
CGCGCGAGAACACGCGAATACCGATGACCTTGCCGTTCTCGCCGTGCGGCACCTTCAGCGAGGTGTCGCGCACCTCGCGGGCCTTCTCGCCGAAGATGGCGCGCAGCAGGCGCTCCTCGGGGGTCAGCTCGGTCTCGCCCTTCGGGGTGACCTTGCCGACCAGCACGTCGCCGTCACGAACCTCGGCGCCGATCCGGATGATGCCGCGCTCGTCCAGGTCCGCGAGGACCTCGTCGGAGACGTTCGGGATGTCCCGGGTGATCTCCTCGGCACCGAGCTTGGTGTCGCGAGCATCGATCTCGTGCTCCTCGATGTGGATCGAGGTGAGGACGTCCTCCTCCACGAGGCGCTGCGACAGGATGATCGCGTCCTCGTAGTTGTGGCCCTCCCACGGCATGATCGCCACGAGCAGGTTCTTGCCGAGGGCCATCTCGCCTTCCTCGGTGCAAGGACCGTCGGCGAGGACCTGACCGGCCTCGACGCGCTGACCCTCGTCCACGATCGGACGCTGGTTGGCGCAGGTGCCCTGGTTCGAGCGAGCGAACTTGCGCATCCGGTAGGTCTTGCGGCTGCCGTCGTCCGCCATCACGGTGACGTAGTCGGCCGAGACCTCCTCGACGACACCGGTCTTCTCGGTGACGACGACGTCGCCTGCGTCGACCGCGGCCCGCAGCTCCATGCCGGTGCCGACGAGCGGCGCCTCGGAACGGACCAGCGGCACGGCCTGACGCTGCATGTTCGCGCCCATCAGTGCGCGGTTGGCGTCGTCGTGCTCGAGGAACGGAATCATCGCGGTCGCGACGGAGACCATCTGTCGCGGCGAGACGTCCATGTAGTCGACCGCGGTGGAGGCGACGTACTCGACCTCGCCACCCTTGACGCGGACCAGGACCCGGTCGTCGGTGAAGTGTCCGGCCGAGTCGACGGGCGAGTTGGCCTGCGCCACGACGTGGCGGTCCTCCTCGTCCGCGGTGAGGTAGTCCACCTGGTCGGTGACCTGGCCGTCGACGACCTTGCGGTACGGGGTCTCGATGAAGCCGAACGGGTTGACCCGCGCGTACACCGAGAGCGAACCGATCAGGCCGATGTTCGGACCCTCAGGGGTCTCGATCGGGCACATGCGGCCGTAGTGCGACGGGTGCACGTCTCGCACCTCGAGGCCGGCGCGCTCACGGGACAGACCACCGGGGCCGAGCGCCGACAGGCGACGCTTGTGGGTCAGGCCCGACAGCGGGTTGTTCTGGTCCATGAACTGCGAGAGCTGGGAGGTTCCGAAGAACTCCTTGATCGCGGCCACGACGGGACGGATGTTGATCAGGGTCTGCGGCGTGATCGCCTCGACGTCCTGAGTGGTCATCCGCTCGCGCACCACGCGCTCCATGCGGGAAAGGCCAACGCGGATCTGGTTCTGGATGAGCTCGCCCACGGTGCGCAGACGACGGTTGCCGAAGTGGTCGATGTCGTCGACCTCGACCGGCACCTCGACGCCGCCGGGGGCGGTCATCGTGGTGTCGCCGGCGTGCAGGCGCACCAGGTACTCGATCGTCGCGACGATGTCTTCCTCGGTGAGGGTCGACGCCGTGATCGGCAGGCCGGTGTTCAGGCCCAGCTTCTTGTTGATCTTGTAGCGACCCACGCGAGCGAGGTCGTAGCGCTTCTCCTTGAAGAACAGGTTCTCCAGCAGGGTCTGCGCGGACTCCTTGGTCGGCGGCTCGCCCGGACGCAGCTTGCGGTAGATGTCGAGCAGGGCCTCGTCGGTACCCGCCGTGTTGTCCTTCTCCAGCGTGGCCATGAGGATCTCCGAGAAGCCGAAGCGCTCGGTGATCTGCTCGGTGGTCCAGCCGAGGGCCTTGAGCAGGACGGTGACCGGCTGACGACGCTTGCGGTCGATGCGGACGCCGACGGTGTCGCGCTTGTCCACGTCGAACTCGAGCCACGCGCCGCGACCCGGGATCACCTTGACGCTGTGCAGGTCCTTCTCGGTGCCCTTGTCGACCGTGTGGTCGAAGTAGACGCCGGGCGAACGCACGAGCTGCGAGACGACGACGCGCTCGGTGCCGTTGATGATGAAGGTGCCCTTGTCGGTCATCATCGGGAAGTCACCCATGAAGACCGTCTGGCTCTTGATCTCACCGGTGTTGTTGTTGATGAACTCGGCCGTGACGAACAGCGGGGCCGCGTACGTCATGTCCTTGTCTTTGCACTCGTCGGTCGAGGCCTTGACCTCGTCGAAGCGCGGGTCCGAGAACGACAGGGACATCGATCCCGAGAAGTCCTCGATCGGGGACAGCTCGGTGAGGATGTCCTCCAGACCGCCGGTGGCACCCTCGTCGCCGCGGGCCTTGGCCCGCTCACGAGATGCCGGCGAGCCGATCAACCATTCGAAGGAATCGGTCTGTAGATCAAGTAGCCCGGGGACTTCGAGAGGCTCGCGAATTTTCGCGAACGAGACCCTCTTCGGGGCTCCGGGGATTCCGGCAACTGCCTTGGTCTGGCTAGAGACTGCCAAGATGCGTCCTTCCAGCACCTCACGCGGGCCGCTCGTGCTGTTGCGACCGCCGCTGTATCTGCTTCTTCTGTGGGGCGAATTCGCTGGTCACAACCCGAACGAAACTCGTCAACAGACGTAGGAAGCGATCGCTTCACACGCGGTGAGGTTGAGAGGTGGACAGGAGGCAGCCAGCGCAACGTCCAAAGGTACCGGAATCCGGCGCAGAATACAACCGGGCGTGCCAGCAAGCTGACAACCGCGACCGATGGTCCACGGAATCATGCCCGAGAAGCATGTCGAGCCAGGTGCAGTTCGACCTGGCATGGGCGAGGTTCGTGTTTCCGTGCCGTCACTCGCGCCCAGTGCCTCCATTTGCGCCGGCGCGAACCCGCACAGACCCGCGATCACTCGCATGTCTCGCCAATAGAGTGACGCCTCACGCCCTCCGCGTCAAGACCCGGTGCGGCGATTCGCCCGACGGATCGCCGGCACGAGCACTCCACTCGGTCGTCAGCGGTCCCGGATGCCGGACAGCAACCAGGTGTCGCCGACCTTCGTCATGGTCACCGACAGCGGCCCCTCGGCGCTCCCCTGCGCCTGTCCGTCGTTGCTCGCGCTGACGTTCATGCTGGCCACCAGTTCGGCCTTGTCCTCGGAGAGCAGCTTGGCTCCGATGTCGGTGACCTGCGCGGCCGTCGCGGTCTTCGTCTGCACGACCGCGTCCCGGGTCACCTTGGCGGTCTTGTCGAACTCCGCACGCATGTCGTCCGTGAGCACCGCGCGCGCGTTGTCGAAGTCCTGGTCGACCGTGTCGAACTTGTAGGTGTACAGCGTCTCGACGGCGTGTTTGGCATCCGCGGTCACCTTCGACGTCTCCGAGGTGTCCACCCACGCACGGTTGGACACGTGCGCGCCGGGCTCGAAAGCGGCCAGGACGGCGAATGCGGCCAGCACCACCGCGACCGCACCGACCACGACGACCGGCTTCCATGCGGCGCGGTCGGCCGCCGTGATGCCGGTCGCCTCCACACCCGAGGCGACGGCTGCGCCGCCTTCGCCGCGCGGACGCAGCGAACTGGTGCGATTGATGCTCTTGCGCGGAGCCTCGGGCTCCACGGCCTCGGTCTCCGCGACAGCCACCTCGACGGCCGCGGCCGTGGGGTCCGAATCCACCACGACGGAAGCGACGCCTGCGGGCGTGATCTCGGCAGGCTCGACGAGCGGAGCCTCCTTCGCCTCGCCCGCAGGCGCGACGGGCCCCCTGCGGCCCGCCACGGACCCGGTCCCGGCGATCTTGGGTCGGCGCCCCTTGGGCTGCGGCGTGTTGCTCGTGCGACGAGTTGGGGGCACTGTTCGATACTCCTTGATTTCCTCGGCGGGGCGTAGGGCTGCGAGCCGCTACTGGCCGCCCGAGTTCGCAGCGGGCGCGGGCGCGGGCGTCTCGGCTCCCGGCGCAGGCGCGGGCGCAGGCGCGGGGGTGCCCGGGTCCATGGCCAGCGGCGCGCCGACGTTCTCGACCTTCGACGCCTTCCAGGTGCCGTCGACATCGGTCAGACCGATGCGCATGGTCACCTTCACCTTCTTGACCGGCTTGTCCGGCCACGTGGTGGTCGTGGAGAGCACCACGAGCGAGGTCGCCGTGCCCTCGTCGCGGCTGAAGTCGGTGAGCGCGGCGTCGATGATCTGGGCCTCGCTCTTGGCACCGGTCTGCTTGACCTGTTCGGCCATCTGGCCCTTGGTGTCGTTGAGCGACTTCAGCATGTCGTCGCCCGTGATCGACGACTCCATGTCGGCGAAGGTCTTGTCGAGGTTCGCCGAGTCGACCGTGTTGAGGTTGATCGCGGCCTGCCTCGCACCGGTCAGCGCGTCGTCACGGGCGGCGGCCGCCGGCTTGTCACTGAAGAGGGCGTGCCCCCATCCGTAGCCGAACCACACGGCGAATCCGAGTGCGACGACAGCGAGCGCGCTCACCGCCGCCAGAGCGGCCTTCTGCAGTTTCGTGCTACCCATCACGTCTACACCCTACTAGCTAGTAACTTCTGGTCCGTCGAGCCGACTCGAGCGGAGCCTCGGGAAATGACTTCCCCCACCTACTTCGGGGTCACCCCGAGCAGGGTCGCGAGCTGGGTCGCGATCGGATTGAGGTTCAACGTCTCCGGGGCCTTCTTCGGCTTGTTGTCCCACGGCTGCGGCGTCTGCGGATCCGCGTACACAACCCGATTCGCACTGCGCACACCCGTGACGCTGCCCAGCGGCGTGGTGCAGTTCGCCTTCGTGTTGAGCGGGAACTCGTCGCGGGTGGGATCGAAGTTCGGGTTCTCCTTCTTCATCTGGTCGAGGATCTGGTACGTCCCCTCGTAACCCTGGGTGCAGGGCGGCGGGTTGTTCGTCTCGAGGAGCAGACCCTGGTGCAGCGTTCCGTCACCGGGAGCGGCGGTACTCGCACCCGCGGCCAGACCCGGCAGGAACATCAGGAGGGCGTTCAGCGCGATACTGCGCGGGCCGAGCGTCTGCGTGAGCAACGACAGGTTCGTCAGGTCCGTGGTCAATGCGGGACCGGCGGTGCTGATCAGCGAACCGACCTGGTCGCTCGCGGCCGTCCCGGTCGCGATCAGCCGGCGGATGTCGGGGTCGTTGGCCTTGAGCTGCGCCGAGATCAGGTTCAGATCGGAGCTGAACTGCCTGATCGACGACGACTGCTCGGACTGCGTGTCGAGCACGGTCCGGCTGTCGTGGATCAGCTTCAGCGTCTGCGGCAGGTTCTCGATGCCGGTCTGGGTGAACGAGTTCACCGAGTCGACCAGCTTCTGGAGGTCGTCGCCCTTGCCGTCGAACGCCTTGCCGAGCTCGGTGACCGTGGTGTTGAGCGCATCGAGCGGCACCGACCGCACCAGCGAGTTGGTGCTCGCGAGCACCTGCTCCACCGGCACCGGAATGACCGTGTTCGGCCGCGTGATCAGCGAACCGTCCGCGAGGAACGGGCCCTCGTCGCTGGTCGGCTGCAGATCCACGTACTGCTCACCGATCGCGGACCTGTTGGCGACGACGGCCTTGGCCGAGGCGGGGACCTGCGGAGCACCGTTCTTGAGCTTCAGGTCCACCTGCACGCCGTCGCTGGTCAGGTGCAGGTCACCGACCGTGCCGACCGGAACGCCGCGGTAGGTGACCTCGGCGTTGGTGAAGATGCCACCGGAGTCGGCGAAGTCGGCCTTGACCGTGTACTGGCCGAAACCGAGCAGGTTGTCCAGTCGGACGTACTTCGCGCCGACGTACAGCAGCCCGACGATCGCGACCAGCACGAACGCGACCAGCTGTATGCGAACCAACCGTGACCTCATCGGCCACCCACCCCCAGCTTGTCGAGGAGCCCGCTCAGCGGGTTCTGCGGAGCCTCGTCCTTCTTGCCCTTGACCGGCTCGGTGCCGGGCGCCACCGGCGCGCCCGGCGGCGGCGCGGGCGCAGGCACGATCGGGGGCAGCGGCAGCAGCGAGACCGTCGGCCATCCCGGTCGCGGACCGTTCCCGTTGTAGTACGGGTTGGACGGGTCGATCTTCGGCACGTAGCCGCCGTAGCCCGGCGGCGTCGGGACGTACTGCGGGTCCGGCTGTCCGACGCCGAGGGCGTCGAGCTGCTGGCCGATCCGCATGTCCAGCGACAGGAAGAGGTTCATCGAGTTGCCGTGGATGACCTTCTCCGCTCCGTCCGGGAACGGGAAGGTCGGGATCAGCGGCAGCACGGTGACCAGGTCGTTGCCCGAGTCCGCCAGCGCCTGCAGGGTCGGCCGCAGCGCCCGCAGGTCCGTGATCAGGCTGTCCTTCGACTTGGTGAGCACGTCCGTGCCGACCTGACCGAGCCGATCGAGCTGGCCGAGCATCTGCACGAACTGCGGGCGCTGCTCGTTGAGCACCTGCACCGCGGGCGGGATCTCGGCCAGAATCTTGTCGATCTGCCCGGTCTGCTCGACCACCCGGCCGCTGAGCGCGTCGAGGCCGTCCAGCGCACGGGTGATGTCGTCGCGCTGCTGATTGAGCCCGTCGACGAGCGTGTTGGCCTGGTCGAGCAGCGCGCGCACCTTCTGCTCGCGACCGTCGAAGACCTGGGTCAGCTCGTGGATGATCGGCTGCAACTGGGCGACGCCGCCACCGTTGAGCAGCAGCGAGAGCGCGCCGAGCACCTGCTCGATGTCGGTGGCGTGCCGGGTCCGGTCCACCGGAATCGTCGCGCCGTCCGACAGTCGCGCCACCGTCGGGTTGGCCGCAGGCGCCTTGAGCTCGATGAACTTCTCGCCGAGCAGGCTGGTCTGCTGCACGCTCGCGAGGGCGTTCGCGGGCAGGTTGACGGAGCTGTCCACCACGACGTCCACGTTCGCGGTCCAGCCGTCGGTGGGCACACCGATGTTCTCCACGCGGCCGACGGGCACCCCGTCGACCTTGACGGTGGATTGCGGCACCAGGTCCAGCACGTCGTCGAACTGCACCGTCAGATGCATCGGGTTGTCACCGATCGCTGCCCCGCCCGGCAGCGGGATGCTGTAGATGCCCTGGGAACCGCAGCCGGTGGCGACCAGTGTGATCACGCAGACACCGGCGCCGATGGCCATCGAGCGCTTCACTGTCCACTCCCGTCTCACTACCCGCCCCCGTTTCACTGCCCACACGGAGTCATTCCCACCCCGTTTCACTGCCCACCCCGGGGGATGTTCTGTTCGCTGAGACCCGGCGCCTGCGAGTTGCCGAGCCGTGGCGACACAGCGCCGGGAACGGTGCCCGGCTGCGACGGACGCTGCAGGTTGTCACCGCTGAGGATGCCGAACGGCAGGTTCAGGGTCGGCGTCTTCACGCCGGCGGTGACCTGATCCATGATCGCCTTGCAGTTGTCGAGCACCGGCCGCATCTGCCGTCCGAGCGCGTCGAACTTCGGGTCGCCCGGCATCAGCTTGCCCAGATCCATCAGCTTGCACAGGGTGCCGAACGGATCCTGGGTCTCGGGCAGGTTCACCCGCGAGGCCAGGGTGCCGGACTCGGCGTCGTAGGAGTTGACGACGTTGCTGATCGCCACCGGCAGGGTGGTCAACGAGTCGACCAGGTCCTGGCGGTTGTCGGCGAGGGTCTGCGTGACCTGCACGAGGCCCTCGGCGTTGCTGGCCACCAGGTCCTTGTTGTCACGGACGAAGTTGGCCACGTCGCCGAGCGCGAACGACAGCTGGTTCAGGGCGGCGCCGAGATTCTGGCGCTCGCCGGAGAGGAACCCACTCAAGTCCGCGAGCTGGCTGTTGAACTGGCGCACCTGGACGTCGTTCGCGGCGAGCGCGCTGACGAAGGTCTGCAGGTTCTTGACCGTGTCGAAGAGGTCCCCGCGGTAGTAGTTGAGGGTGGCCGCGGCCTTGGACAGCTCGGTGATCGTGGTCCCGAGCGCCTCGCCGTTGCCGTCGAGGTTCTTCGACGCCGTGTCGACGAGATCGGACAGCGCACCGTCCTTGTTCGCGCCGTTGGGGCCCAGAGCCTCGGAGAGTCCCTCGATGCTCGAGTACAGCTGGTCCACCTCGACCGGAGTCGCGGTGCGCTCACGAGGGATGGTCGCGCCGGAGGCCATCACGTCGCCGCCACTGTAGGCCGGGGCGAGCTGGATGTACCGGTCCGAGACCACCGAGGGCGTGATCTGCGCGGCCTTGGCGTCGGCCGGGATGTCCACACCGCGGTCGACGCGCATCTGCACCTTGACCTGGTCTCCCTGCGGCTCGACATCGGTGACCGAGCCGACCTTCACGCCGAGCACCCGCACGTCCGAGCCCGAGTAGATACCGACCGACTTGTCGAAGTACGCGGTGATCTTGGTGGTGCCGGCACGGGCGAACAGCCACCAGCCGCCGAAGGCCAGGAGCAGCGCAGCCACCAGCACCAACGCCGTGGCGATGATCTGGCCGCGGGTGAACCGCGTCTTCTTACCCGAGCTCACGCCGGTCATCAGCTACCCCCCAGCGTGCGCACCGGATCGCGGTATCCCGGGATGAGCGGGAGCGCGGGCGGCGTCAGGTTGACGACGACCTGGTCGAACCAGCGGCCGTTGCCGACGATGTTCGCGTACAGACGGGTGAACGGTGCGTACAACTTGATCGCCTTGTCCAGGTTCGCGTTGTTGTCCTGCAGGATCTGCACCACGCCGCGAAGCTGCTCCAGCGCGGGACCGATCTGCGCCTCGTTGTCCTTGACCAGCCCGGTCAGCTGCTGCGACAGCCGCTGAGTTCCGGCGAGCAGCTTCGAGATCGACTGCTGGCGGTCGTTGAGCTCGCCGAGCAACAGCCCGGCGCTGCCGATCAGCTGGGTGAACTCGGCGTTGCGGTCGGCGAGCACCTTGGAGGTCTTCGACGTCGCCGCGAACAGCTTGTCGAGCTCCACGTCTCGGCTCTCGATGGTCTTCGACAGCCGCGAGACACCGTCGAGCGAGGCCCGCACGTCCGCGGGGGTACCCGAGAAGGCCTCCGAGAGCGTCTCCATGCTCTTCGCCAGCTCCGGGGTGTCGATCTCGCTCAGTGTGGTCGCCGCGGTCGAGAACGCGTCGATCACGTCGTACGGCGAGGTGGTGCGGTCCAGCGGAATCGGGTCACTGGCGCGCAGCGAGGACGAACCGCGCGGGTCCAGGGACAGGTACTTCTGCCCGAGGATCGTCTTGATCTGGATCGACGCCGTGGTCTGATCGCCGACCCAGGCGTCCTTCACCTTGAAGGCGACCTCGACCCTGTCCCCCTCGAGCGAGACGTTCGTGACCTTGCCGACCTTCACGCCCGCGATGCGGACCTCGTTGTTCGGCTTGAGGCCCGCCGCCTCGCTGAACTCGGCTCGGTAGGTGGCACCGGCCCCGATCAGCGGCAGGTCCTCCAGGAAGAAGGCCGACATGGTGGCGAGCAGCACCACGACGATGCCGAGCGCGCCGATCGTTGCGGGGCTGCGTCGTTGCGTCACTGGCCTGCTCCGTTCGCCGAGCACCGCGGTGCGGAGTTGGTGTAGAGCGGCTGGTTCACGGTCGGCAGCCCGGTCGGCAGGTTCAGGTGCTTCGACTCGCCGGGGCCTGCCACGACGTCGATGCCGCACAGGTAGAACTGGAACCACGAGCCGTAGCTGGCGATCCGGCTCAGCTTGTCGAGCTTGACCGGCAGGGTCTCGAGAATCTTGTTCACCTGGTCGCTCTGCGCGTTCAGCGTGCCCGCGAGGGTGTTGAGCGCGGACACCGAACCCTGGATGGACGGCCGCGTCGGCTCGAGCAGCCCAGCGGTGGTGTCGGCGAGATCGGCGAGCGAGGTCACCGCGCTGCCCAGCACGCCGCGGTCGTTGGCGAGGCCGGTGACCAACTGCTGGGTGTTGACGATCAGCGAGCTCAGCTGGTCGTCGTGCTTGTTCACGGTGGTGAGGATGCCGTTGAGGTTGTTGATCACGTCGCCGATGACCTTGTCCTTGTCGGCGATGGTGTTGGTCAGCGACGCGGTGTTGCGCACCAGCTCCGCGATGGAACCGCCCTCGCCCTGGAAAACCTGGATGATCTGGAAGGACAGCTTGTTCACGTCGTCGGCGCTCAGCGTCTGGAACAGCGGCCGGAAGCCGTTGAACAGGGTGGTCAGATTGACCGCCGGCTTGGTGTGGTCGAGCGGGATCGTCTCGCCCTCGGTCATCTTCATGCCCTGCTGGCCCTGGCCCTGCTCCAGCGCGATGTAGCGCTGACCGACCAGGTTCCGGTACCGAATCGTCGCGGTGGAGCTCGCGGGCAGCCAGGTCCGGTCGGTGAGCGAGAACTGCACCTCCGCCTCGCGGTCGTTGACGATCGCGATCTTGTCGACCTGGCCGACCCGAACGCCCGCGATGCGAACCTCGTCGCCCTTGTTGAGCGAGGCGACGTCGGAGAACACCGCGTTGAACTTGGTGCCCCCGCCGCCACTGGTGTTCGCGATGGTGAACGCGAGCATGGCGGTGGCCACGATGGTGACGACGGCGAAGATGATGAGCTTGGTCAACGGTGCGGCGAGGCCGCGAAGCTGCTGCTTCACTTGACGCTCACCTCCGCCCCCCGCAGTGCCGGTGCGCCCAACAGTGTCGTCCAGCCTGGAACGTTCTCCGGCAACGTGCCGGTCCCTGCCCCGTAGATCACGGCCAGTGTGTCCTGTTCGAGTGTCGAGCCGGTGTAGCTGGCAGGGGTGTTCTGTGCGCCCGCAGCGGTCGGGACCGGCGAGTACTGCGGACGCTCCGGCGCGGGCACGTAGGCGGGACCCGGGTTGCGGGTCGGCACCTGGAGCGAACCGTCGTTGTAGGAGCCGCCGGGGTACTGGCCGAACTTCTCCCCCGGCGCCGCCGGGGTGTAGCACTTGGCCCCGCGGGTGTCGAAGAGCCGCGGCTCGTCCTGGTTCGGCAGGTAGCGGCCCTTCGGGTTGACGAACACCGTCGCCGCCCGCGCGCCCGGATGGTCCTTGAGGCTGCCGTCCGCGTTGAGGCCGAGAATGTCGCTGGCGCTCTTGACGATCGGGACGAACTGGGCGAACGTGCACCCGAACGTCGGCGATGCGTTGGCGAGCACCTCGAGCGTCTCGGTGGAGTCGTTCGCGATGGTGATCAGCGAGTTCTTGTTCACCTCGAGGAAGTCGGCCGTGGTGCCGGCGGTGCCGGTGGCCGTCGAGATCAGGGTGCGGATCTGGTTCTGCTGCTCGACCACCGTCGCGCCGGTGGTGCGCAGGTTGTCCAGCGCGTTCACCAGCTCCGGTGCGGCGTCGGCGTAGGTCTGCGAGAAGTCCGCAAGCCCCTTCAGGCCCTGGCGCAGGTTCGGCATCTCGGTGTTCACGCCGGCGAAGATGGTCTCGAGCCGTTCCAGGCTCACGCCGATCTCGTCGCCGCGCCCGGTCAGCGCCTGGTTCAGCGCGCCGAGGGTGTTCGCGAGGTCCTGCGGCGGGACCGCCTGCAGCAGCGGGAGCAGTCCGTCGAGCAGTTCGCCGACCTCGATGGCGTTGCCGCTCGCGTCCTGGTACAGCGTGTCGCCGTTGGTGATCGGCGTCGTGGTGTCGCCCGGCGGCACGATCAGCGACACGTAGCGCTCACCGAACAGCGTCTTCGGAAGCAGCCGCGCGGTGGCGTTGGCCGGGATCAGCTCGGCCTTGTCCGGGTCGATGGCCAGCACCGAGGTGACCTTGCCGTTCGACGTGGATGCGGACCGGACCTCACCGACGATCAGGCCGCGGACCTTGACATCCGCGTGGTCGGGCAGCGAGTTGCCGACCGTGTCGGTGACGAGGTTGACGTTGACGACCTTCTTGAAGGACTTGTTGTACATGCCGATCGTGAACGCGACGAACAGTGCGAGCACGAGAAAGAAGACCAGGCCGAGCACCCGCCGGCGCACGACCGAAGCTGTGTCGCTCATCCAGCAACCCTCACTGTGGTCGTGGTTCCCCAGATCGCGAGGCTGAGGAAGAAGTCGAGCACGGCGATGGTGACGATCGCCGTGCGGACCGCCCGGCCCACGGCCACGCCGACGCCGGCGGGGCCACCGTGGGCGTTGTAGCCGTAATAGCAGTGGATCATGATCAGCACGAAGGCGAAGACCAGCACCTTGCCGAACGACCACAACACGTCGGCCGGCGGCAGGAACAGGTTGAAGTAGTGGTCGTAGGAGCCGCTCGACTGTCCGTTGAACAGCGTGCTGATGATCCGCGACGCGAAGTACGAGGCCAGCAGGCCCACGATGTAGAGCGGGATGACCGCGATGAACCCGGCGATCATGCGCGTGGTGACCAGGAAGGGCACGCTGGGCACCGCCATCACCTCGAGCGCGTCGATCTCTTCCGAGATCCGCATGGCACCGAGCTGGGCGGTGAAACCACAGCCGACCGTCGCCGACAGGGCCAGACCCGCGACGATGGGCGCGATCTCGCGGGTGTTGACGTACGCGGAGAGGAAGCCGGTGAGGACCGAGCTGCCGAGCTGGTCGAGCGCCGCGTAGCCCTGCAGTCCGACGACGACACCGGTGAAGCCCGACATCATCACGATGACGCCGATGGTGCCGCCGATCACGGCGAGCGCGCCGCTACCGAAGGTGACCTCGGCGAGCAGCCTGAGCACCTCGCGGCCGTAGTGCGTGACGGTCCGCGGGATCCACGCGATCGCCCGGGCGTAGAACGACATCTGGTCGCCCGCCCGGTCGAGCACGTTCAGCGGCGCGCGACCCACCTTGCGCGCCCGCATCAGGGCGCGGTCACCGTGCCCCTTCGAGATGGTCATTCGGTCAAGCCCCCTTCGCCGGAACGATCTGCAGGTACACCATGGTCAGGATCAGGTTCGCGAAGAAGAGCAGCAGGAACGTGATGACGACGGTCTGGTTCACGGCCTCGCCGACGCCCTTGGGACCCGGGTTCGGGTGCAGGCCCTTGTAGGCGGCCACGACGCCGGCGATGACACCGAAGATCGCGGCCTTCGCCTCGGCGATGTAGAGGTCGGGCAGCTGCGCCAGCGCGGAGAACGAGGACAGGTAGGCGCCGGGGGTGCCGCCCTGGAGGATCACGTTGAAGAAGTACCCGCCGGCGATACCGACGACCGACACCAGTCCGTTGAGGAGGAGGGCGACCAGCACCATGGCCAGCACGCGGGGCACGACCAGGCGCTGGACCGGGTTGATGCCCAGCACCTCCATCGCGTCGATCTCCTCGCGGATCGTCCGGGAGCCGAGGTCTGCGGTGACCGCCGAGCCCGCCGCTCCTGCGATCAGCAGGGCGGTCACGATCGGACTGCCCTGCTGGATCACCGCGAGGACGCTCGCGGCACCGGTGAACGACTCCGCCCCGAGCTGCTTGATCAGCGAACCCGTCTGCAGCGACACGACGGCGCCGAACGGGATGGCGACGAGTGCGGTCGGCAGGATGGTGACGCTCGCGATGAACCAGGCCTGCTCGATGAACTCGCGGAACTGGAACGGCTTACGGAACAGATTCCGGACGACGTCGACGAAAAGCTGGACGATCAGGCCGGCCTGGGTCAACGCTGCTGAAACGGGACTGAGCAGCGAACTCTTCGAACCCCCCATTCGCGCGGACTACCCGTGACTCCACGAGGACGACTCGGCACCGGAGTCGTGGTACACGGGAATCACCTGGGTCGCCTGGTCGTCGCCGAGGCTCTCCAGGATGGGCTGCTGCGCCTCCGGGGGAAGGGTGTGCAGGATCGAACGCACGCGGGCCTGCCGACGTCCGACCGCCTGACGCACCGGCATGCCGGGGGTCGCCTGCATCTGCGGGACCACGCCGGAGACCTCCTGCGAACCGTCGTGGTGGCCGGCCTCCTTCATCGCCAGCTCGGCGGCCATCTGCGAGTCGTCCTTCTCCTCGGACATGCCGATGGGGCCGATCTTGCTGCCGTTGAGGAACTGCTTGACCACCGGCTCCTCGCTGGTGAGCAGGACCTCGCGGGGGCCGAACATCACCAGCTGCTTACGGAAGAGCATGCCCAGGTTGTCCGGCACGGTGCGGGCAAGGTTGATGTTGTGCGTCACGATCAGGATCGTCGCGTCGATCTGCGCGTTGATGTCGATCAGCAGCTGGCTGAGGTACGTGGTGCGTACCGGGTCGAGGCCGGAGTCCGGCTCGTCGACGAGGATGATCTCGGGGTCGAGCACCAGCGCGCGGGCCAGTCCGGCGCGCTTGCGCATACCGCCGGAGATCTCGCCGGGAAGTTTGTTCTCGGCACCGATGAGGCCGTTGAGCTCGAGCTTCTCCATCACGATCTTGCGGATGTCGGACTCGGACTTCTTGGTGTGCTCACGCAGCGGGAACGCCACATTGTCGTAGAGGTTCATCGAACCGAACAGCGCACCGTCCTGGAAGAGGACGCCGAACATCTGCCGGATCTCGTAGAGCTCCTTGGACGAGCACTGAAGGATGTCGGTGCCGTCGATCACGATCGACCCCTGCTCGGGCCGGAGAAGGCCGATCAGCGACTTCAGAAACACCGACTTGCCGGTTCCCGAAGGCCCGAGAAGGGCACTGACCTCGCCGGCCGGGAGCGTCAACGTGACGTCCTGCCAGATCTTCTGAGAGCCGAAAGACTTGGTGAGTCCCTCGACCGCTACCTCTACTCCCACCGCAAACCTCCACGCTGTTCGATACACCGACCCCTGTTGTGGGTTGGGTCACTCTATCGCATCGATGTGGTACCTGTGACCCACGATGCTACTCACGAGTAAGTACATAACGCAAGAGCATCCCGAGAACCCCCGAACCACGCCCCCGACCTGCGCAAAGTGGACATTCTTCAGCTGGTCGTTCGTCCGAACGAAAGCCCCGGAAACGCGAAAAAGAGGGCTGCTCCCCACACGGGGGAGCAACCCTCTTTTCGATCGTGACGCCGAGGCGTTACACGAGGAGTCTTACTTGACGGAGATGGTGGCTCCGGCAGCCTCGAGCTTCTCCTTGGCGGCGTCGGCCGCGTCCTTGGCAACCTTCTCCAGGATGGCCTTCGGCGCACCCTCGACGAGGTCCTTGGCCTCCTTCAGGCCCAGGCCGGCGACGACCTCACGGACGACCTTGATGACCTGGATCTTCTTGTCGCCGGCCGACTCGAGGACGACGTCGAACTCGTCCTGCTCCTCAGCAGCCTCGGCGGCGGCGGCCGGGGCACCGGCGGCGGCAACGGCGACCGGAGCAGCGGCGGTGACCTCGAAGGTCTCCTCGAACGCCTTCACGAACTCCGAGAGCTCGAGGAGGGTGAGCTCCTTGAACTGGTCCAGCAACTCTTCGGTGGTGAGCTTCGCCATGATGGCGGTCCTTCCTGTAAGTCCCATGTCGCTGATCCGCGACGAAGTGGGAGGGGTGTGTTACGTGATACGCAAGACCTCGGTGCGTCCACCCTGAGGTGGACGCGGCCTCGTGCGGATCAGCTTTCGGCTGCGGAACCTTCCGCGGCCTTCTTCTCCTGCAGCGCGGCGGCCAGACGGGCCACCTGCGATGCCGGGGCATTGAACAGGCCAGCGGCCTTTGCCAAGTTGCCCTTCATAGCGCCGGCGAGCTTGGCCAGCAAGATCTCGCGGGACTCGAGGTCCGCAATCTTGTTGACCTCGTCCACGGACAGCGCGTTGCCGTCCATGTAGCCGCCCTTGATGACGAGCGCCTTGTTGTCCTTCGCGAAAGCCTTGATGGCCTTCGCGGCGTCGACCGGCTCGCCCTTGATGAATGCAATGGCGGTCGGTCCGACGAACAGGTCGTCAAGGCCCTCGACGCCCGCCTCTGCGGCGGCGCGCTTGACCAGGGTGTTCTTGGCGACGGAGTAGGTAGCGCCTGCTCCGAGCGCACGACGCAGCTGCGTCAGACTCGTCACCGACAGACCACGGTATTCCGTGATGACAGCGGCGGTCGAACCCTTGAACTGCTCAGTGATCTCCGAAACCGCGGAGACCTTTTCGGGCTTTGCCATACTTCGCCTCCTCTCGTGACATCGTGTTGGTCCGCCCTGCGGACGTGGCCACAACATGCAAAACGCCCCGGTGCAGGGCACACGGGGCGTACACGAGGAGGTCCGCGCCAGCTCTCGCCGGACGCACATCTCCCCTACCTCGTCCTCCTGCGTGGGCCGCCGGGCATGTCCCGAACCTTCAACCGATGCTGTTTCCAACGTCGGTGACCAACGGTCTTGGGTAGAACTTCTTTGGGGTGAACTCGAAACAAGTCGAACTCTTTCCGAGACAGTACCGGACTCCGCAGGTGAACGCCAAAACGCCCCCCGCAGCCCCGCACCTCCGGCGAGATGCGCGTCACATCGACAGTCGGAAGGTGATGCAGTCGACGAGAGTGTCGACAATTTAGCTGTTATATGCCGTAACACATAGTTCTATTGTCGACTCATGACGTCCACACTCGAAGCCCCGACCGGGCTCCTCGGCTCACGCTCGCGCCGGTTCGCCGCCCTCGCCGTCATCTGCCTGGCCGAACTCCTCGTCGTCCTCGACAACACCATCGTCAACGTCGCGCTGCCGTCCATCGGCGTGGACCTGCACACCGGCGTCAGCGGATTGCAGTGGGTCGTCGACGCCTACACCCTGACGTTCGCCGGACTGCTGCTGGCCTGCGGCAACCTCGGCGACCGCTACGGACGGCGCCGGGTGATGGTGATCGGCCTCGTCGGGGTCGGTGTGATGTCCGTGGCCGGCGCCAACGCCGAGACCCTCGGCCAGGTGATCGCCGCGCGCGCCGCGATGGGCGTGTTCGCCGCCGCCGTCTTTCCCGCCACGCTGGCGCTGATCATCAACATCTTCACCGACGTCCGCGAGCGCGCGTTGGCCATCGCGGCCTGGACGGCGATGGCCGGCTTCGCGATCGCGATCGGACCGATGTCCGGTGGCTGGCTGCTCGAGCACTTCTCCTGGCATTCGGTGTTCTGGATCAATGTCCCCGTCGCCGCCGTCGCGGTCGTCGCCACCCTCGCCCTGGTTCCCGAGTCGAAGGCCTCGTCGGTCGGCCGCCTCGACCCCCTCGGGATCGGACTGTCGATCGCGGGCATCACCCTGCTGGTCTGGTCGATCATCGAAGCCCCCGAGCACGGGTGGACCTCCGCCACCACCCTCGGCGGCATCGCGGTCGCGGCGGCACTGCTGGTCGCCTTCGTGCTCTGGGAACTGCGCACCCCGACGCCGATCCTGGACATGACGCTCTTCCGCAACCGCCGCTTCTCCCTGCCCGCGCTCGCGATCGCGATCGCCTACTTCTCGATGTTCGGGTTCCTGTTCCTGATCACCCAGTACTTCCAGGGTGTGCGCGAGTACACCCCGTTCGAGTTCGGCGTCGCCTCGCTGCCGTTCGCGGTCTCGGTGGCGGTCGGCGCACCGATCGCCACCCTGCTCGCGCAGCGGGTCGGCACCGCCGCTGTCATCGTGTTCGGGCTGCTGCTCACCGGACTCGGCCTCTACCTCGGCGGGCAGGTCACCGTCGACAGCTCCTACCTCACCGGCGTGCTGCCCTCGATGGTCTCGATGGCACTCGGCCTCGCCATCGTGCAGGGTCCGGCCACGGAGTCCATCATGTCCTCGCTCCCCCTCGACGAGGCAGGCGCGGGCTCGGCGGTCAACGACACGACCCGCGAGATCGGCGGCACCCTCGGCGTCGCGGTGCTCGGATCCATTGTCGCCTCGTACTACGCGAGCACCATCGCGCCCGTCGTCAACCGCGTGCCCGACAGCTTCATGAACGAGGACGAGAAGGGCTTCGCCCGCGCGACGGTGCTCAGCGTGCTCGAGATCCGAAAGCGGGAAATCCCGGCGATCCTCGAACCGCAGCGTGAGCACCTGATCACCGCAATGAAGACGACGGTGCTGCACGGCTCGCACACCGCGTCCCTCGTGGCCGCGGGCGCGGTGCTCGTGTGCGCGCTCGTCGTTGCGGTATTCCTGCCCTGGGCTCCGTCCGGCGGCGACTCCGTCCTGCTGGCCTGGCGGACGGACGAGGCAGACAGCGAGGAGTAGGGACCACGGACACGAAGAAGGCCGGTACGGAGAACCGTACCGGCCTTCTTTTCGAACTGTCTTACTCTGCAGCATCCTCGAGGAGGTTGCGGGTGCGGTTCGGATCCACCGGGATGCCCGGTCCGGTGGTGGTCGCAACCGTGACCTTCTTGACGTAGCGGCCCTTGGCGGAGGACGGCTTCGCACGCAGGATCTCGTCCAGCGCGGCGCCGTAGTTCTCCACCAGCTGGGCGTCGTCGAAGGACGCCTTGCCGATCACGAAGTGCAGGTTGGCCTGCTTGTCGACGCGGAAGTTGATCTTGCCGCCCTTGATCTCGGTGACGGCCTTGGCGACGTCAGCGGTGACGGTGCCGGTCTTCGGGTTCGGCATCAGGCCACGCGGTCCGAGGACACGGGCGATGCGGCCGACCTTGGCCATCTGATCCGGGGTGGCGATCGCGGCGTCGAAGTCCAGCCAACCGCCCTGGATGCGCTCGATCAGATCCTCGGCACCGACCGCGTCCGCACCGGCGGCCTCGGCCTCGGCGGCCTTCTCGCCGACCGCGAACACGATCACACGGGCGGTCTTGCCGGTGCCGTGCGGGAGGTTGACGGTGCCACGGACCATCTGGTCCGCCTTGCGGGGATCGACGCCGAGCCGAACGGCGACCTCGACGGTCGCGTCCATCTTCGTGGAGGCGGTCTCCTTGGCGAGCTTCGCAGCCTGCAGCGGGCTGTAGAGCTTGCTCTGGTCGACCTTCTCAGCGGCGGCGAGGTACGCCTTGCTGCGCTTTGCCATTTCTTCTGTCCTAACTTCTCACCACAGTGTGTGTACCTGCAGCGGTGAATGGTTCAGTTGTGGTTGCGGGCCTGGCCGGCCCTCCCACGCGTGCTGTGTGCTTCTTAACCTTCGACCGTGATGCCCATGGAGCGGGCGGTGCCGGCGATGATCTTCGCGGCCTGCTCGATGTCGTTGGCGTTGAGGTCCTCGGCCTTGGTCTTCGCGATCTCGCGCACCTGGTCCATGGTCACGGACGCGACCTTGGTCTTGTGCGGCTCGCCGGAGCCCTTCTGCACGCCAGCGGCCTTGAGCAGCAGCTTGGCGGCCGGAGGGGTCTTCAACTTGAAGTCGAAGGTCCGGTCCTCGTAGACGGAGATCTCCACGGGGATCACATTGCCGCGCTGCGACTCGGTCGCGGCGTTGTAGGCCTTGCAGAACTCCATGATGTTCACGCCGTGCTGACCAAGCGCGGGACCCACGGGCGGGGCAGGGTTAGCCTGACCGGCCTGGATCTGGAGCTTGATGAGCCCGGCGAGCTTCTTCTTCTTGGGGGGCATCTTCGTTCCTAATTTCTTGCGGTGTGTGTTTCTTGCTGCGGTGCAAGTGTGTGGGGCGCTAGATCTTCGAGACCTGGTTGAACGAGAGCTCGACCGGGGTCTCGCGACCGAAGATCGAGACCAGCACCTTGAGCTTCTGCTGCTCCGCGTTGACCTCGCTGATGCTGGCGGGCAGCGTGGCGAACGGACCGTCCATGACGGTGACCGACTCGCCGACCTCGAAGTCCACCTCGATGAGCGGCTTCGCGGCGGTCTCGCCGGCGGCGGTCTCGCCCGCGGCGACCGATGCCGCGGCGGCGGGCTTCTTCGCGCCCTCCTGCGGCATCAGGAACTTGACGACCTCGTTGATGGTCAGCGGCGACGGGCGCGAGGTGGCGCCGACGAACCCGGTGACGCCAGGCGTGTTGCGCACCGCGCCCCACGACTCGTCGTTGAGCTCCATGCGAACCAGGATGTACCCGGGCAGAACCTTGCGATTGACCTGCTTGCGCTGGCCGTTCTTGATCTCGGTGACCTCTTCGGTGGGAACCTCCACCTGGAAGATGTAGTCACCGACGTCGAGGTTCTGGACGCGGGTCTCGAGGTTGGCCTTCACCTTGTTCTCGTAGCCGGCGTAGGAGTGGATGACGTACCAGTCACCGGGGGCGCGACGGAGCGCAGCCTTCATCTCGGCGACCGGGTCGACGACCTCGTCGGCAACGGCCTCGTCGGCGGAAACCTCGGCCTCGCCGGCCTCGACGTCCGCGAGCTCGGCTTCCGCCAGCTCGTCGGCCTCGTCGGCGATCACGCCGTCAGCGGACTCCACAGCGACCGCGTCATCGGCAACATGCTCCTGCGCTGCAGCCTCAATTGCGTCGTTCTCGGGGGTGCTCACTGGCGCACTCGCTTCCTCTCATCGCATTTCGGTGTCCGGTTTCAGCCGAACAACCAGCTGACGCCCTTGATGAACGCCAGGTCCAGTCCACTGATGAACGCCACCATGAAGGCGACGAAGACCAGGACCACGGTCGTGTAGGTGATCATCTGCTTGCGGTTCGGCCAGATCACCTTGCGGAGCTCGGCGATCACCTCGCGCAGGAATTTCCGCAGACGCTTGAAGAAGTTCTCCTTGCGCGGCTTGTCGGCCTTGGCCTTCTTACCGGGCTTGGCCACGGCCGGCGCTCCGGCGGTGGCGGCGACCGTGGTCGCGGCGGAGGTGTCGGCATCCGCGCCGTTGGCGCGGGTACGACGTCCCGGACGCTTGCCGGTCGGCCGAGAGGAATCCGAAGCGACGGTACTTGCGTCGTCAACGATGTCGTCGGAGCCCGAGGACCCCGCCGCGTTGCCGGCGTTTCCGCGATCCTCGCTCACCGTCGTTCCTCTCAGTCGCTGGCATCCGGGGCAGGGGCGACAGGACTTGAACCTGCAACCTGCGGTTTTGGAGACCGCTGCTCTGCCAGTTGAGCTACGCCCCTCTGGTCGACCGTCGCGTCCGAGTCCTCAGGACCCGAACCAGTCGACCAATCTGTGACCACACAACACGCGCGCCACCCCGATCGGCCATGAACCGGCACCCCAGGGCAGCGCGCAGCGCTGAGTTATCGCAGAAATCTCAGTGTACTGCACGGTGGTCTTGCATTCCCAATCGGCTGGAAGTCAGCCGAATCGGACGGTAGCGGTGGCCCGTCCGAAGATCTTCTTCTCGTCCACCTTGGCGACGATGGCGATCACCGCAGTGCGGTTCTCGCTGTCGACCGACCTAACCTTACCGGTCAGCACGATCGCGGTGCCCTTGGTGTCGTTCGGAACGGCAACCGGGCTGGTGAAGCGGACGTTGTACTCGAGAACGGCGCCCGGGTCACCCACCCATCCGGTGATGTAGCCGGCGCCGATTCCCATGGTCAGCATGCCATGCGCGACCGCCGTCGGCAGACCCACCCCTTGCGCCACGGCGTCGTCCCAGTGGATCGGGTTCGGGTCGCCGGCCACGCCCGCGTACTGCACCAGGTCGGACCGGGTCAGGCGGACCGTCTTCTCCGGGAGTTCCTGACCCTCGGCGATCTCGCCGAAAGCGCGCAGCGCCATCACTCGCCCTCCTCGGCGTGTCGGCCCATCAGTGTGGTGTAGGTGGTGAGCACCAGCTCGCCGTTCTGATCGGTGATGTCGTTGCGGGTGACGATGATGTCGCTACCGCCCATCACCCGCAGCGAATCGACGAAGACATCGCAGTAGAGACGGTCGCCGACCTTCATCGGACGGTGAAAGACCAGACGCTGATCGGTGTGCAGGATCCGACTGAGGTCCAGCTCCACGTTCAGGGTGTTGAAGAACTCTTCCTGAGCGAGGAAGCCGAACACCGAGATGAACGTCAGCGGGGCGATCAGGGTGTCGTACCCGAGCTCCTGCGCGGCGGCCTCGTCACGAAAGGCGAGGTCGTCGTTCTTGACCGCCCGCGCGTACTCGCGCACCTTCTCGCGACCGACCTCGTAGTAATCGCTGAACCTGTGATGCAGGCCAACGATGTCAGCTGTCAGTTTCACCGAAGAGGAACCCTATCTGCACTGGACGCAGCAGTTGAGGTGCGGTCGTCGGTCATGGAAACCTGCTCCGGACACCATCGAGCGTGCGTCACACCAAAAAAAATACGCGTGCCCCGCGATGAAGACTGCGGGGCACGCGACTGAGACTACTTGGATTCGCGATGCGCCTGGTGAGTTCCGCAGTTCGGGCAGAACTTCTTGATCTCGAGGCGATCGGGATCGTTGCGCCGGTTCTTCTTGGTGATGTAGTTCCGGTGCTTGCATACCTCGCAGGCCAAGGTGATCTTGGGTCGAACGTCAGTCGAGGCCACGGTATGCCTTCTTTCGGGTGAATCTGATCGGGGTCAATCAGGGTGTGTTGCCATGTACTTCTGTGAAACCATGTGTCACTTGTGTAGCGATGGCCGGACTTGAACCGGCGACACAACGATTATGAGTCGTTTGCTCTACCAACTGAGCTACACCGCCTCGGTGCATCGATGCCAGTCTAATAGGCACCCAATCCAGCGAGCCCCCTAACGGAATCGAACCGTTGACCTTTTCCTTACCATGGAAACGCTCTGCCGACTGAGCTAAGGGGGCGTGCTTCCGCGCACTTCGTTCGTGCGTTGAAGCCTCCAAGAGGTTACACAGTCTCGGTCCGGAGTTCCAAACCGCGAGGTCAGGACCCGTTTTCGACTGTCTAACCACCGGATCCCAGCGAGCGCGAGCTCACCGGGACCCAGGTGTGGCAGGTGTAGGATTCGAACCTACGTAGGCATAAGCCGACGGATTTACAGTCCGCTCCCATTGGCCGCTCGGGCAACCTGCCTGGTGTCATCCAGAGTGGATCCGAACCGCCGTCGCCGACGCTCCCGGAACGTTCCCTGGTGCGGAAAGCAGAATACCTCGACCGGGGCGGGTAAATGCAAACCGTGTGGTTATCGTGGGTTCTCGAGCGCCGGAACGGGTCCGCGCGCACCGAGCAGAACTAGGAGACGCCGTGGCGGATTCGTCCTTCGATGTGGTGAGCAAGGTTGACCGGCAGGAGGTCGACAACGCGCTGAACCAGGCCGGCAAGGAGCTGTCGACGCGGTTCGACTTCCGCAACACCGGCGCGAGCATCGAGTGGTCCGGCGACGAGACGATCGCGCTGACTGCGGACACCGAGGAGCGCCTGCTCGCCGCGCTGGAGGTGTTCAAGGAGAAGCTGATCCGCCGGGACATCTCGCTCAAGGCCTTCGAGGCAGGCGAGCCCGCGCAGTCCGGCAAGGTCTACAAGCTCACCGGCACCCTGGTCCAGGGCATCACCAGCGAGAACGCGAAGAAGATCTCGAAGAAGATCCGCGACGAGGGCCCCAAGAGCGTCAAGGCGCAGATCCAGGGCGAGGAACTGCGGGTGACCAGCAAGAACCGCGACGATCTCCAGGCGGTGATCGCGCTGCTCAAGGGCTCCGACTTCGGTATCGCCCTGCAGTTCGTGAACTACCGCTAGGCGCACCGCCAGCGGCCGAGACACCACGGCGCCGGGGTGCCCACGACGGGCTCCCCGGCGCCGTTGCAGTCACGGACCGCTCAGGCCGATGCGGCGCTCACTCGGCGACCACCGGCAGCACCAGGCGCTGGGCGGGATCTCCCGCGGCGATGCTCACCTGGTGCGGGACCAGTCCGCCGCGGAAGTTCGAGTCGCCCCCGGCCAGCACGAGGCGCACCCGGTGACCGGCGTCGAACCGGTGCACGATCGCCGGAATCGTCACCTGCACCGGCTTGGCCGGGTCGAGGACCCGCACCGGGGCGATCTGGCCGTTCACGAGCGTTGCCGCCCCGTCCGGCGCCACGTCGTAGAGCTTGGCGAACAGGACCACGGCATCGGCCGGTCCGGTGACCGGGTTCGGCGTCGACACCTGAAGGTTCACCTTGGGTGCGCCCACGACGTCCAGCGGCGCAGGCAACGACGCCCCGGTCCAGCTCGCGTAGCTGCCCGGCGGCTGGTCCTCGGGCCGCGGCCCCGGCGGCACCGAGATGTTCGACGGGGTGGAACCGGCGACCAGCCCACCCGCCGGCGTACCCAGCGTCTGCACCCCGGGACGAATCGCGTCACGCTCGCCGGTCAACTGACCACCATCCGACAGGTACAGCGAATGTGGCTGTCCGACATCGGTATTCGGCGCCGAGGCGTATGCCCGCGCAGGGTTGTCGGCGTCGTGGACCCAGTCCCGCTGGTAAGCGAAGGTCGGACCGGTGTCCACCGCCGCGCCCTTCAGGTAGTGGTCGAACCAGTCGAGGTAACGCCGGGTCGGGTACTGGGTGTTCGGGTCCGGGGTCCGCGCCGTGCCGCGCAGCAACCCGGGCGACGAGTGCCCCGCGTCCTGCCAGATCATCTTGACCGGGACGTCCCGGCGGGCGAGGGCGTCGTAGGTGGCCTGGGCCTCGTTGAGGTTGAACAGCGTGTCCTGCTCGCCCTGCACCAACAGCACGGGGATCCTGATCCGGTCCGCATACGAGGCGACCGATGCCGAACGCAGGTACTGCGCTGCCGCGGGGTTCGGGTAGCCCTGCGCCACCGCCTGCGGCAGCTCGGCGCAGACGAAATCGACGAAGTTCGGGCAGGGCAGCACCCGTTCCGGGTACTTCTGATAGCCGGCCGCCCCGGGCGCGGAGATACCCGCTCCGGTGAACAGCAGGGCCCACGACGTCTTCGCGACCCCCGGCACCTCGGAGCTGACCCCCTCGGCGGCCGAGTTGGGCGCCAGCGAGTAGCTGAGATCGTTCCAGGTGATCATCGGCACCAGCGCGTCGATGCGGGGATCGACGGCGGCGGCGGCGAACTGAATCGCCCCACCGTAGGACCCCCCGACCATGCCGACCCGGGGATCGTTGCCGAGCGTCTCGCCGTTGTGGGCGACCGCGTCGTGCACTACGTAGTCCAGGCCCGGTACCGGCTGGGTGTGCGCGGCGTCCCGGTAGGCAATCCCGTTCGCGCCACCGAGGAAGCTGACCAGGTCCTGCGCCGCACGACCGTCCTGGTCGGGGCTGTCGAGACTGACCTTGCAGCCCGTCCCGCCGAAGCCGAGGCCCGAGTACGCCAGCACCACGTAGCCTCTGCCGGCGAGGAACTCGGCGGTCGGTCGCAGCGCGTCCTTGGTCTGCGCGAACCCGTGCGTGGTGAGCACCGCAGGCGCGGGCGCGGCGGCAGACACCCCGGCAGGCGTGTACAGGTCACCCTCGACGTCGCAGTGTTGGGTGCCGTCCGGCCCGACGGTGGCGTCGAAGTGCAGGGTGCTCACGATGAATCCGGGGGTTTCCGCGGCCGCCGAGGCGGGGGCGATCGTCATCGCGGCCGCCACCAGCAGCGCCGCGGTCAGGGCCGATCCGGCCGCCCTGGTTCGTCGTGTCATCAGCCAATCCGTCCTGTCGCACACCGTCAGTGCCGGCGAGGAACTTCGCCCCGTCGGCACCGGCAATCTACGCCTACCGACCGGTAAGGCTGTTTTGCGACACGCTGGCCGTCAATCGGGCAGCTTGCGGCCGGCCAGATCCTCCAGCCGGGCGATGCGATCGGCCATCGGCGGATGGGTCGAGAACATCCGGCTCATCTTGTCGCCGGCGCGGAACGGATTCGCGATCATCATGTGCGACTGCGCGGCGATCTTCGGCTCCGGCGGCAGCGGCGCCGCCTGCACACCCCGTTCGAGCTTGCGCAGCGCCGACGCCAACGCCAACGGGTCACCGCTCAGCTCGGCACCCGACTGATCGGCCTGGTACTCCCGCGACCGCGACACCGCCATCTTCACCACGGTCGCGGCGATCGGCCCGAGCAGCGAGACCAGCAGCAGCGCGAGCGGATTCGGGCGATCGTCACCGCGGCCACCGAACATGCCGGCGAACATCGCCATGTTGGCCAGCCCGGAGATCACCGCGGCCATCGCACCCGCGACCGAGGAGATCAGGATGTCGCGGTTGTAGACGTGCGAGAGTTCGTGCCCCAGCACCGCGCGCAATTCCCGCTCGTCGAGGATCTGCAGGATCCCGCTGGTACAGCACACCGCGGCGTTGCGCGGGTTGCGACCGGTGGCGAACGCGTTGGGCGCCGCGGTCGGGCTGATGTACAGCCGGGGCATCGGCTGGTGCGCGGTGGTCGCCAGTTCCCGGACGATCCGGTAGATCACCGGAGCCTCGACCTCGGTGATCGGCTGGGCGTGCATCGCCTTGAGCGCCAGCTTGTCGCTGTTGAAGTACGCGTAGGCGTTCATGCCGACCGCCAGCACGATCGACAGAACCAGAATCGTCGGATTCCGGAACAGCGCCCCGATGAAGACGATGAGCGCCGACATTCCGACCAGCAGGCCGAAGGTCTTGAGCCCGTTCGAGTACCGATGCACCGTCGCCTCTTCTCTCGCAGTCAGTCACGAGGTGAACGAACGAAACCACGATCAGCGTTCCCACACGCGGGGCGTCACCACCACGCCGGGACCAACGCTACCGTCAGCCGACCCGCTCGATCGTGTATTCGACCAGGCGCGCCAGGGCATCGTTGGCGGGCCCCTGCGGCAGCAGCGCGAGCTGGGCGCGGGCGGAGTCCGCGTACTCGGCGAGCTTCGCCTTCGCCGCGGCCATTCCGGGCGAGCGTTCGAGCAAGGCCAGCGCCTCGGCCACCTCGTCGTCGTCGGTGACGGGTCCGGCCAGCAGCACCCGGAGCCGGTCCGCGTCCTGGCCCTCCTCACGCAGCGCGTACAGCACCGGCAGGGTGTGCACGCCCTCCCGAAGATCGGTGCCCGGGGTCTTGCCCGACTGCGCCGCGACCGAGGAGATGTCGATGATGTCGTCGGAGATCTGGAACGCCGTCCCGACCGCGTCACCCAGGCGCTCGAGCCGCTCGATGTCCTCGGGCGCGGCGCCGGAGAAGGTGCCGCCGAACCGGCCGCAGGCGGCGATCAGCGAACCCGTCTTCTCCCAGACCACCTTCAGGTAGTGCTCGATCGGATCCTGGTCCTTCTTGACGCCGATCGTCTCGCGCATCTGGCCGGTCACCAGCTCGGCGAAGGTCTCCGCGATGATCTGCACCGCCTCCGGCCCCAGTGTCGAGACCAGCCGGGACGCGTGTGCGAACAGATAGTCCCCCGCCAGGATCGCGACGCTGTTACCCCACCGGGAGTTCGCGCTCGGGGCGCCGCGCCGCATGGACGCCTCGTCCATCACGTCGTCGTGGTACAGCGTCGCGAGGTGCGTGAGCTCGACAACCGTCGCGGCCGTGGTCACCGCCGCGGCCGTCGGATCGGGACCCAGCTGCGCGGTGAGCACCGTGAACAGGGGTCGGAAGCGTTTGCCACCCGCCTTCGCCAGGTGCAGGGCCGCCTCGGTCAGGAAGTCCTCGCCGTCGGACAGCTCACCGACCAGCAACGCCTCCACGTCGGCCAGCCCGGACCGCACCACGTCGGCCAGCGCCTGGTCGCCCAGATCCACACCGGCGACGACGGTGTTCGTCGCTTCGCTCGTGCTCACGATCTCAGTACCCATCCTTCGTTCTCCGGAATACCAGCTCTCGGGGACACCGGCACCCGCACCCGACATCCGCCACCCGGCAACCGCGTTTGGTGCCACGGTAGTGAACCTATCGGGTCGACCGCTCCCCCGGGCCGCCCCGACCGTCGCGGGTCGGCCTGAGAGGATACTGCGGTGGTGCCTCCGCAGGTCGACCCAGACTCGTCGACGATCCCGTCCAGCGACATCCCCGTCATGCCCGCAGCGACCGACGTGCTGGTGATCGGCGCAGGTCCGGCGGGTTCCGCGGCGGCGGCCTGGGCTGCCCGCGCCGGCCGGGACGTGCTGCTCGTCGACGCCGCCACCTTCCCGCGGGACAAGACCTGCGGCGACGGGCTCACCCCGCGCGCGATCGCCGAACTCGAACTTCTCGGCCTCGGCGACTGGCTGGCAGGCCGCGCCACCAACCGCGGACTCCGGCTCTCCGGCTTCGGACAGGAACTCGAGCTGCCGTGGCCCGGCGGGTCACTGCCCGCAACCGGGAGCGCCGTACCCCGTACCGAACTCGACGACCGGATCCGCCAGCTCGCGATCGCCGCGGGCGCACGAATGGTGCAGGGCGCCAAGGCCGTCGACGTCGACCGCGCCGGCGCCCGCGTCCGCTCCGTGACCCTGCAGACCGCGCACGGCCCGCGCGTCGTCTCGTGCGAGCGGCTGATCGTCGCCGACGGGGTGCGCTCGACCCTCGGCCGACAACTGGGCCGGCAGTGGCACCGCGACACTGCCTACGGCGTCGCGGCCCGC
Organism: Rhodococcus sp. NPDC127527; assembly: GCF_042672245.1. Classification (NCBI taxonomy): domain Bacteria; kingdom Bacillati; phylum Actinomycetota; class Actinomycetes; order Mycobacteriales; family Nocardiaceae; genus Rhodococcus; species Rhodococcus sp. NPDC127527. The sequence goes on from NZ_JBHXVP010000004.1 coordinate 70,154, forward strand.
GCGTACGTCGACTCCGGCCGCAGCGACGACGAATGGATCACCTCACATCTGGAACTGCGGGACCGCGAGGGCGCGCTGCAATCGGGCTACGGCTGGGTGTTCCCGCTGGGTACCGGCGAGGTCAACCTCGGCGTCGGCACCCTGGCCACCGGGAAGCGACCGGCGCCCGGCGCCTTGCGACCGCTCATCGAGCTGTACGCGCAGCAGCGCCGCACCGAGTGGGAGCTGGACGGTCCGGTGCGCGCGGTGGCGTCGGCGCTGCTGCCGATGGGCGGCGCGGTCTCGAACGTCGCAGGACCGAACTGGGCGATCATCGGCGACGCCGCGGCCTGTGTGAACCCGCTCAACGGCGAAGGCATCGACTACGGACTCGAAACCGGCCGCGTCGTCGCGGCGGCGCTCGACGAACCCGACCTCACCGAGCTGTGGCCGACGGAGCTGCGGCGGCGGTACGGGCAGGCGTTCTCCATCGCCCGACGGCTCGCGGGCCTGCTCACCGTGCCGCGGGTGCTGCCCGCGTCCGGCCCGGTGGCGATGCGCTCACGCGCGCTGATGACGGTCGCGGTGCGGGTGATGGGCAACCTGGTCACCGACGCCGACCGAGATCTCACCGCCCGGGCCTGGCGAGCCTCCGGCGCCTCGTCGCTGCGGATGGACGGTCGACCGCCATTCAGCTGATCCGGCCCCCGCGGCGGCTGGATCAGTTCCTTCCCAGCGAGAACGTGGGGAATCGTCCAGTGGCGCGGTGCCCACGGAATTCCACTCGGGCGTGCGACCGGCCGCGGTCGGGCAGCGTTCCCTCGATCGAGGCGTAGACCCACGGTCCGTCGTCCAGTTCGACAATCGCGATCGTGGCCGGCTCGTCGTGGGTGTGCGGCATGCAGCCGGGCCGGGTCACCGGCGGGACGGCGTCGGGTTGCATGCGGGTCCACGAGACGATCGATCCGGTGCCCGAGCACGGCACCCAGTCGAGCTCGTCGCATCCGCAGGACGTGCATGCCCAGGTGTCCGGGGCGAACATGGTCGCGCAGTCCTCGCAGCAGCGGATCATCAGGGCGTCGACCGTCGTCGGCCGGAGCATCGCGGTCATGCCGACACCGCGTCTCGTTCCGATCTCAGCACTCTCACCATCGCGTCGCCGAACCCCTCCGGATCCCCGATCAACCAGCAGTGGTTCCCCGCCACCGTGACCACGCGCGGATCGCCGAGCGCTTCCCGCATGGCCTCGAAGCTGACGTGCGGAATGACGGTGTCGGCGGTCCCCCACAGCAGGGTCACCGGCAAGCCGCGGTCGGCGAGCTGCGCGAGTTCGGCCCGCAGGTCCGCCTTGCGGGCGACATGCCCGGCACGCCACACGGCCATCGGATCACGCAGCACGTTCGGCAGCGCGTCACCGGCGATCGCGCCGACCACCTGCTTGAACGGGCGCGCCGAGAACGCTGTCGCCTGCAGGTGCCAGGCCCACTCCCACAGCGGCCGCTCCCGGATCGGTCGCACCTCGCCGTCGGGTGACCAGTGCGCCCCACCGACCGCGTTCACGAGAACCAGGGAATCGACGTGGTCGGGCAGGTCGTGCGCGGCGCGGGCGGCGACACCGCCGCCGAAGGAGTGGCCGACCACCGTCACGGCGCCGCGAATGCCGACCGAGTCGATGAACCTGCCGACCCATCGCGCGTAGCCGGCCAGATCGCGCTCCCCCTCGGGGAGCTCCGCGGTGCCGCCGAACCCGGGCATGGCCGGGGCGTACACCCGCACACCACGGTGAGCCAGACTGCGCAGTGCCGCCTGGTACGCACCGGGAGCGAGCCCCCACCCGTGCAGGAAGACCACCGGGCGGCCGTGCCCGCCGACGCCGTAGGACACCTCGGACGAGTCCACGCGGACGTCCCGCCATCGAATGTCCTGCGCCGGGCGCAGGACATGGGGTCGGGACTGGCCGTAATCGAACTCGTGCATCGGAACCTCGACTTCGCGACAGACATCTGAGACTTGCATCACAGTGCCGGGTATCGCGCATTCGCACCACGGCCGAACTACCGGTCTAGGTACCTGTTTTTGCCCGAACGGGTACCTGGGTTACGGCAAAATCGCAGGTCAGTTCAGTCCCGAACCCGACTGCGGTACCCGCTCCGCATCCACCCGAGCGGCCCGCTCCGCATCCACCCGAGCGGCCCGCTCGACGACCCACGCGGCGATCTGGGTGCGCGAGCCGAATCCGAGCTTCGCGAGCAGCCGCTCCACGTGCCCCTGCGCGGTACGCAGCGAGATGACGAGCTCCGCGGCGATCTCCTTGTTCGTCATTCCGCGGGCGACGAGGCCGGCGACCTCCTGTTCGCGTCGGGTGAGGCCGTCGCCCGGGTCGGACGGGCGGCAGGCGGCGCGTTCGTGGAGCGCGAAGGCGATCGCGTCCTCCGCGCTCCACCCCGCACCCTCGGCGACCGCAGCCTCGAACGCCGAGTCCCCCAGCATCTGTCGAGTTCGCCGTTCGCACTCCGCGTGGAAGGTCTTCAGTTTGGGCGCGACCACCCCGGTACTGCCGATGCCTCGCCACAACGACCTCGCCGCACCCAACAACAGGGCCGCCCGCCGACCTCGCCGCTCGGCTCCGGTGATCCAGGCCAACGCCTCCAGGCACATGGCGGTGGCCATCACGTCACCGGTCGGCCGGGTCAGCCGCAGGCCCTGCTCGAGCAGGGCCCGCGATCGCCGCGGATCGCTCTCCCACAGGGACAGCCCCAGCGCACACACCGCGTACGCCCGGTAGACCGACTCCCCCGTCGACTCGCTGATCGCGAGAGCCTCCTCCTGGCATTCGACGGCCCGGGCGGCGTCGCCGAGCAGCCCCGACGCCACCGCGATCCCGAGCAGGGTCGAGATCTGCCGGATGGGATTCCCCTCGGTCCGGAAGACCTCGAGCGCCCCCTCCAGAGAGGCCAGTGCGCCGGCGAGGTCGCCGCTGAACGCGGCCAGGTATCCGGCGGCGTGCATCACCAGCGCGCGGGTCATCGGGTCACCGAGCCGATCGGCGAGGTCGGCCGCCTCCGTGATCAGCGCGGTCCCCGCGGCGATGTCGCCCTGATTGCTGGCCAGCAGGCTGTCCGCGCACAGCGCCTTGACCCGCGTGACGCCCGGTTCGCCGTCCTGGAGCGAGAGGGCGCGGTCGAGCCAGTACCGGCCCTCGCGGAGCAGTCCCTGCGACATCCAGAAGGCGAACAGTGCGACGGCAATCCTGAGCCCGTGATCGGCCTCGCCCGGCTCGGTCAGACTGAACTGCATCGCCTCCCGCAGATTCGACTGCTCACGATCGAGCCTGGCCGTCAGGCCGACCTGCTGCGGTCCGATCCACTCGGACCGCACTGCGAGCACGAGCTGCTGGTACCAGTCCCGGTGACGGCGACGCAGGTCCTCGAAGTCGCCGGCCTCGAGCAGCTTGTCCCGGCCGTACTCACGAAGGGTCTCGAGCATCCGGTAGCGCACCACCGCCCCCACGTCCTCGCGGATCAGGATCGACTTGTCCACCAGCGACGCCAGAAGATCCAGCACCTCGTCGGCAGGCAGGCTCTCCGCGCACACCCCCTCGACGGCGTCGAGTTCGAAGCCTCCCGCGAACACCGCCAGCCGCCCCCACAATTCGCGTTCCGGCGCGGTACACAGCTCGTGGCTCCAGTCGACGCAGAGACGCAGGCTCTGCTGCCGGCTCGGCGACCCACGCAGGCCACCGGTCAGCAACTGGAAGCGATCGGTGAGGCGATGCAGGATCTGATCCGGCGACAACACCCGAACTCGTGCCGCGGCCAGCTCGATGGACAGCGGCAGACCGTCCAGCCGGCGGCAGATCTCGGCGACGGCGTGCCGGTTCTCCTCGGTGACCTCGAACCCGTGGACCATCGCCGTGGCTCGTTCGGTGAACAGCGCGACCGCGTCGTAGCTGGGCAGGCCGTGCACCGTCGATGCCGGGTCCTGAGCCGGAAAGGTCAGCGGCGGCACCCGCAGCAACGCCTCGCCGGGGATCTCCAAGGGCTCGCGGCTGGTCGCGAGGATCCGTACGCCCTCGCACGCGCGCAGCACGGTGTCGCCGAGTTCGGCGACCGCTCCGACCAGGTGCTCACAGTTGTCCAGCACGAGCAACAGGCTCCGATCCCGGAGCCGCTCCACCAACATGTCGGTGGAGGGCCTGCTCGAGTTGTCCCTCATCCCCACCCCGGCAGCCACGGTCACCGGCACCAGAGCCGGATCGTGCAGCTCGCCGAGCTCGATCAGCCACACCCCGTCCGGGAAGCTCCGTGCCGTCTCCTCTGCCACCCGCAACGCCAGTCGGGTCTTGCCGACACCACCGATCCCCGTCAACGTCACCAGCCGGGAGACCGTCAGCAGCCGTTTCGCCTCGGTCACCTCGCGGCGGCGACCGACGAAGCTGGTCAGGTCCAGCGGCAGATTCCCGAGCGCGCGTCCTCGGGCAGCGGGTGGCATCAGATGTCGCTTTCGGTGGGCGGTCCCCTGCGCCCACGCTACCTTCGCGCTGGATACTCCGCGGAAGTCAGCTCACCGACGACGGGTCACCGCCACACCGGCAGAACACCGGATACCGCTCCCCCGACACCGAGTGGTCGAAGCGCACCCGGACCTCCCGTTCGGTGCACACCGCGGTCTCGCCTTCGATCCAGGTACAGATCCACGGGCCGTCGTCCAGGGCCACGACCGCGAGCAGGCACGGCATCGGCTCGGCGCCGGCGCCCGAACGAGCGCAGTCGACCACCGTCCACCGCTGGACCGCGCCGAGCCCCGTTGACGCCACCGCGGACAGGTCCGAGCTGCCGCAGGAGGCGCACGGTGCGGTACCCGGGGCGAGGAAGGCCTCACACCGATCGCAGCGACGGATCATCAGCGCATCCCTCGTGACACCCGGCCAGGGCACCTCCGCCACCGGCTCGGGTCGACGATCCAGTACAGCCGACATCGCACCGGCCTGACGTTCACTGCGTGACGTGGTTTGGTACATCTTCAGACCTCAACTCGCCGAGTGGATGAATGCGACCCCACTCACACTCCCCGCGAAGCCCGGAACCGACGAGGGCAGGAATACCCGGGGACATACCTGCTTTTGCCGTCGATCCTGGTCAGTCCTGGTCCCGTGCCTGCTCCACGACCCATGCGGCGATCTGGGTGCGTGAGGTGAACCCGAGCTTGGCGAGCAGGTGCTCGACATGCCCCTGGGCCGTGCGCTGCGAGATCACGAGCTTCGCCGCGATCGCCTTGTTGGTCAGGCCCTGGGCGACCAGCTCGGCCACCTGCTGTTCGCGCCGCGTGAGCCCGACGTCGGCGGCCGGCTGCGGTGCGGCAGGCGCCTGCTGCTCGTCGAGGGCGTAGCCGACCGCGTCCTCGAAACTCATGTTCCGGCCCTGCTTGAGCGCGACCTCGAACAGCCCCTCACCGAGTCCCGCCCGGGCGTCACGCTCGCACTCCTCGTGGCAGACGAGAAGGTTGGGCACGAGCACCGGCGGGCTGCCGACCGTGTGGGACAGCGACCCGGCGGCGCCCATCAGCACCGCCGCGCGGCGGTGCCTGCCGTCGCGGGCGGCGATCCAGGCGAGAACCTCGAGGCAGGAGCTGGATCCGAGCGGGTCGTCGACCACGCGCGAGAGCCGCAATCCCTGCTCGAGCAGGGCCTCGGCTCGCTCCGGATCCTCCGCCCACACGGTCAGGCCGAGAGCCAGTGCCGAGTACCCGCGGAACGCCGACTCTCCGTGCGGTTCGGTGATGGCGAGCACCCGCTCGTGATACTCCACTGCGCGGTCCTCGTCGCCGAGGAGTCCGCACGCCACAGCGAGGCCGAGCAGCGAGGTGGTCTGCCGGAGCAGGTCACCCTCCGCCTCGAATCCCTCGATCGCCGGCTCGAACAACTCGACGGCCTCCGGGAGCCGACCGCCGAACAGGGCCCGCGAACCGGCGGCCAACGTCACCAGCAGGTCCAACCGCGGGTCGCGGAGCCGGTCCGCCACCGCCCGCGCCCGCGCCACCAGGTCGCCAGCCGCGTCGAGGTCACCCTGGGTGCCTGCCAGCACGCACGTGACATAGAGACCTGTCACCAGTTCCGGGGTCGGGTACTCCGGAGCCGCGGCCACCGTGCGCTCCAGCCAGAGCCGGCCCTCGACGAGCAGTCCCCGGCACAGCCAGTACGGGTACAGCGCGGTCGCGATGCGCAGGCCCGGCAGCGACTCGCCCGGCACCGCGATGCAGCAGAGCATGGCCTCGCGGAGGTTGGGCTGCTCGCGTTCGAGCCGGGTGAGCCAGTGCACCTGCTTCGGGCTGATCCATTCCGCTTCCGCGCGCAGCACCAGCGCCTCGTACCAGTCCCGGTGCCTGCGGTGCACCGCCTCGTACTCGCCCGAGGACTCCAGCTTCTCGCGGCCGTACTCGCGCAGCGTCTCGAGCATCCGGTAGCGGACGACCGTCCCGGCCTCCTCACGGATCAGGATCGACTTGTCGACCAGGGAAGCGAGCACGTCCAGCAGGTCGACGGGCGCCGGATCCCCGGTGCACACGCCCTCGACCGCGTCGAGTTCGAAACTGCCGGCGAACGCCGCGAGGCGCCGCCACAGGACCTGTTCGTCCGGCGTGCACAACTCGTGACTCCAGTCGACGCTCATCCGCAAGGACTGCTGGCGGGTCGGCGCGCCGCGGCTGCCCATGGTCAGCAGCCGGTACCGGTCGGTGAGCCGTTCGAGAATCTGCTCCGCCGACATCGCCCGCAACCGCACCGCCGCGAGCTCGATGGGCAGCGGCAGGCCGTCGAGCTGGCGGCAGATCTGCGCGATCGCGGCCCGGTTGTCCTCGGTCAGGGCGAACCCGGGCACCGCCGCGCCGGCCCGCTCGACGAACAGGGTCACCGCCTCGTAGCGGGGCAGGCCCTGCAGTGTGGGCGGCTTGTCGGGGTCCGGCACGCTCAACGACGGCACCCGCATGACGGCCTCGCCGCCGATGGCGAGGGGTTCGCGGCTGGTGGCCAGGATCCGCAGCTCCGGGCAGGCGCGCAGAAGGTTCTCCGTGAGACTCGCGACGGCATCGATCAGGTGCTCGCAGTTGTCGAGGACCAGCAGCAGTCGCCGGGTGGCCAGGTAGTCGGTCAGCAGGGTCAGCGCGCTCTGCCCCGGCAGCTCGCGCAGTCCCAGCGCCGCCACGACGGTGTCGACGACCAGCGCGGCGTCCTGGAGTTCACCGAGTTCGACCAGCCACACGCCGTCGTCGAACGCCCGCCGCGAGTCCTCGGCGACCCGCAGCGACAGCCGGGTCTTGCCCACGCCGCCGATTCCGGTGAGCGTCACCAGTCGGGACACCGACAGCAGCCGCTTCGCCTCGGTGACCTCGCGGCGCCTGCCGACGAAACTGGTCAGCTCCTGGGGCAGGTACCCCGGCACACCACGGACGGCGGACTGCTTCATCAGGCGTCACTCCTCCCGCGTCGACGACCCGCAGCGGACAGTTCGGTGGCAGGCCGCGGCGCGGCCGAAACGCCAACCTATCTAGATCGGTGCCGAGAGGCGCGGGATTTTCTAGCGCTGTGCTCTATGTAACGCCACGATCCCGCCGGTCAGGTTCCGCCACTGCACGTGCCGCCAGCCCGCGGCCTCGATGGTGGCCGCCAGCTGCTCCTGCGTCGGCCAGGCCCGGATGGACTCCGCCAGGTACACGTACGCGTCCGGGTTACTGCTCACCGCGCGCGCGACCCACGGCAGCGCCTTCATCAGGTACTCCATGTAGACCTGCCGAAACGGCCCGAAGGTCGGGGTGGAGAATTCGCTGACCACCAGGCGCCCGCCCGGCTTGGTGACGCGGGCGATCTCGCGCAGTCCGGCTTCGAAGTCGGAGACGTTGCGGAGCCCGAAGGAGATCGTCGCGGCGTCGAACACGGCGTCCGCGTACGGCAGCGCCATCGCGTCACCGGCGACCATCGGCACCCGACGGGCGGCGCCCGCGTGCAGCATCCCCTTGGAGAAGTCGGTGGCGACCACCCAGGCGCCGGACCGTCCGAGTTCGACCGTCGAGACGCCGGTGCCCGCCGCGAGGTCGAGAACCCGCTCCCCGGGCTTCAGGTCGAGCGCGGCGCGCGTTGCCTTGCGCCAGCTCCGATCCTGGCCGAACGAGAGGACGGTGTTGGTGAGGTCGTAGCGCTTGGCGACGCCGTCGAACATCGACGCGACCTCGTGCGGTTTCTTGTCGAGCGACGCCCGCGACCCGTGTGTTGTTGCCACGCCATTGACGTTACAGGCGCGACGACGGCCGCCTGCGGCCAGTTCACGGCGTCGCCGGTGCCGTCCGTCACTCACGCGGTACGCGGAAACCTCGCCGCCGCGGACCCGGTCACCTCGGCGTAGTGACCGAGCAGCTCGTCACACACGGCGGCCCAGCTCCGACCGCGGACCGAACGCCGGGCCGCGTCGGCGAAGCGACCGCGCAGCAGCGGCTCTCGCAGTGCGTCCACCGCGCTGGGCAGAAGCTCGCCGAAGCGGTCCACCGCCAGGAGGTACCCGTTGCCGCAGTGCGCGATCAGATCGCGCGGGCCGCCCGCGTCCGGGCCGATCACCGGCACGCCGCTCGACAGCGCCTCCTGCACGGCCTGGCAGAACGTCTCGTGCTCGCCGGGATGGACGAACACGTCGAGGCTCGCGTACGCGCGGGCGAGGTCGCCGCCACCGAGCTGGCCGGTGAACACCGCGGAGGGCAGCAGGGCCTGCAGTCGCGAACGCTCGGGACCGTCCCCGACGATCACCAGCTGCAGACTCGGGTCGCCGGCGAGGACCGCGAGCCGTTCGACGTGCTTCTCGGGCGCCAGCCTGCCGACGAAGCCGACGATCAGTCGCTCGCCGGTGTCGTCCCAATGCGTCCGCAGTTCGGCGCTGCGGCGGGACGGCGCGAACCTGGTGGTGTCCACGCCGCGAGCCCAGCGATGCACCCGAGGCACCCCGTGCGCGACGAGCGCGTCCATCGCGGCGACCGAGGGCGCGAGGGTCCGGTGCGCACCGCGGTGCAGCCGCCGGGTCCATCGCCACGCGGCCCGGCTGGTCAGCCCGAGGCCGTAGCTCTCGGCGAAACCTGCGACGTCGGTCTGGTACACCGCGACGGCGGGCACGTCGAGCCGACGCGCGGCCGCCAGTCCGCCCGCGCCCAGCACGAACGGCGACGCGAGGTGCACCACGTCGGGGGCGAACGCCCGCAGGGCCGCGGTCAGTCCTGGTTGAGGGATGCCGACCGGCAGGGAGCTGACCTTGGGAATCATCATGGCGGGCACGCGGTGGACGGGAACGCCGTCGTGGTCGCCGGACGCGGGCGGCCGCCCGGCGACGGTGTCCGGGGCCACGATCATCGCCTGGTGCCCACGCCGGCCGAGGTGCTCGACCACCCGGAGCACCGAGTGGGTGACTCCGTTCACGTTCGGCAGGAACGACTCCGCGACAACGGCTACGCGCACCGCACCAGTGTCCGGCCCGGCGACCACGGGCGCGGGGGCCGCAGGTGACGGGTCGGGAAAGTTCGGGCGAACCCTCGGATCTACGCGACCTTCGTCCGGCGCCGCACCACCCACAACGCCGGCAGCGCCACGATCCAGGTCACCACGATCACCGAGCCGGCCGGGACCAGGGCCACCCGGGCGTCGCGGCCGGCCACCCGTACCAGGTCCGGGTCGGAACGGGCGTACTCGACGTCGATCCGCTGCCCGGCGATCAGCTTGGTCGGGTACAGCACGCCCAGACGCGGCGTGTGGGTGACGCCGTCCGGGGTGACGAAGCTGACCGCCGAGCGGCGGGCGCCCGCGGACAGCACCTCGGCGGTCGCGACGCCCTTGTCCGAGTCGATGGTGTGGTCGTTGCGCCAGGCGGCGAGCACCAGCAGCACCGCGAGCACGGAGATGCCGATCCCGACGACCAGTACGCCCCGGGTGACCCGGCGCGCGACGGTCGGCGTCACAGCTGGGCCCGCACGGCCGCGTGCAGTTCGCGCAGGCCGGATCGGTCGGTGGCGACCTCGAGCACCCGGATGCGGTCGGGGTTCGGCTGCGAGAGCGCGACCGCCAGCTGGTCGGGCGTCACCGCACGATGCACGACTCGGTATGCGGCACACAGCGCGGACAGGTCCATCCCGTGCGGGGTGCCGAAGATCCGCTCGAAGACACCCGCGTACTGCGGGTCGCCCTGCTCGAGCAGTTCGAAGATGCCGCCGCCGTCGTCGTTGGCCACCACGATCGTCAGGTCGGCCGGGCGGGGCTCGCCGCTGCCGATCAGCAGGCCGGAGGCGTCGTGCAGGAAGGTCAGGTCGCCCATCAGCGCGACCGTCCGCGCGCCGGTACGAGCCGCCACCAGCGCCGCGCCGACCGCGGTCGAGACGGTGCCGTCGATGCCCGCGACACCACGGTTCGACAGCACCCGCACGCCCTCGCGCGGGTAGCCGACCAGCGCCGCGTCCCGGACCGGGTTGGAGGCGCCGAGAACCAGCTGGTCGCCGGGCCCGAGCGCGTCCGTCACGACCGCCGCGACGTGCAGTCCGGTGGCCCGGGGATGCGCGGAGAGTTGTTGCCGCACGGCCTTGTCCGCGTGCTCGGTCAGGTGCCGGCAGCGGTCGAGCCAGGCCTGCTCCGGCGCCCCGGTGATCACCGCGCGGGTGCCGGTGGCGAGCACGTTGCCGGAGACGTCGGGCCAGCGCGGGCCGGTGGTCAGGGCGAACACCGAGACCCTCGGGTCGGCGAGCAGCTTGGAGACCGGCCGGTGCAGCGTCGGCCGCCCGGTGATGACGGCCTGGCGCGGATTGAGCTGCGAGAGCGCGAGCGGGTGCAGCGGCACCCCGTGCAGCGGGGCGGTCGGCTCGGCGACGGTGGGCAGGCCCGCGAGTTCGGGACGATGGCCGCTGCCGTGCCCGGAGATCACCACCGTGTCCGGGGTGAGGTCGAGTTCGAGCGGGACGTCCAGGGTGGCGTGCTCGGTGGTGGTCCAGGCCGCACCGCCCGGCCTGCCCTCGGGGACCGGCCCCTGCAGGTGCACGTCCGGGACCAGCGGCTCCCTCAGCGGGATGTCGAAGTGCACGGGCCCGGCGTTGCCCGACCGGGTGCCGCGGGCCGCGGCGAGGACCCGGCACACCGCGGAACGCCACTGACTGTTCTGGTCCACGCCCTCCTCCGCCAGGCCCAGGCTGATGGTCGCGCGGACCTGGCTGCCGAACAGTCCGAGCTGCTCGACGGTCTGGTTGGCACCGGTGCCGAGCATCTCGTACGGCCGGTTGGCGCTGAGCACCACGAGCGGCACCCGGGCGTAGTTGGCCTCGAGGACCGCGGGGCCGAGGTTCGCGACCGCGGTGCCCGAGGTCATCACGATCGGCACCGGGCGGCCGTCGGCGATCGCCAGCCCCACCGCGAGGAAACCGGCGGTCCGCTCGTCGATCCGCATGTGCAGTCGCAGCCGGCCGGCGGTGTCGGCGCGCTGCAGCGCGAAGGCCAGCGGCGCATTGCGGGAACCCGGGCACAGCACCACGTCCCGGACCCCGCCGCGGATCAGCTCGTCGACGACTGCGGTGGCCTGGGCGGTGGACGGATTCACGGGTTCCAGGGTGTCAGACGACGCGCGCCGCGCCATCGTCGGCACCGGCACGGTCTGGCCGCTGGCACGATGGCTACGGTGCGCACCCTCTTCGACCCCTCGCTCGTCGACGCCGAACGGATGTATGCCCTGCTGACCGCCTCGGTCGTGCCGCGACCGATCGCGTGGGTGTCCACCCGCGGCGCGGACGGCAGCACGAACCTGGCGCCCTACAGCTTCTTCACCGTCGCGAGCACGGACCCGCCGGTCGTCCAGTTCACCTCGGTCACCCGCAAGGACAGCCTGCGCAACATCGAGGAGAGCGGCGAGTTCGTGGTGAACCTGGCGACGGCGTCGCTGATCGATCGGGTGAACGCCAGCTCGGCGGTGTTCGACGCCGACGTGAGCGAGTTCGACGCGGTCGGGCTGACGCCGGAGCCGAGCGATTCGGTGCGCCCGCCGCGGGTCGCGGAGTCGCCGGTCGCGATCGAGTGCGGCCTGCACCGGGTGATCGCGGTGGGCAACAGCTTCGTGGTGATGGGGGCGGTGCGGGCGATCTCGGTGCGCACCGACGCGCTGGCCGAGGACGGCCTGCCGGACTTCGCGGCGATCGCGCCGGTGAGCCGGCTCGGGCGCGCGGAGTGGGGACTGCCGCCGCGGGTTCGGGTGCTGCAGCGACCGGGGCGACCCCAACCCAGTTAACCGTAGGTTAGGCTTGCCTGAGCTTCACGTGGAGTGCCCGTGCAGCGCACCGAAACATCTCTCAGGCGAGGACTGTCGATGGCCAAGCGCAGCAAGTTCGTCAAACCCGAGCACCGCGAGTTCATCCGGACCCGGGTGCTCGCCAGCAAGCAGATCAGCCCCAACTTCGTCCGCGTGACGGTCGGCGGTGAGGAGTTGCGCGGGTTCACGCCGCTCGGTTTCGACCAGTGGTTCCGGATGTTCGTCCCACAGGCCGGGGCGAGCGCGCTGCGACTGCCGAGCGCGACGAGCAACCTCTGGTACGCCCAGTACCTGGCCATGTCGAAGGGCAACCGGCCGGTGGTGCGCAACTACACCGTCCGCGCGTACCGCCCCGCCGACCGGGCGCAGCACGGCGACACCCCCGAACTGGACATCGACTTCGTCTGCCACGGCGCGGACGGGCACGGGGACCCAGGTCCCGCGTCGATCTGGGCCAACGGGGTAGCACCCGGCGACGAGATGGCGTTGCTCGACGAGGGCCTGATCTACAACCCGGCGCCGACGACCGGCTGGCAGCTACTGGTCGGCGACGAGAGCGCCCTGCCCGCGATCGCGGGCATCCTCGGGTCGGCGGCGCCGACCCTGCGGGCCGAGGTGTTCATCGAGGTGCCGCACGCCGACGACGCTCAGGACCTCGGCGAGCCCGAGGGGGTGCGGGTGCACTGGCTGGTCCGCGGGGATTCGCACGCCCGACCGGGCGTGCTCGCGCTCGAGACCGTCCGGGCGGCCCGGTGGCCGGACGCCCCGTCGTACGCCTTCGTCGCCGGAGAATCCGATCTGGCGACCGGAGTTCGGCGCCATCTCGTGAGCGATCGCGGGGTGGCGAAGGCCGACATCGCCTTCACCGGGTTCTGGCGATTCGGCAAGTCCGCGCCGTAGTGCGCTACGCGCAGTGGAGTGCTTACGGAGGTCCCGCTATCCGTGAGCACTCCACTGCAGCGAAGCTGCCTATCCGGCGTGCTTCTCGACGAGCGCGCCGAGCCGGGGCAGGGCCTCGACGACGTTCTTCTTGGCCGAGGGGCGCAGGCTCGAGTAGACCTTCTTGATCGCGGACTTGCTGGTGCCCTCGATCTTCTCGTCGGTGACGCCGAGCAGGGCGTCCGCGACCTCGTCGCCGCGGCCGGTGAGGAACTCACCGAAGCCGGCGGCACCGGTCGCGCCGAAGTCCTGCCAGAACGGCTCCAAGCGAGCCACGAAGCCCGGGAGCAGTCCCTCGACCGCGTCCGGAACGATCGACGGCCCGACCTTCTTCACGGCGCCGTAGCCGCCCTTGAGGGCCAGACCCGAGGCGCCCGACTTGTCCGAGACCTCGGCGTCGATCAGCTCCTGCACGTCCGCGACGACGGCGGGCAGCCGCGACGGGGCGAGCAGGGTTTCGTTCAGTGCTGCAACCACTTTCAATGCCTCCGATGTTGACTGGGATGTCGAGGCCAGACCTTATACGACGGCACGACCCCTCAGTACACACCAGTCACTCAGTTCACACCTGCCACTCGGCGATCTGCGCTGCGGGCGATCGCCGGCAACAATCCAGCGCATTCGCGGCCGTCGGCTCCGAGCGGGACGATGTCAGCCGAGGAGAGTGTGGCAGCGCGCCAGCCGGGCCAGCCACCAGTCGGTCCGCTCACCGGTCGCGCGCAACCGTGCGAGCCGCTCCGGATCGGGGTCCACCAGGGCCGCCGAGAGCGCCCCGTCGCGCATGCGGCGCGGCGCGGCGACGTCCTCCGCGAGGAGGCTGCCGGTCCCGAGCCCGCACGCGAACTCGAGATCCGGCAACGCGGCGGCGGCCGCGAGCCCGGCGCCGATCCCGACCGTCGAGTCCAGTGCGCTCGACACGACGACCGGCACCCCGTGCTCCGCGAGTTCCTCCGACAGCCGCAGCAGCGCCCGGACGCCGCCGAGGGGCGCGACCTTGACCACCGCGACGTCCGCCGCGCCCGCCCGGACCACCCGCATCGGGTCCTCGGCCCGCCGGATGCTCTCGTCGGCGGCGATCCGGATGCCGCGGCCGGTGAGCCTGCGCCGCAGTTCCACGAGTTCCGGCACGCTCGCGCAGGGCTGTTCGGCGTACTGCAGGTCGCCGTCGGCGGTCAGCGCCGTCAGCGCCGCGGCGGCCTCGTCGACGGACCAGCCTCCGTTCGCGTCGACCCGGACGTGCTCGACGTGCTCACGGACCGCCGCGACGCGGGCCAGGTCGTCGGCAAGGGTCTGGCCCTGCTCGGCGACCTTGACCTTCGCGGTGCGCGCACCCGGGAAGCGGGCCAGGATCTCCGGCACCCGGGCGGCCTCGATCGCGGGCACGGTCGCGTTGACCGGCACCTCGGCGCGGCGGGCGGGCGGCGGGCCCTGCCAGGCGCACTCGATCGCCGACCGCAGCCAGCACGCGGCCTCGCCGTCGTGGTACTCGGGGAAGGGCCCGAACTCGCCCCAGCCCGCCGGGCCGTCCAGCAGCAACACCTCGCGGGTGGTGATGCCCCGGAATCGCACCCGCATCGGCAGGCTCACGACCGTGGCGGCGGCGAGCAGGTCGTCGAGGGCGGGCACCGCGGCGGTCACGGCGTCACCGTCGCGTCCACGAAGGCCTCGCCGCGCAGCACGGGCACCACCGCGCTCGTGTCGAACTCGGCGGCGATCTCCACGTCCGCCGGGAAGCCCTTGTCGATCAGCTCCCGACCGCTCGCGCACTCGCGCAGGCGGGCGCCCAGATCGGCCGATGCGGCGGCGAAGGCCTCCGCCGCCGACCGCGATTCGGGCGAGAAGCGGCCGGGCACCACACCGAGGGCGGCCAGCACCGCGCCCGCGCCCCACAGGTCCTCGGCCGCCGGGCGCAGGGTCCGGTCCGGCCATCGCTCCCCCGCCGCGATCACGGCGACCCGCTCGGCACCACGTTCTCGGACCCACCCGGCCACCGCGCTCGCGTTGCGCAGCGAGGCGCCGACCACCTCGACACCGGACTCGGCCAGCCCGAAGCACAGGGCCGACCCGTTCGGCGACGGCAGCACCAGCCGGGCCGGTGCCTGCGCGGCGCGCATCGAGGCCGGCGACAGGCTGATCTCGCCGGCTGCGGCGTGGGACCGCCCGACCGCGACCGCCGCCTCCCGGTCGGCGGCGTACCCGGCGGCCGAGCCCGGATCCCAGCGGTACGGGTAGACGACGGTGCCCGCGTCGAGCGCGACGGTGAGCGTGGTGGTGAACGACAGCACGTCCACCACCACCGCGACGTCGCAGTCCCGGGTGAGCGCGGCCGCGCCGGTGGCACCCCAGTCGAACCGGACCGGGTAGTCCCCCTGCCGGTGGGCGGACGGCATGCGCCCGTCCTCCCCGCGCAGTCCGCTCATCGTCAGGGCTGCCCCGGCAGCAGCACCAGCATCAGCGCGTCGCAGTCCGCGAGCAGGGTGCCCTCGGCGTCGACGAGTCGGGCGCTGACGAACGTCTTGCGGCCCTCGACCCGGTCCACCTGCCCCTCGACGGTCAGCGGTGTGTCGATCGGGGTGATGTTGCGGTAGTTCACGTGCAGGTAGGCGGTGCGGCTGATCGGACGGCCGTAGGCGTGGGTGATCATCCCGAACAGGTCGTCGAACAGCAGCGGCAGCGTGCCGCCGTGCGCGGCGCCGTTGCCTCCCATGTGGAACCGCCGGAACACTCCGGTGCTGCGCACGCCGGTCTCGTCGAACTTCTCGATCGTCCACGGCATCATCAGCAGGCTGCCGCGTCCGGGCAGGCCCATCGACCGTCCGCCCGGCTGCAACCCCTCGCGCACACGGAACGGTTCGAGGGTGGCGACGAGCGCCTCCGCCTGCTCGGCGGCGAGGCGGGCGGCGTCGGCGGACGGCGCCGCCGAGACGGCCAGGTCCTGCACGGTGCGCAGCGCCGCGATCAGCCGGCCGAAGTCGGGGCCGCCGTCGTCCTCCGCGGACTTGTACACCGGGAACCCGCCGTGCTGCTCGTAGCCGTCCACATCGCCGCGGCCGCGCGGGCTCGGCGTCCCCTCCACCTGATCACTCATGACTGCACGGTAAGCCCGGAGGCACCGCGGGGCTGAGCGCGGGGTTGTCCGGGCGTCCGGCCGGCGCGGCCGCGCGGGGCATATCCTTGGGCATCGTGACCTTCAATCCGCAGCTGTGGCGCCCCGTCCCCGGGTTCGAGAACCTCACGGACATCACCTATCACCGGCACGTCACGCAGGGCACGGTCCGCGTCGCGTTCGACCGCCCGGAGGTGCGCAACGCCTTCCGCCCGCACACCGTCGACGAGCTGTACCGAGCGCTCGACCACGCCCGGATGACCTCCGACGTCGGCGCGGTGCTGCTGACCGGCAACGGTCCGAGCAGCAAGGACGGCGGCTGGGCCTTCTGCTCGGGCGGCGACCAGCGGATCCGCGGACGCAGCGGCTACCAGTACGCCGCGGGCGAGACCGCGGACACCGTGGACAAGGCCCGCGCGGGACGGCTGCACATCCTCGAGGTCCAGCGGCTGATCCGCTTCATGCCGAAGGTGGTCATCTGCCTGGTCAACGGCTGGGCCGCGGGCGGCGGGCACTCCCTGCACGTGGTCTGCGACCTGACCCTGGCCAGCCGCGAGCACGCGCGCTTCAAGCAGACCGACGCGGACGTGGGCAGCTTCGACGGCGGCTACGGCAGCGCCTACCTCGCGAAGATGGTGGGACAGAAGTTCGCCCGCGAGATCTTCTTCCTCGGCGAGACGTACACCGCCGAGGAGATGCACCGGATGGGCGCGGTGAACAAGGTCATCGACCACGCCGAGCTCGAGGACGTCGCGCTCGAGTGGGCGGACAAGATCAACGGCAAGTCCCCGCAGGCGCAGCGCATGCTCAAGTACGCCTTCAACCTGACCGACGACGGACTGGTCGGCCAGCAGCTGTTCGCCGGCGAGGCCACCCGGATGGCGTACATGACCGACGAGGCCGTCGAGGGCCGCGACTCGTTCCTGGAGAAGCGCGATCCCGACTGGTCGCCGTACCCCTGGTACTTCTGATGCGCTGACCGGTCAGCAGCAACAATCGACCGGGCCGTCAGTCGCGGCCGCGCATAGGGCCGGGACTCGATGGACACCTACGCGACCACCCTCACGCCGCCGGACGGGTGGCAAAGCCGGTGTTCAAGCGCGTCAACCGGGTACGGAGGCCCTGCGGGAGCGACACCGCTCGCGCTCAGTGCGGTCGGTGTTCGACAACCCAGGCCGCAATCTGAGCCCGGGATGTGAATTCGCCAGGATGTGGGGAGCTCACATGCGTTTGCCGTGATCATCGCCGCTGCCAGCGACCACTTCGTCGATGCGATACTTACATCTTCACTACCTTCGACGTCGGGATCGGGTGCGAGTCCGCCTTGATCCAGCGCATCGCCCATGTCCCCTCGGTGTGGAAATCGGTGTCGATCCAGTTGCCGTAGCCGGGATCCTTCGCCGCCACCACGATCGTCAGGGTGCCGTCGCCGTTGAGCTTGGCGGTGTGGTTGTTGAGGTAGATGTTCGTCCGGTTGTAGTCGAGCGATTCCACCCAGAAGTTCTGCAGCACGAAGTTGAAGTACTCGCAGTTCGGCACCTCGGTCTCGATGACCCACGCCTCGTCCTCGGCGAGCTTCCAGTACCCGTGCAGGTAGAAGATCGTCGGATCGCCGCCGGCCTTCTGGAACTGCTCCTGCCCGCGGTCGAAGATCTCGTTGGGCTGCGGCATGAAGTCGCGCGACCACTCGAGGAATGTGGCGGCCGAGCCCTTCAGCATGCCGATCGCCCGGTCCAGTCGCCGGCCCAGCTCGTCCTCGGTCAGCGGCACGAATTCGCCGTCGGGGTTGAGGCATTCGATGGACAGCTCGCCGGGCACCTCGGCCCGCCGGTCCGCATAGGTCTGCCGCACGGAGATGAGATTGCTCTCCGGCGCGAGCGGCAGCCACGCCCCCTCGGCCGGCTCGTCCACGCTCGCGATGAACTGGAAGCGTCCGTTCTCGTCGACCGCGAGGTCGTGGATGTGCAGGTCGCCGGTCTGCAGCATGGTGCCGTCGATGTGGTAACGGTTGACCCGCGAGCCGAAGGTGATCAGCGGAACCGTGCCCCGGGTGCCGGTGATCCGGTAGGTGTACTGCCCGGAGATGTTGGCGCGCATGTAGATGTTGTCCGGGTTGTCGGCGCCGATCTTGGTCATCATGTTCGGGTTCGGCGCTGACGTGAACTGCGGCCACCGCGGATCGGTGTACTCGACGCAGTTGATCGTCGCGTAGCGCAGCAGCCGGCTCAGGTAGCGGACGCCCTCCGCCTGCGTCAGCGCGTCCTGCGGGACGATCTCGTCCTCGAGGATCTTCCCGACCTCGAGCAGGTCCGTGCAGAACTTTTCCCATGTGGCGTTCATATGAGTATTCCTGTTCTGGTTGATGTTCGAAGATTCAGACGGTGGTGGCGAACTTCGCCTCGACGTCGGCGGCCGTCACGCCGAACTCCTCGAGCGAATAGCGGTGCGACGGACGGCGATGGTCGGCGAGGCTGGCCTGGTGCGACGCCTCCACCGCGGCGCGAGCCGCGTCCGTGAACGGCATGGCGAACTGCGAGTAGATCTTCTCGACGGTGCCGACCGCATCGGAGAAGAAGTCCGTGTAGTCGACGTCGATGAACTGGTCCGGGTTGTACCGGGCGCGGGCACGATTGAACGTCGTGTTGCCGCGCGCCCACAGGTCGAGTTGGGTGCGCCCGATGGCCGGGCGGTCGAAGGCCTTCGACATGTCGTGTCCGCCCTGCTCCGCAAGGCTGAAGGTGGACGCCATCGACGTCTGCGGGTCCCGGAAGGTACGAACGAACAACGCGTCCGGGTAGACCGTCATGATCTCGTCGAGCGCGAAGACATGGCTCGGGCTCTTGAGCACCCACCGCCGGTCCGAGTCGTTCAGCCCGATCAACTGCAGGTTCTTCTTGTGCCGCGCGTACGTCTCGGTCCAGTCCTGCCCCGCCAGCCACCGCGTGTAACTCGGCACGTACGCGACGGTCTCGAACGCGGTCGAGAGCATCGTCTGCTGCAGCAGACGCCAGCATTCCTCGACCTCCTCCGCACCCATGAAGTGCACCTTCATCAGGTCCGCCTCGTTCGCCTGACGCGCCCGGTAGAAAGCGTCGGAGCGCACGTAATCCTCGTTCTCCGACCACTTGTCGCGATCGGGACGGGGCTGCGGGGTCTCGGCGAGCCACATCTCGGCACCCTGATGCGCCGGGTCGGCGCCGAGCAACCGGTGCAGCGCGGTGCTACCGGTCCGCGTCAACCCGACCACGAAGATCGGGCGCTCGATCGGAACGTCGACATGCTCGGGGTACTTCGCGAATCCGGCCTCGCTGGCCAGGCGTCCCGCGAGCGCCCCGGTGATCATCTTGCGGGCGATCACCTTGCCGTGGGGAGTGAGGTCGGCCTCCCGCTCGAACGACTCGAGCAGCACCCGCAGCCCGTCGAGGTAGCGGTCGCCGCCGAAATCGCTGTACCCGGCCGCCTCGCACGCGGCCTGGTGCAGGTCCTCGATGGAACCGATGCCGTCGTAATCGTGTGTCATCCGTACGTCCTTGTGAGAGTGGATCAGTGGTGGGCGTGGCCGCAGTTGACGTCCAGGCACTGCCCGGTGATCGCGCGAGCGAGGTCGGAGGCGAGGAACAGCACCGCGTTCGCGATGTCGTCGGGTTCGGGCAGCCGGCGCAGGTCGGTGCCTGCCGCGATCTCGGCGTAGACCTCGGCCGGGTCCACACCGCGCTGCTCGGCCTGCTTCTCGACCATCCGCTGGACCCGCTCCGCCCAGATGTATCCCGGTGCGACGGAGTTCACCCGGACACCCATCGGGCCCATCTCCACCGAGAGACTGCGGGCGAGGGCGAGCAGCCCGGCCTTCATCACCCGGTAGGCCCCGAAGTTCGGCAGCTGGTTCCGCAGCACCATCGAGTTGATCATCACGACCGACCCCTGGCACTTCTCGAGCGCGGGCACCAGTTTCCGGGTCAGGTTGAGCGCTGCCAGGAGGTTGATGTCCAGGCCCTGCCGGACCGATTCGAACTCGGTGTCGAGGAGCCGCTCGTGTGGTGGCTGCACGAACGCGTTGTGCACCACCGCGTCGACGACTCCGAACTCCGCGAGTGCCATGTCGACGAGGTTCGTCACCGACGCCTCGTCGGTGAGGTCGGTCGGTACGGACACGGCGGTACCGCCGAGTCCGCGGATCTCCTCGGCGACCTCGGTCAGCCGCGACTCGGTCCGCGCGGCCAGGACGATCCGGGCACCGGCCAGCGCGCCGCGGACGGCCACCGAGCGCCCGAGCCCCGTCCCGACACCGGAGACGACCACGACCTTCCCGTCGAGCATCGCCGGCATCACCTGCGGTGCCTGCAACCCCAGCGTCATACCTGTGCCTTGGGGTCCAGAACGACGCTCAGCGAGACGATCTTGCCGTCGTCGTCGAACTCGAAGAGATCGCTGGCGAGGAAGTCGGGCACGCCCTCTCGCTGCACCCGCAACTGCATCGCGGCATACCGACCGGAGACGAGGATCGGCGAGTGGCGGCTCACCGTGAACGCCACCTGTGCGTTCGCGATGTCGAACTCGCGGATCTCGTCGATACCGCGGTAGGTCCGCACGCCCAGCGGCTCGTGCTGTACCGCGTCGGCCGCGAACAGCGCCACCAGTTCGTCGACATCGTGATTGCCGAGATGCTTTACGTACGAATCGATCACCGAACAGATTTCGTCTCGGGTAGGCACAGGGAACGCTCCTCAGGTGTGGTGGGTGAAGTGGGCCGGATCAGGCGATGACGCCTCGGCTGCGGAGGTTCTCGACAATCCTGGCGGCGGCCTCCTCGGGACTCGTCACGGTCGTGTCGACTCGCAGCTCGGGGTTCTCCGGCGACTCGTACGGGGAGTCGATGCCGGTGAAGTTCGTCAGGTCGCCACGCCTCGCCTTCTTGTAGAGCCCCTTCGGATCCCGCGACTCGGCGACGTCGATCGGGGTGTCGACGAATACCTCGCAGTAGCGGTCCTCGCCGATCAGTTCGCGGGCCGCGTCACGCTCGGCCTGGAACGGAGAGATGAACGACGCCAGCACGATCAGGCCGGCATCGGCCATCAGCCGGGCGACCTCGGTGACCCGGCGGATGTTCTCCACCCGGTCGGCCTCGGTGAAGCCGAGGTCTCGGTTCAGACCGTGGCGGACGTTGTCGCCGTCGAGCAGATAGGTGTGGCAGCCGCTCGCGTGCAGCTGCCGCTCGAGCTCGTTCGCGATGGTCGACTTGCCGGACCCGGACAGACCCGTGAACCACAGCACCTGCGGCCGGTGACCGTTCAGGACCGCCCGGGACTCGGCGTTCACGTCCACGGCCTGCCAGTGGATGTTGTCCGACCGGCGCAGCGAGTGCGCGATCATGCCCGCACCGACCGTGGTGTTGGTCAGCCGGTCGATCAGGATGAAGCCGCCCGTGTCGCGGTTGTCGGTGTAGGCGTCGAACGGGACCGGTCGATCGAAGCTGATGTTGCAGACGCCGATCTCGTTGAGCGCCAGCGTGTTCGTCGCCGTCTGCTCGAGCGTGTTGACGTTGATCTTGTACTTGGGCCGGGTGATCCGCGCCTGCACGGTCATCGTGCCGATCTGGCACACGTACGGGCGCTCGGGCAGCATGTCGTGCTCGCCCATCCACACCAGCTGCGCCTCGAACTGGTCGGCGACCCCGGGAAGGGCGTCCGCGACGGCGAGAACGTCACCGCGGCTGATGTCGATCTCGTCGGCCAGGGTGATCGTGACCGACTGGCCCGCGACGCCCTCGTCGAGGTCGCCGTCCATCGTGACGATTCGCAGGGCGGTGGACTCGGTGCCGCTGGGCAGCACCCGGACGCGGTCGCCCGGGCGCACCGCGCCGCCGACGATCTGTCCCGAGAATCCGCGGAAGTCGAGATCCGGGCGGTTCACCCACTGCACGGGCATCCGGAAGGGACCGGTGCGGAGGTCGTCGTCGATGTCGACGGTCTCGAGGTGCTCGATCAGCGACGGACCCTGGTACCAGGGCGTGTTCGGGCTTCGCTCGGTGAGGTTGTCCCCCATGTAGGCGGACATCGGGATCGGGACGACGCTGCCCAGTCCGATCTCGGCCGCGAAGGCGGTGTACTCGTCGACGATCCGCTCGAAGACCTCCTGCGAGTAGTCGACGAGATCGAGCTTGTTCACCGCGAGCACCACGTTCCGGATGCCGAGCAGCGAGACGAGGTACGAGTGCCTGCGGGTCTGGGTCAGCACGCCCTTGCGGGCGTCGATCAGGATCACCGCGAGGTCGGCCGTCGACGCACCGGTGACCATGTTGCGGGTGTACTGCTCGTGCCCCGGGGTGTCGGCGACGACGAACTTGCGCCGCTCGGTGGTGAAGTAGCGATAGGCCACGTCGATCGTGATGCCCTGCTCTCGCTCGGCCGCGAGCCCGTCGACGAGCAGTGCGAAGTCGAGGCCCTCGCCCTGGGTGCCGACCTTCTTCGAGTCGCTCTCGAGCGCGCTCAGCTGGTCCTCGAAGACCAGCTTCGACTCGTACAGCAGCCGGCCGATCAGCGTGCTCTTGCCGTCGTCGACGCTGCCGCAGGTGATGAACCGCAGCATGCTCTTGGTTGCGTGCCGCTCGAGGTACTGCTCGATGTCGTCGGCGATCAGATTGGACGAGTGAACCATCAGAAGTACCCTTCCTGCTTCTTCTTCTCCATCGAGGCGCTGCTGTCGTGGTCGATCACCCGGCCCTGACGCTCGGAGGTGGTGGTGAGCAACATTTCCTGGATGACCTCGGTCAGGGTCGCGGCCGTCGACTCGACCGCGCCCGTGAGCGGGTAGCAGCCGAGGGTCCGGAACCGGACGCTCTTGAGTTCGGGAATCTCCCCGGGACGCAACGGCATCCGGTCGTCGTCGACCATGATCAGAGTGCCGTCCCGCTCGACGACGGGACGCTTCGCGGCGAAGTACAGCGGCACGATCGGGATGTTCTCCTGCCGGATGTACTCCCACACGTCCAGTTCGGTCCAGTTCGACAGCGGGAAGACGCGCAGCGTCTCGCCGGGCGAGCGCCGGACGTTGTACATGTGCCACAGTTCGGGACGCTGCCGCTTGGGATCCCATCGGTGCTCGGCCGAGCGGACCGAGAACACTCGTTCCTTCGCCCGGGACTTCTCCTCGTCACGGCGGGCGCCGCCGAACGCCGTGTCGAACTTGTGGAGGTCGAGTGCCTGCTTGAGCCCCTCGGTCTTCCACATGTCCGTGTGCGTCGACGATCCGTGCGTGAACGGGTTGATCCCCTTCTCGACGCACTCGGGATTCTGGTGGACGAGGAGATCGAAATCGCCTGTGGCAGCGGATTCGTCGCGGAGCTTGTACATCTCCTGGAACTTCCACGTCGTGTCGACGTGCAGCAGCGGGAACGGCAACCGGGACGGGAAGAACGCCTTGCGGGCCAGGTGCAGCATCACCGCACTGTCCTTGCCGACCGAGTAGAGCATCACGGGATTCTCACTCCCCGCGACCGCCTCCCTCATGATGTGGATGCTCTCGGCCTCGAGTCTCTCGAGGTGGGTCAGCGCACGTGTCATCGCGCAAGTACCTCCAGTGCTTTGCCTGCCAACTCCGGGCGGCAGATCAACAGGTCGGGCAACCAGGGGTTCTCCTGGTTGTAGACGGGAACGGATCCGTCGATTCGCGAAACATGTAGTCCCGCAGCACGGGCCACGGCGACCGGGGCCGCCGAGTCCCACTCGTACTGACCTCCGGCGTGGGCGTAGATGTCCACCTCGCCGCGGACCACCGCCATCGCCTTCGCACCGGCCGAGCCCATCTCGACCAGTTCGGCGCCGAGGGCGGCAGCCATTGCCATGACGGGCTCGGGTCTGCGGGTCCGGCTGACGACGACCCGGGGCGTGGCCGGCACCGATCCTGCCGGGGCCGGCGCATCCGCCGTCGAGTAGGTGACACCGAGTGCGGGCATCGCGACCGCACCGGAAGTGAGCTCCCCGCGCTCGGCGAGCGCGACATGGACGGCCCAGTCGATGCGGCCGGGTTCGCCGAACTCCCGGGTGCCGTCGAGCGGGTCGACGATCCACACCCGGTCCGCGACAAGGCGGGCGGGGTCGTCCACACCCTCCTCTGACAGCACGGCGTCTGCCGGGAACTGCCGCGCCAACTCGGCGACGAGGAACTCGTGGGAAAGCCGGTCGCCCGCGCCGCGTACCTGGGCCGGGTCGAGACCGGCACGCTCGGCATCCATGCGGTACGCCATCAGGAGTTGCCCTGCAGCGGTGGCAATTTCGGCTGCGGCGCGGTCGTCGACCGAACCGTGTACGGCCGGGGGATGCGGCGTGGGGGCCGCGGCATCTGTAGTCACGCTGTGACTGTAACCACAGAATGAACAATGTTCAATACTAGATCGAACATTGTTCATTCTGCAGCGAGCGGGCCCGCCCCGAACTGGACGGATACGGTGACGCGGTGAGCGAATCGAACGGAAAATCGATCTACGGCGACGCAGAGGCGAGGCGCCGCCGCACCCTCGATGCGGCCGCCGCACTGCTGGACGAGGGCGGCTATACCGCGCTGACCATCCGATCCGTGGCGGCGCGCGCGGGAACCAGCACCGGGTTGATCTACCAGTACTTCGCCGACAAGCAGGAGATCTTCATCGCGCTGCTCAACGAGAGCCAGCTCGAGTCCGCAGCCTTCGTCGCCGCGCTGCCCCGCGACCGCGGCGTCGCTTCGCTGATCGCGGCGGTCATTCCGAACTCGGCGCGACAGTGGGCGCGAGTCGGGCGTATGACGGCGACCTGGCGCGACATCGAGGGGGCCGCCC
Source organism: Rhodococcus sp. NPDC127527 (assembly GCF_042672245.1). NCBI lineage: Bacteria > Bacillati > Actinomycetota > Actinomycetes > Mycobacteriales > Nocardiaceae > Rhodococcus > Rhodococcus sp. NPDC127527. The sequence goes on from NZ_JBHXVP010000004.1 coordinate 95,292, forward strand.
GCTCCGAACGCGAGTCCGTTCGCGAACTGCGCGTGACGGCGGAGCAGTACAACGTGGAACTACTCCGGGCGATTCTCGAGGCAGCGGAGGCAGAGGACCGGACCCTGCTCGACGATCCCTCGCTCATCCGCTTCGTCCTGTCGGGACTGATGGGCGTGTCCGACACCATCGTCAACAGGTGGGCGCCGGACCTCGACCCGACGGCCTTCGCGGAGTTCTCGGCAGCCGTGATCACGCGGGGTATCACCGCACCGGGCGCCGCCGACTAGACGTACTCCACCCGCACCTCCTCGATGCGCCCGGCGAACGGGAACGGCGCCCGGTCCCGGTAGTCCATCGACACCGGCGACCCCAGGCAGGTCCCGATGTCGAGGCAGTCGTTGGCGGTGAACAGCAGCGGCACACTCACCGGAACCACGCCCTCCGCGAACGTCTCGCCGTCGACCGCGAGCACCACACGCAGGGGCCCGCCCGGCCGTGCCTCGGCGAACGACGTCGCAACGGTGACGGTGTGCGCCCCGGCGGGGAGCCTGTGCTCGGACCGGATCTTGGTGCGCATCAGGATGAAGAGGTTGTACTCGTAGCAGAGGTGTCCGTCGTCGACGTAGCAGGTGAGCCCGCCCGAGTTGGCGCCGAGCGCGTACAGCACCCCGGAGGACCGCTCGGGCGCCGTCAGCTCGATCGTCACCAGGTTGTCGACGTTCCCGAGCCTGGGCGCGCAGAATTCGGGCATCCGGGTGATGTCGCCGGAGAACTCCCACCGGCGCTGGGTCGAGGCGGACAGGTACTGCGGATGGGTGAGCACCCACAGCCCGCCCCCGACCGGCAGCACGTCGTTGCGCGCGGCTTCGATGGCGAACAACTCGCGCAGCTGCGCAAGCTTCTCCGGCTGCTCGGCGGCGAGGTCGTGGTTCTGCGTCCAGTCCTCGTCCAGGTGGTACAGCTCCCAGACGTCGTCGTCCGGACTCCAGTCGGCGATCCCCGGCGGCATACCCTGCAGCCACGGCGCCTTCGGTCCGAAGGCGGACGCCATCCAGCCGTCGTGGTAGATCGCCCGGCTGCCCATGATCTCGAAGTACTGGGTGAGCTTGCCTGCCTTGGCATCCCGGTCGACAAGGGTCCGGGCGAAGCTCGCACCGTCGAGGGGGTCCTGCGGGAATCCGTCGACAGTGCGCGGCGGCGTGATTCCGACGATTTCGTACACGGTCGGCGCGATGTCGTTGCAGTGCAGGAACTGTGACCGCGGCGTCGCGTCGGGGGCGACCTTGCGAGGCCAGCGCACCGCCATCGGATTGCGGGTGCCGCCGAGGTGCGAGGCCAGCAGCTTCATCCCCTTGTACGGCGTGCTGCCCGCCCACGCCCAGCCCGCGTGATACATGTTGTCGGTCAGGGGCGAACCCAGCACGTCGAGGCCGCCGAGTTCGTCGAGCGCCGCGAGGTGCTGCGCCACCGTGGTGGGAATCCCGTTCTGCGCCAGCAACTCACTGATGGTTCCGTTCTGTCCCTCCCCCGATGAGCCGTTGTCTCCCCAGATGTACACGACCAGGGTGTTGTCCAAGTGCCCGAGCCGCTCCACCTCGTCCAGCAGCCGCCCGACCTGGACGTCGCAGTGCTCGGCGTAGCCTGCCGCCACCTCCATCAGACGCCGTTGGAACGGCCTCTCGCCCTCCGGGATGTCGTCCCAGGCCGCCATCGTCGCGTCCCGAGCGGTGAGTTCGGCCTCCGGCGGAATCCAGCCCTTCTCCTTCGCACGCTCGAAGACTCGCTCGCGGTAGGCGTCCCAGCCGTCGTCGAACTTGCCCGCGTACCGATCGGCCCACGGCTTCATCACGTGGTGCGGCCCGTGCAGGCAGCCGCTCGCCCAGTACATGAGGAACGGCTTGTCTGCCTCGAACGCCTGATGCCGGCGCAGCCAGCCGATCGCGTCGTCGGCCAGGTCCTCGCTGAGGTGGTAGCCCTGCTCGGGTGTCTTGGGCGGCAGCACCACGGTGGTGTTGCGCACCAGATTCGGCTCGTACTGCGAGGCCTCGCCCGCGAGGAAGCCGTAGAAGTACTCGAACCCGACACTCGTGGGCCAGTTGTCGAACGGTCCCGCGGCGGTGGTCTCCGTGGCCGGGGTGTTGTGCCACTTCCCGAACGCCGCAGTGCTGTAGCCGTAGTGCCGCAGCACCTCGGCCATCGTGGCGCTCGATCTCGGGATGTAGCCGGAGTAGCCGTCCCAGTCGTTCGCGAACTCGGCGATCTGCCCGTACCCGACGCGATGATGGTTGCGACCGGTGAGCAGCGCGGCCCGGGTCGGCGAGCACATCGCGGTGGTGTGGAAGCGGTTGTATCCGACGCCCTCGGCGAGCACCTTCTCCAGTGTCGGCGTGCGGACCTCCCCGCCGAATGTGCTGGGCAGACCGGGGCCGGCGTCGTCGATCAGCACGACGATGACGTTCGGAGCGTCGTCGGGCAGCCGGCGCGGTTTCTCCCGCGGGCTGTACACCGACTCCTGCATGGTCCGCCCGGCCACGCTGCCCGAGGGCGTCGGCGGGAACGGCAGCGTGTCGCCGCCGGGAATCGGGTCCGCACTCACTGTCGAACTCACAGGCTCTGTCCTCTCGTCCCCGAGCGAAACTGTCGAGCTTCCGATCCCCCACTTTAAGCACCTCGTGCCGTGCTTCGGGGCGATACGGAGCGAGCCTGCGGAGCGACCACGGGTGCAGTCGGGCAGACTGATCGGATGGGCCTCGATCGGGAACAGCCTGCACCCGAGCACCGTCGGCCGGACGGAGTCACCGACGCCGAGGTGGCGGCGCTCGGACTGCTGTCCGAAGCCTTCGAGACCGTCGAGCGGGCGCGCGGCCATCTCTACGACTTCCACCAGTTGATCGGCCACGCCGACCACCAACTCGGTGACGCCGTCGACGCGCTGGCCGCGGCCGGCCACGGCGACCTGGCCGCCCGCCTGCGGGAGGAACTGCTCGGCCGCAACGTGCTGCCCGGGCGCTGGACCTTCCAGGTGGTCGAGGAGTTCGACGACGGCTACTGGTCGGAGTTCCGCGGCCTCGAGCGGGACGTGCGGGACGCGATCACGGGCGGTCGACGGCACGTGTACGAGGCGGAGATGAAGGAAGACCGTCGCACGCACGGCAGGCCCGGGCACGAGGCGCGACCCACTCAGGAGGGATGACAGTGGAGGTACTGAGCAGCCGAATCATCGTGCGCCCGGCCGACTATCCGGTCACGCGGGACTTCTATGCGCACACCCTGGGCCTGGCGGTGGCCCGTGAGTACCCCGGCGGCACGGTGTTCTTCGCCGGCCAGTCCCTGATCGAGGTCGCCGGGCACGGCGGCCCGGGGGCCGGTTCGACCTTCGCCGGGGCGATCTGGCTGCAGGTGCGGGACCTGCGGCAGGCGCAGTCGGAGCTCGAGCTCGCGGGTGTCCCGATCGTCCGGGAGGCCCGGCAGGAACCGTGGGGCCTGCACGAGATGTGGATCGCGGACCCGGACGGCGTCCCCATCGTGCTGGTGCAGATACCCGAGGACCATCCGCTGCGCCGGGACAGCCGCTGACCGGCGCGGCCTTCACTCGATGCCGGCGGGCTCCTTGTCCGGCTCCGCCCGGTGGGCCAGCGCCGGCCGGGCCGCCAGCTCCACCGCCAGCAGGGCCAGCACCGCGATCAGGATCGTGACCACGACAACGGTTCCGGACGGATAGCGCCAGAAGACCAGGGTCGCGATGGCGATGACGATGATGCCCACCCGCAGCGGGATCCGGAAGGTGGCCGCCACGCGCTCGAACGACCTCGGTTCGCGGTCGGTCTGCGGCGACCGCAGCTTGTCCATCGCCCTGCTGTACCCCCGACGGATCGCGGACGCGGAGGCCGACGACCCCGACAGGTAGCCGACGATGCCCACCAGTACCGCCACCACGAACACCGCGCGCAGCGTCGTCCGGAGCGGTTGCACGACGGTGTCGAAGAGAACGGCCGCCGCGTCCGCCGACAGCACGTCCGACGGGATCGCGCCGAGGTAGACGGCCCGGCCGATGCTGATGGACACGGCCAGCAGGGCCATCGCCACCGCGAGGGCCGCACCGACGAGCGACATAGCCCGACGCCGCCCGGCCCGTGGTGCGGCCCAGATCGCGGCCACCGCGGCGAGCAGCGTCAGCCACGGGAGCACCGCCGAGGCCTTGTTGAGGGCGTTGACCGCCCGTTGCGCCTTGACCAGGTCGGCCGACTCGAAGATCACGAAGGTGGCGTTGACGTCGGGAAGCTTGTCCACGAACGAGAACCCGCGCTCCACGAGGTTGGCCTTCACGGTGTCGATGATCGCGGCGAGCGAGACGCTCACCTCACCCTTCTCGTTGATCTTGACGCTGCCGGAGTTCTCACCGGTGGCCGCCGAGACCAGTTCCTCGTGCGCCTGACGGTTGGCCTCGACCCACATGGTCTCGAACTGACTCGACGACACCAGCGACGAGGCCGCGTCGTGCACGAAGGACTTGGCCTGGCCGGCGATCACCGGGGCGAGTCCGACCACGGCGGGCGGCACCCGGGGCGCGATCTCGGTGAGCGCGCCGAGGGCGTCGGCGGTCATCTTCTCCACGTCGACCCGGGTCATGATCTGGTCGGTGATCTGGTTCGCCAGCTCGGCCTGCAGCACCGGGTTCGAGGCCAGCGGCGTCACGGTCTGCACGTACCGGTCGGTGTCGAGGATCTCGCTGCGCGCGAACCGTGCGACCACCGAGGCGTACCCGAGCACCATCACCAGCACGAGCAGCAGCGCGGTCGCGGTCCAGCGCCAGGCCGGGTGGCCGCGCCGCGGGGGCTCCGCGGCCACCTGTCCCGAAACCTGTTGCGCCGACGCGAGGGCCGTGTCGGACTGTTGCTTGGCCTCGCGTAGCTCCGCGACCTCGCGGCGCAGCCTGAGCAGCTCGCTCCGTTCGTCGCCGTCGAGCGCGTCGTCCGATGCCGAGTCCGCCATCGCGGAGCTCCTTCCGTCACGCCGCGCGCGCCGCGCCGCTCCCGGGACGAGTACACACGAGCGTACCGGCGCCCGCCTCATCCCTCGCGGGTGATCCCGGCCGAAAAATTCACCCGGCAGCCGCTACTTCCCCAGCGCAGCGGTGATCTGGTCGGCCTGCGCCTGGCTCTCCATTAGCTGACGCAGCAGCCACAGCCGCAGCACCCGAGCCACCGCACCCGCGAGATACACCGCGCCGCCGAGCACAGTCAGCGCGAGGAACGCGGTCGCCAGGACCTGGTACGAGGCGATGTCGCGCAGGTCCGACTGGGTCAGCGACGCGAAGTACAGGACGAACGAGACGAGCGTCCCGGCGATCATCAGCACCAGGCCGACGATCCGGGCCCTGCCGTCCCCCGCCGACCGGCCGCCCTTCAGCTTCATTTCCGCGACGTCCTTCTTGAACTGCTCACGACGCTCTTCCGCCACAACGGTCATGGTCATCCTCCTAGGTAACTGGTTGAAAGTTCACGGTCGATCTCGCGCGGGTCGCCGGAGCGCACCACGCGGCCCTGCAACATCAGTGCCGCCGAGGTGGCGATGGGCAGCACCGCACGGGCGAACTGCTCGGCCACCAGGATGGACAGGCCGTCGGCGGCCAGTTGCCCGACGATGTCGTACATCTCGGTGACCACCCGGGGCGCGAGCCCCATCGAGAGCTCGTCGAGCAGCAGCACCGTCGGCGCCGTGCCGAGCGCCCGGGAGAGCGCGAGCATCTGCTGCTCGCCGCCGGACATCGAGCCGGCGAGCTGGCCCCGCCGCTCACCGAGCCTCGGGAAACGCTGGTAGGCCGCTGTTTCCAGCTCCTCGAGGCGGTGCCCGGTACCGGTGGCGACCCACAGGTTCTCCCGCACCGTCAGGTTCGGGAAGATCCCCCGGCCCTCGGGTATCGAGCACACCCCGAGGCGCGCCAACTCGGACGCGTCGGCGCCGTTGACGACACGTCCGGCCAGCCGCAGCTCCCCCGCCGTCACCGGCTGCAGACCCGAGCACACCTTCAGCGCGGTGGTCTTGCCGCCGCCGTTGGGCCCGAGCAGCGCGACCACCGCGCCGGGGCGCAGCGCCAGGTCGACGCCGTGGAGCACCTCGATCGCGCCGTACGCGGACCGCACCCCGGACAGTTCGAGCAGTGGCTCCGGTCCCGCTGCGGCGGGATCCGATTCGGCGACGCTCACCGACGCGGTCATGCGACCGCCTCCGTTCCGATGTAGGCCGCGATCACCGCGGGATCGCCCTGGACCTGCTCGGGCGTGCCGGACGCGATCAACGCGCCGTAGTCGAGCACGTGAATCCGCGAGCACACCTTCATCACCAGCGGCAGGTCGTGCTCGACCAGGCAGATGCCGAGGCCGTCCGCGGCCAGCCGGACCAGCAGGTCCGCGAAGTCCTCCGTCTCCTTCTCGGTCTGCCCCGACGCCGGCTCGTCGAGCAGCAGCACCCGCGGGTCGGTCATCAGCGCCCGCGCCACCTCGACCACCCGGGCCCGGCCGGTCGGGATGTCGGAGACGTCCTTGCTCGCGACGTCGGCCAGTCCGGTCAGTTCGAGCAGTCGGTCGGTCTCGGCCTCGAGGTCGGTTCGACGACGCCGGGAACCGGCGCGATGAATGTCCCCGGCCACGCGAATGTTGTCGCGCACCGACAGCGACAGGAACAGCTCCAGCCGCTGGAAGGTGCGGGCCAGGCCCATCCGGGCCCGCTTGTACGGCGCCGTGCCGGTGACGTCGACGCCGTCGACGAACACCTTGCCCTCACTCGGCTTCTGCAGGCCGGTGACGGTGTTGAACAGGGTCGTCTTGCCGGCGCCGTTGGGGCCGATCAACCCCGTCACGGCGGCGCGCTCGATCGCGATGCTCGCGTCCTTGACCGCGGTGTGGCCGCCGAAGCGGACGGTGATGCCCCGGGTCTCCAGCAGCGGGGTTCCCGCGGGCGGTTCAGTGAACGGCATTGACGCTCAACTCCTTCACCTCGGTGATGTGGTGTGCGGGCGCCGCGTGCCGGCCCGCCCGAACCGGTTCGAGTACCGGACGCGGACTCTGCGCGGGCAGCCCGAGTTCGCGTTCGACCCGGACGCGGTCCTGCTCGGAGTACGGCTCGACGACGCCGATGTCCTCGACATCCGTGACGTCCCGAGCCGCCAACTCCTCCGCGGTGAGCACCTTCGACGGCATCAGCCATTCGCCGACGACGGGCAGCAGGAACACGGTGACGATGGTCAGGGACGCGAACCACCAGTTGTCGAGCAGTCCGGTCAGCGCCAGCAGGTACAGCACGGCCACGAACGCCGCGCCGCCGAACAGCACCGGCTTCGCGTCGCGCAGCTTCCGGTAGCCCTCGATCACCCCGTGCACACTGCCGGAGGGGTTGTGTCCTACTCCGATGCCGATCAGCGCGGGGCTGACCGCGGCGATGTTGCCGAGCAACAGGTACAGGCCCTCGAGTTCGGGTTGTGTCTTCGCGAGGTTGTTGAACGACACCATGATGATCGAGAAGCCGACGCCGGCCATGACGCCGCCGAAGAACGCGCCACTGACGTAACCGATGCCAGCGACCACGGTCAGCATCAGCAGCGAGAGGCTGACGACGATGGTGAAGGACTCGCCGGAGACCGAGCCCATCGCGCTGGACATCAGGATGCCGCCGAGACCGGCGATGCCCGCGGAGATCATGAACACGCTCAGCTTCAGCTTGACCAGGCTCTGGCCGAGCATCGCCGAGGCCGCGGGGCTGTCCTTCATCGCGGCCAGGCGCCGGCCGTAGCCGCTGTTGCGCAGGGCCACCACCGCGACGCCGAGCACGGCGAACGACACGGTTGCCGTCATCAGGAAGGCGGTCTTGTTCTGCAGGTCCAGCGGGCCGATCTGCAGCGGCGGGATCACCAGCGAGCCGCCGGTGAAAAGGGAGAACTTGACGCCGAACAGCTCGTGCTCGGTGGTGTCGCGCAGCACCATGTTGCTCAGGAACACGCCGAACGCCATGGTCGCCAGCGCCAGGTACAACCCGCGCAGCCGTAACGCGGGCAGCGCCACCAGGCCGCCGACCAGTGCCGCGACGATGACGCCGAGCACCACGCCGACGAGGGTGAGCCGCTGCGCCAGCCCGGATCCGGAGATGCCGAAGTGGTAGACGACGATCGTGGCCACCGCACCGAAAGACAGCGGCGCCAGGTTCATCTCACCCGCATACCCGGTGAGCACGGTCAGCGACAGCGCGACGATCGCGAAGGTGATGCCGATGGTCAGCGTGGTGACTGCGGACTCCACCATCAGCAGGCGGATCAGGTACACGATCACGACCAGTGCGACTGCCCAGCCGATCGCCTTGCGCACGCTCGGCACGTGGTAGCGCTCGCGGGTGCGGACCGCGGCGCCGCGGAGGCGATCCTGCGGCAGCACGATCAGCACCACGAACAGCGCGATCATCGGCAGCGAGACCCGCAGGTTCGAGGTCCACGTCCAGGTCGTCGGCGCGTACCCGAGCAGGTAGGTGCCGGCCAGGCCGAGCACCAGCGCACCGACGAAGGTGCGGGGAATGCTGCGCAGCCTGCCGAACATCGCGGCCGCGAACGCGTCGATCACCAGCAGGGTCAGCAGGTTCGCCTCGAGGGTGCCACCGCTGATCGGGGTGACCAGGATGCCGGCCAGCACCGCGAGCATCGAGCTCAGCGCCCACGAGAAGCCCGCGATCCGCTCGGGGTCGTGGCCGTTGAGCCGCAGCAGGTCCGGGTCGTCGACGACCCCGCGCATGGTCGCGCCCATCCGGGTGCGGGTGAACAGCAGCCGCAGCCCGACGGCGATGGCCACGGCCGCGACGAGGCAGATGATCTCGTGCACGTGCACGGTGGCCCCGAGGAACGAGACCTTGGCGCTGTCCCCGAAGAACATCCGCAGGGTGCGCGGCTCCTCCGGGTGCCAGAACCACTGGGAAAGGAACAGCATGCCGAGCATGATCGAGACGGTGACGACGATCTTCGTCACCTCGGCGGTGTCGCGCAGGCCCCGCATGATCACGAAGTAGAGCGCCAGGCCCATCAACGGGCCGAAGACTCCGAGCACGATCAGCAGGGCGAGCGGGGTGGGCAGGTTCCAGCCGTAGCGGAGCTGCCAGTACAGGAAGGCGCCGAGCATCGCCTGCGCGCCGTGCGCGAAGTTGAAGATGCCGGAGGTGTTGTAGGTGAGCACCAGCCCGGAGGCTGCGATCGCGTACACGGATCCGAGCACCAGGCCCAGGATCGTGAACGTCACGAATGTGTCCATGTGGGAACCCTCTGTTTCGAGAGATGCGGCGGTGCCGCAGTGGTGCGCTTGTGGAGTCCAGGGACTCCGTAAGCGCACCACTGCGGCGGAGCCGCCTTAGGCCTTGGGCTTGATCACGTTGGGGTTCGTGTACTTGGTCGAGATGCGGTCGGGGCCGAGCGTGGTGCCCCAGGTCGACGGGTCCGTCTTGATCAGGTACTTGTCGTTGCACTCGAACTCGGCGGCCTGCGAGGGGAACACCTGCGTGTACTCGGCGCCCTTCAGCGCGACCATCAGGCCGCACTTGGCCGGCATGTTCTTACCGGGATCGGTGACCGCGTGCAGTCCGCCGCCGTCCCACTGGTGAATCTTGGAGAGCTCGTCGATCATGCACTGACGCGTCAGGCCGGAGCCGCACTCCTTGGCCGCGGTCGCCCACAGCAGGAACGACGAGGTGGACTGCATGCCGAGCAGCGCGGTCTTGCCGCCCTTCGCCGAGACCAGCTCCTGGTACTTCTTCACCGCGGGCACCTTGTCCGCGTTCTCCAGCATCTGGAACGTCATGTCGGCATTGAGGGTGTCCAGGACGCCGCTGCCGGAGTTGAACTGCTGCGCGGAGTTTCCGTACCAGGTGGCCTCACCCAGAATGATCGGGTCGATACCGACCTGCTCGACCGCCTTGAAGAAGTTGAACTCGTTCGGCACGGGCGAGCGCGAGGTCCACAGGCCCTTGACGCCGCACTGCTTGTACTTCTCCGCGAACGGCACGTAGGTCGGTTCACCCTGGTAGTTCAGCGTGACGCCGCAGTCCTTGAGCTTGAATCCCGCGGCCTCGGCCATCGACCTGGCCTTCGCGAGCGAGCTGATGATCGTCGGCATGGTCGACCCGACCAGGTCGAAGTCGTTCTTCAGGTCGGGGTGCATCTGGGCCATCTGGAACCAGGCGGCCGCGTTCCCGTAGTCCACCGGGAAGGGCACGCCCTGATAGGTCATCGGGCCGTTGGCCGCGTCGGGCGAGACGGTGAAGCCTGGGACGGCGGCCATGTTGCACGCCACCCGGGTCTGCTCGGCGGTCTGGTCCATCGCGAAGCCGTGGCCGACCATCATGAACTGCGACCCGCAGGCCTCCTGCATGACGGTGTTCGCCTGGGTCATCGCGGCGTCGTAGTCGGTGCCGACGACCTTGCGCCCGTTGATGCCACCCTGCTGGTTGCACCAGTCGATCATCGCGGAGACGGCGTCGGACATCTCCTTGTTCAGCCCGGGGCTCTGCGCGTAGCCGCGGTCGTCGCCGTACCCGATCTTGATCTCGGTGTCGCTGACGCCCTGATCGGTGGCGCCCTTCGCGTCGCCCTTGCCGCACGGCGAGGCCAGCGTGCCGAACGTCGCGTCCGAGGCCGTCGCCGCGGCGGAGCCACCCGATCCACCGCCGGAGGACGGGACACCCGCGTCGCCGCCGCGGTCCGACGCGCACGCCGAGAGCAACACTGCCGACAGGGCGAGCGCCGACACCAATGCGGCGGCCTTCTTTGGTTTCACGATGGCGGTCTCCATTCTTCGCGGGCCGAGCGCACGTGTTCCGCGTCACTCGATGCGGGGACGGTAGACAGCGGGTCCGATCCGACTTCGCGCACTTCCCGCTCAGTGAGACCGCCCAGTGACGGACGACACAGCCCCTTCGACCTGTGACGGCCGCCATGCGATCGACGCCTCGTGGGGACCTGCGCACTGGTTATCGGACCGGCCCGGGAACGTACGTCGTGGGCTGTGCCGGAAACCACGCCCGAACAGCAGGGACCGACTCGACTTTTACGCCGTCGTAACGGAAGATCAAGGCTTGTGAACGCGGAACTCATCGTTCTTCTCGTCGTGGTCGTCACAGCCCTCGGGTTCGACTTCACCAACGGCTTCCACGACACCGGAAACGCGATGGCAACCTCCATCGCGACCGGGGCTCTTCGACCAAAAGTCGCAGTGGCGCTGTCCGCAACGCTGAACCTGGTCGGCGCGTTCCTGTCCGTGGAAGTGGCCGCCACCGTCGCCAAGGGCGTCGTGAACCTCGGCTCCGTCAGCGGTGAGGCACTGCTGATCATCGTGTTCGCCGGACTCGTCGGCGGCATCATCTGGAACCTGGCCACCTGGCTGTTCGGCATCCCGTCGAGTTCCTCGCACGCGCTGTTCGGCGGGCTCATCGGCGCGGCCGTCGCGGGCATCGGCATGAACGGCGTCGAGTGGTCGGGCGTGCTGAGCAAGGTGATCGTCCCCGCGATCCTCGCGCCGGTCGTTGCCTCCCTGGTCGCGGCCTCCGGCACCTGGCTGATCTACCGCATCACCTCCGGGGTCCGCGAGGACACCAAGGAGTCCGGGTTCCGGCTCGGCCAGATCGGTTCCGCCTCCCTGGTTTCCCTCGCCCACGGCACCAACGACGCCCAGAAGACGATGGGCGTGATCTTCCTCGCGCTGGTCGCCCACGGGACCATCACCGCCGACGCCGAGATGCCGTTCTGGGTCAAGCTGAGCTGCGCGATCGCGATCGCCCTCGGCACCTATCTCGGCGGATGGCGGGTGATCCGCACGCTCGGCAAGGGCCTGGTCGAGATCGCCGCGCCGCAGGGCATGGCCGCCGAGGCGTCCTCGGCCGCGATCATCCTCACCTCGAGCCACCTCGGACTGCCGCTGTCGACCACGCACGTCGCCACCGGCTCGATCATGGGCACCGGCATCGGCCGCCGCGGCGCCGAGGTGCGGTGGGGTGTGGCGGGACGGATGGCGGTCGCGTGGCTGATCACCCTGCCGTCGGCGGCACTGGTCGGGGCGATCTGCTGGGGCGTGGCCCATCTGATCGGCGGCCTGCCCGGTGTCCTGGTCGTGTTCGCGGTCCTGCTCGTCCTGGCCGGGGTGATGTACGTCCGGTCGCGGCGTCAGCCGATCGACCCGAGCAACGTCAACGCCGACTGGGCCGGCGGACTCGAGCCGGCGGACGTGGCCGAGATCCCCGCTCCCCCCGCAGTCCCGGCACCGGCTCCGGCCCCTCTTGCGACGCCACTGGCCCAGCCCCCCAGCAACGTGAAGGCCTGAGAGGCGAACGATGGATCTGCTGACGAAGACGCTCGATTCGCTCTGGCAGGTGGTCCTGGTCGGACTGCTGCTCGGCGCGGGCCTGCCGGCCCTGTTCGCCGCGGGCCTGCGGCTGCTCGGCTCCGGCACGACGAGCGTGACCGCCGAGACCGGCGCCGTGACCACCACCCGCAATCCGCTCGCCGTCGTCGGGGCGGTCGCCTGCTTCGCCGTCGTGGTGATCGCCATCGTGACTGGCATCCTGTTCATAATGTCGGATTTCCTCGCGAACACGTTCGGCATCGACCTGTTCTAGCGTCGGACAGTTCGCATACAGAGCTGTACTGGCATCGGCCCCGGAGTCGAGAGGCAACGTTTGTGACCACCGCTAAACCGTCCTTCCCGCTGTCGGTGATCAAGTGGCTGCGCGCCGGCTATCCCAAGGGCGTTCCACCGAAGGACCGGATCCCGCTCGTCGCTCTGCTGCACCGCAAGCTCACCGCCGAGCAGATCAAGGACGTCTCCGTCGCGCTCGCCGAGTCCCACGACGGACAGGACCCGGTCATCACCCGGGAGGAGATCGGCGAGCTGATCGAACAGACGACCCACAGTGCGCCGTCGGACAGCGACATCGCTCGCGTTGCGTCCGTGCTGGCGGCCGCGGGCTGGCCGCTCGCCGCCCCCGAGCCGCTCGCCGCCCCCGAGCCTGTCGCCGCCCCCGATCCGGTCGACGATCCCGAGTTGGTCACCGCCCCCGAGCGGCGTGTCCACTCCGATGCGGCACCGTAGAAGGGACTGAACCCGTGGCCCTTCCTCCGCTTCTCACCTCGATACTCGGCTGGCTGCGCGCCGGGTACCCCAACGGCGTGCCCGAGCAGGACTACATCCCGTTGATCGCCCTGCTGCGGCGCAGGCTCTCCGACGACGAGGTCCGCACCGTCACCGACGTGTTGGTGAACCAGGCGCCCGCGCGCATCGACAAGATCGACATCGGCGTCCTGATCACCAAGGTCACCGACGAGATGCCGCTCGAGTCGGACATCGCACGGGTGCGGGCGCATCTCGCCGAGGGCGGCTGGCCACTCGAGGACCCGGAGTGAGCTAGCCGCAACCCCGCGTTCTCGCGGCCCGTACGGGCTGATTCCTTGGCGCGGCGGCATCCGCCGTCGACGCGGCGTGGGAGGTGACCCGCCGCAACGCCGATCTCCGGATGAACGCGTCGCAGCTTCGAATACCGGTGCGCGCGTGAGCAACTGGACATGTCAGGGATGGAGTTGTACCGGCACGAAGGGCACCGGCGCGACCGGTCCAGGCCACAATCGCGCCGCTGATACGGTGGAGGAATGTCAGCCGTAGGACTGAGGCCGTGACCGGTCTGCTGTCGACCCTGTCCGTCCCGTCCGGCCCCGCTGCCGCCACGGTGCTCGCCACGCTCGACGGCGCGCTGTCCGGCCGCGGCGACGCCGTGCTGCCCGTGCCCGCGGGCGACGACCGCGAGATCGCGCGTCTGAGCGACGCGCTGCATCCCGGCGAGCCGATCGACGAGTCGATCGCGCTGGTCGTCGCGACGTCGGGAAGCACCGGAATTCCCAAGGGCGCCATGCTCACCGCCGACGCACTGCGGGCCAGCGGCGACGCGACCCACACCCGGCTAGGCGGACCCGGATCCTGGTTGCTGGTGCTGCCGCCGCACCACATCGCCGGACTGCAGGTGCTGCTGCGCGGCCTCCTCGCGGGCACTGAACCGGTAATCGTCGACGTGGCAGAGGGTTTCGATCCGGCGGCACTGCCCGCGGCGGTCGCCGCGATGACCGGACCGCGGCGGTACACCTCGCTGGTGCCCACCCAGCTGATCAAGGCCCTGGACCATCCCGGCGCGACCGCTGCCCTCGCCGACCTCGACGCGGTCATGCTCGGCGGCGCGGCCACGCCCGCGCCGGTGCTGGCCCGCGCGGTGGACGCGGGCATCACCGTGGTGCGCACCTACGGGATGAGCGAGACCTGCGGCGGCTGCGTGTACGACGGGGTGCCCCTGGACGGGGTCCGGGTGCGGATCGTCGAGGACGGCGAGCGGAACGGCACCGGCGAGCGCAGCGACGAGCGAAACGGCTCCGGCGAGCGCAGCGACGAGCGAAACGGCTCCGGCGAGCGAGGCGTCACCGGTCGGGTCCTGCTCGGCGGGCCGGTGCTGGCGTCGGGCTACCGCGGCCTGCCCGACCATCCGGCGTTCGCGGAACCCGGGTGGTTCCGTACCGATGACGCCGGGACGGTGATCGACGGCGTACTGCACGTGACGGGCCGGCTCGACGAGGCGATCACCACGGGTGGGCTCACGGTGGTCCCGCAGGTGGTGGAGGCGGCGCTGGCCGGTCATCCCGCGGTCGCGGAGTGCGCGGTGATCGGCCTCCCGGACTCCCGGTTGGGCCAGCGGGTGGTCGCCGCGGTGGTCCCGGTCGCGGGCGCGACGCCGACTCTCGCCGAGCTCCGTGCGCGGGTGGAGGCGGTCCTCGACCCGACCGCCGCGCCGCGCGAGCTGCACCTGCTCGATGCGCTGCCGCTGCGTGGCCCGGGCAAGGTGGACCGCCGCGCGCTGGTCGAGCGGCTGTCCGCCACTCCCCGCATGCGTTGAACGGGGGTTCAGTGGCCAGGTCCGGCCCTCAACCGACCACTGAACCACCATTCAATGCATCCGGGGGACGCGCATGCGCGACGCAAGGGCGGTGCAAGGGCGGGCGCGCAGGGTGGTGACAACACCCGATCCGAGAGGACCACCCATGAACCTCACCGCTCCCCCCGCCATCGAGGCGGTCGGACTGGTCAAGCGCTTCGGCGACAGCGCCGCCGTCGACGGCGTCAGCCTCACCGTCCCGACCGGCACCGTCTACGGCGTGCTCGGACCGAACGGGGCCGGCAAGACCACCACCGTCCGCATGCTCGCCACCCTGCTGCGTCCCGATGCAGGCTCGGCCCGGATCTTCGGGCACGACGTGGTCCGCGAACCCACCGCCGTGCGGTCGTTGGTCGGCGTCACCGGTCAGTACGCCTCCGTGGACGAGGACCTGTCCGCCACCGAGAACCTGGTGATCTTCGCCAGGCTGCTCGGACTGTCCCGCATCGACGCCAAGCGCAAGGCCACCGAACTGCTCGAGGAGTTCGACCTGGTGGAGGCCGCGCGCAAGCCGCTGAAGAACTTCTCCGGTGGCATGCGCCGACGCCTGGACCTGGCCACCAGCCTGATCGCGCACCCGCCGCTGCTGTTCCTCGACGAGCCCACCACCGGACTCGACCCGCGCACCCGCGCCCAGATGTGGGACACCATCCGCAGACTGGTCGCGGAGGGCTCCACGGTGCTGCTCACCACCCAGTACCTCGACGAGGCCGACCAGCTCGCCGACCGGATCGCGGTCATCGACCGCGGCAAGGTGATCGCCGACGGCACCGCCGACGAGCTGAAGGCCTCGGTCGGGGTGTCGTCCCTGCAACTGAAGCTCGTGGACAAGACGCAGGTCGAGCGGACCCGCTCGCTGCTGTCCGAGTCGCTCGGCGTGGAGGTCGCGATCACCCCGGAGGCGGGCAGGCTCACCGCCCCGATGACCGACCCGTCCGTCACACCCGAACTTCTGATCCGGTTGCGCGAGCACGGGATCGCCGTCGACGAGATCACCGTCAGCAAGCCCAGCCTCGACGAGGTCTTCCTCACCATCACCGGACATGGAACCGACGAATCCGATTCCGCCGCAGCCGAGTCCGACACCGAACGGAGCGTCGCATGAGCACCGCCACCCTCGCGCCCGACACCACCGTCGCGCACCCCGCCTCGCCGCCGTTCGTGCGGTCCGTCAGCCTGAGCCAGTCCGTTGCGAACTCGCTGACCATGGCGTACCGCGGCCTGCTCAAGCTCAAGTACAACCCCGAGCAGCTGTTCGACGTGGTGATCCAGCCGCTCATCTTCACGGTGATGTTCACCTACATCTTCGGCGGTGCGGTCTCCGGCGACGTGCAGTCGTACCTGCCGATCATCATTCCCGGCATCCTGGTCCAGACCGTGATCACGGCGTCCATCGTCACCGGCACCCAGTTGCGGGAGGACATGGACAAGGGCGTGTTCGACCGGTTCCGGTCCCTGCCCATCGCCCGCATCGCGCCGCTCGCCGGCGCGCTGCTGTCCGACGTGGTCCGCTACGCCATCGCCACCACCATCACCTTCGCGATGGGCGTCGCGATCGGCTACCGCCCGCAGGGCGGCGTGGTGGGCATCGTCGCGGCCGGGGTGCTGGTGATCGTGTGCGCCTTCGCGATCAGCTGGATCTTCGCGCTGATGGGCGTGCTGATGAACAAGGCGTCGTCGGTCCAGGGCATCTCGATGCTGGTGCTGTTCCCGCTGACGTTCATGTCCAACGCGTTCGTCCCGGCCGACACCATGCCCGGCTGGATGCAGGCCTTCGTGCAGGTCAACCCGGTCTCGCACCTGGTGACCGCGGTCCGCGAGCTCGTCAACGACGGCCACTTCGGCATCCACGTGCTGTGGTCGCTGCTCGGCGCCGCGGTCATCGTCGCCGTGATGGCGCCGCTGACGGTCCGCGCCTACATGCGCAAGGCTTGAAAGCGGCTGTGCCGCGACCGGGCGTGATCCGCACCGCGACCGGCGTATGTCGTGTCTCAGGACATCGAGGACAGCTGTGTCTCAGGACTTCCGGGACAGTTTCTGACATTCCACGGTCCTGTCGAGGGTGAGTGTGCGGATCAGTCGGCGCGCGGCGCTGGAGCTTGGCGAAGGGTGCCGTCGTCAGTCGTCATGTTTAACGAATTGTCCTGCAAGGCAACAGCATGCGCGTTTCTCCACGCGGGCAGGCCGCCGTTGCTAGCGTGGCTCGCGACGTATGCGGGATCAGTGACACTCCATGCTGTCGACGAGTTCAGGTCCACCACCAACCCGATAGGAGTATCGAGATATGCGTAGCCCCAAGGCAGGTCGCCTTGCCTCGATGATCATTGCCGCTGCCGTGCTGGCCGGTGGCCTCGCCGCCGGGTCAGGTGCTGCGTCCGCGGCACCCGCGGAATCCGTTGCTGACGGCCCGACCGGATCAGTGGATATCGCAATGGAGCACCCCCTCGAAAGCCTCGCCGCGGTGATAGCTACTCCGATCGTCATTTCGATCATCGCCCTGTATCAAGTCGGGAGTAGCCACCCGTGCCCCACCTACGGTGGTTGCAACATGTAGGGATCTGCCTCAGCTCGGCGCAGCCGCTTCGCGCCGTGCGGCTTCGTGGTGGAACTGGCCACTGCGAAGTCGCACGGACGGAGCAGTCGACCGCGATCGCGGTTTGCCCGGCGTTCTCTGTCCTCGGACGTGGCGGCCCGCAGGTCGGTTGTCATCGAGAACCCTCTTCCGCCGATCCCCGATCGTCACGAGGTGGCCGATCAGTGTCCTCGATGCCCTGAGGCACCAACTGTCCTGCAAGTCCTGAACTCTGACATACCCCGACCGGGGTACGGATCACTCACGGTCGCGGCCAGGGCCGGCCGGCGAGGCGCTCGATGTCTGTGTTGAAGCGGGCCAGCAACGCGGCGAACGCCTCGACGTCCGCCGACGTCCAGTCCGCCATCACCGCCTCGAGCCCGCTGACATTGCCCGACCGTTCGGCGCGCAGCCGGCGCCTGCCGTCGGCGGTGATCCGGAACTTCCTCGCCATGCCGCCGTCCGGGTCCGGGATGCGTTCGACGAGAGCGGCGTTCAGTATCGCGGTCGTCTGCCGGCTGATGGTGGAGGTGTCCAGACCGAACGCGTCGCTGAGTTCGCCGACGGACAGCGGCCCGTCGATGTCGATCCGACTGAGCAGCGCGTAGGCGCTGCTGTCGAGGTGACCCTCGCCGCGCCGAGGGCGGGTGAGATGCCTGCCGAGCAGCATCGTCTCGAACTCCACCCGGTCCGTCGGCTTGTCCATTCCCGTCCCTCCGTCGATCGCGCCTGCCGGACAAAGTATCGCCTGTGCGGAGCCGAACAATTTGCATCATGCAATTGATGTGTATTGTGCAAATCCTGTGTATCGCGCACATCCGGCGCGGCCCGTGAATCGAGGAGATCGCCCGTGTCAGGTCCGAGTCCCACCGTCAACCCGAACGGCCTGGTCGCCGTGCTGGCGTTCACCGGCATCGTCGCCGCGCTGATGCAGACGCTGGTCGTCCCGCTGATCTCAGACCTGCCGAGGCTGCTCGACACCACCGCGTCGAACGCCTCGTGGGTGATCACTGCGACGCTGGTCGCGGGCGCGGTGTGCGTCCCGATCACCGGCCGGCTCGGCGACCTCTACGGCAAGCGTCGGATGCTGCTCGTCTGCACGGTGCCGCTGATCGCGGGTTCGATGATGTGTGCGCTCGCGACGTCGGTGCTGCCGATGATCGCCGGCCGCGCCCTGCAGGGCATGGGCATGGGCCTGATCCCGATCGGCATCAGCGCCCTGCGTGACCTGGTACCCAGGGAGAGGCTGAACTCGTCGATCGCACTGATGAGTGCGTCGATGGGCATCGGCGGCGCGCTCGGCCTGCCGATCGCCGCGGCCGTAACCCAGAACACCAGCTGGCGGGTGCTGTTCTGGGGCGCCGCCGTCCTCAGTGTCGTGATCGCCGGACTGATCTGGAAGGTCGTGCCCGCCACCCCGGTCGACCCCGACGCCGGCAGGTTCGACCCGATCGGCGCAGTGGGACTCGGCATCGGCCTGGTGTGCCTGCTCCTCGGCGTGTCCAAGGGCGCGGTCTGGGGCTGGACCAGCGGAACCATCGTCGGCCTCCTCGTCGCCGCGATCGTCGTCCTGCTCGCCTGGGGTTGGTGGGAGCTGCGCACCGGCGATCCGCTGGTCGACCTCCGGACCACCGCGCGGCCGCAGGTGTTGCTGACCAACGTGGCAGGCCTGGTCGTCGGCTTCGCGATGTACGCGCAGTCGCTGATCCTGCCGCAGCTGTTGCAGCTGCCCGAGTCCACCGGATTCGGCCTGGGACAGTCGATGCTGGCGATGGGCCTGTGGATGGCGCCGGGCGGCCTGGTGATGATGGCCCTGTCCCCGGTCGGCGCCAAGCTCTCCTCGACGCGTGGGCCCAAGGTGACTCTGTTCGTCGGTGCCCTGATCATCGCGATCGGCTACGCCTCGTCGATGCTGCTGATGGGCTCGGCCTGGGGCCTGATGATCGTCGCCGCCATCTGCGGTGCCGGCACCGGCTTTGCCTACGGTGCGATGCCGGCCCTGATCATGAGCGCGGTCCCGCACTCGGAGACGGCATCGGCCAACGCCTTCAACACTCTCAGCCGATCCATCGGCACGTCGATCGCCGCCGCCGTCGTCGGCGTGGTGCTGGCGCAGATGAGTGTCCAGGTCGGGAACTACACCCTGCCGACCGAGAGCGGTTTCCGGACCGGCCTGTTGATCGGCTGCGCGGTTGCCCTCGCCGCCGCCGCCGTCACGCTGGCCATCCCCAACCGCCGGCCCGCTCCCCCCGCGCCGCGGCCCGCCACCGACGAGCCCGAGGCCCTGGCCCAGGTCTGAAGGCGCTACGCGCCTGTGCGGGATCGGCACCCCGATCAAGGTATCGATCACGCACGGGCGCGGAGCGCGGCGAGGATCTCCGCGCGCGCCACGCGCCGCGGCATCCCCTCGACGGACGCCAGCGCGGCCTCGACCCGCTCGGGTCCGAGCGCCGCTCGTGCCGCGCCGAGGTGCCGCGACCACTGCATCGACGGAAGATCTTGTCGGGCAGCAACTCTGGTTGCCAGTGCCACCAGCCTCAGTCCACCGTCCAGGTCCGATCCGGTCGCGATGTCGAAACTGCCCACCGCGCACGCCACCCCGCCGGTCTGCGGCAGGTCCGCGTAGCCGTCGGGTCCGAGCCGGGTCGCGACCGTCAGCGCGAACGAGTCGACCCGGTCGGCGATCTCGTCGCTGCGGCCGGCGAGCACGTGCGCCGCCACCGCCGCGGCAGCCAGCATCAATCCGAACGGATCGGGACTGTCCCCCGCAGTCTCCCAGCCGATCAGCTCGAGGGCGTGCCGGTAGCCGCGCAGGCCGGCGGCCACCTCGCCCGTCGCGAGATCCACCTCGGCCGCGGCAGCCGCGAGGGCCGCGGTGCTCTGATTGGCGTCGCCGATCGCGAAGGTGACGCGCTCACCGACGACCGCGAGTTCCACCTGCTCGGCGGCCGATCCGCCCGCCGCCAACTCCCTCCGGGCCTCCTCGACGCGGCCCGCACCGACCAGCGCCGCGGCGATGTAGCTGCGCAGCGTGGTGCTCTCCTCGTAGGCGTGCAGGTCCCACATCAGGTCGGCCCCGCGCCGGTAGTATCCGACCGCCTCGTCGTATCTCGCGGACTGCCCGGCGAGGCTGCCGAGGTGCTGCAGGACCATCGCGAGGCCCCAGACGTCCCCGGCCGCCTCGGCGAGGGCCAGCGCGTGCTTGCCGTCGGACCACGAACCGTGCAGATCGCCTGCGTTCTCCCGCAAGTTGGCACGCGCCATGTACGCAGCGCTGCGCGCACCCGGATCGGCCGATCTGACACCGCGAGCGAGCGTGCGGGCCATGCCCTTTCCCGACGCCGGCAGGACCATCAGCGAGGCACTCATCCGCAGCGACTCGTCGATGTCGGTGCGCGAGGCCAGGATCGACCGCAGCCGGATGCGCATCACGGCGAGGGCCCTGCTGACCCCGGCGAAGGCGGTGTGCCCGCCGATCACCAGGTACGTCAGCGCCAGGAAGGTGCCGGGCAGCTCGGGACCGTGCTGACCGGGGTCGATCTCGAGCATCCGGGGCGCGAAGGCGATCACCTCGGAGTGCGCGCCACGCATCGACCAGGTCGCGCCCAGGACCGGGAACACGGTCAGGGCGGCACGCCCCTCGCCCGTGGACAGCGCGTGACGCAGGACGGCGAGCAGGTTGTCGTGCTCGGCCTCGACCCGCCGCGAGGTTCCGATCTGATCGCCCGCGACGTAGTCACGCACGGCGTCCCGGCAGAAGGCCTCGGCCCAGGCGACGGTGCGCGCGGACACCTCCGCGGTCTCCCCGGCGGCCGCCAGGCGTTCCTCACCGAACTCCCGGACGGTCTCGAGCATGCGGTAACGCAGGCCGGGCACGTCCGGCCCCTCCACGACGGCCAGCATCGACTGGTGAACCAGGCCGTCGAGCGCGGCATCGATGTCGGTCACCTCGCCCCACTGCGCCACCCGGGTGGCCGCGGCGAGCGTGAAACCGCCTGGGAATCGGCACAATCGGCGCAGCGCGGCCTGCTGCGGCTGTTCGAGCAGGTTCCAGCTCCAGTCGATCACCGCGCGCAACGTGCGGTGACGCTCCGGCGAGGTGCGGTCCCGCGACCGCAACAACGCGAACCGGTCGCCGAGCCGGGCGTTGATCTCCGGCACGCTCATGGTGCGCACCCGCGCGGCCGCCAGTTCGATCGCCAGCGGCAGTCCGTCGAGCGTGCGGCACAGCTGCGCGACCTCGATCGGATCGAGCTGCGCCGACGGGCGGACCGCCAGCGCCCGGGCCCGGAACAGCTCGGTCGCCGGCGAGCCAGCCTCGTCGATCAGCAAGGGCGGCAACGGGTACACCGCCTCGGCCGTGATCGCCATCGGGGCGCGACTGGTGGCCAGAACGGTCAGGTTCTCGCTGGCCGCCACCAGATCCGCCACCACCTCCGCGACGTCGTCCACCAGGTGCTCGCAGTTGTCGAGGATCAGCAGCGAACGCCGCGCCGAGAGCGCCTCCCGCAGCCGATCGCGTGCGTCGTGCAGGCGCGCCCTGGTCAAGCCGGTGCCGGGCGCCAGTTCCGCCTCGCCGAGGCCGAGCGTGCCGCTGATCGCCGCGACCAGGTCCCCGCCGCTGCCCAGCGGCGCCAGCTCGACCAGGGCGACCGGAACACGTTCGGAGACAATGGCACCGAGCGCGTGCGCGACGCGGGTCTTGCCGGTCCCACCCGGGCCGAGCACGGTGACCACCCGATTCGTTCTCAGCAGATCCTCGATCGCGGCGAGGTCGTCGTCGCGGCCGAGCAGCGCGTTCGGCGCCGCCCTCAGCCCGAGTGCCGACGGCGGCGGCCTGACGCCGGGCCGGTCGGGCTCCGCGCCGGAGTGGTCGCGACGCCCGGCCCGGGCATCCGCCACCGGCGCCGGGTCCGACCGAACCGGCGTGGGACCGGTGGGCGGCCGCCCCGTCAGCACGGCCGCATTGAGCTCGACCAGCCGCGGCGACGGGCCCGTGCCGAGCCGGTCGGCGAGGCGCGCCCGTAGCTCCGCGAACACCTCGAGTGCCTCGTTGGGCCGGCCGAGGCCGTGCAGCACGACCATCAACTGCCCGTGCACCGTCTCGTCGAGCGGCGAACGGTCGGCCGACGCCCGCGCCATCGGCAGCGCCAGGTCCAGGTCCCCGGCCGCCACCAGTGCGGCGAGTTCGACCGCGTCCAGCCCTGCGAGCCGCGCCGACGCCTCGACCGCCAGTTCCCGGGCGAGGTCACCCGGCGGCAGGTCGGCGGCGGGCTCGCCGCGCCACAGCGCCCGCGCCCGCCGCGCTGTCGCGACCGCACCGTGGTGGTCACCCTCGGAGTGCTGCTGCTGCGCCTGCTGCTCGAGCAGCCGGGCCAGCGTGAGGTCGACCTGGCCACGGCCGAGGTCGAGGCGGTAGCCGGCGGGTCCCATCTCGATCGCGCCCGGGGGCAGCGCCGCCCGTAGTCGGGAGATCTGGGTCTGCAGGGCGTTGAGCGGTGCCCGCGGCGGACTCTCGCCCCACACGTCCTCGATCAGGGCCTGCGCGCTGCGCGCGGCACCGGGCCTGCGTGCGAGGGCGATCAGCAGGCTGCGCGCCCGCGCGCCCGGCAACGGCACCAGCACGCCGTCGCGGCGCGTGGAGACCTCACCCAGTAGGGCGACCTCGATCGGCGGTCCCACGGGCGCAGTCGCTGCGGAGACACTCGTGACGGGATGCACCGGCGCCAATGCTAGTGCCTGGTGAAAGGATCGCCCCATGGCTTCTGTCTCCGAATGGATCGAGGGTGCCCGTCCCCGCACCCTGCCGAACGCGATCGCACCGGTGCTCGTCGGTACCGGCGCGGCCGCCTCGATCGGCGGTGCCGTGTGGTGGAAGGCCGTGCTCGCGCTGGTCGTGTCGATGTCGCTGATCATCGGCGTGAACTTCGCCAACGACTACTCGGACGGCATCCGCGGCACCGACGACGAGCGCGTCGGCCCCCTGCGTCTGGTGGGGTCCAAGCTGGCCTCCCCCGCCGCGGTCAAGGGCGCCGCGTTCGCCTGCTTCGGTGTGGCCGCCGTCGTCGGGGTGGTGCTGGCGCTCACCTCGGCCTGGTGGCTGATCCTGGTGGGCGCGGTGTGCATCGCCGGCGCCTGGTACTACACCGGCGGCAGGAACCCCTACGGCTACAGCGGTTTCGGCGAGGTTGCGGTGTTCGTGTTCTTCGGACTGGTCGCGGTGTGCGGCACCCAGTTCGTGCAGGCCGAGCGCGTGGACTGGGTCGGCCTGGTCGCCGCCGTCGCCGTCGGGTCGTTCTCGAGCGCGGTTCTGGTCGCCAACAACCTGCGCGACATCCCCACCGACGCCGAGTCCGGCAAGAACACCCTGGCGGTCCGGCTCGGCGACGCGGGCACCCGCACCCTGCACCTGGCCCTGCTGGTGGTGCCGTTCGTGGTGACGCTCGCGCTCGTCGCCCGCACGCCGTGGGCACTGGTCGGCCTGGTGGCAGTTCCGTTGGCGGTCAAGGCAAACGCCCCGGTCCGCTCGGGCGCCCAGGGGCTGGCGCTGATCCCGGCGCTCGCCGGCACCGGCGCGGCCATGCTGGTGTGGGGCATCGCGACCGCACTCGGCCTCGGACTCGGCTGACCGGCAGACCGCCGCCCAGGCGAACGGCGCCGGGATCAGCCCTTGCTGTTGGGGATCACTGCACTGAGCACGAAGTTGACGACCGAGATGATCAGCGCACCCCACACTGCCGTCCAGAAACCGTCGACCGAGATGCCGAACTCGGTCGAGTCGGTGATCCACGAGGTCAGCAACAACATCAGGGCGTTGATCACCAGCGTGAAGAGGCCGAGGGTCAGGATCAGCAGCGGCAGCGACAGCAACTGCACGAACGGTTTGATGAACACGTTCACCACGGTGAACACCAGGGCGATGAACAGGACCACCAGGATGTCGTAGCCGGTGCCCTTGTCGGAGCTGGCGATCTCGATGCCGTTCACCCACGCGGCGGCCAGCCAGATCGCGATCGCATTGATCACCAGACGTACCAGAAAGCTCATGGATTCATGCTGGCACATCGACGGCGCCGGTGCGCCGCCCTACCCGGGCCGGACGGCCTGGACCAGTCTCGGACCGACCAGGCTCGGCGCCTCCCGCACGCCGATCCGTCCCGCCTCGACCAGTAGGTCCCGCGGGTACGTCACCTCGACGGTCCAGCCGTGCTCGACGAGCCGGTCGACGATGTCGATCGGACCGGGTCGCTTCCAGAGTCCGCGAATGTCCGCGAACGGATCCGTGGCCGCCGCCCGGGCAGCCACCTCGTCCTGCGCGATCCCCAGGGCGGTGACGGCGAGTCTCGCCCCGGGCGCCGAGGCCGCGGTCACCGCACGCAGCAACCGCTCCACCTCGTCCGCCTCCAGATAGGTGAGCAGTCCCTCCGCGATCCACAGCGCCGGGACGGCCGGGGCGAAGCCGGCCGCGGCGAGCGCGGGGACCCAGTCCTCGCGCAGGTCCACGGCGACCGTCCGACGCAGGCAGGTGGGTTCGGCGCCCGCGGACCGCAGCGCCGACTCCTTGAACGAGAACACGTCCGAGCGGTCGACCTCGAACAGCGCCACCGTCGCCGGCCAGCCGAGTCGAAAGCCGCGGGTGTCGAGGCCCGCCCCGAGCACGACGACCTGCTCGATTCCGTCCCGCACCGCCGTCGTCGCCACCGCATCGAGGAACACGGTGCGAGCGACGATCCAGTGGTACATCTCGACCACCGCCCGCACGGCCTCCGGTTCCAGCGCCGCACGCGCTCGCGGCTCGGGGTTGCCCGCCGCGTCGAGGAAAACCGACGCGAGCGGATCCGCGAACAGCCGGTCCGGTCGCGCCGTCTCGGCTGCGCGGGCGCGGGCCACCGCCAGGGCGGTGCCGCCGACTCCCTCGGGCACGCTGGTGCCGTCCACCCGGCCAACACTAGCCACGCTGGGTTAGAAAAGACGGATGATCCGCCTCGCCACCACCGCCGACCTGCCCCGGCTGGCCGCAATCGAGGTCGCGGCCGGAGAGATGTTCCGTGAGCTGGGCATGGCGGCCGTCGCCGACGACGACCCGTTCACGGTCGAGGAACTCGAGGGGTACCGGCGCGGCGGCCGGGCCTGGGTCTGCACCGACGTCGGGGATGCCCCCGTCGGGTACGCGCTGGCTCTCGAGGTGGACGACGGCGCGCACCTCGAACAGGTGTCGGTGCATCCCGGGTACGCCGGCAGGCGCCGCGGTGCCGACCTCGTCGATGCGGTGTCCGCGTGGGCCGCCGGCCGCGGGCTGCCGTGGCTGACCTTGACCACCTTCGCGGCGGTGCCGTGGAACGCGCCCTACTACGAGCGGCTCGGATTCACGATCGTGCCGGACGCGGACCTCACCGCCGGACTCCGCGCGATCCGGGCCAACGAGGCGCAGCACGGGCTCGACGCGTGGCCGCGGGTGACGATGCGGCGGCGAACCGGGATCTGAAGCCTTCCGCTCCCGCCCCGCCTACGCGGCCCGGTCCAGCAGGGCGACGACCCGCCGCCGAAGTTCCGCAGTGGCCAGGTGCTCCTCGATCAGGCCGCACGCCTGCTCGTCGCCGCCGCGGATCAGGCCCAGCAACAGGTGTTCGGTCCCGATGCTGTTGTCCTTGCGCGCCAACGCTTCCCGCAGTCCGAGTTCGATCACCTTCTTGGCCGTCGGGTCGAACGGGGTGTGCCCGATCCGGCGACCGAACCAGCCGCGCCGCTCGTCGGAATCCGTGCCGGGGTCGTCGAGCGCGTCCGCACCGAAGGTCGCTTCGAGACGCTCGCGCACGGCATCGAGGTCGATGCCGATCGACCTGAGGGCCTCGGCGTCCTCGGCCCCGAGCGCCTGACCTCCGCTCCGCTGGGTTAGTCGGGCCCGGACCGCCTCGCCGGTGATGCCGGCATCGTCGAGCAGCGCGCCGAGTTCGGTGGCGTGCGCCGCGACGAGCACGCCGAGCAACAGGTGCTCCGGCTCGATTCGCGGTGCCCCCAACGACTTTGCCTCGTCCTGCGCGAGCACGACGGTCGCGCGAGCGTCGGCGGTGAACCGTTCGAACATCGCCACTACCGCCCTTTCCGGTTGTGTTTCTGGTGGACTGCCTGCCGACTCACCTCGAGCGCGTCCGCAATCGCCTGCCAGGACCAACCCTGGTCACGGGCGCTGCGGACCTGAATCGCCTCGAGCCGCTCGAGCAACCGACGGAGCGCCAGCACCGCTCGCAGTCCGACCGCGGGGTCGGGGCTGCCTGCGGCTGCCGCCAGGTTCGTCGCTTCGGTCATGGTGTCAACTTACGTTGACACCACGAGGTTGTCAATCGTCGTTGACACACGAGTACGGCCCGCCCGGAACTCCGGGCGGGCCGTACTCGGTGAGCGTTGAATCTGTGCGGTGCTACTTCTTGGCCGGCGGGGCGTTGAGCAGGGTGATGAACTGCTGCGCGTTCGCAGCGGCACCGCCGAGGCCGCCGATGGCGGTACCGGCCAGCGAGGCGCCCGAGCCCAGCAGCAGCGCGCCGCCGATGCAGCCCGCGATCGGACCCGCGCCGAACAGCATCGCTGCCGGGGCGGAGACGACGCCCGCAGCAACGGCACCGAGCAGGCAGCCACCGACGAGTCCCGTTGCGCCGCCGAGGAAGCCACCGACGGCACCGGTCAGGGTGATCGGGTCCTTGACCGCCGCGACGGCAGCGGGCATGTCGATGTCCTTGACCGGCAGGGCGACCGGGGTCGCGGCGGCCGGGGTGGTGTCGGCGGTCAGGGTCGCGGTGCGACCGTCGATCTGCGCGGCGATCGGGTGCGCGAAGCCGTCGTAGGCGATCGACAGCGGCACGGACTCGACCGTGTTGCCGCTCGCGTCGCGCACGACGAGCAGGTTGTTCTCGTTGCTGAGGGTTCCGGCGGCCGTGTCGACGATCACCTTGTCGCCGCTGCGGGTGACGTTCCACCCGACGCCGGGCGCGGGAGCCGGTGCGGGGTCCGCGTAGGCGGTGCCGGCAACGACACCCATGGACGCGATGGTCATGGCCGCGACGGCCACCATTTTGGTCATCTTCATGGTCGGTGAGATTCCTTCGTTTTTTCGCCGTTCCGCAGCCCGGAGGATGCTGCGGTTGTGTCGGTCGTAGCCAGCCGGTGACGACCCCGCCGGGTGGCGAGGACGCACGCGCGCAGTCGCTTTCGGGAACGTGCGACTGCATGCGGGGGTTGGAGACGTCACGACCGTAGGGACGAAATGCGTCCACACGATTGACGAAAGATGTCCAGACGGTGTCCGAAGGTGTCCGGAGGCTTAAAGGTTGTTCACCGAGGTGGGCATGCGACGGCGAGAAGGTGCATACCTCACAAAAGCGACTTCGGACGGATGCGCGCGACGACCGCGCGGATGGCGCCGTCCGAGATCTCGAACGTCTCGTCGATCGCGACCGTCATGAGGCGGGTCCGCCCGATTCCCGCGTCGAGCAGGTACCGGGTGGACACCACGTCACCGGATTCCGACATCACCAGGTCACGGATGCCCTGGATGACCCGGTACTGCGGACCCCGTGCCAGATCGCGGGTCATCTGCGGGCCCGAGAAGCCGGTCTTGAGTCCGGCCTCGACCCGGGTCGCGTCGGGGGCGAACCGCACGGCGGACGGATCGTGTGAGATCAGCGCGTCGATGTAGGCCCGCGCCAGCGCCTCGCCCGCGGTGTCCTCACGGGTCGGGTCGGCCGAGACTGCGGCACCGACCGTGGGTCGTGCGCCGCCGCGGAGCGTCGCGACCACCGCCGCGGCCGCGATTCCGAGGGCGGACAGGGCAAGGAGTCGACGCGCACGCATGGCGGCAGCGTAACCGAACGAGACCGCCGGTCCCGCGGGTTCGCCGAGCAGTTCCCGGCATTCGACCACGAACGGGTGCGGCGCTGCGTCACCATCGAGGGTGGAGAGCGCCTCGCCCAGAGACCGCGACCCGCGGCGCCCGAGGATCTCCGGACCGAACGGACCCGGACATGCGCATCCTGACCACTGTCGCCCCGTTGGCAGCATCCACCGCCGTGGCCGCGCTCGTCGTGGTCGGCGCCGCTCCCGCGCACGCGACACCATCGCAGGGCGTCACGGCCGAGACCCTCGGCCAGGTGCCGGTGAGCGGGGACCTGCTGCCCGACCCTGCCGGACACCCCCCACTGCCCGCCCAGGTGACGGCCACGCTCCGGCGGATCGTCATCGCGCCCGGCGGCACCACCGGCTGGCACCACCACCTCGGCCACGTCGTCGGCGTGGTGGTCTCCGGCACGCTGACCCGGCAGCTCGACGACTGCTCGCTGCAGACCTCGCCCGCCGGGTCGCTGCTCTCCGAGACTCCCGACAGCGACCACGTCGGGCGCAATCTCGGCACCGAGCCGGTGGTGCTGCAGGTGGTGTACCTGCTGCCGGAGGGGGCGCCGTTCTCGACGGACGCACCCGCGCACTGCCCCTAGCTTGACCTCGAGTGCACTTCAGGTCTTACCGTCGGGATGGTCACGCGAGGCGGGCATGTCCCACCCCCTCCGTAGCGTTGCACCGGTCAGCACCCGACAGTGAGAGGCCCCACCCCTATGAGCATGGAATCGGTCGCCTGGTCCTCGATGCACCAGATGATGACCGCACAGGACGAGAAGCGCCCCTTTTCGCGAGCGACCTTGCGCCGGATCCTCGGCTTCGCGCAACCGCACCGGCGACGCCTGATCCTGTTCCTCGTCGTCAGCGTCGCGACCGCGGCCCTGGCCGTGGCCACCCCGGTGCTGGCTGGCCGCGTCGTCGACGCGATCGTCCAGGGTTCCGACGCCGCCGTCGTCGTGCGGCTCGCGCTGCTGATCGCGGCGATCGCCGTCATGGAGGCGGCGCTGGGGCTCTACAACCGATTCCTCTCGTCGAGCATCGGCGAGGGCCTGATCCTGGACCTGCGGACGGCCGTCTTCGACCACGTCCAGAAGATGCCGATCGCGTTCTTCACCCGCACCCGTACCGGCGCACTTGTCAGCAGGCTCAACAACGACGTCATCGGCGCGCAGCGCGCATTCAGCAACACCCTCTCCGGGGTGGTCGCGAACGTGGTGACGTTGTCCCTGACGCTGGTGGTGATGCTCGGCATCTCCTGGCAGATCACCGTGCTCTCCCTGGTGCTGCTGCCGGTGTTCGTCCTGCCCGCGCGGCGGATCGGCCGCAAGATGGCCGGGTTGCAGCGCGAGGCAGCGAACCTGAACTCCTCGATGAGCACCCAGATGACCGAGCGCTTCTCGGCGCCCGGCGCCACCCTGGTCAAGCTGTTCGGCCGGCCCGCCGACGAGTCCACCCAGTTCGAGGTCCGAGCCCGGCGGGTCCGCGACATCGGCGTCCGCACCGCGATGACGCAGTCCGCATTCGTGACGGCCCTGACACTGGTCTCGGCGCTCGCGCTGGCGCTGGTGTACGGCCTCGGCGGCTGGTTCGCGCTGCGCGGCACCCTGGAGGCCGGGTCGGTGGTCTCGCTCGCGCTGCTGCTCACCCGGCTGTACGCGCCCCTCACCTCCCTGGCCAGCGCCCGCGTCGACGTGATGAGCGCGCTGGTCAGCTTCGAGCGGGTCTTCGAGGTGCTCGACCTGGAACCGCTGATCGCCGAGCCCGCCGACCCGAAGCCCATGCCGGCCGGCCCGGTGTCCGTCGAGTTCGACCGGGTCCGATTCGCCTACCCGTCCGCGGACAAGGTGTCGCTCGCCTCGCTCGAGGAGGTCTCGACCCTCGATTCACGCGGCGGCGTGGAGGTCCTGCACGAGATCAGCTTCCGCGCCGAGCCCGGACAGATGATCGCGCTGGTCGGTTCGTCGGGGGCGGGCAAGTCGACCATCGCGCAACTGGTTCCGCGGCTCTACGACACCGACAGTGGCTCGGTGCAGCTCGGCGGGGTGGACGTGCGTGAGCTCTCCGCCGAGTCGATCCGTCGGACCGTCGGCATGGTCACCCAGGACGGTCACCTGTTCCACGAGACGGTCCGCGCGAACCTGCTGTTGGCCCGGCCGGACGCCGACGAGGACGAGCTGCGCGACGTGCTCGGCCGCGCCCGCCTGACCGAACTGATCGACTCCCTCCCCGACGGGCTGGACACGGTGGTCGGCGAGCGCGGATACCGGTTGTCGGGCGGCGAACGCCAACGCCTGACCATCGCCCGGCTGCTGCTGGCACAGCCGCGCGTGGTGATCCTCGACGAGGCCACCGCGCACCTGGACTCCACCTCCGAGGCGGCCGTCCAGGCGGCACTCGGCGAGGCCCTGAGCGGGCGCACCTCGGTGGTCATCGCGCACCGGCTCTCGACGATCCGCGCCGCGGACGCGATCCTGGTCGTCGAGGCGGGCCGGGTGGTCGAGCGCGGCACCCACAGCGAACTGCTCGCGGCGGGCGGACGGTACGAGGAGCTCTACCGCACCCAGTTCGCGGACGAGGCAGCGAAGGTCGCCGCCCGCTGACGTCAGGCGGGCCAGCGGCCGCTGGCGGTGAACTCCGCCAGCACCGCTGCGGGGCCGGCCAGGTCGAGTCCCTCGCCGCGCACCCAGTCGTCGTCGAAGTACGTTCCGGCGTACCGTTCGCCGCCGTCACACAGCAGGGTGACCACGCTGCCGCTGCGACCGGCGGCCAGCATCTCCGCGATCACCGCGAACGCGCCCCACAGGTTCGTCCCGGTGGAGCCGCCGACCCGCCGACCGAGTGCACTGCTGGCGTGCCGGGCCGCGGCAATCGAGGCGGCGTCCGGCACCGCGACCATCCGGTCCACCACCTGCCCGACGAACGAGGGCTCGATGCGCGGCCTGCCGATTCCCTCGATCCGCGAGGGCATCCCGGTCGTGTAGTCCGCGGACCCCGTCTCGTAGCCGCCGATGAATGCGGAGTTCTCGGGGTCGACCACGAGCAGTCGGGTGGCGTGCCTGCGATAGCGGAGGTACCGGCCGATGGTCGCGCTGGTGCCGCCGGTGCCCGCACCGACCACCACCCAGTCCGGGACGGGGTGCTGCTCGAGTCGCATCTGCTGGAAGATCGACTCGGCGATGTTGTTGTTCCCGCGCCAGTCCGTGGCCCGCTCGGCGTGCGTGAACTGGTCCATGTAGTGCCCGTTGCACTCGGCGGCCAGCCGGCTCGCCTCGGTGTAGATCTCCGACGGTCGGTCGATGAAGTGGCAGCGCCCGCCCTGCGCCTCGATCAGCGCGACCTTCGCCGGGCTGGTGCTGCGCGGCATCACCGCGACGAAGTCGAGTCCGAGCAGCTTCGCGAAGTACGCCTCGCTGACCGCGGTCGACCCGGACGAGGCCTCGATGACCGTGGTGTCCTCGGTGACCCAACCGTTGCAGATCGAGTACAGGAACAGCGACCGCGCCAGCCGGTGCTTGAGGCTGCCGGTGATGTGGGTGGACTCGTCCTTGAGGTAGAGCTGGACGTTCCACTCGACCGGCAGTGGGTAGCGCAGCAGGTGGGTGTCCGCGCTGCGCTGTGCGTCCGCGTCGATCAGCCGGACGGCGTTGTCGACCCAGTCGCGGGGAGCGCTGTGGTCGACGGTCCGATCCGCGGGCGAGGTCACTTGTCGCCGGTCGTGTCGCCCCGCAGCTTGGCTCGAAGATCGTCGCGGTCCCTGCGACGCTGCTCGTCGACCGCCGAGATCTGCACGTTGACTCGGGTACGCAGCGTCTTGAACAGCACCAGCGACAGCGGCAGCGCGATGACGACCGCGAAGATCAGCGCGACCAGCACCGGAACCTCGACGCCGATCAGCGTGCTGACACCCAGGATCAGCGCCGCGATCAGGACGACGAGGCCGAGCCGGGCCAGCGTGTACAGGCCCAGGTCACGGGCCAGCCTGCCCTTGGCGGACGGTCCCGCCGCGGCGGCGTTGTCGGAGGAATCGGCGGCGGGCGATGAATCAGTCACGGCTCCAGGCTACCGACCCGGCGGCACCCGCCGACGCCTGCCGGACTTATCCGTTTTGCGAATTACCTCCCCTTTACCGACATTAGACAGTTCGAGTACCCAGGGGTCCCGGTGCCACCATGTGCGCATCATCCGTTTCGAACTATCTCCGGGAGGGTCCTCGATGAGCGTCCCCGCGTTTCAAGCCACCCAGGAATCACTGCTCACCCCTGGACAGGTGGCAGCCCTGTTCCATGTCGACCCCAAGACGGTCACGCGATGGGCGCACGCCGGACGACTCGGATCCCTGCGCACCCCGGGCGGCCATCGTCGCTTCCGCGAGTCCGAGGTCATGGCCCTGCTGAGCTCGCTGACCACCGAGGCGACCGCTCGCTGAGTCCCTAACGCCCGTCCGGCTCGGGCGGGTTCTCGATGCCGTCGCGCTCGTCGCGCTCGGCCCACTCGAGCAGCGGCGCGATGTCGAACACCGCGTCGTCGATGCCCGCGTGGAGATCGCCGAGTTCGGCGAACCGCGGCGTCATGGTGGCGATGGTGAAGTCCTTCGGCGTCGCGACGTCCAGCTCGTCCCAGCGGATCGGTGCCGACACCCGCGCCTCCGGCACCCCGCGCACCGAGTAGGCCGCGGCCATGGTGTGGTCGCGCGCGTTCTGGTTGTAGTCGACGAACAGCGCCGCCGGATCCCGGTCGCGCCGCCACCAGGTGGTGGTCGCCTCGTCCGGCACCCGACGCTCGACCTCGCGCGCGAACGCCAGCGCCGCCCGTCGGACGTCGGCGAAGCCGTGGTCCGGCCGGATTCGGACGTACACGTGCAGGCCGCGTCCCCCGGACGTCTTCGGCCAGCCCGTCGCACCTATCTCGCCGAGCACCTCGCGCACCACGTGCGCGACCCGGCGCACCCGGTCGTACTCGCACAGTGGCATCGGGTCGAGATCGATTCGCCACTCGTCCGGCCGCTCGACGTCGGCGCGCCGAGAGTTCCAGGGGTGGAACTCCACCGTGCTCATCTGCACGGCCCAGATGACGTGGGCGAGCTCGGTGACGCACAACTCGTCGGCGTACCGGTCGTATCGCGGGAAATGCAGCCGCACGGTCTGCAACCAGTCGGGCGCGCCCCGCGGCAGCCGCTTCTGGTAGACCTTCTCCCCCGCCAGCCCCTCCGGGTAGCGGTGCAGCATGCACGGCCGTTCCCGCAGCGCTCGCACGATGCCGGCGCCGACCGACAGGTAGTAGCGCGCGAGGTCGAGCTTGGTGGCGCCCGTTGCGGGAAAATAGATGCGGTCCGGATGCGAGACCCGCACCGTCCGGCCGCCGACGTCGAGCTCCACGGCGGCCCTCCCGGCGCTGCCGGCGGCCATAGCCTCGAAAGTAGCCCACAGCACGTCCGTTGGGTGGGATCGCGACCGCGATTCCACCGAAAATGATGTAATACTGCAACACGTTCTAGTCGGTCGCGAAAGCCGCCGACCGACCAGGTTCGACCAGCAGATGAGGTTTGCATGAGCGACACCGCTACACCGGCCGTGCAGGGCTGGTTCACCACCGGCCCCGAGCCGGCCCTGATCGGCAGCAAGTGCACCTCGTGCGGAACCATCTCGTTCCCGCGCGAGCTGACCTTCTGCAAGAACCCCGCCTGCTCCGGCGAGGAGTTCGCGGACACCGAACTCTCCCGTATCGGCACCATCTGGTCCTACACGGACGCCCAATACCAGCCGCCCGCGCCGTACATCCCGATCACCGACCCGTACGTGCCGTTCGCGCTCGTCGCGGTCGAGCTGCCGGAGGGCATCGTGATCCTCGGCCAGGCCGCCAACGGCTTCGGCGTGGACGACCTGAAGGTGGGCAACCAGGTGGAGCTGGTCGTGGAGACCATCTACACCGACGAGACCGGCGACCGGACGATGTGGGCCTGGAAGCCTGTCACCGGCGGCACCACCGAGAACGAGGAGCAGCAGGCATGAGCAAGGACGTCGCAATCCTCGGTGTGGGCATGCACCCGTGGGGCAAGTGGGGCCACTCGTTCGTCAAGTACGGCGTCGCCGCCGCGCGCGCCGCGCTGGCCGACGCCAACGTGCCGTGGCAGGACGTCGACTACATCGTCGGCGGCGAGACCGTCCGCAACGGCTACGGCGGATACGTCGCCGGCGCGACGTTCGCCCAGGCGCTCGGCTGGAACGGCGCCCGCGTCGCCACCTCGTACGCGGCATGCGCCACCGGCGCCCAGGCGTTGGACACCGCCCGCGCCCGCATCCTGGCCGGACTGTCCGAGGTCGCGCTGGTCGTCGGCGCCGACACCACCCCCAAGGGCTTCCTGGCGCCCGTCGCCGGCGAGCGCTGGGACGACCCGGACTGGCTGCGCTTCCGCCTGATGGGCATGACCAACCCGGCGTACTTCGCCCTCAACGCGCGTCGGCGCATGGACCTCTACGGCGCCACCTCCGAGGACTTCGCCAACGTGAAGGTCAAGAACGCCAGGCACGGGCTCAGCAACCCGAACGCGCGCTACCGCAAGGAGGTCACGGTCGAGAACGTGCTGGCCTCCCCCGTGGTCTCCAACCCGCTGCACCTGCTGGACATCTGCGCCACCTCCGACGGAGGTGCGGCCGTGCTCGTCACGTCGATGGAGTACGCCCGCAAGATGGGCATCGCGGATCCGGTTCGGATCAGCGCGATCTCGACCGTCACCCCGACGTTCCCGCAGACGATCATGGACATGCCGAACTTCTCCACCGACTCGGCGTCGGCGGTGCCCGCCCCCGAGCGCACCTTCAAGGAGTCCATCGGTCACGCCGCCTACGAGGAGGCCGGCATCTCGCCGGAGGACGTGGACGTCGCCGAGGTCTACGACCTGGCCACCTCGGTGGAGCTGGACTGGATCGAGGACCTGGCGCTGTGCAAGCGCGGCGAGGCCGAGCACCTGCTGCGCGCCGGCGACACCACCATCGGCGGCCGCATCCCGGTCAACCCGTCCGGCGGCCTGGCCTGCTTCGGCGAGGCCGTGCCCGCCCAAGCGCTCGCGCAGGTCTGCGAGCTCACCTGGCAGTTGCGCGGTCAGGCCGAGGGCCGTCAGGTGGAGGGCGCCCGGGTCGGCATCACCGCGAACCAGGGCCTCTTCGGCCACGGCTCGTCGGTCATCGTCTCGGTGTAACACCCGCACCTCCGCGAACGGGCGGTTGTCGGACCGTCGGCCGAGAGGCCGGCCCGGCAACCGCCCGTTCGCCGTTCTGCCGTCACGGATCGTGGTCGTCGTCAGGGCTCGATCACGCGACTACCCTGGATCAGAGGAGGTGCGTCGTGATCTACCTGTTGGCGCTCGTCGGGCTGGTGACGCTGGCCGTGTTGCTGTGGAAGGCCTTCGGGCCGGACACGCAGGCTCCGCCCGCCGGCCGAGTCGTGGGTCCGGACGACGATCCGGAGTTCTTGTGGCAGATGAACCGACGGAACCACCCCCGGTCCGGCGACACCCCGGACACCAACCCGGGCGACCACTCCGACTGATCGTCCGCCGATCAGGCCGGCGGCTTCGCGAGCGCCTTGAACATCCGGTCGGTCATCTTGACCGCCTGATCGCCGCCGTCCGCGTTCTGCACGAACACCGCGAACGCCAGGTCGCCGCGGGAACCGTAGAACCAGCGGTCGTCGTCGTGCGCGCCCGTCGCGCCGACCAGGTCCCCGTAACCGGCCAGGAGGTTGGCGTTGCCGCGCTGCACCGTGTCACGCATGACCCCGCGCAGCTGGTCGACGACCGCGGACGGCAGCGGCGGCGCCGTCTCCGTGGTCGTCGCGGGCTGTCCCGCCGCGATCACCGGGACGGTAGGGGCGCCCCGCGAGATCGCCGCGGCCACCAACGCCATCCCGAACGGGCTGACCATCACGTCGTCGGACTTCTTGTCCGACGCCGCCCGCATCAGGTTGGGTCCGCCGCTCGGGAAGGTCGCGGTCTGCTGGTCGAGGCCGGGAATCTTGTAGCCGAGCGCGAGTCCGAGCTCCTTCGCCGCGTGCTCGACGTCGGTGTTCTGCGCCGCGGCGGCGGTGCGGACCAGGTCGAGCGCCGAGCCGGACGGGTACAGCCCGGTGAACGCGATCGGCCCCTGGTCGCTGGCCTGGTTGTTCTGTGCGACCGCGAGCAGCGCACCGGTCGACGGCTGGATCGCGACGATCGCGGCGGGCGTGCCCACGCTCACCACCGCGTCCTCGGCGGCCAACTGCAGGCGCGGCTCGAGCGTCGACCGGATGTCCGGCCCGGGCGGACCCTGGTAGCCGGTGAGCGGAGTCCGGGAGCCGTCCGGGGCGACCGCGTTCACCGCCCACCCTGCGGTCGCGTCGCGGTTCGCCTGCCAGACGTTGCGCATCGCGTCCACGACCGGGCTGGTGACCCGGCGGTCAACGGTGATGAGCTTGGGCTGGGTGTCGATCACCACGCCGGGGATCGCCCTCAGGTCGTTCTCGAGGACCGCGAAGTCCCCGTCGCGCAGGCTCACCGCGGTGATCTGCTTGCCGTGCGCGGCGGCGAGGTCCTGCTGCATCGACTCCGGGGTGATCAACGGGGCGACCGGTTCGATGACCTTCGCGAGCCGGATGGTGGTACCGACCGGATCGGGCGTGGTCGCCGGGTCGAGCTTCACGGCGTTGATGCGCTGCTCGGTCATCATCGGCACGCCCGAGATGTCGAACACGGTCGGCGGCGCGGCGTCGGTTCGATCGAGTTGGAGGATGCGGCCGTTGCCGATGCCGGGCGCGAGGGTCTGTGGGTTCCAGGACACCCGCCATCCGACCGACAGCTTCCGGACCCAGCCGTTGACGTTGTAGTTCCAGGTGCGGTCCTTGCCGAGGTCCCAGGTCGCCGCGGCGTTGAACATGCCGGAGTCCGGGCCGAGGCTGATCACCTGGTTGACGTCGAAGTCGACCTTCTCGGGCCCGAGTGCGTCGAACATCTGCTTGATCGACGCTTTCGCGGCGCTCGGATACGAGGTCACATCGGCGGCGGCGTCCACATCGTGCGCGTTGAGGGCCCCGACGAATTCCGCGACCACCGATTCGGGGTCGTACGTCTTCGTTTTGTGCAGGACCCCTGAGACCACGCCGATCCCGAGCACCAGCGCCGTGCCCAGCGCGATTCCGTTCCAGACCCGAAGCGACCGCCGAACCGTGCGCATGTATCGATCATCGGGTATCCGCGGCCGAGATGTCTGGCGACCGAACCGCCGAAGTGGTCACAACTACGCCACAGTTCCGTGACCTTCGGGGTCGATGGCCGCTCGCCCGAAACCAGCTCGTGACCTGACGCCCGATCACGAGCCGCCACGGTAACGATTCGCCCGATTCGGCGCGGCGATCAGCTCAGGCCGGCGTAGGAGTGCAGTCCCGACACGACCATGTTGATGATGAAGAGATTGAACAGCATTGCCACGAAACCGGCGATGTTGATCCACGCCGCACGGGTGTTCCGCCAGCCCGAGGTCGCGCGCGCATGCAGGTAGGCGGCGTAGATGACCCAGGCGATGAAGGACACGGTCTCCTTGGGGTCCCATCCCCAGAACCGGCCCCACGCGGCCTCCGCCCAGATCGCACCGAGGATCACGCCTGCGCCGAACAGCGGGAAGGCGATGATCGTGGTCTTGTAGGCGAGCCGGTCGAGGGTCTGGGCGTCGGGCAGTCGGGAGGCGAGCTTGCCCCAGAAGCCGCTGGACTCCTCGCCCTTCGGCTGGCGCAGCCGCAGCAGGAACATCAGGCTCGCGACGCCCGCGACCATGAAGATGCCGCTGCCGACGCTGATGATCGTCACGTGGATCGGCAGCCAGTAGGACCGGAGCGCGGGCACCACGGGCGCGGCGTCGGCGTAGAGCACCGTGGCCGCCAGGAACATCAGCGGAATGACCACGACCAGCACGTACACCCACAGCGACCGGTACGTCTGGCTGCGCAGCGCGACCAGCCCGACCACCATCGACGCGGCCGTCGCCATGGTCACGAACTCGTACATGTTGCCCAGCGGGAACCGATCGGTGGCGAAGCCGCGCAGCACGATCGACGCGATCTGCAGCGCGACACCGACGACGAGGACGGCCATCGCCATGTTGCCGAGCCGCTCGGACCAGGGCTTGCGGGGCTCCTCGATCACCCGGCCGGGGACCGCGGCGCTCGGCGCGGGGTTGGGCCCGCCTGCCCCGACGAGCTCGCGCGCCTCGCGCTGCGCCACCGCGTCGGCCTTGGTGGTGGCGAACTGCGCGATCAGCAGCACGAAGGCCAGCACGTAGATCGCGAACGAGGACTGGAATGCCAGGTCGCTGTAGCGAGCCAGGTTTTCGTTGATCGGCATCGTGTGTCTCCTGCGCTCAGGCGCGGTTCTGCGGGGTCGACTGGTCTGTGTTCGCTTCGCCGGCGCCGCTCCTCAGGTCGCCCAGCAGGCGGCCGGAGAGGCGGTCGAACTCGTCGCCCCAACCGGCCTGGTCGGTGCGGGCGAGCCCACCCAGTTCTACTACGGTACGTCGTCGTTGCGGGTCCAATGTATCCGACACAGTGTCGGCATCATCCGGCGCGGGGTACACCCGCACCCAGATCCGCCTGCGCTTGATCACCAGCGACACCAGCAGCCCGGCCATCATGGTCAGCGCGAACACCAGCACCCACCCCTGCGCCGGATCGTGCGAGACCTGCAGGTTCACGAATTCCTTGGCGCCGTCGAACCGCACCTGGGTGCCGTCCGGCAGCGTGGAACTCTCCCCCGGCCGCAGGTTGACGCGATCCTGTTTGGTCAGCCGACCCTGGTTCACCAGTTCCTTGCTCAGCGAGAAGATCGACTGCGGCAGTCCGGTGTCCAGGCCGGTGTCGCCCTTGTAGATGTCGATCGCGACCGCCGGATCCTGCATCGCCGGGTAGCTCGACGAGAGCAGGTTGCCGTGCATCAGCGCGGTCGGCGCGAACAGTCCCTCGAGCGCGATCTGGTTCTTGCGGCGCTCCGCCGAGTCCGGGTACATCCCGCCCGGGGGGTCGAACCGCATGGCGCCGCTGGACAGGAACGTCCGCGCGTCGTCGGGCCGCCACTGCAGGGTCTCGGTGCGGGTCTCGCCGTTGGGGAAGGTCACCGTGAAGGTCGGGGCGAACCCGTGACCCTGCAGGTAGACCCGGTCGCCCGCGACCCGGAGCGGGTGGTTGACCTGCAGCTGGTCGCTGCGCCAGGTGTTCGACGCGATGTCGTCCCCGGACTGGTACTCGATGTTCGAGGTGAACATCTCGGCCTGCCCGTTGTCCAGGTAGTCGGCCTTGAAGTCCTTGACCCGCACGCACAGCGGCGTCATGCCGGTGCCGTCCTCGACATTGCCCGCGCGGAACGAGTCGAACACCGCCGGGGAGGTGGTGCAGATGCCGGGGCCGTCGTCGGCGATCACGATGACGTTGCCCTCGTAGCTGAACAGCTTGCCGATCGCGATCGCGGCCAGCAGGCCCACCAGCGACAGGTGGAACACCAGGTT
Source organism: Rhodococcus sp. NPDC127527 (assembly GCF_042672245.1). Classification (NCBI taxonomy): domain Bacteria; kingdom Bacillati; phylum Actinomycetota; class Actinomycetes; order Mycobacteriales; family Nocardiaceae; genus Rhodococcus; species Rhodococcus sp. NPDC127527. The sequence goes on from NZ_JBHXVP010000004.1 coordinate 135,237, forward strand.
GCCCGCCTCGCGCAGGTACCCCTTCTCGGCCGACACGGCGATCTCGCCCGGCCTGCCCGCGCGCAACTCGGCGCCGGTACGGGTGCTGGTCTTCCAGCCGCGCAGCCTCGCGCGGACGGCCTCGGCGACGGCCTCGGGCGCGGCGTCGACCGTCGCGTCCGCGTGATGCGGCAGTCGGGCCAGGTTGCGCGGCGCGGCCACCGGCTTGGCGCGCAGGGCCAGGTAGTGCTCCCAGCAGCGCGGCGTGATGCAGCCGATCAGGGATACGAACAGCAGCACGTACACGGCGGTGAACCAGAAGCTGCCGAACACGTCGAACAGTTCGAGCTTGTCCATCAGCGGCCCGAGGGTGGGCCGGTTCGCGATGTACTCGTCGACCTTGCCCGCGTTCAGGCTGCGCTGCGGCAGCAGTGCGCCCGGGATCGCGGCGAATGCCAGCAGGAACAGCAGGACCAGCGCCGTCCGCATGGAGGTCAGGCCGCGCCAGGTGTTGCGCACCAGTGCCACCGCACGGCCGGCGAGCGACTGCCGCGCCGGCGGAGTCGGCGAGGCAGCGTCATCGTGCACAGTCTGTTCTTCGTTGACCGTCATATCGGCAACGTCACCTCCGAAATGAACGCGTCCCGAACCCACCCGACGAAGACGTCCCACATGCCGGTGACCAGGGCCAGGCCCACCGCCACCAGCATCACGCCGCCGAAGATCTGAATCAGCCGTGCGTTGCGTCGCAGCCAGCCGACGCCGCGCAGCGCGCTCACCGACCCGAAGGCCAGGATCACGAACGGCAACCCGAGTCCGACGCAGTACGCCACGATGAGCGCCACCCCGCGCGCGGCGGTCGCGCCCTCGGTGCCCGCCGCGACCGACAGCACGCCGGCCAAGGTCGGCCCCAGGCAGGGCGTCCACCCGAGCCCGAACACCGCGCCCAGCATCGGCGCCCCGATCAGCCCGGACACCCGTCGCGGCTCGAACCGGACGTCGCGCTGCAGCGCGGGCACCAGACCGATGAACACCAGACCCATCGCGATGGTGACCACGCCGCCGATCCGCTGGAGCACCTCGCGGTTGACCGTCACCGCGGAGATGAGCCCGAACACCGAGACGGTGGCCAGCACGAACACGACGGTGAAACCGAGAACGAACAGTCCCGCCGCGCCCGCGACGCGCAGTCGCGCGGCGCTCTTGGTGTCGGTCCGGCTCTTCAGCGCGCCCGCCTCGGCCGCGGTGACCGCAGGCGCGTCGGCGCCGACGACGCCGGCCAGGTACGACAGGTAGCCGGGCACCAACGGCACCACGCACGGCGACGCGAACGACACCAGTCCGGCCAGCATGCACGCGCCGAGTGCGAGCAGCAGCGGTCCGGACGCCGCGGTGTTCTGGAAGCTCTCGCCTATCCCGGCGGCGAGCGTTGCGGTATTCACTGTTCTGCCGCGACCCTCTCGACCACCGGCTGCAGGTCCTCGGCGAGCAGCGCCTTGAGGAAGACCGCGGCGACCCGGTGCTCCCGGTCGAGGACCAGGGTGGACGGGATGACGCTGGTCGGGAAGCTGCCCCCGAGCGCGGTCAGGGTGCGCATGGACGGGTCGTAGATCGACGGGTAGCCGACCTTGTTGTTGACGATGAAGTCCTGTGCCTTCTGCTGCTGGTAGTCCTTGACGTTGATGCCGAGGAACGCCACGCCCAGGTCCTTGGTGTTGTCGTACACCGTCTCGAGTGCGTCGGCCTCGCCGCGGCACGGCCCGCACCACTGACCCCACAGGTTGACCACGACGACCTTGCCGTCGAAGTCGGACAGCGAGGTCGTCTTGCCGTCGACCATCACGTCGGGACCGGACATCGGTCCGAGGGTGCCGCGCTCGCTCGGCGGGTCGTAGTAGATCTCGGTCTTGCCACCAGGCGAGACGAAGTCGAAGGTGCCGCCCTGCGCGACCGCGTCGGTACCGGTACCGCAGGCGGTCACGAAGACGGCGGTCGCCAGGACCGCCGCCACCCCCGCCAGCGCCCGGGGTGCGGCCGCACGTCGCCTCATGCCCCGGTCACCCTCGGATCGGACGCGCCCGCGGGCTCCGAGTAGACGATGTCGACGAGGGTGTCGCCCTCGTACACCAGCGAGGTGAGCGAGGCGAGGCCGCACTGACGGTGCCGCGGGTCGTGCCACAGCCGCTCGCCCTGCAGGAACCGGCGCAGGGTCCACACCGGCAGCTGATGGCTCACGCACACGGCCTCGTGCCCGACCGCCGCGACGCGGGCCGCGTTGACCGCGGCGAGCATGCGATGCGCGATCTGCAGGTACGGCTCGCCCCAGGACGGGGTGAACGGGTCGCGCAGCTTCCACCAGTGCCGCGGCCGGCGCAGCGCGCCGTCTCCGACGGAGACCTTGAGCCCCTCGAACTCGTTGCCCGCCTCGATCAGGTTGTCGTCGGTGGCCAGCGTCAGCCCGTGCTCGTCGGCGATCGGCGTCGCCGTCTCCTGCGCCCGCTGCAGCGGCGAGGCCACCACGTGGGTGATGTCGTGACCCGCCAGCACCGAGGCGACGGTGCGAGCCTGCGCCTGGCCGGTGACGGACAGCCGGTAGCCGGGGAGCCTGCCGTACAGGATCCCCTTCGGGTTGTGCACCTCGCCGTGCCGGAGAACGTGCACGATGGTGCGGGATTCGGCCGGGTCTGCGGGCGGCGTCTGCTGAGCGCTGGTCACGTGGTCTGCTCCGTGAGCTAAGGGGCGGGAGGAACGGTCGGGGTCTAGCTGGTCGGCGTCGCGGCTGCGGCTGCCCGCGCGGCGGCGGGCAGCGCGTCCGCAATGCGGTCGAACGCGGCGTCGTCGAGGGCGGCCGAAACGAACCACGCCTCGTAGGCACTCGGGGGCGGGTACACGCCGCGGGAGAGCAGCGTGTGGAAGAAGGCTGGGAACCGCCAGGTCTCGCTGGCCTTCGCCGCCGCGTAGTCGGTGACGGGGCGGTCGGCGAAGAACACGCTCACCATGGTGCCTGCAAATTGCACCTGGTGCTCGACCCCCGCCTCGGTGAGGGCGTCACCGAGCAGCCGGCCGAGGGTCGCGGCGTTACGTTCGAGGGCGTCGTACACGCTCTGGTCCGCGGCGCGCAGGCTGGCCAGTCCGGCAGCGACGGCGACGGGATTCCCGGACAGGGTGCCCGCCTGGTAGACCGGGCCGGCCGGCGCCAGGTGCGCCATCACGTCGGCGCGACCGCCGAACGCGGCCGCGGGCAGGCCGCCGCTCATCACCTTGCCGAAGGTCGTCAGGTCGCCCGCGACGCCGTCGAGCCCGTACCAGCCGGCGGAGCTGACCCGGAATCCCGTCATCACCTCGTCCATGATCAGCAGTGCGTCGTGGGCGGTGCACAGCCGGCGTAGGCCCTCGTTGAAGCCGGGCAGCGGCGCGATCGCGCCCATGTTGCCCGCGGCGGCCTCGGTGATCACGCACGCGATCTGGCCGGGATTCGCGGCGAACACCCGCGCGACGGCGTCGAGATCGTTGTAGGGCAGCACGATGGTGTCGGAGGACTGGGCGCCGGTGACGCCGGGAGAGGTGGGCAGGCCGAAGGTCGCCAGGCCCGAGCCCGCCTCGGCGAGCAGCGCGTCGACGTGGCCGTGGTAGCAGCCGGCGAACTTGACGATCTTGGTGCGGCCGGTGAAGCCGCGGGCCAGGCGCACGGCGCTCATCGTCGCCTCGGTGCCGGAGTTGACCAGACGGACCGCGTCGACGGAGCCGACCCGGTCGACGATGGTCTCGGCGAGCTCGATCTCGCCCTCGGTGGGGGCACCGAAGGACAGTCCGGTCGTCGCCGCCGTGCGCACGGCCTCGACGACCGCGGGGTGCGCGTGACCGAGGATCATCGGACCCCACGAGCACACCAGGTCGACGTAGTCGTTGCCGTCCACGTCGGTGAGGGTGCAGCCGGAGGCGCTGGCGATGAACCGGGGCGTGCCGCCCACCGAGCCGAACGCCCGCACCGGGGAGTTGACTCCCCCGGGGATGACCGCACTGGCCCGTTCGAAGAGCTGGGCGGACTTCGCGGGGACATGCCCGGCGCCGCCAGGATTGGGCTGCGCGGATGCGCCGGTGGATACAGTCACGACCCCCAGTGTCCCAGTTCCTGCGATCTTGACAACGACAGGGTGTAGGAGAATGCGCCGGAACGAGGCGAAACACCGGACCGCACCCGGCACAGTCGCCCGAAACACCAGGTACGCCGCCCCGCGAAACGACTCGACGGACCTGCGGAGTGACATATCAGACACTCCGGTCGCGCAGAATGTCCGCATGGAACCCACGATCGACGCGTTGCAGGACCACCGCCACGAACTGTACGAACGCTTCCAGGTCGCCCAGGTGGCCGTGTCCGCCGACGGTCGCGAGGTGTCCTTCGCGGGCCCGCTGGAGATCGGCGTCGAGGTCGGCGGGTTCGCGGTGATCGAGTTCGACGGCGGCCGCGGGGTCGTCGTTCAGATTCGGGCGGTCGACCTGGTCGAGCGCGAGGGCCCACAGCTCGATTTCACCGTGCGCGACGGGATGGCGCGGATCGGCGTGGTCTCGGCCAGCGCCCGGCCGTTGATGCGCGCGCTGCACGGGACGGCGACCACCCTCGGCGAGTTCACCGACAGTGGTTTCGTCGAGCGGCGGGCGGTCGAGTCGTTCGGCGAGCATCCGATTCGCCCGGCGAGCGGCGCCGAGACCGCCGCGATCGCCGCGGGCCTGACCGGGACCGAGGCGACCATAGAGATCGGTGTGCTGCGGCAGGCGCCGGACGTCCCGGCCCGGCTGCGGGCGAAGGGGTTCGCGCGGCACACCTTCATGTGCGGTCAGTCCGGTTCCGGCAAGACGTACACCACTGGTGGGCTGCTCGAACGGCTGCTCGGCTCGACCGAACTGCCGATCGTGGTGCTCGACCCGAATTCCGACCACGTGTTCCTCGGCTCCTGCGATCCCGAGGACGGGTCCGAAGCGGCGGCGCGGCACCGGGAGGTCGCGCCGGGGGTGCACGTCGCGCGGGCGCGCGGCTACGACGCGAAGCACACCCTGTGCATCGACTTCAGCGACCTCGACCTGGACGCGCAGGCCCTGCTGCTGCGGATGGACCCGATCCGCGACCTCGACGAGTTTCGGGCGCTGCGCCAGGTCACCGCGACCCTGACCGTGCCCTACTCGGTCCACGACCTGGCGGCCGCGGCGGCCGGCCACCGGGACACCGAGCGGCTCGCCGCCCGGATCGGCAACCTGCGCATCACGGAGTGGGATCTGTGGCGTCGCGGCGACGAGCGGTCGGCGGTCGAGTACGACATGAGCGCCGCCCGCTGCGTGATCGTCGACCTCGGGAGCCTGTCGCGGCCCGACGAGCGGACTGCGGTGGCGCTGGCGATCCTCGGCAGGCGCTGGGCGGGCCGGCGTCGCCGCGAGCCGGTGTTGCTGGTCGTCGACGAGGCGCACAACGTGCTGCCCGCCGTCACCGACGACCCGCTCCTGAAGGCCACCGCCGACCTCGGCATCCTGATCGCCGGGGAGGGCCGCAAGTTCGGCCTGCACCTGTTCGTGGCGACCCAGCGACCCGGGAAGGTGCACCCGAACGTGGTCTCCCAGTGCGACAACCTGGTGCTGATGCGGATGAACGGTGCCGCCGACATCGAGGACCTGTGCGCGCTGTTCTCGCACGTGCCCGCCCCGATGCTGCACCGCGCGACCGGGTTCGGGCTTGGGCAGGCGCTGTTCGCCGGGCCGATCGCGCCCGTTCCGCTGCTGACTCAGGTGGGGGTGCGGGTCAGCCCCGAGGGCGGCGGGGACGTGCCCACGACCTGGGCGGGGTGACGCCCACGGATCGTTCCGACTAGATGACGGGCGTGGGGTTGTCCACGATCAGGCCGTGGCAGACGCCGGTCGGCAGGCAGAACTCGTTGACGCGCACCATCCCGATCCGGACGCCGTCGACGACCCGGTAGAAGGAGAAGCTGCGACCGTCGATGCTGTGCGCGCGCACGTCGGGCAGCGTGGTGAGGTCCTTGTTGGTGTTGAACAGGTCGTCCTGGTTGAGCACCGGGTTGACCAGGAACTCGGTGTGCGAGCCGTCGGCCAGCGGGGTGAACCGCTCGGCACCGGGCGCTGCCGGCGCCGCGGTTGCGATGGCGGCCGAGGCGGCCAGCACGGCGACGGATCCGGCGGTGGCGGCGACGATGCGGGTGACTCGGGTGACAGTGCTCATAGTTCACAGATGAAACACGACCGGCGCATCATTTGCCAGGACAACCAATACCGATCGGGTCACGGTGCCCGCTGGGACGTGCCGGACCGGCCGACTGTGACAGTGGGGTTCACAGATTGCCGCGCGCCGCCTGCTCGCGCTCGATGGACTCGAACAGGGCCCGGAAGTTGCCCTTGCCGAAGCCGAGCGAGCCGTGACGCTCGATCAGTTCGAAGAAGACGGTGGGCCGGTCGCCGAGCGGCCTGGTGAAGATCTGCAGGAGGTAGCCGTCCTCGTCGCGGTCGACGAGGACCCCGCGCGCCTTGAGCTGGTCGACGGGCACCCTGACCCGGCCGATCCTGGCCCGCAGCTGCGGGTCGTCGTAGTAGGCGTCCGGGGTGTCGAGGAACTCCACCCCCGCCGCCCGCAGGACGTCGACGGCGCCGAGGATGTCGTCGGTGGCCAGGGCCAGGTGCTGGCAGCCGGGTTCGCCGTAGAAGTCGAGGTACTCGTCGATCTGCGAGCGCTTTCGCCCGACCGCCGGCTCGTTGAGCGGGAACTTCACCCGGTGGTTGCCGTTCGCGACGACCTTGCTCATCAGGGCGGAGTACTCGGTGGCGATGTCGTCGCCGACGAACTCGGCCAGGTTCGTGAACCCCATGACCTCGTTGTAGAAGTGCACCCAGTGGTTCATCCGGCCCATCTCGACGTTCCCGACGGCGTGGTCGAGCGCCTGGAACAGGGGACGCGGCCCGCCCTCGAATCCGCTTGTCCGCGGCACGAATCCGGGCAGGTACACCCCGTGGTACCGGGACCGGTCGACGAGGGTGTGCCGGGTGCTGCCGTAGGTCGCGAGCGCGGCGAGCCGGACCACACCGTGCTCGTCGGTCTCGTCGCGCGGTTCCTCGAGGACGGTGGCGCCGTGGGCACGGGCGTGCTCGACGCACCGGTCGACGTCGAGGACCTCCATCGCCAGGTCCACGACGCCGTCACCGTGCCTGCGGTGGTGGTCGGCCAGTGCGCTGCCGGGGTCGACGGCACCGGTCAGCACGAACCGCACCGAACCGGACTCGAGCACGAACGACTTGTGGTCGCGCTGACCGGTTTCCGGTCCGGCGTAGGCGACGAGGGTCATCCCCCACGCGGAGACGAAGTAGTGCGCGCACTGGGTGGCGTTGCCGCACACGAACACCACGGCGTCCATGCCGACGACCGGGAAGGGGTCGGCGGCGTCGTCGTGGTCGACGAGCCCGACGAGGCGCCGCAGCCTGGCGCGGCCCAGGTGTGCTGCGCGCTCGTGCGGGGTCAGCCGCGCGGTGGTCATGCCCCCACTGTGACCCCGCCCGGCCGACTGCGCAACGACACCGGTTGACGCTGGTCACCATGTACAGAATGCTGGCCTGTGAGCGGGTTCAGCTGGACATGTTGACCATCGATCCCGCCGATGGGAGAGCCCGATGAGCATCGACCGCCTGGACGCCGACCTGCTGGACCTGCTGCACGCCGAACCGCGGGTGGGGGTGCTCGAGGCCTCCCGGCGGCTGGGCGTCGCGCGCGGCACCGCCGCGGCCCGCCTGTCCCGGCTCGAGCGCAGTGGGGTGATCGCCGGCCTCGCCCCGACCCTCGACGCCGCGGCGCTGGGCTTCCCGGTCACCGCGTTCGCCACGCTCGAGATCGCGCAGGGGCAGGGGCACGGGGCGGTGGTCGAGCACCTCGCGGCGATCCCGGAGGTGCTCGAGGCGCACACCATCACCGGCGCGGGCGACGTGCTGATCCGGGTGGTCGCCCGCACCCACGCCGACCTGCAGCGGGTGATCAACCAGATCGTGGACGGGACGCACGTGCTGCGGTCCGCGACGTCGATCGCGTTGGAGACGCCGATTCCGTTGCGGCACCAGCAGTTGGTCCGGATCGCCGCCGGCTGATCACCCCACCGCCAGGTGCGGGTCGAGCGCCCGCAGGATCGCCGCCCGCGGCTTGGCGCCGGTCAGCCGCTCGACCAGTTGCCCACCCACGAACAGCGCCAGCGTCGGCGTGCCCATCACCTGGTAGTCGCGGGTGGTGAGCGGGTTGACGTCGACGTCGAGGGTGACGACGCGGAGTCGCCCGGCCTCGTCCGTCGCGATCTGCTCGAGCACCGGCGCGATCATCTTGCACGGCCCGCAGTGGGTCGCGGTGAAGTCGACGAGCACCGGTGTACTCGAGTCGAGCACGTCGGCGGCGAAGTCGGCGTCGGTGGTGGCGGCGAGGGCCATGTTCGGTCCTTCTCTCTCGGGCGGCCGGGTCGGGATCGAGCCGGTCAACGGTTCACTTGGGCGATCAGTCGTTGGCGCACACCGACTTCCGCTCCGCACTCGCAGACGAGGCGGGCGGTGACGCGACCGCCGCAGCCGCCGTGCCGGTAGACCACCTCGGGTACGGCGCCGGGCGCGAGATGTCGCTCGCCCCAGTCGGTCAGCGCGGCGAGCACCGGCAGCAGGTCGAGTCCGGCGTCGGTGAGCGCGTACTCGAGGCGTGCCCGACTGCCTGGCAACCGGTACTCACGGGTGTCGAGCACGCCCGCGGCGACGAGTCGCTGCAGGCGGTCCGAAAGCACCCCGCGAGGCGCACCGGTGGCGTCGCGGAGTTCGTCGAAGCGGCGCAACCCGAGCGAGATCTCACGAACCACGAGCAGCGCCCAGCGCTCCCCGACCACGGCCAGGGTCTCGGCCAGAGTGACGTCCACGTAGCTGAATCTATATTTCGGACTCAGCTTTGGCTAGTCGGATCTGCGGTGCGGCACGAACTCGAGGGACAGCAGCACGAACGCCGCGATCGGCAGCATCCGGAAGCTCAGCAGCACGTAGCGACGGTCGCCGATCGAGTGGAACTTCTTCAGGTAGCGGTACAGCGACTCGAGGGCCAGCAACGGATCACCCAGGTGAATCACGTTGAACAGCACCTGCCGCAGCCACCCGCGGTCCTTCTCGTCGAACAGTTCGGGGAAGGCCGCGAAGGCGAGCGAGACGCGTTTTCCGCCGTGGTCGCGGGCGTAGTCGATCATCGCCACGCTCAGCCTCTCGTCGATGCCGTTGGGTGCGTCCTTACGCCGCCATGGCACGTCGAGGCTGATCTCGGTGCCGCGTCCGGCGACCGCGTACCGCTGAAATCCCTGCACCACGCCGTCCCTGTCGCGGGCCAGGACGATCAGCATGCCGGGGTAACGGCCGTCGAGGGCATGGTCGAGGATCATCGAGAAGCCGCGCTCGGCCTGCACACCGTGCGTCTGGGACGCGATCTCGCGCAGTTCCGCTGCCAGTTCGTCCGGTAGGTCCGTCTCCGCGATCACCTCGGTGGTCAGACCGGCGTTGCGCGTGCGGCTCACGGCCTGACGGAGGTTGCGGAATCTCCTGCCGACCATGTCGAAGGTGCCGACCTCGACCACCACGTCGCGGCCGATGGGGACCGCCCGAAGGGGTGGCCACACGGCGGTTTCCCACAGCCCGCGACGGCCCTCGCCGGCACCGAGCACCACGATCCGCCAGCCGCGCTCCCGGCAGAATCGCTGGAACTGCGTCACCAACGCCGGGAACTGCCCCGGGTCGCCGATCGGGTCGCCGCCGACCACCGCCACGCCGAGCCTGGCGTGGTAGCCGATCGCCGCGGACTGGTCCTCCGCGAAGAAGTAGCTCTTGAGCGAGTGCATCGCGAACGGCGCGAGCGGATCCGCGACCGTCCGGTCGACCAGCGCGTACACGCTCGGCAGGCGTTCCGGCTGCGGACGGCTGGATGCAGGCCACATCAGCACCAGTCCGCTGAGGGCGAGCACGGTGAGCGCGATCGCCGAGTGTCCGGTCGCCTGGATCATCAGCGCGGCGAGCACGGTGGCCGCGGCTGCGGCGGCGTGCGCGGCCGTGACGGGCCTGCCGAGGTGCACACCCCGTGCCACGAACAGAGCGGCGAGCGCGAGCGCGAAAACCCAGAGGTGGTGGCCGTTGAAGTGTTTGGCGGTGCCGACCGCGAGCACCACGAGCACGATCGCCGGCAGCCCCACGGCGCCGACGTAGTACGCCGGGTTGTGGCCCGGCCTCGCGACCCGGCGCCGGGCTCCGACGGCGTCGAGCGCCGCTGCCCGATCTCGTGTCCCGGCCACTCGACTCCCTCCCGAACTGTCGGTCGACCGTTGCTCAGGTCACACCACCAGAAGAAACGGTCTTACGCCACAGAATATTTCCGGCCGCCGGTCATCCGGAGCCGTCCGGACCGAGCCATTCCCCACGGGTACGGGGCAGCCCGCTCGCGCCGCGCTCCCCCGGCCGGACGGCAAGCACCTGGTTGACACCGATCCGGCCGCGTTCGAACGCGAGCGCGCTCGCCGTCAGGTACAGCAGCCAGGTGCGTGCCCGGGGCGCCCCGACCAGACGCACGGCCGGGGCCCACTCGCGCTGCAGGTTCGCCACCCAGTGGCGCAGGGTCGACGCGTAGTGCTCCCGCAGTGCCTCGCAGTCGCGGGTCTCGAGTCCGGCGTGCTCGAGTCCGTCGAGAATCCGGCTGAGCGGCAACAGTTCTCCGTCCGGGAAGATGTAGCGGTCGGTGAACGTCGGCGCCGCGTGCCTCGACTCCACGAGCGGCGCGATCGACGATATCGCGTGGTTGAGCAGGCGTCCCTCCGGGCGCAGCAGGGCCGCCATCCCGGCCGTGTAGGCGTTCAACTGCCTGTCCCCGACGTGCTCGGACATCCCGATGCTCGAGATCGCGTCGTACGGCCCGTCCCGGACGTCGCGGTAGTCCTGGAGGCGGATCTCGACCCGGTCCGCGACCCCGGCCTCCGCGACCAGCGTGCGGGCCAGGTCGTGTTGCCGGCGGCTGATCGTCACGCCTACCGCCGAGACTCCGTAGTACCGCGCGGCGTGGATCGGCATCGCCCCCCAGCCGCAGCCGACGTCGAGCAGTCGCATGCCGGGCCGCAGCCGCAGCTTTCGGCACACCAGATCCAGCTTGTCGTACTGGGCGTCCTCGAGCGAACCGCCCTCGCCGCGCGCCCAGTAGCCGCAGGAGTAGACCATCGACGGGCCGAGAATCAGTCGGTAGAAGTCGTTTCCGACGTCGTAGTGGTGTGAGACGACCGCGGCGTCGCGGGCCTTGCTGTGCTTGCTCCCCCGCCGCCGGGCCACCTCGAGCTCGGGGGGTCGCGGGGGCGGTCCGATCGCGCCGAGGCGCAGGAACGTCGAGGCGAAGTGCGCCACCTCGTGCAGGCCGAACGTGCGCAGATCCCTGCGCGCGACCCGCTCGACAACGTCGGGTCCTTCGAGCAGTTCGAACAGGTCGCCCTCGACACCGAGATCGCCGGAGACGTAGGCCCTCGCGAGTCCGAGCTCGCCCGGCGACCAGAGAATTCGGCGCAACGCTCGCCGGTTCCGGAAGACCACGGCAACCCGCGCGGACGGCGGTCCGGCGGTCGACTCGTCCCAGCAGCGGACCCGCAGCGGCAGCGGACCCCCGGCGACGGCCTCGAACACCGACAGCACTTGGGGCGCGGCTGGTTTCATCGAACCACCTCCGACCGGCGGGAGTGATTTTACCTGGCGGCCTGGAGCGACGCGATGCTAAAAGCTCATCCGCGGATACTTCGAGGTATCACACGCGTGAACACTGACCTAGTATCGCAGTCTGCGACGCATCTGCGGAACCGGGACGGAGGGCCACATGTCGTCGATACGCGTCAAGGACGCCGCCGGACTGCTCGGGGTCAGCGACGACACCGTGCGCCGCTGGATCGACAGTGGGGCCCTCGCCGCGGGCAAGGACGAGTCCGGGCGCAAGGTGATCGACGGCGAGGTGCTCGCCGAGTTCGCCCGAGCCCACGCCAGTCCCCCACCCGACCCGCTCGGCACCGGAAGTTCCGCGCGCAATCGGTTCGTCGGACTCGTCACCAAGGTCACCGAGGACAAGGTGATGGCCGAGGTCCAGATGCAGTGTGGCCCGTTCACGGTCGTGTCCCTGATGAGCAGCGCGTCCGCGCGTGAGCTCGGCCTGGTGCCCGGCAAGGTCGCCGTCGCCATGGTCAAGGCCACCACCGTCGTCGTCGAAACCCCCGACACTCACCACCCTGGAGGATCCTCGTGAAACGCACCCTCGGAGCGGCCCTGGTCGCGATCGCCGCCACGGCCCTGGTGGCAGGCTGTTCGACCGCGACCACCGACGATTCCGGGTCGGCCACCACGAGTGGGGCCACACCCGTCACCGGCGAGATCACCGTATTCGCCGCGGCATCGCTCAAGTCCACCTTCACCGAACTCGGCAAGCAATTCGAGCAGCAGCACCCCGGGACCCACGTGAAGCTGAACTTCGCCGGCTCCTCCGACCTGGTCGCGCAGCTCACCCAGGGCGCGCCCGGTGACGTGTTCGCCTCCGCCGACACGGCGAACATGACCAAGGCCACCGACGCCGGACTGGTCGCCGGCACGCCGGTCGACTTCGCCACGAACACCCTGACCATCGTCACCCCGCCCGGCAACCCCGCGCACATCGCGACATTCGCGGACCTGGCGCGACCGGACGCCCAGGTGGTGGTCTGCGCGCCGCAGGTGCCGTGCGGCGCCGCGACGAAGAAGATCGAGACCGCCACCGGCATCACCCTGCATCCGGTCAGCGAGGAGTCCTCGGTGACCGACGTGCTCGGGAAGGTCACCTCGGGTCAGGCCGATGCGGGCCTGGTCTACGTCACCGATGCGGCGGGCGCCGGAGACAAGGTCACCACCGTGGCCTTCCCGGAGTCGGCGGGCGCGGTGAACACCTATCCGATCGCCACCCTGAAGGCGTCCGGCAACCCCGCCGCCGCACAGGAGTTCGTCGCCCTGGTCACCGGGGCCGACGGCCGGAAGGTGCTGTCCGCAGCGGGGTTCGCGACGCCGTGACCCGGGCGCGCGGCGGCGGAGCGGTCCGGGTGGGACTTCCCGCCTGGGCCTACCTGCCCGCCGCACTCGGCGTCGCCTTCCTGCTGCTGCCGCTGGTCGCGATCCTCGTCGAGATCGACTGGGCGAATTTCCTGCCGCTGATCACGTCCGAATCCTCGCGCGTCGCACTGCTGTTGAGCCTGAAGACCGCGGCGGCGAGCACCGCCCTGTGCCTGTTGCTGGGGATCCCGCTGGCACTGGTGTTGGCACGCGGGAGCTTTCGCGGCCGGTCGCTGCTGCGCGCGCTGGTGCTGCTGCCGCTCGTGCTGCCGCCGGTGGTCGGGGGCATCGCGCTGCTGTACACCTTCGGCAGACAGGGCCTGCTCGGGCATCAGCTCGAGGTCATCGGCCTCCGGATCGCCTTCTCCACGACCGCGGTCGTGCTGGCCCAGACCTTCGTCTCGCTGCCGTTCCTCGTGGTCAGCCTCGAGGGATCCCTGCGGGTGGCGGGCCGCGGGTACGAGACGGTGGCGGCGACGCTCGGCGCCCGCCCGACCACCGTGCTGCGCCGGGTGACGCTGCCGCTGGTGCTGCCGGGACTGGTCTCCGGCGCGGTGCTCGCCTTCGCGCGCGCCCTCGGCGAGTTCGGCGCGACCATCACCTTCGCCGGTTCGCTGCAGGGCGTCACCCGCACCCTGCCGCTGGAGATCTACCTGCAACGCGAGACCGATCCCGATGCGGCGGTGGCACTCTCGCTGCTGCTGATCGTGGTCGCGGCGCTGATCGTGGTCGCCACCCGCGGCCGCCGGATCGCGGGCGCGCTGTGAATGTCGGTAGTGCTGTGATGTCGGGTGCGCCGTGAGCGGCGTGCGGGTCAGTGCCCGCCTCGATCGTCGAGGCGTCGACTTCGACGTCACGATCGCGGACGGGGAGGTGCTCGCCGTGCTCGGACCCAACGGGGCCGGCAAGTCGACTCTGCTCTCACTGATCGCCGGACTGCTGCGCCCCGACCGCGGCACCGTGACCGTAGGCGGCGACATCCTCACCGACACCGAGACGGGGGTGTTCGTCGCGCCGCACGCGCGCGGGGTGGCCCTGCTCAGCCAGCGGCCGCTGCTGTTTCCGCATCTGACGGCCGCCGCGAACGTCGGCTTCGCCCCGCGCAGCCACGGCGCCGGGCGGTCGACCGCGCGGGCTGCTGCGACGAGGTGGCTGCGCGAGGTCGACGCCGAGGACCTCGCGCGCAGGCGCCCCGCACAGCTCTCCGGCGGGCAGGCCCAGCGGATTGCGATCGCGCGCGCCCTCGCCGCCGAGCCGCGAGTCCTGCTCCTCGACGAGCCGATGGCCGCGTTGGATGTCACGGTCGCGCCCGCGCTGCGGCGACTGCTGCGTCGCATTCTGCGCGAGCAAGGGCGAACCGCGGTGATCGTCACCCATGATCTGCTCGACGCCCTGGCCCTGGCGGACCGGGTGGTCGTGGTCGAGGCCGGCCGGGTGGTCGAGTCCGGCACCGTGCGCGAGGTGCTCACCACCCCGCGCAGCACCTTCGCGGCGAAGGTCGCCGGCGTCAATCTGGTCTCGGGTCGGATCGTCGAACCCGGCACTCTCGAAACATCCTGGGGTGCCCCAATTTCCGGAATCGGCGAGGTGGAGCCCGGCACACTTGCGGTGGCACTGTTCCGGCCCGGCTCGGTAGCCGTGCACCTCGAACCACCACATGCCAGTCCCCGCAACGTCTTTCCGGTGACGATCGCCGAGCTGGAGGTACACGGAGCCGCGGTGCGGGTGCACGGCGAGCGGAACCCGGACGGCAGCGCCGGCCTGACCGCCGACGTGACACCCGCGGCGGTCGCGGACCTCGACCTGCACCCCGGCGTCGGGGTGTACTTCGTGGTCAAGACCCAGGAGGTCGAGGTGCTCGCGGCCCTGGTGGGGCCGGGCGCCGCGTCCACCGGCATCTAGAACAGCTCGTGCGCGCCCCGATCCACCCGCCGGGTCCGCATCCGGTACTGCCACGAGAAGCCCGGCCACAGTGAGTGATTGGCACCCTGAGCATCCACGTACCAGCTGCGGCAGCCACCGGTGCTCCACACGGCGGCGGCGAGCTTGCTGTGCAGTTCCTCGTGAAACTCCGACTGTGCGTCCTCGCGCACGTCGATCGCTCGCGCCGCGGCGTCCGCCACCAATTCCATCGCCGCGAGCGCGTACCGGACCTGGGACTCGATCATGAACACCACCGAGGTGTGGCCGAGTCCGGTGTTGGGACCGGTCAGCAGGAACGCGTTGGGCAGCCCCGACACGCTGATGCCGAGGTGCGTCCGGATCCCGTCCCGCTGCCACCGCTGCTGAAGACTGACACCGCCGCGCCCGACGAGCGGCAGCCGGGCCAGCGCACCGGCCACCCGGAATCCGGTGGCGTAGACGATGGCGTCCACCGGGCGGACGGTCCCGTCTGCGGTGACGACGGCGTCGGGCCGGATCTCGGCAATGCGCTCGGTGACCACCTCGGTGCGCGGATCGGCCACCGCCGGAAAATAGTTGTTGGACCGCAGGATTCGCTTGCAGCCGATCCGGTAGTCGGGGGTGAGGGTGGCCCGGAGCGCCGGATCGCCGACCTGTCGGCGCAGATGCCGGAGCGCCCGGCGCTCGAGCGGCCGGACGAGCGCCGGGTGGCCGTTCAGCCCGGCGGCGAGCGTCTCGGCGCCGCAGTAGGTCAACCCCCGAAGGATCTTGGCGCCCAGCCGGGTACGCGGTACCGGCAGCCGTTCGCGGCGCGGCAGCACCCACGGGGGCGTGCGCTGGTACAACTGGAGCGACCCCGCGCGTTCGGCGATCTGCGGGACCAACTGAACTGCGCTGGCGCCGGTACCGATCACCGCAACCGACTTGCCGGCCAGGTCCACCGAGTGGTCCCAGCCCGCCGTGTGGAACTGTGCACCCCGGAAGGATTCCGCACCGGGGATCCTCGGCACCTTCGGCAGGTGCAGGGCGCCCGTGCCGATGACGAGAAACCGGGCCACGTACTCACGGCCGGCGGTGGTGTACACATGCCAGCGGGCACCGGACTCGTCCCAGCGGGCGCCCGCGACCTCGACTCCGAACTCGATGCGATCGCGGATCCGGTGCTCGTCTGCCACGCGCCCGAGGTAGCCCAGGATCTCCGACTGCGCCGCCCGCACCCCACTCCAGCGCCTGTTCGGCGCGAACGAGTACGAGTACAGGACCGACGGCACGTCGCACTCGCAGCCTGGATACGTGTTCTCCCGCCAGGTACCGCCGAGGTCGTCCGCCTTCTCGAGAACGACGAAGTCGGCATGTCCGGCCCTGACGAGACCTGCGGCCATGCCGAGGCCGGCGAACCCGGCCCCGATCACCACGGTGTGGTGCACCCGCTCGGCGCGGTCCCTGTCCGTCTCAGTCGACATCGCTGCACTCCCTCCAACTTGAACAGTGTTCAAGTTGGAGGGAGTGCAGCGCAAATCGGGCGGCCGGAACGCCGCGGTCGCCGCTAGGAGCGAACCAGCCGGGCGATCGCGTCCGAGGCCTCCTTGACCTTCGCGTCCGCCTCCGGGCCGCCCTTCCTGGCGGCCTCGACGACGCAGTGCGCGAGGTGCTCGTCCATCAGCTTCAGCGAGACCGACTGCAGCGCCTTCGTCGCCGCGGACACCTGGGTCAGGATGTCGATGCAGTAACGGTCGTCGTCGACCATGCGCGAGATGCCCGCGACCTGTCCCTCGATGCGGCGAAGTCGCTTGAGGAGGTCGTCCTTCTGCGGGGAGTAACCGTTCATGACGTGATGATACCCGGTATGGGTATATTCGCGCCAGGCGATCAGCGCGGGGACAGTCTGGGACCGTTCGTGTTCAGGAACACGACGGGACCACCGCCGAGGCGGCCGGCCGCATCGAGAGCGAGCACCGCTGCCATGGCCTTGGCCGTGTAGACGGGTTCGAGGGTGAGACCGGCTCGCTCGCCGGCGAGGGCAAGTGCGGTGTCTCCCTGGTCGGTGGGATGGCCGTAGCCGTCGCCGAGCTGGTCGCGCACCAGCACCAGGTCATCGGCGCCGAGCGTGAGCTCGGGTACTCGGGCGCCGCGGGAGCGGAGTAGTCGTTCGGTGCGCCGCGCCGAGCGCAGCAGGGTGGTCTCGTCGAGACGTAGCTTGTCGTTCACCACGACGCCGACCACGCGGGTGGACAGCCCGGCGAGCCGAAGGCCGAGCAGCAGTCCGGCCGCGGTGCCACCCGATCCGATAGCGGTGACGACGTGCGTCGGCTCGGTGACGATCCCCGCCGATACCTGACCGGCCAGTTCCAGCGCGGCCTCCACGTAGCCGAGGGTCCCGACCGCGGACGAACCGCCCGCGGGCAGGAGATACGGCAGCCGGGCTCCGGTGGCGTGCCGGGCAAGCAGCAGCGGGACGGCTGCGACGGTGCGTGCCTTGGTTCGGGTGAAGTGCAGCGTGGCACCGCTGCTTTCGAGGCGTTCGAGTTGCGCGCTGACATGGTCGTCGACCGGCTGGTCTACGAGGGCGATCGCGGTGTCCATCCCGTGTTCGCGCGCGTACAGAGCGGTCGCCAGGCCCCAATTCGTTCCCAGCCCACCGACGGTGAGGATGGTGCGTCGGCCTCGACGCCGCGCATCGGGGATGAGCCATTCGAGTTTGCGGACCTTGTTGCCGCCCCAGCCGCCGTCGCCGTATTCGCCCTCGTCCTTGAGCCAGATCTCGGCCGGACCGTCCGTGAGGCCGGGCAGCGGCCGCAGCGACGTCGGGCCGGAGCCGAGCCGGAGGTACGGAAGCGTGCCGCGGAGGTCACCGAACCGGTCGTGCAGCATTGCCATCGTCAGGCCCCCAACACGCGCTCGACGTAGGGGTTGGTGAATCGTCGCTGCGGATCAAGTCGGTCACGCACCGCGGCGAATCGATCCCAGTGCGGAAAGTGTGGGCGCAGATCGTCGGCGGCGCGGAAATGGCGCTTGCCCCAGTGCGGTCGGCCGCCGTACTCGAGCAGCACCCGCTCCACCTCGCGGAAGTACGGCTCCCATTCCATCCCCTCGAACTGGTGCACGGCGATGTAGCAGGTCTCGCGGTCGCCGGCCGGGCTGAGGAAAGCGTCGTCGGGGGCGACGAACCGCACCTCCAGCGGCACCGGCACGTCGAAGCGCGACTCCTGCGCGACGGCGAGGACCCGCCGCACGGCCTGTGCGGCATCCGCGCTGGGGATCGCGTACTCCATCTCCGTGATGGGGACGAGCCGCGGGGTCGCGAAGACCCGGTAGGAGCGGTCGATGCGGTGTGTCGTCCCGGACTGGCTGGCGCACAGGCGGTTGATGGCCGGGATCCACCCGGGGCGTGCGCGGCCCACGCGGCAGGCGGCCCAGAAGGCGTAGTTGGTCATCACGACGTCGTGGAGCCACTCCCGGCGCTTCGAGAGTGGCCGCGGCTCGGCGGTCGTGCGGTTCCAGGTCTTGGTCATCGCGAACCGGGTGTGCGGGAAGACGAAGAAGCCGAAATGATCGTTCTTGTCGGCGAGTTCGCCGAGATTGTCGAGGACGTCGTCGAGCGGTTCGAGCGTGTCGATGCCCTCCAGCGTGAACGCGGGTACCGCCTGCAGCGTCACCGCGCTGACGACACCGAGCGCGCCGATGCTCACGCGCGCGGCGCGGTAGGTCTCCGGGTCGCCGTCCGCATCGACCTCGATCACGGTGCCGTCGGCGAGGGTCAGCTCGATCGAACGCAGGCTCGTCGACAGGTTGGGCAGCCGGATGCCCGCGCCGTGCGTGCCCGTCGCGGTCGCGCCCGCGATCGACTGCACGTCGATGTCACCGAGGTTCGCGAACGCCAGGCCGTGGTCCCACATCGCGGCGCTCAGCGCGCCGAGCGAGATCCCGGCCTCGCACCGGACCAGCCCCGATGAAGGGTCGACGTCGAGCACCCGGTTCATCCTGTCCAGGGTGACCAGTACCCCGTCGGTCAGCACGCCGTCGTTGAACGAATGGCCGGAGCCTGCGACCCGCACCCTGTCGCCGTCGCGCCCCGCGCGCTCGATCACCTCCGCGAGTCCGTCCCGGCTCGCCGGGCGCTCGATCGATCGCGGCCGGCAGACCTGGTCGCCAGCGAAATTCGTCCATGTCATCTCACCCATGAGAAGTGACGCTAGGGCGGCGGGGATGCCAACGGAAACACTCGTTCAGAGTGCACTCACAGGCTGCGCCTGCCAGTCGGGAAGTGGTGCACTGATGGTGCGTTCCGCGAGGTCTGGAGCACACAGCCGGGCGACCACCGCGCCGTGCTCCTCCCGGACGTCCCTGGCTACCTCCACGAACCCACGCACCAGAGCCGACTCGCGATCCCGCCGCCAGCCGACGGCAACCTCGCTCGGTGCGGCATCCGTGATCGGCACCAGCCGCACCCCGGGATAGTCGAGCCACCGGGCCGCCGCGCCGGTCACCACGAACCCGACGCCGGCCGACACCTTCTGCAGCTCCTCGAGGACCGTCGTCGACCGGGAGACCACGTTCGCGGGCTCTCCGTCGCGATGTGCGTCCAGCTCCCAGAACGCATTCCACGTCCGATCGGCACACGCCGACCCGAGAATCGGTTCCGCGAGCAGCTCACCCACCTGCACCGACTCGCGACCCGCCAGCCGGTTCCCCTGCGGCAACGCCGCCACCACCGGCTCCGCGAACAGGCGCTCGAAGCAGATGCCTGGCGTCCCGATCGGACGACGCAGGATCGCCACATCCACGGCCTCCTGGGCCAGCCCGGCCGAGGGATCGTCGTAATTGAACTGTCTCATCTCCACGGTCACGTGTGGGTGGCGCGCGCGAAATGCCGACAGGATCGGTTCCGTCAGGGTGAGAGCCGCTCCCTCCATGAACCCCAGCACCAGCCGGTCGCATGCCCGGCGATGCGTCGAGCGTGCGTGCTCCGCCGCGGCGGACATGGCGGACAGGATCGACCGGGCGTCCTGCAGGAAGTCCTCACCTGCGGCGGTGAGGCGCACACTGCGCGTGGTCCGGACCAGCAGCGGTACACCGAGGATCTGTTCCAGCTGCTTGATCTGCGCACTCAACGACTGCTGCGCCATGTGCAGCCGGCCGGCAGCGCGGGTGAAACTCAGCTCTTCCGCCACGGCGGCGAAGTACCGCAGGTGCCGTGCCTCCAGCTCACCGGGAGCCCCGCTCACCTGGGCGTCCGAGATCCGCTCGTCCCCCCCGGATCAAGTCGATCACCAGCAGACCCGCCGCGACGGCCGACGCCGTTGCCGCACCGATCCAGGACCCCGAGTAGTGCGTCGTCGAGAACGGCGGCGCCCCCTCGGCGAGCGGGGCGAAATCCGACGTCTGCACGCCCCGGCTCCAACACCACACACCCAGCAGCACGAAGGCCACCGCCAGGCCCGCCTCCGCGAGCCGCACCACCCGTGTACTCACCGCCCGTTCCCCTCCCCCTCGCCGTCACGCACCGCGTCCTCGAGCACGGCCCGCAGCGCGTCGCCGTCACGGGCCCACGCCCGAACCAGCTCGCCGCCGCGCAACCGGAGTCCGATCCCCGTGCGGCGACGGGGCACCCCCGACAGGTCGCCGAGGGCGCGCGCCGACTCCCACGGTTCCAGATCGTCCGCGAACGGGTCCGCCTCGGGCAACACCTCGACGATGTCCGCCAGTTCCACGGTCTCCGTGCCGCAGCGCACCGTGATCGCGGTGACCTCGACGCTCGCGTGCCTGCGCGCGGCGACCACCTGCAGGGCCACCAGCCCCGCCAGTGCCACCGCGAACAGCGTCAGCCCCAGCAGGTGCACCCCGACACCGATGAACAGGTCGGCGACGAGGACCACCAGGCACAGCACGGGACCGAGGGCGACCACCCGCCAGCGGGCGCCGGGCTCCTCGAAGACGGGCTTGTCGACGTCGGGCGCCGGCTTGCCGGCGGTGTCACTCACGCACGAACCATCCGGTCGCGGACCGCAGGTACACCAGCACGCTCGCGGCCGACAGCACGATCGACACCAGCAGCATCGGTGCCTGGCCCAGACCGGTGAGCAGCAGCGCGCACTGAATCAACGCATAGACCACCGACAATGCGACCACCGCGCGCCGGAACCGCGGGTCCCCCGCTCTCGTCGGCCCGGACATCAGCCCGACCGCGAGCCCGACGACCAGCGACACCACTCCGGAGCCGCGGAGGAGCAGCACCAGCGCGTCGACACCGGCCGGGTCGGCGCCGCGTTCGGCCAGCGTCTCGCGTAGCGCCGAACCGGAGGTGGTGAGGGCGAGCAGTCCGAACAGCACGAGCAGCGCCGCGCTCGCCAGCCACAGCCAGTACGCGATCTCGACCGGCCGCGGGCGGGTCGGCTCGTCGCCCACCGCCGCTACCGGCCGTTCACCGCGGGCAGGAAGTAGCGGTTGGAATCCGCCCGGTGCATGAGCACCACCGCGCCGACCGACAGCACGGCCTGCAGGATGCCCGCGCCGCCGGAGATCATCGCGCCGGCCCCGCCGCCCGCCCCCAGCCCGAACAGGGTCGGCACCGCGAGGAACACCATCAGTACGCCGGCCATGGTGACGAGCATCCGGGCCCAGTTCCGGCCGCGTCGCATCTTGTAGACGAACAGCAGGTACAGCGCGGTGATCGCGAGTCCGATCAGCGCGGACACCCCGAGGCCGACGAGGATCAGGGCGTCCATGGTGGAGCCGCTGATGTCGAGCGTCGGGTCCTGCGCCCGCAGGTCGCGCGTCAACTGGTCCACGTAGGTCGCACGGTCGCCGTACACGGCGGCGAGCGAAGCGAACAGGTTGACCACCCCGAGAGCCGCCACGCCGCACAGCAATTGGAACGCGGTGAGCACGTCCACGGGAGGTTGCCGGTCGCCGTTGCGGACCGGGTCCATCGGCGGCTGGGCCCCACCCGGCCAGTTCCCGCCGCGCTCGGGCGGCACCGGAGCGGTCACAGCCGGCCCGCCACTTCGGCGGCCCAGTAGGTCAGCACGATGTCCGCACCGGCCCGCCGGATGCACAGCAGCGACTCGTCGATCGCGGCGTCCCGGTCGATCCAGCCGTTCTGCGCGGCCGCCGTGATCATCGAGTACTCACCCGAGATCTGGTACGCCGCAACGGGAACGGTGGACATGTCGGCGGTCTCACGCAGTACGTCGAGGTAACTCATGGCGGGCTTGACCATCACCATGTCGGCGCCCTCCTCGAGGTCGAGGTCCACCTCGCGCAGCGACTCGCGACGGTTCGCCGGATCCTGTTGGTAGCTGCGGCGATCGCCCTCGAGCGAGGACCCGACGGCCTCCCGGAACGGCCCGTAGAACGCGGAGGCGTACTTCGTCGCGTACGCCAGGATCCCGGTGTCGACGTGGCCGGCGTCGTCGAGACCCTCGCGGATCGCGGCGACCTGGCCGTCCATCATCCCGCTCGGTCCGAGCAGGTGCGCGCCGGACTCCGCCTGGGCCAGCGCCATGTCCACGTACCGGGTGAGGGTGGCGTCGTTGTCGACCGTGCCGTCCGCGGTCAGCACGCCGCAGTGGCCGTGCGCGGTGAACTCGTCGAGGCAGGTGTCGGCCATGATCACGGTGTCGTCGCCGAGGTCGGCGCGGAGCGCACGCAGGCCCCGGTTGAGGATGCCGTCCGGGTCGGTCGCCCCCGACCCCTGCGCGTCCTTGTCCTCGGGCCGTGGGACACCGAAGAGCATCAGCCCGCCGACCCCGGCCGCGACCGCCTCGGTCGCGGCGGTGCGCAGCGAGTCGAGGGTGTGCTGGAAGACGCCGGGCATGGAGCTGATCTCGCGCGGCGCGTCGATGCCGTCGGCCACGAACATCGGCAAGACCAGATGCCGTGGCTCCAAAGAGGTTTCAGCGACAAGTCGGCGCAGCGCCTTCGTGCTGCGCAGACGGCGGGGTCGTTCGGCCGGGAACAAGGGTGCCCTCCTTCGTCGGACCCGTGAGCCCTTTCGGCCCGTCACGGGGCCGGAAGGACTCACGGGCGCGTAGCGCCTAGCGCCTACGGGACTTCTTGCGCGGCGGCGGCAGCGCGCCCTCGGCACGCAGCCGGGCCGCGTGCTCGGCGAGCGCCTCCACCAGCGGTCCGACCTGAGCGGTCTCCGGCTGCACGTCGACCCGCAGGCCGAACTCGATCGCCGTCTCCGCGGTCTTCGGTCCGATGCACGCCACCAGGGTGCGCGCGTGCGGCTTGCCCGCGATGCCGACCAGGTTCCGGACGGTGGACGAGGAGGTGAAGCACACCGCGTCGAACCCGCCGGTCTTGATCATCTCGCGGGTCTCGGCCGGCGGCGGCGCCGCCCGCACGGTGCGGTACGCGGTGACGTCGTCGATCTCCCAGCCACGCTGACGCAGGCCCTCGGCGAGGGTCTCGGTGGCGATGTCCGCGCGGGGCAGCAGCACCCGGTTGACCGGATCGAAGACGTCGTCGTACGGGGCGAATTCGGCGAGCAGGCCCTCGCTGGACTGCTCACCGGAGGGCACCAGTTCGGGGTTGATGCCGAAGCTGCGCACCTTGTCCGCGGTGGCCTGTCCGACGCAGGCGATCTTCACGCCGGAGAAGGCGCGGGCGTCCAGACCGAACTCCTCGAACTTCTCCCACACCGCACGCACCGCGTTGGTGGAGGTGAACACCACCCACTGGTAGCGGCCGTCGACCAGGCCCTTGACCGACCGCTCCATCTGCGCCGGACTGCGCGGCGGCTCGACGGCGATGGTCGGGACCTCGATCGGGATGGCCCCGTGCGTGACGAGCCGATCGCTCATCTCCCCGGCCTGGTCCTTGGTGCGCGGCACCAGCACGGTCCAGCCGTACAGGGCCCGCGACTCCCACCAGGACATCTTGTTTCGGTGGCTGACGATCTTGCCGACGGTGACGACCAGCGAACCGACCAGTTCCGACCCCGCCTCGTTCAGCGTCGCGAGGGTCGCCTCGACGGTGCGCTGCTGCCGGGTGGTGCCACGGACGGTGATCGCCGCGGGGGTCTGCGGCGCGAGGCCGTGCTCGACCAGCGCGCTGGCGGTCTCGGCCAGGTGCGCGGCGCCTGCGTGCAGCACCAGCGGTCCGGGCGCCGCGGCCAGCGCCGCCCAGTCCACCTCGCCGCGCACGTCGGCCTCGGTGTGCCCGGAGCCGAGCGCCATCCCGGCGTAGCTCGGCACGGCGGACCCCGCGGGCAGACCGGGCAGGATCTCGAACTGCACCTGGGTGCGCGCGACCGCCGTGACCTCGGCGATGACCGAGTCGGTCGTCAGCGGGTCACCCGAGACGAGCCGGACCACGTCGTGACCGTTCTTCGCCTCGTGCACCAGGGTCTTCGCGACCTCGGCCGGCTCACCGAGTGCGGGACGGACCTCCGAGAGCGGATGCTCGGGATCGATCTCGACGCCCGCGACCTCGAGCGCGGTGCCGACGATGGCCGTGACGCCCTTGTCGACATCCGGGTCGGTGTAGGCGAGGGTCGCGTTCGCGAGCACGTCCCGGGCCCGGACGGTGAGCAGTGCCGGATCGCCCGGGCCGGAGCCCACGAACAGGATCCGTCCGGGGGTGTTCTTACGGACTCGGCTCATCGGTTGTTCTCCAGTGCGTTCAGGATTCCAGCAGTGCGGGGTGGTGCGGAGTCGGGTGTGATTGTGGGCCAGCGCGGTGGCAGCACGCGCGGTTTCGAGCGGTACCTGGGATCAGTCATCGGCCGATCCCTCCTCCGCTTCGGCGGCCGCCATCAGGTCCCTGGCACCGAGGTCGAGGAGTTCACGGGCGACGGCGCGACCGAGCTCCTCGGCGTGGGCCGGCGAGCCGACCGCCGACGCGCGGATCGAGTCCGACCCGTCGACCGCGGCGGCGCAGCCGCGCACCGACAGCTCGTCGAAGACCTTGCCGTCGTCGTCCATGGACTCGACGACCTCGGCGAGCGCCCCGACCGGTGCGGTGCAGCCGGCCTCGAGCTCGGCGAGCAGCGCCCGCTCCGCGACCACCGCGGCGCGCGCGGCCGGGTCGTCGAGCTCGGCGAGGACGGCGATGAGCGTGGGATCGTCGGCGCGACACTCGACCGCGAGCGCGCCCTGCGACGGCGCGGGCAGCATCTGGACGGGCTCGAGCGACTCGGTGATCGCGTCCAGCCGGCCGATCCGGGACAGTCCGGCCCGCGCGATCACGATCGCGTCGAGTTCACCCGACGCGACCTTCCCGAGCCGGGTGTCGATGTTGCCGCGCAGCGGCGCGATCTCCAGGCCGAGTCCGAGCGCGCGCAGCTGGGCCCGACGGCGCGGCGCCGAGGTCCCGACCTTCGATCCGGGCGGCAGCTCGCCGAGCACCAGGCCGTCGCGGGCGACCAACGCGTCGCGCGGGTCCTCGCGGGGCGGGACCGCGGCGATCGTCAGCTCCGCCGGCTGTGCGGTGGGCAGGTCCTTGTACGAGTGGACGGCCACGTCCACCTCGCCGGCGAGCAGCGCCTCGCGCAGCTCCGCGACGAACACACCGACGCCGATGCGCTGCACCGGGCCCGCGGTGACGTCGCCCTTGGTCGTGATGATCACCAGCTCCGCGGGGTGCCCGGCGGCGATCAGCGCGTCACGGACCGTACCGGCCTGCGTGGTGGCCAGCAGGCTGCCACGGGTGCCGATGCGGAGGGTCTTCGGGACCGCCTGTGCGGTCGGCCGGGACGGGGCACTCATTCCTGCATCCCCTTCCACCAGTTCTGTGCGTTCTCGTTCTCGCGGCCCGCGGTGAAGTCGTCGGCGAGCTCGACCGCGCGCAGCTCCATCGGCGTGGCCACTGCCTCCGCCGAGCCGGGTGCCAGCTCGAACAGCTCACGCAGCGCCGCCGCGTAGGCGTCGCCGCCCGGCGTCGAGGCAAGCTGCTTGACCCGCACGGTCGGCGCGTGCAGCAGTTTGTCGACCACGCGACGCACGGTCCGTGCGACCTCGTCACGCTGCGGATCGTCCAGTCCGGGCAGCCGCGACTCGAGCCGCAGCAGTTCGCCCTCGACCACCTCGGCCGCGCGCTGACGCAGGGCGGTGACGGTCGGGGTGACCTCGGCGAGCCGCTGGCCGGCCAGGTAGGTGGCGAGCTCGCCCGCGACGATCTCGCGGGCGGCGTCCTCGTCCGAGGCCGCCGCACCGGCGGCGGGATCGGCCTGCAGGGACGCCATGTCGAGCAGGCTCACGCCGGGCAGTCCGGCGACCGACGGCTCGACGTCGCGGGGCAGTCCGAGGTCGCAGATGACCAGCGGTCGCACCGCGGGATCGCGCTTCGCGAGCGCCAGGTGCGCGTCCGCGAGGGTCACCACGGCGCCGACCGCACCGGTACAGGCGACCATCACGTCGGCCTCGGTGATGGCGGTCGTCAGATCGGACAGCGCAACGGTGTCCGCGTCCACGCCCGCGGCGCGGACCGTGTCGGCCAGGTGCTCGGCGCGCTCGCGGGTGCGATTCGCGACGACGATCCGGCCGATGCCGGCCCGGGTCAGGTGGGCCACCGACAGTCCGCCCATCGCGCCGGCACCGACCACCACCGCGGTGCGGCCCGCGAGTCCGTCGTGGCCGTTGCTGGCGCCGAGCAGTCCGGCGGCCCGGTCCAGCGCCACCGAGACGACCGAGGCGCCCGCCTTGTCGATTCCGGTTTCCGAGTGCACCCGCTTGCCGACCCGCAGCGCCTGCTGGGCCAGCTCGTGCAGCACCCGGCCCGCGGCCTTCTGGCCGTCGGAGGTCGCGTAGGCGGTGCGGATCTGTCCGAGGATCTGCTGCTCGCCGATCACCATCGAGTCCAGACCGCTGGCGACCGCGAACAGGTGCTCGGCGGCGGCCTCGCTGTAGCGGACGTAGGCGTGCTTGGTGACGTCGCCGAGGGCGAGTCCGGAGTGTTCGGTGAGAAGGTCCCCGACCGTGGCGAGCGCACCGTGGAACGCGTCCACCACCGAGTAGATCTCGACCCGGTTGCAGGTCGAGACGATCATGACCTCGGAGATGTGCGGCGAGGCCAGCATCTTGTCGATCAGCTTCGGCCGATCCGTGTCGCCGACGGCGACCTTCTCGAGGATGGAGACGGGCGCACTTCGGTGCGAAATCCCGACCAGGAGAACACTCACGGTGCGATCACCGATCCATTCTTTGTCGAACCCAGAGCCGTCGAAGCCGAGCGGGCAGGTGTGGTGCGTGCCGTGCTCGCGCGGCCGGCACCGAGCCCGACCGCCGTGGCGGCCACCTCGGGCTCGGACTCGGCGTTGCGCGCGCTGTGGAACGAGAGCACCTGCATCTCGACGGCGAGATCCACTCGACGGATCTCGACGTGCCTGGGTACATCCAGCGGCGAGGCCGCGAAGGTCAGGATGCAGCGCACACCCGCGTTGACGAGGTGGTCGCACACCTCCTGCGCCGAGTCGTCGGGCGTCGCGACGACACCGATGGTGGCGTGCAGTTCGCGACAGTCCGACTCGAGATCCGCGACGTCGCGGACGGTGAGCCCGTCGACGACGGTGCCGATCCGGCCGGGGTCCCGGTCGAACAGCCCGACCATGGTGAATCCGCGTCGGCCGAAGCCGCCGTACCGGGCCAGTGCCTGGCCGAGGTTGCCGACGCCGACCAGAACCACCTGGTGGCCACGGTCGAGACCGAGCGCGGCCTCGATCCGGGCGCGGAGTTTGGTCACGTCGTAGCCGACGCCGCGGACACCGTTGGGGCCGAGGAACGACAGGTCCTTGCGCAGTTTCGCCGAGCCGACTCCCGCGGCGGTCGCGAGTTCCTCGCTGGAGACGATGAGCGTGCCGTCGTCGGCCATCAGGCCGAGCACCCGGAGGTAGGCCGCGAGCCGGGTGACCGTGGCTTGCGGCAGGTCCCGCACGGTGGTGTCGGCGCGCGACGGATCCGGACGGGCGCCCCGGTCAGCCCCGGCGTCGCCACGGGCGGAGAACCCATGCGGCTGGTGCTGTTCGGTCACGTTCGTGGCTCCTCGTCCGGCCATGCACACGACCGGTCTTCACGTTGATCCGGGGGACTGTTCACACCACGGTAACTGCTTGTGAAGCCCTGCACAAAGTCGCAACGATTCCGACAACACCCGCCGCGACCTGCGCAGCGACCGCCTGCGGGGGCTCGCAGGTCGGCCTCAGATTGTCAAATCCGAACGCAACCTGACCTCGTCGACCTCCCAGTAGCTGTGCTCACGACCGTCCAGCAGCACGACGGGCAGCCGGTCGCCGTACTCGGCCCGGAGCTCGGGATCCGCCGCGGCCGCCTCGTCGACGTCGACGGATTCGAGCGGAATGCCGAATTCCTCACACAGCGGGACCAACCGATCGTGGGCGGTCACGCACGAGGAACAGCCGGCTCGGGTCAGCAGGGTGATGGTGTGGGCGGAGGCCGTCATGGGTCCACTGTGCCATCACCGCACACCGCGCCGGCCGGGCTACCAGCCGAGACGGACGTCACAGCCGCGCCGCCGCCCGGCGATCCGGCCGGTGCTCCCGCGAAACGGACGATAGGGTTGGCGGCAAGAAGCAGCGAGGCTCGCGAAGCGACCTGGATTGTCGTCTGGCGCGAGCGAAGTGACGGGGTGCGACCCCGAAACGGGAGGTACGAGTGCCTGGTCTGACGGGTCCGACGGGTTCGGGACTGGGCGCGGGCTGGCGCGGCGTTGGAGGTCGGCGACGCAACCGGAACCCGCTGGGCCCGAGCGACGCGCAGCTGCGCGCCAACCTGGCCGGTGAGGCCAGCGCCGATGCCGCACTCGCGTTGCACGAGGCGGAGTCGGTGGTCGCCGAGGGCGACACCGCCGTCGCCGACATCGAGTCCGCGGTCCCCCGCGACCTCACCGCCGCCGCGTTCTTCGACGTGGACAACACCATGGTCCAGGGCGCCTCGATCATTCACTTCGCCAGGGGTCTCGCCGCCCGCAAGTACATCTCGCTCGCCGACATGGCCCGTTTCGGCTGGCAGCAGCTCAAGTTCCGGGTCACCGGCAAGGAGAACAGCGACGACGTCGCCAGCGGCAAGGAGAAGGCCCTCGCCTTCATCGCCGGCCGCGAGACCGCCGAGTTCACCCGGCTCGGCGAGGACATCTACGACCAGCTGATCGCCGACAAGATCTGGCCTGGCACCCGGGCGCTGGCCCAGATGCACCTCGACGCGGGCCAGCAGGTGTGGCTGGTGACCGCGACGCCGGTGGAGCTCGCGCAGGTGATCGCCAAGCGGCTCGGCCTGACCGGTGCGCTCGGCACCGTCGTCGAGTCCGAGGACGGCAAGTTCACCGGCCGGCTGGTCGGCGACATCCTGCACGGTGCGGGCAAGGCGCACGCGGTGCGCACCCTGGCGGTGCGCGAGGGGTTGAACCTCAAGCGGTGCACCGCGTACTCGGACAGCCACAACGACGTGCCCATGCTCTCGCTCGTCGGTACCGCGGTCGCGATCAACCCGGACGCGGACCTGAAGGAACTGGCCCGCAACCGTGGCTGGGAGATCCGGGACTACCGCACCGGCCGAAAGGCGGCGAAGATCGGCGTGCCCACTGCCCTCGCGCTCGGCGCGGTCGGCGGCGCGCTGGCGGCCGTGATCGGGCGCAGGCGGCACTAGCCGCCGGAGTCGCGGCCTGACTGCCTAGCCGAGGAAGACGTTCCGACGCTGGGCCAGCAGTCGGTACAGCGTCTGCTGGATGGTCTCGCGCACGTGGTCGGTCAGTTCGAAGAGCACCATCGGGTCCTCCGCGCTGGCCGTGTCGTACGAGTCGGTGACGATCGGCTCGCCGAACTCGATGTACCACTTCGACGGCAGCGGGATCAGGCCCAACGGCCCGAAGTGCGGGAACAGCGGTGTCACCGGGAAGTAGGGCATCCCTAGCAGCCGTGCCAGCGACTTGAGGTCGCCGATCTTCGGGTAGATCTCCTCGGAACCGACGATCGAGCACGGCACGATGGGCACACCCGTGCGCAGGGCCGCCGAGACGAACCCGCCGCGGCCGAACCGCTGCAGCTTGTACCGCTCGCCGAACGGCTTGCCGATGCCCTTGAATCCCTCCGGGAAGACCGCCGCGACCTCGCCGCCGCGCAGCAGTCGTTCGGCGTCCGGGTTGCATGCCAGGGTGTGCCCGGCCTTGCGCGCGATGTTGCCGACGACCGGCATCTCGAACGCCAGGTCTGCGGCGAGCATCCGCAGCGGTCGGTGGGCGGGATGCTTGTCGAACATCGCGACCGACGTCATCAGGCCGTCGATCGGCACCACGCCGGCGTGGTTCGCCACCACCAGCGCGCCGCCCTCGGCGGGCACGTTCTCGATGCCGCGCACCTCCACCCGGAACCACGACTCGAACAACGGTCGCAGCAACGGCAGCCAGACGTTCTCGGCGAAGTGCGGGTCGAAACCGAATTCGTCGACCTGGTAGTCGCCGGTCAGCCGGCGACGAATGAACTCCGCCGTCGCCACCACCTGGTCCGCTACCAGACCGCGCGCCGACTCGAGCACCGAATCCGTCAGTGACGGCGCGGGCGGGGCCGACGGCTGCCGCGAGGCGAACAATTGCGTCGGACTCGCGGCCCCACCGTCCGGACCGGTGCGCAGCGGCCGCGCCCTGGGTCGGCGCGGGACCGAGTCGCCGTGCAGCGGAATCACCTTGGCCACCTCGTTCACCGTGCCCCTCCGCCCGCGCCGACGAGGTTCTGCAGTCCGATCTCCACCGACTCCAGCCAGTCCCGGCTGAGCACCGGTCGGAACCCGGCGCCGCTGATCATGTCGTCGAGTGCTTGCAGGGTCGTCCAGCGTGGTTCGAAGCCGAGTTCGGATCTCATCCGCCCGGTGTCGAGGCCACAGCCGAAGTAGAAGTACTCGAGTTGTTCCTTGGTGAACTGACGCAGGGACGAGCCCATGACTACCTTCCCGAGCGTTCGGAACAGCTGGAACGGGACCGGCACCGGGACGCCGCCCGCCCGCCGGATGGCCTGGGAGAGCATGACGACACCGTCCGCCGCGACGTTGAACGTCCCGGCCGGACCGGTCACCGTGGCCCGCTCGAGCGCCGCGAGCGCGTCCTCCTCGTGCAGCAGCTGCATGCGGGCGTCGCGGCCGAGGATCATCGGGACCACCGGCGAGTTCAGGTACTGGGAGACGGAGCCGTGCAGCCGGGGCCCGATCAGCGGTGCCATCCGCAGCAGCGACACCGCGATGTCCGGCCGGCGCCTGCCGAGGCCACGTGCATACCCCTCGATCTCGATCGTGTCACGGGCGAAGGCTCCCTGCGGCGGCCTCCGCGCGCTCATCTCCTCGGTGAACTTCGCCGGGTCCTTGGCGCTGCAGCCGTACACCGCCGCGGACGAACGCACCACGACCTTGCGCACGTCCGGCGACTTCTGGCAGACCGCGAACAGCTGCATGGCACCGAGCACGTTCATGTCCTTCATCGCGGCGCGACTACCGGACTTCGGGGCCTTGACGATGGTGGCGGCGTGCACGACGGTGTCCACCTTCGCGCCTCGGATCACCTTTCCGATGAGCGGATTGCGGATGTCGGCCCGGACGAACTCGGCGCGCCCCATCCGGCGCAGCATGTCCTTGCTCGGCGAGACGGCGTCAACGGCGATGACCCGTTCGATACTCGGATCCTGAGCGAGCCTGGTCACCAGGTAGCCACCGAGGAACCTGCTGGCCCCGGTCACCAGCACCACGCCCGGCGGTTCTACCCGCCTGTCCCCGACCGTCACGATTCCACCCCTGTTCGTCACTGCGTCACCCGCTCCCCCGCGAGCCTAGCCGCTTCCGACGCGACTACCCAAAGACTTAACGATGCCGAAACGTACTGTCCACCAACCGTTTTGTGACCTAACAAATGGACGCTCGACCAGATCGCCCCCTGAACGCAGCGATGCCCGCCACCGTGAGGTGGCGGGCATCGGTTCGGGCGCGAGCCCAAGCCTGCGGACTCGGCAGACTACTTACCGAGTTTCCTACGCTGCACGCGCGTCCTGCGAAGCAGCTTGCGGTGCTTCTTCTTCGACATGCGCTTGCGTCGCTTCTTGATCACTGAACCCATGGCGGGTGTCCCTCACGTTCTTCTCTAGCGTTCCTGCGCACGCAGGTCACGTACGCGTGCGTTACAGCTACTCTCCACCAACGTGGCGCTGTGGCCTCGTCTCGACTAACCCAGCGCCTGACGACACCCGGCTGGCACGACAAGTAGTCATCGTACCGGTGCGGCAGTGCCTGCTCGAAACCGAGCACCGATTCTGCCGTCGGCCGGGGTCGCCCCCGGCCCTCAGCCGGCGTCGAAATACGAGGTCTCCAGATAGTCGTGCACCGCCTTCGCATGCACCCTGAACGAACGCCCCACCCGAACGGCGGGTAGCTCACCACTGTGCACCAGCCGGTACACCGTCATCTTCGACACCCGCATCAAGGTCGCCACCTCGGCGACGGTGAGGAACTGAGTGCCGCCGAGGACGGGTTGCCCTTCTGGGGTGGAGCTCTTGCTCTTGTTCGTCGGAGCCGACTTGTTCGCCGGCGTCGACTTGTTTGTAGACACCATTAATCCGCATACCTCCGGCACGTGCCGCGCCGCCGGCTTCCCCTCCGGCGGAACAGACACGCACGTGCTGTAACGAGCTTAGCGGGACTGGTGGGGTTACTGCGACGGGTGTACGCAAACGAATTTCGATTCCGCCGCCCGTTCGGACCGCGCGCCGGTCCCTACTCCGGCGAGGCGCCGAGCGCCGCGGACCTGCTCTTCGCGGCCACCAGAGCCTCGTAGAAGGCCGTCCGTACACCCCCACGCTCGAGCTCACGTACCGCCGCGGCGGTGGTGCCACCGGGCGAGGTCACGGCCGCCCGCAGATCGTGCGCGGATTCCCCGGAACCGGCGAGCATGGCCGCGGACCCCACCATCGTCTGGACCACCAGCTCGGTGGTGGTCGCCCGGGTCAGCCCGAGGCCGACACCAGCCTCGATCATCGCCTCGGCGACCAGGAACATGTAGGCCGGACCCGAACCGGACACGGCGGTGACCGCGTCGATCTGCGACTCCGCGACGGTGACCACCTTGCCGACCGCCTCGAGGATCTCGCGGACCGTCTGCATGTGCTCCGCGGTCGCGTACCGGCCCGCGGCGATGGCGCTGACGCCCTCCCCGACCAGCATCGGGGTGTTGGGCATCACGCGCACCACCGGGAAGCCCGCCGGCAGCTTGGCCTCGTAGCGGGCGGTCGGCAGCCCGGCCGCCAGCGTGACGACGAGCTGTTCGACGTCGCCGTCGAGGTCCATCGACGCGAGCTCGGTCATCACCGAGTCGACGTCGGCAGGCTTGACCGCGACCACGATGACGTGGGCACCCTCGGCGGCGTCGGCGATGGTCGTGGCCCGGATCCCGAACTGGCCCGCCAACTCCTCGGCGCGGGGGGCGTACTGCTCGGCGACCACCAGGTCCTTGGGTGCGCGACCCGCCTTCAACAGACCCGAGATCAGCGCCTCGCCGATCCGGCCGCCACCGATCACTGCAATTCTCGTCATGGCGGCAAGCCTGCCATGCACGTGCGCAGGTCAGCCCTTCGGGATCATGGCGAGCTGGCGGGACTGCACCACGGTCTGGCCCGCGGAGTCCAGCACCACGTGGTCCTCCTCGAACCAGGTGTCGCCGAGCACCGTCGCACTGGCCTGCACCCGCATCCAGCCGGGCGCCGGGCGGTGCCGCAGATAGGTGGTGAGCTGAACCGTCGGGGCCCAGCCGAACATCCCGCGATTCATCGTCACGGGGGCACTGATGTCGCCGAGCATCAGCGCGAACAGGGCCGCGGTGTCGGGATCGGCCTCGTCCTCGGCGAAGGGCCGCACCCACATCCGGTTCACCGGATCGCCCTGCTGGCCCGCGAGGTACCGGGCCGCCTCCGGATCGACGCGCAGGTCGCAACCCTTGGCGACGTGCACGATCTGGCCCATCGGATGGTCGGGTGTGATGTGGACCGCGCCCGCAGGCGGCTCGGCGGACAACCCCGCGAGGGCCGACGGCTCCTCGTGGCGCGGCGCCCCGACGTCCGGAATGCCGAGCGTGACGGCCGCGGACACCGCGATCCGATCGCCCTGCACGAGGTCGACGTCGACGAGGCACACCTGTCTGCCCTGCTTTCGCACGGTGGTCACGAGCCGCACCTCCCCCGGATCGGGCGCACTGAGATAGTTCGCGCTCACCGAGACCGGCTGCATCACGCCCGCCTCGTCACCGGCCGCCCTGATCGCGTCGCGGGCCGCCGCCGCGCAGACGGCCATCATGCAACCGCCGTGCACCTTGGGGCCGATGGTCCAGACCGCGTCGATCGTCGCCGCGAACGCACCCCCGCCGAGGTCGGAGAGGGTGGTCAGCTCCCCGAACGGTCGGGTGGAGGTCACGGTGGTGGGTTCTGTCATCAGTGTTCCTCTCGGGTTTCCGGCATGTCCTGCAAGAAGATTCGAGTTGCGAGATCCTGGTAGGCGACGCGCCGCATGGCGGCGATCACCGGCTCGTAGACGGCGGTTCCGAGCACGGCGTACTCGACCGCCGCGGCGGAGTCCTCCGGCATGAGGCCGAGTTCCATCCGGGCAATGCCCATGATGTGCCTGCCGTACGCATCGATGCGCTCGTCGGTCATCGGGATGCCGACCTCCTCGACCGCCTTGAGTGCGCGTTCGAGCTGCGCGACCGCCGGGAACTCGGGGTCGTAGACCTGACCGAGCCGTTCGAGCACCCGCCGGGCGCGGGGGTAGTCCGGGCCGCGGCCGCCCTCCCCGTCCGGGTACGGGGGCAGCATGGCGATGGCGCGGCCGAGGGTGCTGTAGAGGTCGTCGCCGGGTTCGTCGACGAGCGCGGCGACGGCGCGGATCTTGTGGATGGGCAGTCCCGCGCCGGCCAGGGCCTTGATCAGCGCGAGCCGCTGCACGTGCTGATCGCCGTACCGGGACTGCGTCGCGCTGGTCGACTCGCCGGGCATGAGCACGCCCTCACGCAGGTAGTACTTGATCGTCGCCAGGGGCACCCCGGAGCGTTCCACGAGCTCGGATACGCGCATCGGATCCTCCCTTGACGGCCAAATTGGATAGCTCTAGTATCCAATTTGGATACTATCACTATCCAATCCGTAGGAGTCCACCACCGAGGAGCCCGCCATGGATCCCGTACTCACTCTCGTCGTCGGCATCACCCTGCTCACCGTCGTGGGGATCGCGTTCGGCGGCACCTTCATGCTGCGAATCGTCAGCGGCGCGCAGGGCGCCAACGCACTGCAGAAGACCATGTTCCGGGCCGGCCATGCGCACGCGGGCGTGCTCGTCACCCTGGGACTGGTGGTCGCGCTGCTCACCCAGGCGGCCGGTGTCGGCCCCGTGTGGTCGGCCGTCGGCTCGATCCTGGTGCTCTGCGCGGCGATCTTCGTCCCGGCCGGCTTCTTCTTCTCGGTACTCGGCACCGACCCCCAGCGCCCCAACGGGTGGATCCGCTCGGTGTGGGCCGGGTTCGCCGTCCTGGTGCTCGGAGTGGTGGTCGCGGGAGTCTCGGTGATCGCCGCGGGCGTCTCCGGTCTCTGATCCGACCGGTCAGGAGAGGTGTTCGCGCGCGAAGCTGAGCGACTGGGCCAGCATCGACGCCCGCTCGGCACGGGTGCGGGCGTTCTGGGTGTTGATCTCGAGCACCGCCTGCCCGTCGAACCCCGACGCGACCAGGTGTCGGCACACCTGCGCGCAGGGCTGCGTGCCGTGCCCGGGAATGAGATGCTCGTCGACCGAGGCACCGCGCCCGTCCGCGAGGTGCAGATGCGTCAGGCCGCGGCCCATCCGGTCCGCGAGTTCGATCGCGTCCATCCCCGCGGTCGCCGTGTGCGACAGGTCGAGCGTGTAGTGCTCGTGGCCGGTGTCGGTCGGGTCGTAGGAGGGCGCGAACGCGGACAGCCCAGGGCCGGGACCGCCGCGCTTCTCCAGTCGCTCCGCCGAGCGCGCCTTACGACCCCAGAACCGGTCGGCCCGCATCGGAAACATGTTCTCCACCGCGACCGCCACGTCGCTGCGCTCCTCGAGATCACGCACCTGGTCGGCGAAACCGTCCGCGTAGCGACGCTGCCAGCGGAACGGCGGGTGGACCACCACGGTCCGTGCGCCGAGCGTCTCGGCCGCGCGCACCGACTTCTCCAGCTTGGCGACCGGGTCCGCGCCCCACACCCGCTGGGAGATCAGCAGGCACGGCGCGTGCACCGCCTGAACCGGGACCGCGTACTTGCGGACCAGCGCCTGCACCGCCCTCATGTCCTGGCTCACTGACTCGGCCCACACCATCAGCTCGATGCCGTCGTAGCCCAGCTCCGCGGCGAACTCGAACGCCGCCTCGGTGTTCTGCGGGTACACCGACGCCGTCGAGAGCCCGACCAGAATCCTCCGTGCGCCGTCGCGGGCCACCGTGCCTCCGTCAGCTCGAGCTGAGCACGAATACGAGCGGACCGATGGTGACGAAGACGCCGACGATCACCGCGATCAGCAGGCTCAGGATGTCCTCGGTCTGCCGCAGGATGCGGACCACCGCGACCAGGCCCGCGATGACCAGCACGGCCAGGACGAGCGCCACCCAGGGCAGTGACTCCCACAGCTTCTCGAAGCCCTTGAACAGCAGCGCGCCCGCCACGATCGCGACGACGGCCTGCCCCGCGAGTACCGCCCACTGGCGGGTGGCGCTCCCCTCGGCGGCCGGCAGGTCGACGTCCTCGTCCGGCTCGGTCGCGGCGTCGGAGACCTGGTCGTCGACGGGTGCGGGAACCTCGCGGCGCGGGGTGTCGGTGATGCGCGGGAACTCGCCTGTGGTGTGCACCAGCGCCCTCGCCTCGTCGAGAGTCTCGCTGCGGACGGTGCGCTCACTGGCCTGCCGCATCAGGTCGCCCTCGAGGCTGGACGATCCCGACAGCAGCGCCGGCTCGCGGACCACGGATCCGGTGTAGGGAACGAAACCGGCCCGAACCGCGGGCTTCTCGGCTTCCTTTGGCGCGGCGGAAGGCTTGGGCGCGGCAGGAGACTTGGGCGCCGCGGGGGACTTGGGCGCCGCGGGCGTGATGGCGGCACCGAAGGTGGCCGCCCCCATCGCCTGGGTCTTCGGCCCGGTCGACGCCGTGGGCTCGGGCGTCGCCGTGCCCTGGCCTGCCGTGCGGGCGGCGGCGGCCTTGCGATCCGCATCCGCTTTCGCCAGGACCGCGCGCCGCAGCGCGGGGATGTGCTGCGTGTGGTCGACCACCTCGGGCGTCGCCTGATACTGCGACGGCAGGGCCGGAGAGGGTGTCGACGGCTCGACGCTCGGCGCCGCGGGGGTGCGGAACTGCGACGGCGTGTCCGCCAGCGGTGCGAACGCGCCGAGCTTCGACGCGGCAGGCGCGGGCGTGACCTCGGCGGCGGGCGCGGGCGGGGTGGGGAGCGGCGTGGGCGCGGGCGCGGGCGGCGTGGGCGCGGGTTCGGGCGTCGGCTCCGGCAACGACCGGTCGGTGACCCTGTCCCTGATCACCGGGATGTCACCGGTCAGCTCCGCCACGCTGATTCCCCCGGCGACGCCCCGCCGCCGACGGCCACCGCGCGACTCGACCTGTTGGCCGTTGCGGGCGAGCAGCTCCGCGACCGAGATCTGACCGGTGTTCTCCGAACCCTCGCTCATCTCGTCACCACCAATTCTCCGCCCATCTCGGTATCCAGTTTGCGCAGGATCAGGCCTTCCCGCAGCGCCCAGGGGCAGATCTCGAGGGAATCGACCGACAGTGCCCGCATGCTCGCCTCCGCAATCAGTGCGCCGGCGACGATCTGCTGCGACCGGTCGGCGCTCACGCCTTCCAATTCTGCGCGGTCGGCCGCCGTCATCCGCGAGATGAACGCGATCAGTTGACGCAAACCGCTCGCCGTCAGTGTCCTCTGCACACGCGGTCCCGCGGCGGAGGGCGCGGCGCCGGTGAGTCGCGCCAGCGATCGGAAGGTCTTGGACGTTCCGACGATCCGGTCCGGCGTGCCTGCCGCGCGCAGCGCCTTGGCCGGCTCCACGAGTTCGGCGTCGAGCCAGTCACGCAGCACCGCGACCCGCCGCTTGCCGGGCGGGTCGCCCTGCAGCCAGTCCCGGGTCAGGCGGCCCGCGCCGAGCTGCAGCGAGAACGCGACGTCCGGATCCTCGTCGCCGCCGGAGGTCAGTTCCAGCGAACCACCGCCGATGTCGAAGTTCATGATGCGACCGGCGCTCCAGCCGTACCAACGGCGCACCGCGAGGAAGGTCAGCCGCGCCTCGTCGACCCCGGACAGCACCTCGAGGTTGACGCCGGTCTCGGCCCGGACCCGGGCCAGCACCGACTCGGAGTTGTTCGCGTCGCGCACCGCGGAGGTCGCGAACGCCATCAGCTCCCCGCAGCCCGACGAGGCCGCGATGGACGCGAAGTCGCCGACGGCGGCGACCAGCCGATCGCCGCCCGTCTTCGTGATGTCGCCGTTGTCGTCGGTGTTCTCGGCCAGCCGCAGTGTGGACTTGGTCGAGCTCATCGGCGTGGGATGCGCACCCCTGTGGGCGTCCACCACGAGGAGGTGGACGGTGTTGCTTCCGACGTCGAGTACCCCTAATCGCACGTGACCACGGTACTGGGTCTACCGTCGGGCACTGTGACAGCAGGCAATACCCCGTCCTCGGAGAAGATGACTCCGACGCCCGAAGTGGCCCTCGACTTCCCGCGCGAATGGATCGAATTCGTCGACCCGTCGAACGCGGAGCACGTCATCGTCGCGGACCTGACGTGGCTGCTTTCGCGCTGGACCTGCGTGTTCGGCACCCCCGCCTGCCAGGGCACCGTGGCGGACCGGCCCGACGACGGCTGCTGTTCGCACGGCGCCTTCCTCTCCGACGCCGACGACCGGGACAAGCTCGATCGGTCGGTGATGATGCTCACTCCGCGGGACTGGCAGTTCATGGACAAGGGCCTCGGAAAGAAGGGCTACGTCGAGGAGGACGACCTCGACGACGAGCCCGCGCTGCGGACGCGGCGGTACAAGGGCGCGTGCATCTTCCTCAACCGTCCGGGTTTCGAGGGCGGGATCGGCTGCGCGCTGCACTCGATGGCGTTGCGCAAGGGCATCGAGCCGCTCGAGGTGAAGCCGGACGTGTGCTGGCAGCTGCCGATCCGCCG
Source organism: Rhodococcus sp. NPDC127527 (assembly GCF_042672245.1). Classification (NCBI taxonomy): domain Bacteria; kingdom Bacillati; phylum Actinomycetota; class Actinomycetes; order Mycobacteriales; family Nocardiaceae; genus Rhodococcus; species Rhodococcus sp. NPDC127527. Next base: position 174,418 of record NZ_JBHXVP010000004.1, read on the forward strand.
GACCCAGGACTGGGTCGAACGCCCGGACGGCGAGCAGATCCTCAAGACCACCATCACCGAGTACGACCGCCGCGGCTGGGGCGAGGGCGGTGAGGAGCTGCACTGGTACTGCTCCGGCTCGCCGGACGCACACGTCGGCACCAAGCCGGTGTGGCAGAGCTACGGCCCCGAGCTGACCGAACTGCTCGGGGCGCCCGCGTACGAGGAACTGGTCAAGCACTGCCGTCGCCGGGCCGGACTTGGCCTGATCGCCGTGCACCCGGCGACCGCGGCGGCCCGCGAGGCGAAGGCCGCGGCCCGGACCGGCACGCCGCACGCCTGACCCCTCTCCCCCCGCATGCGTTGAATGGGGGTTCACGGTCGAGTTCCGGGTCGGAACCGAACCATGAACCCCCATTCAACGCTTCGACTCGACGCCGGGCGGGCGGTGTCAGCCCTCCAGCTTGTAGCCGAGACCACGCACGGTGACGAGGTGCTCGGGCTTCGCCGGGTCCGCCTCGATCTTCGACCGCAACCGCTTGACGTGCACGTCGAGGGTCTTGGTGTCGCCGACGTAGTCCGCACCCCACACCCGGTCGATGAGCTGGCCGCGGGTCAGCACCCGGCCCGAGTTGCGCAGCAGGTACTCGAGCAGGTCGAACTCCTTGAGCGGCAGGGTGACGGTCTCACCCCCGACCAGCACGATGTGCCGGTCCACATCCATCCGAACCGGCCCCGCCTCGAGCACGCCGTCGCTGAGCGCGGCCTCGGCGTCGTTGTCCGCGCCGCGGCGCAGCACTGCCCGGATCCGGGCGATCAGCTCGCGGGCCGAGTACGGCTTGGTGACGTAGTCGTCGGCACCGAGTTCGAGTCCGACGACCTTGTCGATCTCGCTGTCGCGGGCGGTCACCATGATCACGGGGACCCCGGACCGGGCGCGCAACTGCTTGCACACGTCGGTGCCGCTCATCCCGGGCAGCATCAGGTCGAGCAGGACGATGTCCGCCCCGGAGCGGTCGAACTCCGCGAGGGCGGACGGTCCGTCCGACACCACGGTGGTTTCGAAGCCCTCCTTGCGGAGCAGGAACGCCAGCGGGTCGGCCAGCGACTCCTCGTCCTCCACGATCAACACATTCGTCACCGGTTGGCCTCCATACTCGTCGCGGCCGTTGCGGGCCGCACTGTGTGCGTTGTAGATGCGGTTTTCACTGGTGAAGCGGTCGTGCCGAAGCCGGACACTGTGGTCGCGGGCGGCGCTTCGCCCGGCTCGTCGTCCGGTTCGAAGTGGGCGGGTACCAGCAGGGTGAACGTGGACCCGGTGCCGGGCTTGCTCCACAGCGTGATGGAACCGTTGTGGTTGGCGGCGATGTGCTTGGCGATCGCCAGGCCCAACCCGGTGCCGCCGGTCGAGCGAGCGCGGGCCTTGTCCACCCGGAAGAAGCGCTCGAACACCCGCTCCTGGTCCTCCTTCGCGATGCCGATGCCTCGGTCGGTGACGGCGAAGGCCACCTCGTCGCCGCGAAGGGACCGGCTCACCGTCACCGGTGACCCCTCTGCGGAGTACGCGATCGCGTTCTGCACGAGGTTGGACAGCGCCGTGACCAGGAGCGCGCGGTCGCCGAGAACCTCGAGCCCGCTGGGACGATCGGTGGTCACGGTGATCCCGGCGGTCTCTGCGGTGACCTTGGAGCGGCGCAGCGCCTCGTCGATCACCTCGTCGACGTCGACCGGTTCGAGGTCGGGCAGTTTCTCGGCGCCGGTCAGCCGGGACAGCGCGATCAGTTCGCCGACCATGTTCCCGAGCCGCTTGGACTCGCCGAGCACCCGCTCGCCGAAGTGGCGGACCGACTCCGGGTCGTCGGCCGACTCGAGCAGCGCCTCGGCCAGCAGCCCCATCGCCCCGACCGGGGTCTTGAGCTCGTGGCTGACGTTGGCGACGAAATCGCGGCGGGTGGCCTCCATCCGAACCTGTTCGGAGTCGTCGTCGGCGAACAGGACCACGAACCGGCGGTCCTCCTCGCTGAGCAGTCGGGCCAGGCCGCGGACCGCGATCTTGCCCCGACCCCGGACCGGGCTCTTGATGCTCAGGTCCACCTCGACGGGCTCCCCAGTGTCGAGCACCTGGTTGGCGGCCGCCCACGCGCGCGGCTCGACGGTCCGGTTGTGGACCAGACCCAGTTCCTCGGCGCGCGGGTTGAACAGGACGACGTCGTGGAAGCGGTCGACGACGGCGATGCCGCTGCGGGAGGCCAGCACGATCAGGTCGAGCACCTGGGACATGGTCAGCCCGGCCTGCTCGGATTCCCGCCTGCTGTATCTGCTCTTGATCTGCGGGATCAGGACACCGCCGACCAGGTAGCCGCCGACGGCGGCGACCAGGGCCAGCATGACGGCCTGAACAACACTCACACCAGAATCGTACGGCCGCGAAAACCCGGGCCGGCGCTGGGTTGAGGCATTTCACAGCACGTCACGGGCCCGCCGGACCCCGTTTCCCGCCTGTTCACCTGCAGTTCGACTCGAAAGACCGCGGCCCGGCTCCCGCGGGTGCGGGGCCGGGCCGAGGATGCGAGTGGTGCTACTTGGCGCCCTGGTTGGCGACCGCGGCGGCACCGGCCGCGGCGGCCTCGGGATCGAGGTAGGTGCCGCCCCGGTTCAGCGGCTGGAGGTTCTCGTCGAGGTCGTACCGCAACGGGATGCCGGTGGGGATGTTCAGTCCGGCGATGTCCTCGTCGGAGATCCCGTCGAGGTGCTTGACCAGCGCGCGCAGCGAGTTGCCGTGCGCGGTGATCAGGACCGTCTTGCCGGCGAGCAGGTCCTTGGAGATGGTGTCCTCCCAGTACGGGATCAGCCGCTTGACGACGTCGAGCAGGCACTCGGTCAGCGGGACCTCGTCGAGACCGGCGTAGCGCTGGTCGGCGTCCTGGCTGTAGGTGCTGCCGGCCTCGATCGGCGGCGGCGGGGTGTCGTAGCTGCGGCGCCACAGCATGAACTGCTCGTCGCCGTACTCGGCCTTGGTCTGCGCCTTGTTCTTGCCCTGCAGTGCGCCGTAGTGCCGCTCGTTGAGCCGCCAGTCCCGCACGACCGGGATCCAGTGCCGGTCGGCCTCGTCGAGGGCGATGTTCGCGGTGCTGATCGCCCGGCGCAGGACCGAGGTGTACAGCACGTCGGGCAACAGGTCGTGCTCCTTGAGGAGCTTGCCCGCGCGCTTGCCCTCACCGATGCCCTTGTCGGTCAGTGGCACGTCCACCCATCCGGTGAACAGGTTCATCGCGTTCCATTCACTCTCGCCGTGGCGGAGCAGCACAAGGGTTCCGGTACTCATGCCCACAATCCTGACATGCGCCACACGCGGGACAGGCCCCGGACGCAGACTGTGTGGATGGGTACACGCCGTCGGTGGGTGCTGCACCTCGACCTCGACCAGTTCGTCGCGGCGGTCGAGGTGCTGCGCAGGCCGGAGCTGCGGGGCCTGCCGGTGATCGTCGGCGGCCGCGGCGATCCCACCGAGCGGGCGGTGGTGTCGACCGCGTCGTACGAGGCCCGCGAGTACGGCATCGGTTCCGGCATGCCACTGCGGGTGGCCGCGCGGCGCCTCGCCTCCCGCGGTGTCACGGACGCGGTGTTCCTTCCGGTCGACGGCGCGGCGTACGCGGTGGTGTCCACGACGGTGATGGACACCCTGCGGGGCCTGGACGCGGTCGTGGAGGTGCTGGGCTGGGACGAGGCCTTCCTGGGCGTGGAGACCGACGACCCGGAGGCGTTCGCGCGGACTGCGCAGGCCGCGGTGCTCGAGGCGACCGCGCTGTACTGCTCGGTGGGGATCGGCGACAACAAGCTGCGTGCGAAGATCGCGACGGGATTCGGCAAGCCGCGCGGCCTGTTCCGGCTGACCGTCGAGAACTGGTTCGAGGTGATGGGCGCACGGGACACGTCGGCACTGTGGGGCATCGGCAGCAAGACGGCGAAAAAGCTTGCTGCCCTTGGCATCCACACCGTCCGGGAGCTGGCCGACGCCGAGGACGCGGACCTCGCGGCCGCGCTCGGCCCGACGATCGGGCCGTGGCTGGGCCGCCTCGGTCGCGGGATCGGCGACACCGCCGTCACCGCGGAGCCGTGGGTGGCCCGCTCGCACAGCCGCGAGACGACCTTCCAGCACAATCTCGTCGATCCCGCGGAGGTGACGACGTCGGTGCGACGGCTGGCGGCGCGGGTGACCGAGGACCTGCGCAGGGAGGGCCGGGCCGCGGTGCGGGTGGAACTGAAGGTGCGGTACGCGCCCTTCGACACGCACACGACCAGTGCACCGTTGCCGGAGCCGACGCTCGACGCGAATCTGATCGCAGATGCCGCCGCCGCACTGACCGAGCGCCTCGATCACCGGCGGGAGGTCAGGCTGCTGGGCGTGCGTCTCGAGATGACCCTGCCGCCGGTGCATCGTCCACCCCACACCAAGCATTGAATGGGGGTTCAGTGGGCGGTTCCGCCGGGAAACCGACCACTGAACCCCCATTCATCGGGTGCGGGTCGGTCAGTCGCTCTGCTGCGAAGGCTCGATCAGGTGCGTGAACGGCTGGAGATTCGCCAGCGACTCGCCCCGCGACACCCGCCAGTCCCACTCCCGCCGGATCGAGGTCGCGAAACCCAGCTCGAGCAGCACGTTGAAGTCGCCGTCGGCGGCCTCGAGCACCTGCCCGAGCACCCGGTCCAGCTCGGCGCCGGTGACCGCGTGGGTGGAGATCCGGCCGACCAGGTAGATGTCGCCGATCTTGTCGATCGTGTAGTGCACGCCGTAGAGACGCCGGTTGCGGCGCAGCAGGTACTTGTAGACGCCCTCGAAGTTCTCGTCCGGTTTACGACAGACGAATGCCTCCACCCGCACGCCGTGCACCCCGACCGTCAGCAGGCAGGTGGTCTTGAGCTTGCGCTCGCCGGGCAGCTCGACGACGAACTGGTCCTCGCCCTTGCGGCTGTAGTCCAGTTCCCGCTCGGCGAGTTCGGTGTCGATCAGCGTGGCGGTCTCGGCCACGGTCGCGGTCTCGTTCACGCCCGCACTCCCCCCAGTCGTCGCAGTTTCCACAGCCCCCGGCCGCGGCGCGCGGTCAGTTCGGTGTTGCGCCGGTAGCCGGCGACGGCGCGGTGATAGCTCTCGAGCAGCCCGTCCGCGGTGTGCTCCCAGGAGAAGTTCGCGGCGTGCCGGGGCGCGTTGCGGGACATCTCGGCGAGCCGACCCGGGTCGGTGAGCAGCGACCCCAGCGCGGCGGCCCAGTCCTCGGTGCGGTGGCCGGGCACCAGCAGTCCGGTCTCACCCCCACGTACCGCGACGCCGAGCCCGCCGACCTCCGCGGCGACCACCGGGGTGCCGCAGGCCTGCGCCTCGAGAGCGACCAACCCGAAGGACTCGGAGTAGCTGGGCACCGCGACGAGGTCGGAGGCGCGGTACACCTGGGCCAGCCGATCCGGCGGCTGCGGCGGCAGGAACGTCACCCGGGCGGCGATGCCCAGCGACGCGGCCAGCTCGATCAGCGAGTCGGGTCGCTCGAGTCCGGTGCCGGACGGCCCGCCCACCACGACCACGCGCAGCGGCAGCGACGGCTCGCGCTCGCTGAGCGCGGCGGCGGCGCGCAGCAGCACGTCGGGCGCCTTGAGGGGCTGGATCCGGCCGACGAAGGTGACGATCAGCTCGCGCGGGTCGAGGCCGAGCTCGGCTCGCGCCGCGCCCCGGTCGCCCGGCCGGTAGCGGGTCAGGTCCGCGCCGGGGGCGACCACGTCGATCCGGTTCGGGTCGGCGCCGTAGATGTCGACCAGCTGGGTGGCCTCGTCGCCGGTGTTGGTGACCAGCCGGTCCGCCTCCGCGACCACCTGCTGCTCGCCGATCTGCCTCGCCACCGGCTCCGGCGTGTCACCGTCGGCGAGGGACGCGTTCTTGACCGCGGCCAGGGTGTGCGCGGTGTGCACCAACGGCACCCCCCAGCGGTCCCGAGCCAGCCAGCCGACCTGGCCGGAGAGCCAGTAGTGCGAGTGCACCAGGTCGTAGTGACCGGGCTCGTGATGCGCCTCCTCGCGCAGCACCCCCGCCGTGAACGCGCACAACTGCGTCGGCAGGTCGTGCTTGTCGAGTCCCTCGAACGGTCCCGCGACCACGTTGCGTACCAGTACGCCGGGCGCAGCCTCGACCACCGGCGCGTCCATGGAGGAGGTGGCCCTCGTGAAGATCTCCACCTCGACGCCGCGGCGCGCCAGTTGCAGCGCGCTCTGCAGCACGTAGACGTTCATGCCGCCCGCGTCACCGGTACCCGGCTGCGCCAAGGGCGAGGTGTGGACCGAGAGGACGGCCACCCGTCTCAACCGGTGATTCTGTGCTGGCGTCACCACTCCATCTTGCCTTGCGGGCCGATCGGCCGGTGACGCAGCACGCGCACGACCGCGGGCCCCGTCGGCGCCGGGACTCGAATGTGTCGCACGTCTCACCGGTGCGATGTCACGTCCTCGGCGGTTTCGGTGTCTTGGGGTGTGAGATCGAATTCGTCACGAGAGGATGCGAGATGAACCAGCCCAGGCACGTTGTCGTGGTCGGTGCGGGATACGCGGGAGTGATGGCGGCGAATCGAATTCTGGCTGCTCGGCCGCCCGGCGTCACCGTGACCGTGGTCAATCCGCGAGCCGACTTCGTCGAACGAATCCGGTTGCACCAGTACGCGGCCGACAGCGGCACCGCCACCGTCCCCCTCGCCGAGGTGCTGCACCCCGACGCCCGGGTGCGGGTGGCGTCCGTCGAGCTGATCGGGGAACGCGAACTGACGCTCGCCGACGGCGAGGTGCTGGGCTTCGATCACCTGGTCTACGCGGTGGGCAGCGGCACCGCGGGCGGGCCGGACGGCGCCGAGCACGCGTTCACGGTGGGCGGGTTCGAGGACGCCGACCGGCTGCGGACGCGGCTGCGCGAACTGAGCGACGGGGCGACGGTGGTCGTGGTGGGCGGCGGACTGACGGGAATCGAGGCGGCCGCGGAGATCGCCGAGCGACGCCCAGACCTGCTGGTGCGCCTGGCCTCCGCCGGGGCGGTCGGGGTAGGCCTCGCGCCGCGGGGGCGTCGCTCGGTGGCGAGGACCCTCGGCAGTCTCGGGGTTGACGTGCGAGCGGGCGCCCGGGTGCGGCGGATCGAACCAGATCGTGTGGTGCTGGCGGACGGGAGCGACCTGGCCGCGGACTGCGTGGTGTGGGCGGGCGCCTTCGCGGTACCGGACCTGGCGCGGCGCAGCGGCCTGCCGGTCGACGCGGGAGGGCGGTTGCGCACCGATGAGAACCTGGTGTGCCTCGGCAACCCGGCGATCGTCGGGGTCGGCGACGCGGTCGCGCCGCCCGAGGCGGTGGCCGGCCACATCCGGATGAGCTGCCAGGCCGCGCTCCCGCTCGGTGCGCACGGCGCCGACACCGTCCTCGCGCAGCTGGCCGGGAGGAACCCCGAGCCGCTGTCGATGGGGTTCCTGCTGCAGTGCGTCAGCCTCGGCAGGCGGGCGGGCGTGGTCCAGTTCGTCCGCACCGACGACAGCCCGCGGAAGCTGGCGTTGCGGGGCCGGATGGGTGCGTTCGTCAAGGAACAGATCTGCAGGCAGACCGTCAGCAAGAGGGGCGCCCGGGCCGGGTCGTACCGTTGGCTCTCCGGGCCGGCACCGGCCAGGGAGGAGCAGGGGGTGCCCGCATGACGGGCGCCGAAGTCTTCACCGAGTACCGTCCGCTGCTGTTCACCGTCGCGTACGAGATCCTCGGCAGCGCGGCCGACGCGGAAGACGTGCTGCAGGAGAGCTACATTCGCTGGTCCGAGGTGGATCCGTCGACGGTCGACAATCCGCGCGGCTACCTCGCGCAGATCGTCACCCGCCAGTCGCTCAACCAGCTGCGGACGGTGCAGCGCCGGCGCGAGGACTACACCGGCAGCTGGCTGCCGGAGCCGATCCGGACCGCACCCGACGCGTCCGAGGACGCGCTGCTCGCCGAGTCGGTGTCGATGGCGATGCTGCTGGTTCTCGAGACGCTCAGCCCCGACGAGCGCGTGGTCTTCGTGCTGCACGAGGTGTTCGGATTCAGCCATCGGGAGGTGGCCGAGGCCGTGGGACGGTCGGAGGTGGCGGTGCGGCAGACCGCGCACCGCGCGCGGTCGCACGTGCACGCCCGGCGCAAGCGGTTCGAGCCGAGTTCCGCTGCCGCACAGGAGATCGCGGGCAGCTTCCTCAGCGCCGCCGTGACCGGTGACATCCAGACCCTGATGGACCTGCTCGCGCCCGATGTCGTCGAGATCTCCGACGGCGGCGGCAAGGTCAGCGCCGCACTACGGCCCGTCGTCGGGCGCGAGAAGGTGGCCAGGTTCATGGCCGGACTCGTCCGGATCGGCCCACCCGACCTGCGCCTCGAGGTCGGGGTGTTCAACGGGCTGCCGTCGGCGCTGGTCTACTCCGGGGACGTCCTGGATCTCGTGGCGCTGATCGAGGTCACCGACGGCCTGGTGTCGGGCGTGTACTTGGTGCGCAACCCGGACAAGCTCGCGTCGGCGTCGCGGTCCTGGGAGCTGACGCGCTGACACCCCGCCCGATCCGCGCCCCGGTTGTGCATTCCGCGCGTTCGATTGCGGGCGCGACGCGTACAACCGGGGTGCGGATTGCTACAACGCGTCCACGAACCCAGTCACCTCTGCGACGAACCGCTGCGGGTCCTCGACGAACGGGCCGTGGTCGCAGCCCTCCCAGTAGGAGGCGGTGGCCTTCGGAATCAGCTCGGCGGCGTGCCGGCCCGCCGACACGTCGACGACGGTGTCCGCGGTGCCGTGCAGCACCAGGGCCGGGACCTCGAGTGCGGTCAGTAGGTCGTCGTGGCCGACCGCGCGGTCGAACAGGGCGGCGCGCACCCGCGGAAGCGTCGAGAGGCTGGCCCCGAACAGTGCTTGCGAGGCAACGCCCTTGCCGTCCGGCGGCCCGGTCAGCGCGGTGCCGAAGCTGCCCAGCGCGCGGATCGCCTCGCGAGGATCCTCGGACATCGCCGCCGGGACCGCGGCCCGCATGGCCGAACCGACCCGACCGCCCTTCTCCCCTCGACCGATGCTGGTGATGGCCCCCACGAGCACGATCCCGTCCACCGCCTCCGCACCGCGGACGGCGAGGTAGTCGCACAGCACCAGGCCGCCGTAGGACCAGCCCAGCAGCACCGCGCCCGACTCGATCGCCTCGGCGCCGAGCACCGCGGCGACGTCGGCGGCCCACAACGTCGAGTCGTCGTAGCCGGTCGCGGGGGCGCCGGAGTAGCCGTGCCCGCGCAGGTCCACCGCGATCACCCGGTACCTCGCGGCCAACGCCCCGAGCACCTCCTCGCCCCAGCACTGCAGCGACTGCGCCCACCCGTGCAGGAGCACCAGCGGCCGGGAACCGGGCTCGCCGTCGACGCGGTAGACGATGGATGTGCCGTCGGCACTTGTTGTTTCCCGGATTGCCATGCGCACCATTCTGCGCCACAGGCGCGGACCGCGTTCAGCCCAACCGCTCGACGATCTCCTCGACCGTCCCGTGCACCGCGCCGATCCGGCCCGCCTCGTCGAGGTGCCGCGCATCGACTCCGCTGATCGCGTCCGAGGCGATCAGCACCCGCAGGTCGCGTTCGCTCGCACCGAAGACGGTGGCGCGCGGGCAGTTCGGGTAGTTGCAGCCGGCGAGAACGACGGTGTCCACACCCAGTTCGCGCAGGTGCGCCTCGAGTGCGGTGCGGTGGAAGGCACTCCAGCGCGGCTTGAACAGGACGACCTCGGTGGCGCCGACCCGCTGCAGTTCGCCCGAACGCAACAGGTCCGGGTCCAGGTCGTCGACGGCGAACTCGGGCACGACCTGGGATCCCGCGGTGCCCGGCCGGGCCATCGACGCACCCGCCTCGATCGCGGACCGGCGCACCAGGTCGACGTCCGCTCCCTCGTAGAGTCGGACCACGTGCACGATCGGGCGCGCCGCGGCCCGGTACGCCGCGAGTAGTTCGGCGATCGCGGGCAGCACCTGGGTGGTCCCGGAGATCGGGCTCGAACCACCGTCGACGAAGTCGCGCTGGGTGTCGATCACCAGCAGCGCCGACGAATTCAGGTGTGGCGCAACAAAGGGGTCGAGATCACTACGGGCGATCGACAGTCCATTCACGACAGCGCCTCCTCGGTGACGGGTCCGGCGAACGCACGGTGACTGTGCCGCAGCAGTTCTCGCAGCGCCGGACTCTCGGTTGCGGACCAGATCAAGGCCAGCACGGCGGGGATGTCGACGTCCGCGACGACCGGCGCGTTCAGCCGACCGTGGTACGCGCCCGCCATGGACTCACTCAGGATCGCGACGCCGAGCCCCCGAATGGCAAGGTCCGCAACGGCATCCGGCGCGCTGGCCTGCAGAGCGATGTCGGGGCGCAGACCGGCGGCGGCGCAGGCCTGGTCGAGCACGGTTCGGATGCCGGTTCCCCGCGGCATGCACACGATCGGGTACCGTGCGACGTCCGCCAGGGCGACCCGGCGCCGACGGGCCAGCGGGTGCCCGATCGGGACCGCGGCGACGAGTCGCTCACTGACGATCGGCAGCGCGCCGAGCCCGCTCGGTGCTGCCGTGGCTGCTCCGATCAGAGCCATGTCCATCGACCCCGACCGGACCTGCTCGGTGAGGCGGTCGGAGCCGTCCTCGACGAGGGTGATCTCGACGCCCGGGTGCGCGCGATGGAACGCGGAGAGGGCGTCGAAGAGCGGGGTCACCGTGCACGCGGTGACCATCCCGACGACCAGCCGGCCACGGACCACCGCCGAGACGTCGTCGACGGCGCGGCGCATCGCCGCCGCCGAGGCGAGCGCGGCGCGCGCGTGCCCGATCGCCGCCTCGCCCGCCGCCGTCAGTGTCGCGGTCCGGCTGGACCGGTCGATCAGGGCGGCGCCGAGCTCGCGCTCGAGTTGCCGGATCTGTGCGCTGACCCCCGACTGACTGATGTGCACCCGCTCGGCGGCGCGGGTGAAACTCGCCTCCTCCGCCACCGCGATCAGGTACTCGAGCTGCCTCAGTTCCATGACCCTGGATTCTAGTATCCAGCAGAACTATCTGTTGGACTTCTCACTCGGTGGGCCGCAGGCTGGACGCAGTCGACCGACCACCGAGAGGACCCACCATGACCGAGAACACCCCCGTCCGGGAGAAGGCGATGCGACCCGAGGACCTCACCCGACTCTTCGTCGAGCGCACCAACGCGGGCGACGCGGCCGGCGTCGCGGCCCTCTACGAGGAGGACGCCGTGATGGCCTACCCGCCCGGCAGCCGGACCGTCGGCCGCGAGGCCATCCGGCGGCTGTGGGAGAAGGTGATCGTGAACGCCCCGACGATGGTGCCCGAGCCGCCGCTGCCCACCCTGATCAGCGGCGAGCTCGCGCTGACCGCCACTCCCCCGCGCGACGGCGCGGGAGCCCGTGCCCAGGTCGCCCGCAGACAGGCCGACGGCAGCTGGTTGCGCGTGCTCGATCAGCCCGAATTCGTCACGCCGACAGCCTGACCCGGGCAGCGTCCGCAAGGGCACCGTCACCGCCACCGCGAGTCACGTGATGGTGATGCCGCCGTCGACGGCGATGGTTTGTCCGGTGACGTAGCCCGCGGCGTCGGAGGCCAACCAGACGACGCTGGCGGCCAGCTCCTCGGGATCGCCCATCCGCGGGATGACCAGCCGCGGCTCCATACTGTCCAGGTATCCGGGGCGGTACTCGTCGGTCATCTCCGATTTGAAGAACCCGGGGGCGATCGCGTTCACCCTGATGCCCTTGCGGCTGCCCCACTGCTGCGCCAGGTCGCGGGTCAGCCCGATCAATCCCGCCTTGCTGGCGCTGTACGCGGCCTGCGGCAGCGCCGCCGTGGTCAGGCCGATGATGCTGGCGATGTTGACGATCGCCGAGCCGGGACGCATGACCCGACCACACGCCTGCGCGACCCAGTAGGCGCCGCTCAAGTTGATGTCGATGACCTGCCGGAACTGCTCCGGCGTTTCCCGGGTGGCGGGGTGCGCCGTGCCGATGCCGGCATTGTTGACGAGCACGTCGACCCGCCCGAAGCGGTCCATCGCGGCGTCGATCAGGCGCTGGGCCTGCTCGGGATCGGCGACGTCGGTCGGCACGCACAGCGCCTCGCGACCGGCGCGCCGCACCTGTTCGGCCGTCTCCTCCATCTTCTCCAGGCGGCGGGCGGCGAGGACGACGTCCGCGCCGGCCTCCGCGAGTGCCACGGCGAACGCGACGCCGAGGCCGGAGGAGGCCCCGGTCACGACGGCGACCCTGCCGTCCAACCGGAATCGGTCGAGAACTCCCATGATGTGTGCCTCCTCTACGGTGTGCCGCGGTCGTGGAAACGGGCGATGGCTTCGGCGACGCACACCGGTTTCGCGGCGCCCTCGCATTCGACGGTCACCACCGTCGTGGTCTGGATCCCGCCGGGGATCTCGACCACCTCGGCGAGCCGCCCGTGCCCGCGGACGCGGGAGCCGGCAGGGACAGGTGCGGGGAACCTGACCTTGTTCAGGCCGTAGTTCACCGCCATCGCGACTCCGTCGATGACGAGCAGGTCTCCGAGGAAGACCGACAGCAGCGAGAGGGTGAGGTAACCGTGCGCGATCGGTACGCCGAACGGCCCCGACGCCGCCGCGACCGCATCCGTGTGGATCCACTGCCGGTCCTCGGTGGCCTCGGCGAACGCGTCGATTCTGCTCTGCGGCACGTCGATCCAGGCGCTGTGGCCGAGATCGGCGCCGGCGGCCGCGCGCACCGACTGCAGGTCCGCGAAGTGCGTCATATCGAGATACCCCCGTCCACGGGTACTACCGCGCCGGTGATGTAGCCGGCATCGGCTGAGGCCAGGAAGGCGACGGCGGCGGCCATCTCGCGCGGATCGGCGAAGCGGCCCGCCGGGATCTGTGCGGTCAGCTCGGCCCGCTTGTCGTCCGGGATGGACGCGATCATGCGGGTCTCCGCGTTCGGCGAGATCGCGTTCACGGTGACGCCGAAGCCGGCGAGTTCCTTCGCCGCGGTCTTGGTGAACCCGATGATCCCCGCCTTGGCCATCGCGTAGTTCGACTGACCGACATTGCCGTGCAGCCCGGTGTAGGAGGTGACGTTGACGACTCGGCCGTGCCGCTGCGCCCGGAAGTGCGGGGTGGCCGCCCGGGTGAATCGGAAGGTGCCGCCCGCGTGCACGGCCATCACCTGTTCGTAGTCCTCGTCGGTGAGCTTCCACAGCACCCGGTCGCGCAGGATCCCGGCGTTGTTGACCAGCACGTCGATCCGGCCGGTCTCGGCGACGACCTTGTCGACGACAGCCTGCACCGATGCGGTGTCGCTGACGTCGGCGACGGCGCCGCGGCAGCCGACCTCGGCGGTCGCCTCGTCGAGCGCGTCACCGTCGAAGTCCACCAGGTAGACGCTGGCACCCGCGGTGTGGAAGAAGCGGCCGATCTCGAGTCCGATGCCGCGGGCGGCACCGGTCACGATGACGGTCTGGCCGGTGAAGTCGAACGCGACGTTCGATGTCGTTGTCGTGGTTTGGGTTTCGGTTGTCGTCATGGACAGGTGTGCCTTTCGGAGGACGATGGCCGCGACGGGCCGGACGGGGATCAGAGCGCGAGGTCGCGCCCGATGAGTTCCTTCATGATTTCGTTGGAGCCGGCCCAGATCTTCGAGACCCGGGCGTCCATCCAGGCCCGGGCGACGCGGTACTCGCGCATGTAGCCGTAGCCGCCGTGCAGCTGCACGCAGTGGTCGAGCACCTCGTTCTGCACCTGCGCGGACCACCACTTCGCCTTCGCGGCGTCGACCGCGGTGAGCTCGCCGTCGGCGTGCGCGGCCACACCGGCGTCGACGTACGCCTGCGCGACCTCGATCTTGGTGACGAGTTCGGCGAGCAGGAACTTGTTGTGCTGGAACGACCCGATCGCGGTGCCGAAGGCCTTGCGCTCCTTGGCGTAGTCGACGGTCTCGAGCAGGATCTGCTTGGCGTGCGCCACGTTCGACACCGCCGCCCCGATGCGCTCCTGGGGCAGACGCTCCATCATCGCGACGAAGCCGCGGTCGACCTCGCCGAGGATCGCATCGGCAGGAAGCCGGACCGCGTCGAAGAACAGCTCGGCGGTGTCGGCCTCCGGCTGACCGACCTTGTCCAGCTTGCGGCCCCGCTCGAACCCCGGCAGCGAGGCGTCGACGAGGAACAGGCTGATGCCCTTGGAGCGCTGCTCCGGGTTGGTGCGGGCCGCCACCACGACGACGTCGGCGGTGTAGCCGTTGGTGATGAAGGTCTTGGAGCCGCTCAGAATCCAGTCGGACCCGTCGCGCACCGCGGTGGTCTTCAGGTTCGCCAGATCGGAGCCCGCGGACGGTTCGGTCATGCCGATCGCGGAGACCGCCTCGCCGGACGCGAACCGCGGCAGCCACTGCCGCTTCTGTTCCTCGGAGGCGAGGTCGACGACGTACGGGGTGACCACGTCGAAGTGGATGCTCAGGCTCGACGCCAGCGCCATCGTCACGGCGGCGAGTTCCTCGATCGCGACGGCGTTGAACCGGTAGTCGCCCGCGGCCGCGCCGCCGTACTCCTCCGGGATCTCCAGGCCGAGCAGTCCCTGCTCGCCCGCCGCCCGCCACACCTCGCGGGCGATGAGCTTCCGGTCGGCGAACTCCTCGACCCGCGGGGCCACGTCCCGCGCGAGGAAGTCGTGGAGCGACTTGCGGAACTGCTCGTGATCGTCGGTGTAGACGGACCTGTCCACCTGGTGTCCTTCCGGCATGTGGTCAACGGCTAAGCGCTCGCTTAGTCTGGGGTGACGATGTGAGAAAGTCAATGCCTGTGCGGCGACGATCGATCGCTCGGCGACGGAGGTGGGACCGATGGCAGCAGCAGCGGGCGGGCCGAAGGGCGGCACCGGTGGCGCCGACCGCGGGAAGATCGAGGCGGAGCAGCGGCTGCTCGACTCCGCCCGCGACGCCTTCGCCGCGAAGGGCTACCACGGCACCTCCACCCGGGAGATCGCCGCGGGCGCCGGGATGAGTCCGGCAGCCATGTACATCCACTTCAACTCCAAGCAGGACGTGCTGCTGCGGCTGAGCATCGCCGGGCACGCGTCCGCGCTCGCCGCGCTCGAACCGGGCGCCGCGACGGGCGGTACGGCAACGAAACGCCTGCGTGCGGCGGTGTACTCCTTCGCGTACTGGCATGCCGAGAACCACACCACCGGCCGCATCGTCCAGTACGAGCGCAGCGCACTGACCGAGGAGAACCGCGCCCAGGTGGCAAGCCTGCGGAGGGAGATCGTCCAGGTGATGCGCGCGATCATCGCGGAAGGGGCCCGGACAGGCGAGTTCGCCGTCGACAGCGTGGACACGACGACACTGTCCGTGCTGTCCCTGTGCATCGACACCGTCCGCTGGTTCCCCTCCCGAGAGCTGCATACCGCGGAGGCCGTGGGTACGGCGTATGCCGGTCTCGCCGAACGGATGGTCAAGTCGATCGGGTGATTGGAGCTCGAGAAAAAGCGATCGCTTAGCCACGCGACGATTGCGGCGATGGCATGGACGGCACGGGTTACGGTGGGCGAATGTCGCGTCTGCTGGACGCCTACCGCCGTACCGGGGCCGATCTCCCGTTCGGCGATCCGCGGTGCGCGCACGGGGTCGCCATGGAGGGCTACTTCTGGCGACTGACCCATCCGGAGTCGGGTCGCGTGGTGATCGCACTGTGCGGGGTCAACCGGGCCGCCGACGGCACCTGGGCGACCCTCGGCCTGGCCGGGCACCCGAACGGCTTCCTGCGGACCGTCGCGCATCCCGCCGCGGCCGCCGACCCCGACCGGCTCGGCGCCGTCGCCGGGGAGTCGTTCCGCGGCGAGCCCGGCCGACTGCGGGTGGACCTGGGTCCGGACGCCCGGCTCGACGTGCGGATCGCGAATCCGACACCCTGGCCGCGCCGGACGTTCGGCGGTTCCGGTGTGCTCCAGTCGATTCCGGGACTCAACCAGTACTGGCATCCATGGCTGCTCGGCGGCCGGGTCGAGGGCAGCGCCGTGCTCGGCGACGAGCGGTGGGACCTGACCGGGGCCCAGGTGTACGCCGAGAAGAACTGGGGCCGAGCGGGATTCCCCGAATCCTGGTGGTGGGGGCAGGCCCAGGGGTTCGCCGAGCCGGCGGCATGTGTGGCCTTCGGTGGTGCCGAGGTCCGGGCCGGAGCGCTGCACACCGACGTCACCATGGTGGTGGTGCGACTGCCGGACGGCCGGTTGGTGCGCCTCGGTGACCCGGTGATCTCCCCGGTCCGCACCGCCGTCACCGACGAGCACTGGACGTTGCGCGGACGCGGGCGCCGCTGGAGCGTCGAGATCGACGGGTACGGCGCGATCGACGCCGCGCACGTGCTGCCGGTGCCACTGCCCGCCGAGCGGCGCAACGTCCCCGGCGCACTCGAGCATCTCGGCGCGCAAATGTCGGTCACGGTGCGCCGAGGCGGGCGCGAGGTCTGGTCCGGGCAGTCCGACCTCGCCGCGCTCGAACACGGCGGCCTGAAGCTGGCCCGGGCCGAGGCCGACCGGCGGGGTGCGGGGCCCGATGCAGCCGACGCCCCACCCCTACCGCCCTGGCCGCAGTGATCGCCGCGGACCCCCGCCTCGCGGCCCTCGATCGACATACACTCGCGCCATGGAGCTCCACACGCGTCAGCTGCGGTACTTCGTCGCGGTCGCCGAGGAGTTGAGCTTCACCCGCGCCGCACGGCGTCTGCACATCGCGCAGCAGGCCCTCAGTGCTCAGATCAAGCAGCTGGAACAGACCCTCGACGTGGTGCTGCTGATCCGAACCACGCGCAGCGTCACCCTGACCGCGGCCGGTGCCGCGTTCCTCGAGGACACGAGCGCCCTGCTGACGGCCCTCGACGAGGCTGCCGAACGCGCCCGGTCGATGCAGCGCAGCGAGCACGAGCGCCTGGTGCTGGGGTTCCTGGAGGGTGCGGCCCTGATCCTGACCGAGCCGATCCTGTCCGCTTTCCGCGATCGCCACCCGGGAGTGACGGTGGAGATGCGCCAGTTCAACTACGACGATCCGTCGGTCGGGCTGACGGACCGATCGGTGGATGTGGCGTTCGCGCGCCGTCCGCTCGCGACGGAGGGCGTCGAGTTCGAGCGCCTGTTCGCCGAGCCTCGGGTGGTGATGCTCCGCGCCGACCATCCCCTTGCGGATCGCGCCTCGGTCGGTGTGGCCGAGCTGATCCGGGAGCCGATCCTCGGGGCCGCGTGCACCGACCCGGTGTGGAATGCGTTCTGGGAGCTCGACGAGCATCGCGGGGAGGCCCCGGCCCGGGTGGTGTCCCGCTCCACGACCCTGCTGGAGGAGTACCAAAAGGTGGCGGCCGGCGTCGGCATCGTGGTGACGGCCGCGTGCGCCCGCTGGATCCACTACCCCGGCGTGAAGCTGGTCCCGATCGCCGACGCCGAGCCGACCGAGGTCACGGTGGCGTGGCAGCACGACAACGACTCGGCGCTGGTGCGATCGTTCGTCGACACCGCCCGGCGAGTGCGCGACGCGCGGCCGGACCTGGTCACGAAACTGCAGGAACCGGACCTCGACGAACGCACGATGCCGACGCTGATCCCGTACTGACAACGGAATGTTGTCAATCCATCCGGAAACGCGTGTTTCCGTTCCGACCCGCCCGGCCCTAGTGTTTGCGTCGTCGGCTGCGCGGAGCGGACGAACCGCCCCAAGGAACGCACCGGC
Organism: Rhodococcus sp. NPDC127527; assembly: GCF_042672245.1. Lineage (NCBI taxonomy): Bacteria > Bacillati > Actinomycetota > Actinomycetes > Mycobacteriales > Nocardiaceae > Rhodococcus > Rhodococcus sp. NPDC127527. The sequence continues at coordinate 192,179 of NZ_JBHXVP010000004.1, forward strand.
CCCATTCGACCGACGGAGATTCACCCCCCGGGCACGAATACGCGTCAACGGTCGAGGACCGGACACGGAATTACAATTCCGCACCGGGGTCCGTGCGCGTGCCCGAGATCTGCCGATCAAGCATGCCTTTGAACTGGGGATACCCCCAAATATCCCGGATATTCCGAATTCCGAATCAACGGCACTCTAATGAATTACATTGAATACGTTACATTGCGTAACGGCACCGAAGAATGCGGTCCCGCGGTTCTCGCACTTCGCGCCCGCCGGTCGGATTTCCGTGATAGGAATTACCCGCCCAGGGGAACTTCATCTCTCCGTGGACATATTTCCCTGGCACGAATCGAGCACACGGTCACCACTTCCGCGTGACCGCACCCAGCCAGAAGTGAGGGAACACGCATGCCTTCGAAATCGGTCCGTCGCCTCGCAGCGCTCGCGGCGGTGTCCGTCCTTCCAGCGGGACTGCTGGTGACCGGCCTCGGAACGGGCGTCGCGAACGCCGCCGGCCCGGTCTGCAACCAGTCCAGCCACACCACCAAGAACGATGCCAGCACGGTATGGGTGACCCACACCTACGCCAAGAGCGTCACAGTCAAGGAGGCCGCCGCCGGCACCAACGTGACCTACAAGATCGAGGTCGGGACCACGGGTATCGGTAACCCCTACGTCAACACCATCCGCGATTACGCCCCGGCAGGCTTCGGCAAACCCATCTCGGCGAAGGTCACCTCGTACCACTTCCTCCAGGGTCAGCAGACCGAGGACGTCGCCCCGGTGCCGACCGACGACGGCGGCTGGCGGGTCAGCAGCACGGGATGGTTCGTCAACTCGGGCAACTCGGTGACCGCCGAGTTCACCTACAAGGTCCCGAACGGGGCGGCGACCGGAGTGGCGATCACCAGCGGCGGCATCGACGTCAGCGGCACCGTCGGCGTCGGGATCCGGCGGGAGAACCTCAACGCCTGCTTCACCGTGCGCGACAAGAACCCGGGCGAGATCGCGCTGGGCAGCACGGACGCCGCCGGCCTCGGCTCCGCCGAAGGCCAGCTGAGCTCCACCGGCTCGGTCAGCGACGTCCTCGGCGACACCATCACCCGAGTCATCAAGAACGGCAGCTAGCCCCATCGTCCGGTCGACATCACGGACGGCCGGACCTGTGTGCTCGGCGCCGCGACCGCCGGGCGCCGAGCACACGCCCCCACCGAACGCGGCGACCTCGACGTCGGGGTCGCATCACGACGACCGAAGGAAGACCATGACACGACGATCGACGACACGCGGCGTGGCCGCCGGTGCGGCAACCACGCTCGCGGTCGGCGCGCTCGCCCTCCTCGGCGCCGGCACCGCCGGCGCCGCCCCCGGATCGATCACCTGGGACGACGGCAGCTCCCGGTTCACCCGCACCGTCAGCAACACAACCCCCGCCGAGGGCGACACCGTCACGGTCACAACGAAATTCGACCGAACCAGCTGGGTCGACGAATTCATCTACAACGTCAAGGACCGGCACCCGTCCTGCCTGACCTACGTCCCCGGCTCGGCCAAGATGGACAATTCCCCGGCCAACCCCGAGGTCAACGCCGACGAGGGCAACGGCACCGGCTACGTCCGCGCCTCCTGGGGCGTCACCTCCTGGGTCGTCCAGAACCGCCCGGGCTTCCACTCGTCTCCGACGTTCAGCGTCGACTACAAGGTCGGCTCGAACTGCCCCCGCGGCACCGCGCTCGCCACCGGCATGGACTACGGCGGATCCCTCGGCAGCGGCAACTACGGCACCAAGGGCCCCGCCATCACGATGGCCAAGAACTCCTCCACCACCACGCTCGCGCCGGTGCCCAGCGCTCGTGTCGGCCAGCCGACCACGCTGACCGCCACGGTCACCGGCGGCGCACCAGGCAACCCCGTCGAGTTCTACGACGCCACCACCAAGATCGGTCAGGGCTCACTCGACGCTACCGGCACGGCGACGCTCGCCTGGACTCCCGCGGTCAAGGGCGGCCACACCCTCTCCGCTCGATTCCCGGACACCGCCTACGCCAACGGATCCCAGTCCGCAGCGCTGACGATTCAGGTATCCGAGCAGAACGCCAACTCCACCGTCACCCTCGCCCCGGTCACCGGCGCGCAGGTCGGCCGCGCCGCCACGATCACTGCCACCGTGAATCCCACGGCGGCGGGTGGCACGATCGAACTCCTCGACGGTAGCGCCTCCCTCGCCACCATCCCCGTCCCGGCCGACGGCAGGGCGATCTACCAGTGGATCCCCGCCACCGCAGGCAGCCACACCCTCCACGCCACCTTCTCCGGGCGTGACGGCGTCGCGGGATCCACCACCACCCAACAGGTCAGCGTCGCCGATGCCCCGGCACAGTCGACCAACTCGACCACGACGCTGAGCCCGGTCAGCGGAGCCACCGTCGGCAAGGCCACGACGCTGACGGCGAAGGTCAACCCCGCCGACGCGGGCGGCACCGTCACCTTCAAGAACGGCAACACCGTCGTCGGCACCGCCCAGGTCGGGGCCGACGGCACCGCCACCACCCAGTGGACCCCGGCAGCCGCGGGCCAGAGCACCGTCACCGCCGAGTACTCCGGAAACGGCAACGTCAACGCCTCCTCGGACCAGGCCTCGGTGATCGTCGCCCCCGACGGCGGCAACGGCAACGGCGCGGGGAGCCTCGACTCGTTGCTGGGCGGCTTCGGCTCCAGCAAGTAGTCGAGGGCACACCCGGGGACTGATCCGCCGCGCGTCAGCCGACCGCGGCCAACCGCGCGGCGGATCGGTCGTCGCGCCGCGCCCGCTGATCCATAGGGTGCGGCACCGGCACCGCCTCCAGCAGGGCACGCGTGTAGTCGTCACGCGGGTCACCGAACACCGCTGGGGTGGAGCCGATCTCGACCATTTCCCCACGCCTGAGCACCGCAACCCGGTCGGACACCTGACTCACCACCGCCAGGTCGTGACTGATGAACAGGCAGGCGAAGCGGTACTCGGCCCGCAGGTCCGCGAAGAGTTCGAGCACCTCCGCCTGCACCGACACGTCCAGGGCGCTGGTCGGCTCGTCGGCGACCAGCAGCCGCGGCGACAACGCCAACGCCCGCGCCAGGGCGACCCGCTGCCGCTGTCCGCCCGACAGCTCGCCCGGCAGGCGGGTGGCGAACGAGCGTGGCAGCCGGACTGATTCGAGCAGCGCGGTCACCCGGGCGTGGAGCAGCGCGCCCGAGGCGGCCCGATGCACTCGCAGCGGCTCCCCGACGCTGTCCCCGATCGACCATCGCGGATCGAGCGAGGCTGCCGGATCCTGGTGCACCAACGCGACCCCACGGCGCACGGCGCGCAGTTCGCGCCCCGACAGCGACCGCAGGTCGACGCCGTCGAGCAGCACCTGCCCGCGGCTCGCCCGCACCGCCCCGAGCACCGTCCGGCCGAGAGTCGTCTTGCCCGAACCCGACTCCCCCACCACACCGAGCACCTCCCCGGCCGCGACGTCCAGCGTCACCGCGCGCAGCGCGTGGAACCGCTCGCCGCCACGACTCGCCGGGTACACCACGTCGAGATCTCGGACGGCCAGTACCGGTTCCGGTCGCGGCTCGTCGCGAGACGGGCCGCCGTCCGCGTCCTCCCGGATACGCGGCACCGCCGCCAACAACTCGGCGGTGTACTTCTCCCTCGGCCGGGTGAACAGCTCCACCACTCCGCGGGTCTCGACCAGTTGTCCGCGGTGCAGCACGGCAACGCGGTCGGCCACGTCCGCCACCACCCCCATGTTGTGGGTGATGAGCAGGATCGCCGTGCCCCGCGTCTCGCGCAGCGACCGCAGCAGGTCCAGGATCTCGGCCTGCACCGTCACGTCGAGCGCGGTGGTCGGCTCGTCCGCGATCAGCAGGTCGGGCTCTCCGGACAGCGCGAGCGCGATCACCACCCGCTGCTTCTGCCCGCCGGACAGCTGGTGCGGGAACCAGTCCACCCGAACCTCGGGATCGGGAATCTCCACCAGCCGCAACAGCTCCACCGCCCGTGCCCTGGCCTGCGCCCGAGTGACGCGGCCGTGGGCGCGCAGCGCCTGCGCGATCTGCCAGCCGATCGTCCGGACCGGGTTCAGCGCTGTCTGAGGTTCCTGGAACACCATCGCCGCCCGGGTGCCGCGCAACGGGGCGAGCGTGTCCTCGCCGGCGCCGATCACCTCGTCCCCGCCGAGCCTGACCGAACCGCTCGCGGTGGCAGGCTCCGGCAGCAGTCCGAGCACCGCCTTGGCGGTCATCGACTTTCCGGAGCCGGATTCGCCTACCAGCGCGAGGATCTCGCCACGGTGCACGGTCAGGCTCAGCCCGTCGACGACCGGGACGGCGTCGTCCCCGAAACGGATGGTGAGGTTGTCGATGGCGAGGATGGTCGTGTCGGCCATCGTCTTCTCCTCTCAGAGGGGTCAGGCCCGGCGCGCCGAACCGAGCGCCTGGGCGACGAGCAGGAACCCGAGCACCAGGACCGCGACGACCACGAGTGGACCGATCGCGAAGGCCGGGTTGGCGTCGAGATTGGGGACTGCGTCGGAGATGATCGAACCCAACGAGGGATCCGGGGGCCGGACGCCGATGCCGACGAAACTCATTCCGGACTCCACGAACACCGCGATCGAAAGCGACAGCGCGATCTGAACGGCCAAGGGTTCGAGTGTGTTCGGCAGGACGTGCCTGCGCAGCACCCACCATCGACTCGCCCCGATCACCTCCGCCGACTCGACGAACGGCTGCTCCCGGATGCGCAACACCTGGGTGCGGATGGTTCGGCCGAAGATCGGCACCTCCGCGACCACGATCACCACGACCACCGTCGCCGCGCCGGGCCCGATGATCGCGGCCAGCGCGATGGCGAGGATCAACGCGGGGAAGGCGAGTACGACGTCGAACAGCCGTTGGGCCAGCACGTCGCTCACGGGATGCAGGGTGGACACCAGGCCAAGCAGCGATCCGATCAACGCGCCCACCGGCACCGCCACGAGGATGATCTCGAGGTTGACCGTGATGCCGTGCAGCACCCGGGAGTAGACGTCACGGTTGACCTGGTCGGTGCCGAGCCAGTGCTGTGCACTGGGGCCGAGCAGGTTGGCACCCACGATCTGGTCGTTCGGCCCGAACGGTGCCAGCCAGTGCGCCAGCAGGCCGGCGGCGGCCACCGCGACCACCAGCACCACCCCGACCAGCCCCTGCCCGCGGGTGAGCGCGGCGAGCGGCCCTCGGCGGCGCGGCGCCGGTGCGGGCAACGCCCGCTTCGCGACCGCCGGATCGTCGATCTCGGTGACGCTCACGAGCTACCTCCGATGCGGATCCGCGGATCCAGGTATGCGTGCACCACGTCCGTCACGAGCTGCACGAACACGAACACGGTGACGGAGATCAGCAGCAGCACCTGCACCACCGGGTAGTCGCGTCGGCTGATGCCCTGCTCGATCAGCTGCCCGATGCCGGGCCAGGCGAAGATCGCCTCCACCAGAACCGCACCGCCCAGCAGCTGACCGGTCTGCAGGCCGAGCACGGTCAGCATGGTCGGGAGCGCGTTGCGAAGTGCGCTGCCGCTGACCAGGTTCCATCGAGACACTCCGAGCGCCCGTGCGGTGAGGACGTAGGGCTGACGCATCTCGGTGCGCAGTGACTCGGTGAGAAACCGGGTCAGCGCAGCGGCCACCGGCAAGCCGAGGCACACCGCAGGCAGCAGCAGGTACTGCATCGAGATGTCGGGCCGGGCCAGGAACCCGCCGGGCGGAATGCCACCGGCGGGCAGCACCGGCACCAACACCGCGAACACCAGCACCAGCAGCACGCCGCTGACGAACGGCGGCAACGCGACCGCGACCGTGTTGAAGCCGGCCACGAAGCCGGTCAGCCACCGTTTCGGCCACACCACCACCGCCACGCCGAGTAGCAGGGCGACCACCAGTGCCAGCACCAGCGCGGTCGCCGCGAGCACCACGGTGTTGACGAGTCCGGCGAGCACCAGGTCGGAGATCTGGCCGCCGATCACGTACGACCGCCCCAGGTCGAAGGTGGCCACCGAGCCGAGCCACGCCACGTACTGGGCGGGAATCGACCGGTCGAGACCGAGCGAATGCCTTATCGCGGCAACGGCTTCCGGCGACGCATCGGGTCCGGCCAGGCTGGTCGCCGGGTCGCCGGGCACCAGCCGCAGCACGAAGAAGATCAGCAGCGAGGCCAGCAGCAGAACGGCGAGCGCCGACGGCAGCCGGCGCGCGAGGTATCGCACCATCGTGTTGACTCCTCTCGCGTCGGCCGTCAGGCCAGATAGGCGTCCGTGTAGACGATTTCCGAGCGTTTGGTCCAGTCGATGCCGTGTACCTTCTGGGCCGCGGCGAGCTGGTTGAGCACCACCCCGATCTCCACCAGGAACAGTCCGTCCAGCAGCTGGTCGCTCACCGCCCCGTACTTGGCCTTGGCGTCGGCGCCGGTACCGTCGACCACCTGCCAGGCCTCGTCGGCGGCGGCGACGTAGGCCGGGCTCTCGTAGTGCGAGGCATTCTTGAGCGCGTTGAACGGGTACGCGCTCACGGTGAGCGTCGAGGGCACGTACTGGGCCCACGAGTGGAACGTCGTCCACAGGCCCGGAATCGTCCCACCGATGAGCTGTTTGACGAACGCCGCACCCTCCTGGGGGTCGAGGCGGACGGGGATGCCGACCTCCGCCAGGTTCGCCTGCACGATCTGCGCGGTGGCCTCGTAGAAGGGGTTGCCGGCCTGGTAGGTCAGCGGCAGCTCCGGCACCGGCGTCCCGTACTCGACGAGCACGGCCTTCGCCTTGGCCACGTCCCGGGCGTACGTCCCGTTCTTGGCCTCGTCGTAGGCGGGCGAGGTCTTGGGCCACGGCAGGTTCACCGGGTAGCCCGAACCACGGAACACCTCGGCGATGACACGGTCGCGATCCACCGCGTACGCGACCGCCCTGCGCACCCGCACGTCGGCGAGGGCCGGGTGCGTGACGTTGGCGCCCACGTACACCTGAAGCTCCGCGCCCTCGAGCGAGACGGACTGAAATCCGTTCGTCTTGCCGAGTGTTTCGTTGTCGCGATAGTTCAGTCCGGACGCCACCGCCACCTGGCCCGACTTCAGCGAGCTGAGCAGCGCCTGGGAGTCCGGGATGATCGCGACCTCGACTCGGTCCAGGAACGGCCGGTCCGGGATCCAGTAGTGCTCGTTGCGCTCGAAGACCAGCGCGGTGTTCGGTGTGCGCGAGACCAGCTTGAACGGCCCGGTCCCGACGAACGCCTCTCCCGCCGACAATTTGTCGATGGACTCGCGGTCGAGAATCGGCACCGTGTCGAGCAGGTCGAAGATGTTCCCCAGCGGATGCGCGAACGTCAGTCCGAGCCGGTGCGGATCGCTCGTGTCGAACGCGGTGATCGCGGCTGCGGTACTGCGCAACTGCGCCGTCCACTTCGGGTCCGCGTACGTGCGGATCGAGAACTCCGCGTCCGTGGACGTGAACGGCCGCCCGCTGTGGAAGGTGACGTCGTCGCGAAGATCCAGCGTCAACGACAGCCCGTCGGCGGCGAGTCGCCACGACTTGGCCAGTCGCGGACCGGGTTCGACCTTGTCGTGTGGGTACCGGACCAGGCTGTCGTAGGCGAGGCCGATCACGGTGGTCGAGCCGGCGGTGTTGGTGAGGAAGGTCGACGGGATCACGTCGGCGGTGATGCCGGTCTGGAGGGTGCCGCCGCGGACGGGGGTGCCGGCAGCACCGGTCCCGGCACCCGCCTTCTGCTCGCCGACTGCCGAGGAGCACGCTCCCAGCAGTCCGGTACCGAGGATCGCGGCGGCCGTCAGACCCGCACCGCGGAAGAACGTGCGTCGGTCGAGGGCGGAGAATGTGGTCGTCGTGGAACTCACTGGGGGAAGGTCCTTCGCATGGAGGTGAGCGGATCGGCGTAGAGGGCACTGAGCGAGACGACACCAGCGGCGAACTCCTGCACCCGGTTTCCGAAACCGGTGATTCGGATGTCCTTGCGGGCCAGGCTCGACGTGTGCGCGAACGCCTCCGCGACGTGCGGGATTCCGGCCGGGTACTCGGTGAACGCCTGCCCACCGAGGATCACCCGATCCGGGTTGAAGAGGTCGCGCAGCATCGCGACGGTGCGACCGAGCACCCGGGCTCGCTCGACCAGAAGTTCGTGTGCCGGAATCGATCCCGCCGATGCGGCGCGGTACACGGCCGCGATGGCGGGCCGCTCGTCCGTGTCGGTCAGGATGCCGGCGTCGCGGGCCGCGGCGATCGTGGCCCGGTCACTGACCGTGGCCTCGAGGCAGCCGCGCGCTCCGCAGGAGCACAGTGCCGAGGAACCGGTCGGCAGGTGCACGATCGAGCCCGGGCCGCTGGCCGGGGTGTGCACGCGACCGTCGATGGTGACCGCCACCCCCGCGGTCTCCCGGGCGTAGAAGTAGAGGCTGGTGCCGGCCGCCGGGGTGTCGCCGGGACGCTGCGGTGCGAGCAGCAACTCGGAGGCGGCCATCGCCTCCACGTGCGCGGCGACGGACACCGGCAGGCCGAGACCCTCGCCGACAACGGCGCCGACCGGGGCGTCGGTCCACCCGAGACGTGGGTGGTCGACCCTGCCCGTCGTCGCGTCGACCCGGCCGCCGAGTGCCACGCCCACCCACAACGGCTTGCGCTTGTGCCAGCGGGAGACGAACATCCTTGCACTGCGGGTTATCTGGGCCAACGCAGCCTGCTGCGGCCCGGCCGGAGTGGCGATCTCCACGGCGCCGAGAACCTTGCCACGGATGTCGCTCGCGACGATGCCGGTGACGACCGCACCGATGTGAACGCCGATGGTGAGGTACGGCTCGTGGTTGGCCTCGAAGGGGACCCGGGGCCTGCCCACCGCACCCGACGCGGTGAGGTCACCGCGCTCGCGCAGCAGCCCCTCCGCCAGGAGGGCGGCGACCTGACGGTTCACCGTGGCGGTGGACAGGCCGGTGGCCTTGGCCGCGGCGTCCCGGGCGATCGGGCCGCGCGAGCATGCGACCCGGAAGACGGCCGCGGACGGCGAGTCGCCGACCCGCAGTTCCGGGGGAACGATCTGGACACGTTGTGCGGTACGGGGGGTGGGCCGGGCGAGCACGGCCGCGGACGACAGAGTTGAGGTGAGCACGCGAATTCCTTGCACTTCGTCCCTGGCGGGACAGACCTACACGGTGTGGGAGAGCGCTGCCGTCGAACGGGACACCGACGTATCGCCGGCGACGCTCTTCAGAGCGGCCGGAAACGGGAGTCGACGTGCGAGAACGGGCGGCGCGGACTAGCTACAGATACCGCGAGGGGAACAACACAGTTCCCGTGCCAGGGGCAGGCGAGAACCCAGTGCGGCGGTCACATAGGTGACCCGCAACGGGGACGGCCGGCCGGAGTTCATGGCGCCAAGTTAGCACCCCGTCGAATTCCCCTCCAACCGAGGGGAAATCCCCTCCGGCATGGGCGGTTTCCGGATACCGGTTGCGATCAGGGTGACGGAAAACCTTGGCCGCACCGGAGCCCACTGGTTGCCTGGACCGCAGCACAGAACCACCCCTAATCCGGCGAAAGGTCTTTCATGTCTATCGATTTCGCAAGTCAGACAGCGGCGACACGAGCCTCCGTCGTCAAGCTCGGCGCCCACATCGGCGCCCGCGTCGATGGGGTTGCACTCGGCGGCGACCTCGACCCGGCGACGGTCACGCTGATCCGCCAGTCGCTGCTCGAGCACAAGGTCGTCTTCTTCCGCGGCCAGCATCACCTGGACGAGGAATCGCAGTACGAGTTCGCCCGCCTGCTCGGCGAACCCACCACCGCGCACCCGACCGTCACCTCCCGCGGCGAGAGGATCCTGCCGATCGACTCCGAGTACGGTCGCGCCAACAGCTGGCACACCGACGTCACGTTCGTCGACCGCATCCCGAAGGCTTCGATCCTGCGGGCCGAGGTGCTGCCTGCCTACGGCGGCTCGACCACCTGGGCATCCACCGTCGCGGCCTACGACTCCCTGCCCGAGCCGCTCGTGGCGCTGGTGGAGAACCTGTGGGCAACGCACACCAACGTCTACGACTACGCGGCGAGCACCGCCGAGACCGTCGACGACAAGGGCGAGGAGTACCGGAGGGAATTCCAGTCCACCTACTACGAGACGCAGCACCCCGTGGTGCGGGTGCACCCGGAGACCGGCGAACGCTCGCTGCTCCTCGGTCACTTCGTCAAGGGCTTCGTCGGCCTCGGCGCCACCGAGTCGCAGGCGCTGTTCCAGCTGCTGCAGGCCCGCATCACCAAGCTCGAGAACACCACCCGGTGGAACTGGGCAGCCGGTGACGTCGCGATCTGGGACAACCGCGCGACTCAGCACTACGCGATCGACGACTACGACGGCCAGCGCCGCCGTCTGGGCCGGATCACGCTCGCCGGCGACGTCCCGGTCAACGTCCACGGGGAACGCAGCCGCATCGTCGCGGGCGACGCCTCGCACTACTCGACCATCGATCAGCCGGTGCGGGTCGCGAGCTGATGACCGTCCCGCCGCACGCCAGGGGCTACGAGGGATTCGCGGGCCGCATCGGCCGGACCACCGACGACTCGACCCCGTCCTGGACGCCGACTCCGACCGCCGCCCCGGGATCACCGAACATCGTGGTCGTCCTGATCGACGACATGGGCTACAGCGACATCGGACCGTTCGGCTCCGAGATCGACACGCCCAACCTCGATCGACTCGCCGCCTCGGGCGTGCGGCTGACGAACTACCACACCACCCCGCTGTGCTCGCCGTCGCGCGCGGCCCTGCTCACCGGACTCAACCCGCACCGGGCGGGCTACGGCTTCGTCGCCAACGCCGACCCCGGCTACCCGGGCCTACGCCTCGAGTTGGCGGAGGACGTGCTCACACTGCCGGAGATCCTGCGCGGCAACGGGTATGCCACCTACGCGGTCGGCAAGTGGCACCTGGTCCGCGATGCCGACATGCGGCCCGGGGCCTCCCGGGCCTCGTGGCCCACCCAGCGCGGGTTCGACCGGTACTACGGGTCGCTGGAGGGTCTCAATTCCTTCTACCACCCGAACCAGCTCGTCTCGGACAGTTCCGTGGTCGACGTCGAGGAGTATCCCGAGAACTACTACCTGACCGACGATCTCACCGACAAGGCGGTCGGATACCTGAAGGACCTGCGGGCACACGAACCGGACAAGCCGTTCTTCCTGTACTTCGCCCACGTCGCGATGCACGGCCCCCTGCAGGCGAAGCAGGCCGACATCGCCAAGTACCGCGGCCGATACGCCGAGGGCTGGGACGTGCTGCGCGAGAGCCGTTTCGCCGCACAGCTGGCGCAGGGACTGTGTCCCGAGGGCACCGAGCAGGCCCCGCGCAACGCCGAACCGGGCTACGACGTGCCCGCCTGGGATTCGCTCACCGGGGACCAGCAGCGCCGGTTCGCCCGGTACATGGAGGTGTACGCGGCCATGGTCGACTCGATCGACCAGAGCGTCGGGCGGATCCTCGACACCGTGGCCGACCTCGGCGAACTCGACAACACCATCGTGGTGTTCACCTCCGACAACGGTGGCACGGCGGAGGGCGGCCCCGAGGGCACCCGCAGCTACTTCGCGCAGTTCGCCCACGTCACCGACCCCGCGTGGGTGGGCGACGTGCCACACGACGAGGAACTGATCGGCACGGCCAGGCTCGGCGTGCACTACCCGCGCGGCTGGGCGCAGACCTCGAACACCCCGTTCCGCTTCTACAAGGGGCAGTCCTTCGCCGGGGGTGTGCGGGTACCGTTCGTGCTGTCCTGGCCCGAGGGTCTGCGAAGGACCGACGACGACAGCGGCATCCGCGACCAGTTCGCCTACGTCACCGACCTCGCACCGACACTGCTGTCCCTGGCCGGCATCGTGCCACCGGGAGTGCGGAACAACCTGCCCGCCAAGGAGTTCGACGGGGTGGATGCGTCGGCACTGCTGCGCGATCGGGACGCCGAGAGTACGCACACCGAGCAGTACACCGAGATGACCGGCAACCGCGGCTTCTACCGGGACGGCTGGAAGCTGCTGGCCCCGCACCCCGGCGCCGACGTGGACGCCCCCGCCTGGCAGCTGTTCGACGTGCGCACCGACCCGACCGAACTCCACGACCTCGCCGACCGCCACCCCGAGAAGGTCGCCGAACTCGCGCAGGCCTGGGACGACGCGGCGTGGACGAACACCGTGTTCCCGCTCGTCAGCGCGAGCGGGCTCGCCGTCCGCAGGCCCGCGGAGGAGGCGTTGTCGCGACCGGTCCGCCTCCTGGCGGGCACCCCCACCCTGGAACGCTACCGCTCGTCGAGGCTGATCTCCTTTCGCGACTTCGTCATTGGCGCGGAGTTCGACGCCGACGGCTTCCGGGACGGCGACGAGGGCGTTCTCGTTGCGCACGGCGACCCGCAGGGCGGTTATCTGCTGTACATCGAAGACGGCCATCTGCACTTCGGGCTCAACAGCTTCGGCCGGTACGCCTCGGTCGACGCGGGACCGGTGCCGGTGGGATCACGGCTGATCGAGGTGTCGGCGGCCGTCCGGCCTCGACTGCGTTGGGACTTCACCGTCCGGGTCGACGGCATCCCCGCCGCCGACCTGCTCGGGCAGGTGCAGTTGGTCGGGATGGCACCCTGGACCGGCATCTCGGTCGGGGTGGACGCGCGCGGCCCGGTGTCCTGGGACCTGCGCGAGCGCCGCGGACCCTTCCGCTACTCGGGCGGCCTGCGTGCGGTCACCTACTCGCCCGGGCCGGTCCGGGTACCCGGCGAGGTGATCGGCCGCGTCGAGCGGGAGGCCGAACTCGCGGCTGACTAGCGACGGCGCCGGCTATAGATTTGGGCAATGGACCTGCGCCAGATGGAGTACTTCCTCGCTGTGGTCGACTGCGGCGGAGTCACCCGTGCGGCGGCTCAACTGCGCGTCGCACAGCCGTCGCTGTCGCAGGCGGTGCGCAAGCTCGAGAAGGACCTGGGCACCGAGTTGTTCCACCGCGTCGGCCGGGGACTGGTGCTGTCTCCGGCCGGCGAGGCGCTCGTCGGTCCGGCCCGCACCATCCTGCGGGAGGTGACGGCCGCAGAGAACTCCGTGCGCGACGTCGGAGCGATGCGCGGCGGCCGCATCGACATCGCCTCGCTCTCCGATCTGTCCTCCGACCCACTGTCGGTGTGGGTCGCCAAGTTCCGTCGCCAGTACCCGGACGTTCGGTTCCACATCGAGGAACGGGACAAGATCGCGGACATCGTCACGCTGGTGCGATCGGGGGCGTGCGAGCTGGGCATCCTCTCGACGCCGTTGCCGACCGAGGATCTCCAGGGCGAGAAGCTGATCGACCAGCAGCTCGTTCTCGTGTGCCCGCCGGGCACCGAGGCGCAGTGGCCGGATCCAGTGCCCATCGAACGCCTCTCGCGCACCCAGTTCGTGATGGGTGAAAGGGGCACGGCGACCAGGGACTACATCGAGCGCTCGCTGCGCCGGCACGGCGTGGAACCGGACGTCGCGGTGGAGGTCCGCCAGCGTGGCGCCGTACTGCCGATCGTCCTCGCCGGCGGCGGGGTGTCGATCGTCCCGCTACGCAGCGGGCTCGACGCCATGCTGCGGGGCGGGGTGGTCCGCGAACTCTCGCCGCGACTCACCCCGGGAATGGGCGTGATCCGCCGTCCCGGCCGGCTCACCGAGGCCTCCACACAGTTCCTGGCGACCTCCCGCGCGTCCTTCGAGGAGTTCGCGGCATCCATCGACGACCACATGTCCTCCGGCATCTCGCTGGTGGAGGCCGCGAAGCTGACCCGCGACGAGTCCGACAGAGACCTGCGCGAGGGCAACGCACGGACGGCCGGCGATTCATAGGTAGAGGCAGTATTTTTGCTACTTTTTTAGTCTTTGACCCAATTGATCCACTCGCCTTGAATGGTGTGCACCAGATCACAACACCGCGGCGCGAGCCGGATCCCCCACCCTGACGGCCCCCTCCCCCCGTCCGGATCGGACCCTGCCACGCAGGTAGCCGCGGCAGTTCGTTGCCGAAGGGGCACCATGACACAGACAACTCTGCCGGAGAGTGCACCGGCTCAGCACACGAAGTCCTCGCACACGCGCCGTGGCTGGATCGTCGTCGGCCTCCTGGTCCTGTTCATGCTCATCAACCACGCCGACAAGACCGTCATCGCGTTCGCCGGAGTGCAGATCCAGCGGGACCTCGGGCTGACCTCGGAGCAGTTCGGGCTGCTGCAGAGCGCCTTCTTCTGGCTGTTCGCGGCCGGCGCGCTGTTCTTCGGCTGGCTCTCGTCCCGGGTGAACATCCGATGGCTGCTGGCCGGGCTGATGCTGACCTGGGTCGCCACGATGGTCCCGCTGCTCGGCTCGGTCAGCTTCGGCGTCCTCATCACGTCCCGCATCATCCTCGGCTTCGCCGAGGGTCCCGCTTTCGCGCTGGCCAACCACGCCGCGCACTCCTGGTTCCCGCCGGAGAAGCGGGCCATGGCGGGCGGTTTCGTCTCCGCGGGCGCCTCGATCGGCACCCTGGTCGCCGCGCCGGTGCTCACCTTGATCATCTCCCGCTGGAACTGGCACGCCGCGTTCTACGTGCTCATCGCGATGGGCCTCCTGTGGGCGGTGGCCTGGCTGATCCTCGGCCGCAGCGCCAGCGAAAGCGACAGCGGCGAGGCTGCCTCCAGCGTCGTCGTCGAGACGGTCGACGCCCCGTACAAGACGATCCTGAAGACCGGCACCGTGATCGGCATCGCGGTACTGATGTTCAGCTCGTACTGGTCCACTGCCCTGAAGATCTCCTGGCTGCCGGTCTACCTCCAGGAGGGGCTGGGCTACGACACGGCCACCACCGGCCAGCTCATGATGCTGCCCTACGGGCTCGCCGCCATCGGCGCGATCGCCGCCGGCTGGTTCTCCGGCAGGCTGGTCTCCCGGGGCGTCTCCCGCCGGGTCGCCCGCGGCTACCTCAGCGCAGCGCTCGTCGCCGGCGGTGGGCTCTCGATGGCCGGCTTCACCCTGCTCCACCAGGGCGCCCCGCAGCTGATCCTGATCGCCCTCGCGTTCTCGCTGAACACCGCGGCCTTCGGCGTCGCGCTCTCGGCGGTCGCCGACGTCGTCTCGGCGAAGAAGCGCGGCATGGTGCTCGGCATTCTCTCGGCGATCGCGAGCATCTCCGGCATGGTCGCGCCGCTCGTCATCGGCTTCGCCGTCGGCTCGTCCGTCGACAAGATCACCGGCTACGCGTTCGGCTTCCAGTCCAGCGGCGCCCTGCTGATCGTCGGCGCGATCATCGCGGTCTTCCTGGTCAATCCCGAGCGCGACATCGCCCTCATCCGCCGCAGCGTCGAACAGACCCCACGTCCCACCGTCGAGGAGACCGCGTGAACACCCCAGCCATGATCGACAAGCCTCTGGACGACGTCCGCGTCGTCGACTTCGGACAGTTCATCGCGGCCCCCGCCGCCACCCAGGTCCTCGTGGATCTCGGCGCCGACGTGATCAAGATCGAACCGGTGCACGGAGAGTCCGCCCGCGGGATCGGCCCGCACGGCGAGGCCATGGTGCAGAACTACAACCGCGGCAAGCGCGCCATCGCGCTGGACCTCAAGGATCCGCGCGGCCAGGAGATCGCCCGGCAGTTGATCGCCGCCGCCGACATCGTGGTGCAGAACCTGCGGCCCGGCGTGATGGACTCGCTCGGCCTAGGCGCCGAGGCCATGCGCGCCGAGCACCCGCACCTCGTCTACGCCACCGTCAGCGGATTCGGACTGCACGGGCCGTCCCGCAACCGCGCCGGCCTCGACATCGCCGCACAGGCGGAGAGCGGCCTGATGTGGGTGACCGGCGAGCGGGACGGGGAGCCGCAGAAGGTCGGCGCCCAGATCGTCGACGCCGCAACCGGTTACGTCTGCGCCCAGGCGATTCTCGCCGCCTACATCCGACGCCTGCGCACCGGGGAGGGCGACACCGTCGAGGTCTCGCTGCTCGAGGTCGCCATGCACCTGCAGACCCCCAACTGGGGCGCCTACCTCAGCACCGGGGTCGAGCCGAAGCGGATGGGCAACGGGCAGCCGACGGTGGCGCCTGCCGCGGACATCATGCCGACCCGCGACGGCAGCGTGGTGGTCTCCGCCTACTCCGAGGTTCACTTCAGCAGGCTGTGCCGGTTGCTGGGCAGGCCCGAGCTCGCCGAGGACCCCCGCTTCGCCGACAACCCGTCCCGGGTCCGCAACAAGCCCGCCCTGCTCGCCGAACTGCACTCCGCGTTCGCGACGCTGACCAGCGACGAGGCGATGAGCATGCTGACCGGCAACGGTGTCGTCGCCGGTCGCATCAACACCTATCCCGAGGCGTTGCGCAGCCCCGACGTCGAGGCGTCCGGACTCTTCATCGAGGTCAGCCGACCCGACGGCATGCCCGCGACCGCACTCGGCACGCCGTGGCACCTCGAGAGCGTCCCGAAGCTGCCCACGGCCGGCGCGCCCGACCTGGGCCAGCACACCGCCGAACTGCTCACCGAGCTCGGCTACCCCGGCGAGGCGATCGATGCCCTCGCAGCCGACGGCGTCGTCCTCCGGCGCTAGTCACCTCAACACCCGCACCACCACATCTTTGAAGGAATCATCATGCAGCGCACTATTTTCACCGCGGATCACGACGCCTTCCGGGACTCGGTCCGCCAGTTCATCTCCAAGGAGATCACTCCGAAAATGCCCGAGTGGGAGGAGGCCGGCTGCATCCCCCGCGACTTCTACTACAAGACCGCGGAGATCGGCATCAACGGCCTCCAGGTGCCCGAGCAGTACGGCGGCGGCGGCATCGACAGCTTCCTGTTCAACACCGTCGTCTACGAGGAGATCGGTTACGCGGCAGCGTCTCTCGGCGGCTTCCAGGTGCACCTGAACACCGTGCTGCCCTACTTCCTCGAGTACGCCAACGAGGAGCAGCGCCAACGCTGGTTCCCCGGCTTCGCCGACGGCAGCCTGGTGAGCTCGATCGCGATGACCGAACCCGGCATCGGGTCGGACCTCGCGGGCGTCGCCACCACCGCGGTCCGCGACGGCGACCACTACGTCCTCAACGGCAACAAGACGTTCATCACCGGCGGCATCGGCGCCGACCTGGTGATCGTGGTGGCGCGCACCTCCAAGGACGAGACGAACCGCCGCAACGGCCTGTCGCTGATCGTGGTCGAGCGTGACATGCCCGGCTTCATCCGCGGCCGGAACCTGCACAAGATCGGGATCAAGTCGTCCGACACCGCGGAGCTGACCTTCGACAACGTCCGCGTGCCCGTCGCCAACCTGCTCGGCGAGGAGGGCGGTGCGTTCGCGATGCTCGGCCACAACCTGCCGCAGGAGCGGCTGTCGATCGCGATCACCGCCCAGTCGACGGCCACCGCCGCGGTGAACCTGGCCATCGAGTACGCCCAGGAGCGTCAGGTCTTCGGCAAGCCGCTGGCCAGCTTCCAGAACACCAAGTTCGTGCTCGCCGAGTGCGCGACCGAGCTGCAGGCCGGGCAGTCGATGATCGATCAGGCCCTGGTCGCCCTCGACGGTCGCACCCTCACGCCGGCCGATGCCGCGAAGGTGAAGCTGTTCTGCACCGAGATGCAGGCCCGGGTCATCGACAAGTGCCTGCAGCTGCACGGCGGCTACGGCTACATGACCGAGTACCCGATCGCCCGCCTGTACACCGATGCCCGCGTCACCCGGATCTACGGCGGCACCAGCGAGGTCATGAAGAGCGTGATCTCCAAGTCGCTCGGAATCTAGACCCGCGCCCCAGACACACCGAAGGACCAATCACCATGCAGATCAAGGACATCAACGCCGTCGTCACCGGTGGCGCCTCCGGCCTCGGCCTGGCCAGCGCCACCCGACTGATCGAGTCCGGCGCCACCGTCACCCTGCTCGACCTGCCCGGCTCCCCCGGCGCCGAGCAGGCCGCGGCGCTGGGCCCGGCCGCCACGTTCGTACCCACCGACGTCACCGAATCCGAGGCCGTCGAGGCCGCGTTCGCCGCCGCCGCCGAGCGCGGCCCGGTGCGTGCAGTCGTGCACTGCGCAGGCCGCGGCAAGCCCATGCGCATCCTCGACAAGGCGGGCAAGGCCACCGACCTCGAACCCTTCGAATCGGTGATCCGGCTCAACGTGATCGGCACGTTCAACGTGCTGCGCTACGCGGCTCAGACGATGGCCGCCAACGAGCCGCAGGACGGCGATCGCGGCGCGATCGTGCTCACCGCGTCCGTCGCCGCCTACGAGGGGCAGATCGGGCAGATCAACTACGCGACCTCCAAGGCCGGCGTGGTCGGCATGACGCTGCCCGCCGCCCGCGACCTCGCCAGCGTCGGCATCCGCGTCAACACGATCGCCCCGGGCGTGTTCGCCACCCCGCTACTGCTGAACGCCCGCGACGACATCCGCGACGCGCTGGCCGCGGCGGTCCCGCACCCGCAGCGGCTCGGCGAGCCCGCCGAGTTCGCGTCGCTGGCCGAGCACATCATCTCCAACGGCATGCTCAACGGCGAGACGATCCGCCTCGACGGCGCCATCCGGATGGCACCCCGGTGACCGACCAGCCCGTGGTGCTGACCGAGCGCCGGGGCCGGATCCTGGTGATCACGCTCAACCGTCCGCAGGCCCGCAACGCCGTCGACGGTGCGGTCGCCGCCGCGGTCGCCGCGGCGATGGAACTGCTGGACGACGATCCGGAGCTCAGCGTCGGAGTGCTCACCGGTGCGGGTGGATACTTCTGCGCCGGAATGGATCTCAAGGCCTTCCTGCGGGGCGAGAGCCCGCGGGTCGAGGGCCGCGGATTCGCCGGGCTCGTGGAGGCACCGCCCGCCAAGCCACTGATCGCCGCCGTCGACGGGCCGGCGCTGGCCGGCGGCTTCGAGATCGTGCTGGCCGCCGACCTCGTCGTCGCCGCGCCGACGGCGACCTTCGGCCTGCCCGAGGTGCGTCGTGGCCTGGTCGCCGCCGCGGGCGGATTGACCCGGCTGCCCACGCGACTGCCGCGCGCGGTCGCGTTGGAGATGATCCTCACCGGGGGATCCATGACGGCGCAGCAGCTCCACCCGCACGGCCTGGTGAACCGCCTCGCCGCCGAGGGCGAGGTGCTCGCGGCGGCGCTCGCGCTCGCCGACGAGATCGCCGCCAACGGTCCGCTCGCGGTCCGGGCCAGCAAGAAGGTCGTCGACGAGTCCCCCGGCTGGCCACCGACCGAGACCTTCGAACGGACCCGGCAGATCGTGATGCCGGTGTTCGGCTCGAACGACGCACGCGAGGGCGCGGCCGCCTTCACCGAACGACGCACCCCGGTCTGGACCGCTACGTGAGCACCGGGTACGAGAGAACAGGAACACAACATGCGTGATGCAGTCATCGTCGAGGCGGTACGGACCCCGATCGGGCGCCGCAAGGGCAGCCTCGCCGAGGTCCACCCCGTCGACCTCTCCGCGAGCGTCCTCACCGCGCTGCTCGACCGCTCCGGTGTCGAGGCCGGGACCGTCGATGACGTCGTGTGGGGCTGCGTCGGGCAGGTCGGCGAGCAGGCCGGAAACATCGCTCGCAACGCCGTCCTCGCCGCCGGGTGGCCGGAGTCGGTGCCCGGCACCACGATCGAGCGGCAGTGCGGGTCCAGTCAGCAGGCGCTGCACTTCGCCGCTGCTGGAGTGATCTCCGGCCAGTACGACGTCGTCGTCGCGGGCGGTGTCGAGTCGATGACCCGGATCCCGATGGGCTCGGCGCGCCGCGTCGGGCTCGGCGACCCGAACAGCGAGGCGATCAAGCGCCGCTACGAGGGCATCGAGTTCAACCAGGGTCGCGGCGCCGAGATCCTCGCCGCCCGACACGAACTGAGCCGGGCCTGGCTCGACGAGTACAGCCTGCGTTCGCACCAGCGCGCGGCGCAGGCCGCCGACGACGGCCGCTTCGCCGGCGAGATCGCGCCGGTCACCCTCCCGGACGGCACGAAGTTCGACGCCGACGAGGGCATCCGTCGCGGCACCACCCTCGACAAGCTGGCACAGCTCGAGACGGTGTTCGACGCGAACGGCCGGGTCACGGCGGGCAACGCCTCGCAGATCTCCGACGGCGCCGCGGCACTGCTGGTGATGTCCGGCGAACGGGCCCGGCAGCTGGGACTGACCCCGCTGGCCCGGGTGCACACGGCGACGGTGGTCGGCGACGATCCCGTCGCGATGCTGGGCGGCCCGATTCCCGCGACCGCGCGGGTGCTCGAGCGCGCCGGCCTGACCCTCGACGACATCGGCGCCTTCGAGGTCAACGAGGCGTTCGCCAGCGTCGTCGGGGCCTGGCTGCGGGCGACCGGCGCCGACGAGGACCTGGTGAACCCCCTCGGTGGAGCGATCGCACTCGGCCACCCGCTCGGCGGGTCGGGCGCCCGGCTGGCCACCACCCTCGTCCACCACATGCGCGGCGAGGGCATTCGATACGGACTGCAGACGATGTGCGAGGGCGGCGGCATGGCCAACGCCACCGTCTTCGAGAACCTCTCCGTCCCCGGCTGACACCCGGACGGACCCCTCCGCGCCGGAGGGTCCGCGGGCAGCCCCGTCGCACCCCGTCCGGTGCGGCGGGGCTGCTCGCGTCCGAACGCCGACCGGACGAGTCGGTCCTACGATGAGGCCATGACCATTTCGCCTGATGCAACCGTCGCCGTCGTCACCGGAGCGAGCTCCGGGATCGGGGAGGCCACCGCGCGGACCCTGGCCGCGCAGGGCTTTCACGTGGTGGTCGGGGCCCGGCGCCTCGACCGGCTCGAACGCCTGGCCAAGGACATCGGCGGCACCGCGCTCGAACTCGACGTCACCGACGAGGATTCCGTCGACGCGTTCGCCGCGGTCCTGCCGCGGGTCGACGTGCTCGTCAACAACGCGGGCGGCGCGAAGGGCCTTGCGACCGTGCAGGAGGCCGACCTCGACGACTGGCGCTGGATGTGGGAGACCAACGTCCTCGGCACGCTCCGCGTCACGAAGGCCTTGCTGCCGAAGCTGATCGAGTCCGGCGACGGGCTGATCGTCACCATCACCTCGGTCGCGGCCTTCGAGGCCTACGACAACGGCTCCGGCTACACCTCCGCAAAGCACGCCCAGGCCGTGCTGCACCGGACGCTGCGCGGGGAGCTGCTCGGCCAGCCGGTGCGGCTGACCGAGATCGCGCCCGGCGCTGTGGAGACCGAGTTCTCGCTCGTGCGGTTCTCCGGCGACGACGAGCGCGCGAAGAAGGTCTACGAGGGCATCACGCCGCTGGTGGCGGCGGACGTTGCCGAGGTCATCGGGTTCGTCGCGTCCCGGCCCTCGCACGTGAACCTCGACCAGATCATCATGAAGCCACGAGATCAGGCCGGCCCGAGCCGCTTCCACCGGCGCTGACAGCGGGTTCCGGGCACGGTCGCCGCAACCCGGACGCGGATCACCGAGCGGTACACCGCATCTGCGGCTTTCGCAGCACGGATCGGCCTAGACTCGCGGCATGGAGCTCCAGACGCGTCATCTCCGCTATTTCGTCGCCGTTGCGGAGGAACTGAGCTTCACTCGCGCCGCGGCGAAGCTGCACATCACCCAGCAGACGCTGAGCGCACAGATCAAGCAGCTGGAGCAGACACTCGGTGTCGTGCTGCTGACCCGCACCACCCGCAGCGTGACCCTCAGCGCGGCCGGCACGGCGTTCTTCGAGGACGCGACGGCGACGCTCACGGCCATGGACGTCGCGGCCGAGCGTGCCCGCTCGATGCAGCGCACCGAGAGCGAGCGACTGGTGCTGGGCTTCCTCGAGGGGGCGGCACTGATGCTGACCGAGCCGATCATCTCGGCGTTCCGCCGGCGCCACCCCGGTGTCGCGATCGAGATGCGACAGTTCAACTACGAAGACCCGTCGGCCGGCCTGAACGAGCGGTCGGTCGACGTGGCATTCGTGCGGCGCCCACTGACGACGTGCGACATCGACTTCGAGCATCTGTTCACCGAGCCCCTCGTGGCGATGGTGCGGGACGACCATCGCCTCGCCGCTCGCCCCGACGTCGCGGTCGCGGAGCTGCTCGACGAGCCGATCTTCGGCGCGGCGTGCACCGACCCGTTGTGGAACGCCTACTGGGAACTGGACGATCATCGTGACGGAGTACCGGGGCAAGTCGTGTCCCGGTCGGCCTCGCTCCTCGAGGAGTACCAGAAGGTCTCGGCAGGCGTCGGTATCGGCGTGACTGCGGCCTGCGCGCGCTGGATCCCGTTCCCGGGAGTGACACTGGTACCGATCGCCGACGTCGCGCCGTGCGAGGTCTCGCTGGCCTGGCCGCGCGAGAACGCGTCGAAGCTGGTCCGCTCGTTCGTCGCCACCGCCCGGCGCGTGCGCGACGAGAACCCGGATCTGGTCGACCGCCTGCAGACGCCCGACCTCACCGAGCGTGCGATGCCCGAACCCGCGCCGTACTGACAGCACCACGCTGTCAATCGCCAACAAGCAGGTGTTTGTCGTTCCGACGCCCACCCACCTAGCCTGATGTCACAAACCGTCTGGTACGGACTTCGGACCCCACCCGGGCCGGGTCATGCCGGCCCGCACTGAGGACTACGAGTACTCCGCGTCGGGATTCGTCGGTGATCGTCGCCGTCGAACGAACGATTTCCGCTCTCACGCTTTCGCTTTCGTGCCATCTGCGATGGCGGTTCCCCTACCGATCCGATGTCTCGCCGCACCCGTCACTGCCTGACGGGTCGGCACCGGACGCAAGCCGGTCCCCGTTCCCGATGCCGCGGTCGCGCGACGCGGGAGCGAGGCGACGCCGTCCGCCGCCCTCGAAAGGACCATCTCATGACATATCGATCGATCACGCGCACCGCGGTCGCCGCCGCGGCGACCGCCGTTGCGGTCGGGTCGCTGACCCTGCTCGGCGGTGGCACCGCCGCCGCCGCGGAGGGGTCGGCCGCCTGGGACGACTACTACTCCCACTTCACCCGCACCATCAGCGAGACCAGCCCGAACCCGGGCGACACGGTCACCGTGACGACCAAGTTCGAGCGGACCAACGACACGCCCGAGCGGCTCTACTGGATCAAGGACCACCACCCCACCTGCCTGACCTACGTCCCGGGCTCCGCCAAGATCAGCGGCAACCGAGGCACCCTCGCCGTCGAGCCGAAGCTGGAGGTCCAGCCCGGGTTCGTCGCCGCCGACATCTCCGCCGGCAACTGGACGGTGCAGAAGAACCCCGCCGAGTCGCCCGTGCTCACCGTCAAGTACAAGGTCGGCGCCGACTGCTCGCGCGGCAACTACCTCGCCACCGGCATGGAGTACAACGGCACCCTCGGCGCCGGCAGCTACGCCACCAAGGGCCCGTCCATCTCGATCAGCTACCTCGGCGGCGACGCCGGCAGCCTCGGCTCCCTGTTCGGCAGCTGATCGGCTCAGCTCTCGCGTACCCACCACCAGTGCACTCCGACCACACAAGGGAGACCAACATGGCTCGACCGGCAATCACCCGCGGCGTCACCGCCGCCACCACCGCACTCGCAGCCGGTGCCGTCGTCCTGCTCGGCGGCGCGGCCGCGAACGCCGCCCCCGCCACCATCGAGTGGAACGACGGCGGTACGAACCTCACCCGCACCGTCAGCAACACCAACCCGAACCCCGGCGACGTGATCACCGTCAGCACCCGCTGGGCACGCAACAACGCCCACTACGAAGAGCTCTGGTGGGCCAAGGACTTTCACCCCACCTGCCTGACGTACGTCCCCGGCTCCGCCAAGCTGACCGACAAGGCCGGTGTCCACACGGTCGAGCCGTACGTCGAGACCAAGCCCGACTACACCGCCGCCGACTTCGCCACCTCCGGCTACAAGCCGCTGTCCAAGAACTTCGACGACACCCCGACCCTCAGCTTCCAGTACACCGTCGGCGCCGACTGCGCCCGCGGGACTGCGCTGTACACCGGGGTGAGCTACAACGGCTCGCGTGGCCAGGGCGACTACGTCAACAAGGGCCCGGCCGTCACCGTGGCCGCCGACAGCGTCAGCGCCTCCCTGGCCCCGGTCAGCGGCGCCGTCGTCGGCACCGCAACCACCCTGACCGTCACCGTCACCCCGCACGGTGCAGGCAACGTCGAGTTCAAGGACGGCGACACGGTCATCGGCACCGCCGCCGTCGGCGCGGACGGCACCGCAACCCAGTCCTGGACGCCCGCCACCGCGGGCGATCGCACCATCACCGCCACCTACAACGGCCCCGGCGGCACCGCCACCACCAGTGCCGTCGTGACGGTCACGGCCGCATCCGGCGACGGAAGCTCCACCGGCAGCCTCGGCTCGCTCTTCGGTTCGTAGCCACACCCGGGCACCCGCGCCGCGCGGCGCGGGTGCCCGTTGCCCACCAAGCGGTAGCCCCCGGACACAGTAAGGACCCACACATGGCCCATCGAGCAGCCTCTCGCGGTGTCGCCGCGGGCGCCGCCGCCACGTTCACGATCGGCGCGTTCGCCCTCCTCACCGGCGGCGTCGCCAACGCAGCGCCGGGCAGCATCAACTGGGCGGATGGTGCAACCACCTTCACCCGCACCATCGACAACGTCACCCCCACCGGCGGCGACATTGTCACCGTCACCACGAAGTGGGCCCGCACGGACGCCAACTGGGAAGAGCTCTGGTGGGCGAAGGACCACCACGCGACCTGTCTGACCTACGTTCCCGGCTCCGCCAAGCTCACCGATGCCGCCGGCGTTCACCCCATCGAGCCGTACGTCCAGACGAACGCCGACAACACCGCCGTGGACTTCGCCACTCTCGGCTACAAGCCGCTGGCGAAGAGGAATGTCGACACCCCCGTCCTGAGCATCCAGTACACGGTCGGCAACGACTGCGCCCGCGGCACCAACCTGAGCACCGGCCTGTCCTACAACGGCTCGCGGGGCGCGGGTACCTACACGACGCAGGGTCCCGCGATCACCGTCGCCAAGAACAGCCCGACGACCACCCTCGCCCCGGTCACCGGCGCGCGGGAAGGTGCAGCGACCACGCTGACCGCCACCCTCGCCGGCGGCGGAGCCGCAGGCGACACCGTCGAGTTCTACGACGGCGCCACGAAGATCGGGACCGGCAGCCTCGACGCGAATCACACCGCAACCTTCGCCTGGACACCCAACACCGGGGGCGCTCACACCCTCCGCGCGAAGTACCTCGGCACCGCGTTCTCCAACGCCTCCGAGTCCGCGACGCAGAATGTGACCGTCGCGGCGGCCGACGTCGCCTCCACGACTACCCTCGCACCCGTCACCGGCGCCAAGGAAGGCCGGCAGGCCACCCTCACCGCCACCATCACCCCGGCAAACGCCGGCGGCACAGTCGAATTCAAGGACGGCGACACCGTCATCGGCACCGCGGCCGTCGACACCGACGGCGTAGCCACCCAGCCGTGGACACCCACCACCGCAGGCGCCCGCGTCATCACCGCCACGTACTCCGGACACGACAACGTCCTCGGCTCCACCACCACCCAGAACACCACCGTCGCCGCGGCCGACGTCGCCTCCACCACCACCCTCGCACCCGTCACCGGCGCCAAGGAAGGCCGGCAGGCCACCCTCACCGCCACCATCACCCCCGCAAACGCCGGCGGCACAGTCGAATTCAAGGACGGCGACACCGTCATCGGCACCGCAACCGTCGACACCGACGGCGTAGCCACCCAGCCGTGGACACCCACCACCGCAGGCGCCCGCGTCATCACCGCCACGTACTCCGGACACGACAACGTC
>NZ_JBHXVP010000004.1:218077-389599 GCF_042672245.1 Rhodococcus sp. NPDC127527
CCCCGGCTCCACCACCACCCAGAACACCACCGTCGCCGCGGCCGACGTCGACGGTGGCGGCAACGGCAGCTCCACCGGCAGCCTCGGCGCCCTCTTCGGCAGCTAGCTAGGCCGTATCCCCGGCGCAGGGTTCCGGCGCCGGGGCCCGTACCACCGACACCTCGATCCGGTACTCACCAACACGGAAGGAAGTCTTCATGGCTCACCGAGCAATCAGTCGCGGCATCGCCGCGGGCGCCGCCACCACGTTCACGGTCGGCGCGTTCGCCCTCCTCACCGGCGGCATCGCGAACGCCGCCCCGCAGACCATCACCTGGGACGACGGGAAGACCCACTTCACCCGCATCGTCTCCAACACCACCCCTGCCGCCGGCGACACCGTCACGATCTCCACCCGGTGGGAGCGCACCGACGCCAACTGGGAGAAGCTCAACTGGGTCAGGGAATGGCACCCCGCCTGCCTGACCTACGTGCCCGGTTCCGCAACGGTCACCGACGCCGCCGGGACCCACAACATCGAGCCGTTCGTCGAGACCCAATCCGACTACACCGCAGTCGATTTCGTCACCCTCGGCTACCAGCCCACCGCGAAGCGATACGAGGATGCGCCGCTCCTCAGCACCCAGTACAAGGTCGGCAACGACTGCAGCCGCGCCGACGCCCTCACCACCGGCATGAGCTACCTCGGCTCCCGCGGCGCGGGTACGTACACCAGCAAGGGCCCGTTGGTCACGGTCGCGAAGAACACCACCACCACCAGCCTCGCCGCGGTCGGCGGCGCAACGGCGGGCCAGGCGTCCACGCTGACCGCGACCGTCACCGGCGGCGCCCCGGGTGACACCGTCGAGTTCTACGACGGCGCGACGAAGATCGGCACCGGCACCCTCGCCGCAAACGGCACCGCCACCGCGACGTGGACCCCGGAGCTCCCCGGCTCCCACGGCCTGAGCGCCAAGTACCTGGTCACCCCCGCCGCCAACGCGTCGCTGTCCGGCGTGCAGTACGTGCAGGTCGCCCCCTCCGGCAGCACCCACACCACGACGCTCGCGCCGGTCGCCGGGGCCACCGTCGGCACCGCGACCACGCTGACTGCGACGGTCGCACCCGGGAACGCCGGCGGCACCGTCGAGTTCAAGGACGGCGCCACCGTGATCGGTACCGCCGCCCTCGGCCCCGACGGCACCGCCACCCAGGCCTGGACCCCCACGGCCGCCGGCGATCGCACCATCACCGCCACCTACAACGGCCCCGGCGGCATCACGTCGTCCGCACAGGCCACCGTCGCCGTTGCGGCCGCAACCGGCGACGGCAGCTCCACCGGCAGCCTCGGCTCCCTCTTCGGTTCCTAACCGCCGAGCCGCCATTCGTGGGCCCTGGGTCGCAGCATCGTCGCGGCCCAGGGCCCACGGCCGTTCACGGGCTGAAAGCGTGCGGCGAGGCAGTTGCCCCCTCCGCAACTGCCTCGCCTCGACCGATCGGGCACCCTCTCCGCCGGCGTCGAACTCGTACCTTCCCCCGTACGCCGTTCGGCCCCGCCGGCCGGATTCCTCACCGGCTGTCTGTTTTGACGCGGCAACGAACCGGACGGTTCCGTCTTCGTCTCGAGGACCCGGAACTCAGCTGACCGGGGCGTGCGTCGGCTGCGCGACCGGCGCCGGGGCCGCGGCGGCGGTGGGCGCGGGGAGCGCCGACATCGACTGCCACGTCGGCCAGTCGATCGCCCAGTCGTAGATGTCGCCGTCGGCGGCCGAGAGGTCGATGCGGGTTCCGGTCACCTCCACCGGATCGCCGTACATCGCGGTGCCGAAGTACTGCTCGGCGTCCGACAGCGACAGGTTGATGCAGCCGTTGGTCACGTTCGCCGAGCCCTGCACGCCGGTGGTCTGCGGGTTCGCGTGGATGAACTCGCCGTTGTTCGAGATCCGCACGGCCCAGCGTTCGCGCACGTTCGTGTAGAACGGCGGGTTCGACATGAGGAAGTCCTCGTGCTTCTCGGTCACCATGTGGATACCGCTGCGGGTGACGTTGCGGGCTTCGTTGCCCTCGCCGTAACTGACCGGGATGTCCATGATCGTCTGGCCGTCACGCACCACCTGCATGCGGTGGCTCGGCGCGTTCGCCTTCACGATCTGGCTGCGCCCGATGGTGAAGTTCAGGGTCAGGTCGTCGGCCCCGAACGCGCCCCCGCCGTAGTCGACCCCGTACAGCTTCGCGACCAGGTTCACCGTGGTGCCGGGCGCCCAGTAGTTCTGCGGACGCCAGTGCACGCGCGACCCGTTGTCGTCGGGCAACCAGGCCCACGACCCGGGCGTCGGCGGGTTGGTGGTCACGGTGAGCGCCTTCTCGACCGCGGCCTTGTTCTCCACGTGGTCGTCGAACTTGAGGATGATCGGCGCCGCGATCCCGACCTGCTGGCCGTCGGCGATGTTGGTGTTCGCCGAGGTCTTCGACTGCGGGGTGAGCGTGGTGAAGGCGCCCTGGATCGGGACGGTCTTGCCGTCCGCGCCGAGCGCGCTGCCCGACCAGGTGTAGCTGGTGCCGAAACCGAGGGGCTCGGTCACGGTGTAGGTGAGCTTGTCCGGCGACAGCACCCCCTGCACCGGCTTGCCGGTCGAGTTGGTCAGCGCGACGTTCTGCAGCGTGCCCTGGGTGACGGTGACGGACACCGGCTCGACCGGGCTGACGCCCTCCGCGCCGACCGCGGGCAGCTGGGTCACCTTGGCGACCGGGGCCTTGTCGGCCGGGGCCGCGGACCCACCGGTGCCGCCGTCGGCGCAGCCCGCCAGCATCGCGACGACCGCGGTCAGCAGCACGAGCAGCGAGAACACGCGAGGTCGTTTTGTCCGATTACCCTGGATACGCACGAAATCCACGGTACCTGCGCCCCGAGTGTGACCTGCGACTCAGCTCAGACGGCGCAGCCGACCGCAACCGGCTCCGGCTCGAGCCGCACGCCGAACGCCGCCTGCACGCCGTCGCGCACGTCCCGGGCCAGCGCCAGCAGGTCTCGGGTCGATGCCCGACCGCGGTTGGTCAGCGCCAGGGTGTGTTTGGTCGACAGCCGCGCGGGTGCGTCGGCACCGGGGTAGCCCCTGGAGAACCCGGCCCGCTCGATCAACCAGCCCGCCGACAGTTTGGTCCCGCCCTCGGCGGGGAACTGCGGCACCCGCACGTCAGCGCCCACCCTGTCCTCGATCGCGGCCAGCACCGCGGGCAGCCTGTCCGGGGCGACCACCGGGTTGGTGAAGAAGGAGCCCGCGCTCCACGTGTCGTGGTCGCGCCCGTCGAGCACCATGCCCTTGCCCGCACGCAGGGCGAGCACTACGTCGCGAACCTTCGCGGCGGGCCTGCGCTCGGACTCCTCGGCGCCGAGTTCGGCAGCTAACTCGCGGTAACTCAAAGGTGCACTGAGTCCGTCGGGGCGCACGTCGAACTCCACGGCCAGCACCACCGCCGCATCCGAGTGCTTGAGCACGCTGGTGCGGTAGCCGAGGCCGAGCGCGTCCGGTGCCACCCACGACACCTCTCCGGACGCCCGGTCCAACAGCTGCACCCGTCGCAGCAGGGAACCGACCTCCACCCCGTAGGCGCCCACGTTCTGCACCGGGGTCGCACCCGCCGACCCGGGGATGCCGGACAGGCACTCGAGCCCGCCGAGACCCGCCTCGACCGACCGCGCGACCACCTCGTCCCAGACCGCGCCCGCCTCCGCGTAGACCAGCTCGGAGTCGAGCCGGACCGTCGCGTTCGCGGCCCGCACCACGACCGCGTCCACGCCCTCGTCCGCGATCAGCAGGTTCGACCCGCCACCGAGGATCAGTGCCGGGATGCCCGCCGCGTCGAGCGCGCGCACCACCCCCACGAGGGCGTCGGTGCTTCGGCAGGTGAGCATGGCGTGCGCCGGGCCGCCGAGCCGCAGCGTGGTCAGTTCCGACATCGGAACATCCACGTCCAGCTCGGCCCCGAATTCGGTCGCCATGTCGTGTAAGGCCAGCACGGGATCAAACGGTAGCGTGCCCGCCATGGCCCGCCGAATTCCGCATTCTTCCGCGTACCCCCAGTCGGTGGACCAGGTCCATCGTGCCGTCACCAGCGAGCAGTACTGGCGTGACCGGCTGGCCGAGGTCGGCGGCCCTGGTGCCGCGCTCGGGCACGTCGCGGTCGGCGAGAACTCCGTGGACGTCGAGATGACGCAGTCCGTCCCCGCCGAACACCTCCCGGCCGTCGTCACCAAGGTTCGTCCCGGCGATCTCGTCATCACCCGCACCGAGACCTGGGGGCCGCTCAGCGGCGGCGTCGCCGCCGGCACCTTCACCGCCCGCGTCGACGGTGTGCCCGGCACCATCACCGGCACCATGACCCTCGCCGCGGAGGGCACCGGCACCACCCTCGCGATGGACGGAAAGGTCGAGGTCAAGCTCCCTCTGATCGGCGGCCGGATCGAGGCGGCCATCGCCGATCAGGTCAGCGAACTGCTGGACAACGAGAACGAGTTCACCGCCCGCTGGCTCAGCGAGCACGCGTAGGTTTCAACGCTCCGGAAACCATGTAATCTCCCGCACATGTCACGCCATATCGAATTCACAGCCAACTTCCAGATTCCCGCCGAGGCAGTTCACCGCACGCTCGTCGACCCGGGATTCTGGAACCACCGGGTCGAGAAGGGCGCCGACTCCGGCATCACCCTCGACCACCTCACCGCGGGTGAGGGCACCATCGACGTGGCACTGGCGCAGGAGTTGGACACCAGCAAGCTGCCCTCCCTGGTCAGCAAGGTGGTCAAGGGCGACCCGTCCGTCGTGCGCGGCGAGGTCTGGGGCCCCTTCCAGGACGGCCGGGCCGAGGGCTCCTTCAGCGCAGTGACCACCGGACTGCCGGTCAAGGCCGGTGGCACCGCCGTGCTGACCGACACCGCCGAGGGCGCCTCGCTCCGAATCGAGGGCGAGGTCGAGGTCGGCATCAAGATCGTCGGCGGCGCCGTCGAGGGCATGGTGGCCGAGCTGATCGTCAACATCCTCCGCCGCGACCAGGAAGTCGTCGAGGAGTGGGCCGCCGCAAAGGCCTAGTTCACAAGATTCCGGGCAGTTGCGTTCGGGGATGCGGCGAGCCGGTAGCCTGCCGGTCATGGCTCGCCGCATCGACTACTCCGCCAGGTACACCCATTCCGCAGAGAAGGTGTACGCGGCGCTGACGAACCGCGACTACTGGGAAGCCCGCATGATCGAACTGCGGAAGTTCTCGGACAACCACGTCGAGAGCTTCGAGATCAACGACTCGGGCATCGACCTGGTCTTCCACCACATCATTCCCCGCAACACCCTGCCCGACATCGCGCAGACCGTGATGAAGAAGGACATGGTCATCACCCGCAAGGAGCACTACAGCCCCTTCGGTGAGCCGGTCGCCGGGACGTACGAGGCCTCCATCCCCGCCGGCCCGGGCAGCCTGTCCGGCACCATGTCGCTGTTCACCACCGACACCGGGTCCACGCTGCGGACCTCGTCCGAGGCCAAGGTGTTCATCCCGTTCGTCGGGGGCAAGCTCGAGCAGCTGATGCTGGTCAACCTCGTCGATCTGTTCCGCACCGAGGCACAGGTGACCGCCGACTGGCTCGCCCAGCAGTAGCGCGCGGGCTCGTGAGCAATCCGAGCGGCGGAGCGCGTACGAGATCCCCCAAACCGGACGGCGTCATCACTCGCGGCACCACCGGGATCAACAGGCTGCGGCGCAGCGACCGCTGGGTCGTGCACCGGCCTCGGGTCGCCGACGCCCTGCTCGGGGCGGCCGATCCGCTGGTCGTCGACCTCGGCTACGGCGCCCGGCCCGACACCACCTTCGAACTCGCGTCCCGGCTCCGCACCGTCCGGGACGACCTGCGGGTGGTCGGTCTCGAGATCGACCCCGACCGGGTGGTCGAGGGACGCGACGGCGTCAGTTTCGCCCGCGGCGGTTTCGAACTCGCCGGACTGCGACCGGTGCTCGTGCGGGCCTTCAACGTGCTGCGGCAGTACCCCGAGGAGGCGGTCGCCGGCGCCTGGGCGAAGGTGCAGTCGGGCCTGGCGCCGGGCGGACTCTTCGTCGACGGCACCTGCGACGAACTCGGCAGGCGCTGCGCCTGGGTACTACTCGACGAGCACCGGCCGCTGACCCTGACCCTGGCCTGGGACCCGTTCGACGTGGAGCGGCCGGGTGATGTGGCCGAGCGGCTGCCGAAGGCGCTGATCCACCGCAACGTGCCCGGGGAGGGCGTGCACGACCTCCTCGTCGCGGCCGACCGGGCGTGGGCGACGGCCGCCCAGCACGCCCCGTTCGGCCCCAGGGTCCGGTGGCGCGCGACGCTCGAACTGATACGCGGGCAAGGGATTCCGGTGGAGGTGCCGCGCCGCCGGCTGCGCGACTGCGTGCTGACGGTGCCGTGGTCTGTGGTCGCTCGGACCTCGTGACTGGCGCGGGGCACTAGCCTGGGCGGTGGCTCTGCCTCCGCCCGAAGGGACTCAACCCATGCGTTCGACGCTGCTGTCGCGACGAGATCTCGACTTCCTCCTCTACGAATGGCTCGACGTCGAGGCGCTGACCTCGTCGCCGCGCTACCAGGATCACTCGCGCGAGACCTTCGACGGGGTGCTCGACCTCAGCGAGCAGCTCGCGACCCGCTACTTCGCCACCCACAACAAGCTCGGCGACGCCAACGAGCCGACCTACGACGGCACCACGGTGACCATCGTCCCGGAGGTCAAGGAGGCGCTCGACGCCTTCGTCAAGGCCGACCTGATGGGTGCGGGCATGGACTACGAGGCGGGCGGACTGCAACTGCCCGCGACCGTCACCGGTGCGTGCTTCGCGTGGTTCCAGGCCGCGAACGTCGGCACCGCGGCCTACCCGATGCTGACCATCGGGAACGCGAATCTGCTGCTCGCGCACGGCACCCCCGAGCAGATCGAGACCTACGCCAAGCCGCTCGTCGCGGGCCGGTTCTTCGGCACCATGTGCCTGTCGGAGCCCCAGGCGGGATCATCGCTCGGCGATATCGTCACCCGCGCCGAGCCGCAGGAGGACGGCAGCTACCGCCTGTTCGGAAACAAGATGTGGATCTCCGGCGGCGAGCACGAACTCGCCGAGAACATCGTCCACCTGGTGCTTGCCAAGATTCCCGGTGGACCCGAGGGCACCAAGGGCATCTCGCTGTTCATCGTCCCGAAGGTCCTCGTCGAGGCGGACGGCAGCCTCGGTGAGCGCAACGACGTGACCCTCACCGGACTGAACCACAAGATGGGTTACCGCGGCACCACCAACACGGTGCTCGCGTTCGGCGACGGCACCCACAGCCCTGGCGGGTCCGCAGGCGCGGTCGGCCACCTGGTCGGCGAGGCGGGTCGCGGCCTGACCTACATGTTCCACATGATGAACGAGGCGCGGATCGGGGTCGGCCTCGGCGCCACCGCGCTCGGCTACACCGGTTACCTCAAGTCCGTCGACTACGCCCGGCAGCGCGAGCAGGGCAGGCCCGTCGCAGCGAAAGACCCTGCCGCCAAGCAGGTCCCGATCGTCGAGCACGCCGACGTGAAGCGAATGCTGCTGGCCCAGAAGTCGTACGTGGAGGGCGCACTCGCGCTGGAGATGTTTTGCATGCGGATGGTCGACGAGCAGCGCATCGCCGAGAACATCGCGGCACGCAACCGGATCGGCCTGCTCCTCGACATCCTCACCCCGATCGCCAAGAGCTGGCCGTCGCAGTGGTGCCTGGAGGCGAACAGCCTCGCGATCCAGGTGCACGGCGGCTACGGCTACACCCGCGAGTACGACGTCGAGCAGCACTACCGCGACAACCGCCTCAACCCCATCCACGAGGGCACCCACGGCATCCAGGGCCTGGATCTGCTGGGCCGCAAGGTGACTCAGCAGGGCGGGATCAGCTTGCGGCTACTGACGGAGTCCATCGGGCGCACCGTCGCGGACGCCGCCGAGACCGGCGGCGAGTTCGCGGAGCTGGGCGAGCAGCTCGACGGCGTCCTCGGGCAGGTCGGAAAGGTCACCGCGGGGCTGTTCGCCTCCGGCGACGTGGACGCGGCGATGGCCAACAGCTCGGTCTACCTCGAGGTGGTCGGACACCTGGTGATCGCGTGGATCTGGCTCGAGCAGATGCTCGCCTGCGAGGGCAGGACCGGCGACTTCTACGACGGCAAGCGCCAGGCCGGCCGGTACTTCTTCCGGTACGAACTGCCCCGAACCGGACCGCAACTGGCACTGCTGGCCGCCCTCGACCGAACCACCCTGGACATGCGCGACGCCTGGTTCTGAGTTCTCACTCCCAGGCGGACAGCGCCCGCTTGACCCGGCGTTCGACGCGCTCGGATCGGCCGACCGCGGCGGATTCGAGCGCGTCGCGGTCGAGCCTGCCGATCGCGAACGCGTCGCCGACCACCTCGTCCAGCACCCACTGCGACACGCCGCCGTCCGCGAGATCGAACACGGTTCGCAGGGGCGTGGTGATGCGGAAGGCACCGGTGTGCTCGCAGTCCCCTGGTGGCATGGCGCTGTGGTGCACCGCGACCCGGTCCAGCCGCGAGGTCGCAGTCGCGGTCGAGGTCACGTGCAGGAAGCGCGGGTGCAGGTGCCCGAAGCCGTGCAGTTCGGCCGCGCTCTGGTGCGAGACCACCGCGTCGTCGAGTCGGACGCAGCAGCGCGCGACGTCCTCGAGGTCGGTCGAGCGCCACGGCGCGAGCCGGAACAGCCCGGGCTCGGGTTGCGCCCACGTTCCCGCCGCGACCGCGGCGACGACATCCTCCCCGGTGAACCCGAGCGCCATGGCCTGTTCTGCTGTGAAGAACCCGTCCTGGGTCCAGGCACGCTCGCACAAGTCCTTCTCACGCCGATCCGGTCCGTCCATGTCGCCACACTACTTCCGTCATGTGTCATGGGTCACATAAATCCTTCGTAGCGTGTTCTCAGAACCCGCACAGAAAAGTCGGGAAGAATCCGTGCAATGGCCTCCATTGCACCGGCTCCGAACGGTCCCATGACGACTAGACCGAAGCGAAACCTGGTCCTCACGATCGCCCTCGTGGTGATCGTGGCACTTGTCGCGCTCCTGATCGGCGCCGAACTGTACGTGCGGCACAACGTGAAGCAGTGCATGTCGAGCCAGTTCCAGAGCGAACTCGGATCGCAGGTCGACGTCGGGCTCAGCGCGAAACCGGTGTTGCTGCAGGCGATCGACAAGAAGGTTCCCTACATCACGATCACGAGCGACGACTCGAGCTTCGGTCCCGCGAAGGACATGCATGTCAACGCCCGAGTCAACGACGTCGACCTGACCGCCACCGCCAACTCCAGCGGGTCCATCGGCAGTTCGACGGCCGACATCGACTGGTCCACCGACGGCATCCTCGCCACCATCCAGGCGCAGCCGTTCGGCAACCTGGTCTCGGGTGTCACCTCCGACCCGACCGCCGGCACCCTCAAGTTCCAGGTCCTCGGCCTCGCCGAGCTGACCGTCAAGCCGCAGGCCAACGCCGGCACCGTCAACGTGGAGACCGTCGGCGCCCAGGTGCTCGGCCTCGGCCTGCCCACCGACCTGGTCAGCGGCGTCGTCGACGTCCTCACCAGCAGCCTGCAGGCGTATCCGCTGGGGATGACGGCGCAGTCGCTGACGGTCACCGACAGCGGAATCCAGATGTCGCTGGCCGGGGGCGCGTACACGATGCCCAAGGCGGACCCGAATGCCCCCGTGCCGAGTGGCTGCTCGCTGCTGACGTAGGCGGCTCCGCCGCAGTGGTGTGGTTACGGAGTGCTAGGACTCCGTAACCGCACCACTGGCGAAGCCATCCAGCACTGCGCGAGTGCCCGACAATCCGAGCCTCGTCGCGCCCGCCTCGATCATCGCGCGCGCGACCTCGGCGGTCCGGATGCCGCCGCTGGCCTTGACCCCCAGCCGACCGCCGACCGTCCGTGCCATCAGCCGGACCGCCTCGACGCTCGCACCGCCCGCCGGATGGAACCCGGTCGAGGTCTTGACGAAATGCGCGCCCGCGCGCTCGGCCGCCCGGCAGCACTCGACGATCGCCTCGTCGGACAGTGCCGCGGTCTCGAGAATTACCTTGAGCACCGTGGTGTCCGAGATGCCTTCGCGGACGGTCAGGATGTCGGCGAGGACCGCGTTGTAGTCGCCTGCGACCGCCGCGCCGACGTCGATCACCATGTCGATCTCGTGCGCGCCCTGCTGCACCGCCAGTCTCGCCTCCGATCCCTTGATCAGGGAGTGGTGTTTGCCCGACGGGAAGCCCGCGACCGCGGCCACCCGAAGCCCAGCCGCGTGTACCGGCAGCATCGACGGCGAGACGCACACCGCGTACACCCCGAGCGTGCGAGCCTCTTCGATCAGTGCAGCGACGTCGGCACCGGTGGCCTCCGGCTTGAGCAGGGTGTGGTCGACCATCGCGGCGACCTGGGCGCGGGTGAGGTGGGAGTGCGGCATACCGACGAGCTTGGCACAGGCCGAAATTCGATTGCGTCAACCGCGTCGGCACCACACACTGCTCGCATGCTGATCCGACGCGAGCACCCGGCCGACATCGACTCGATCGCGGCCGTGCACCGCTCCGCCTTCGCCGACCAGTCCCCGCCGAACACCGAACCTGTCGAGGTCGGTCTGGTCGCGGCCCTGCGCGCCTCCGACGCCTGGCTGCAGGGGTTGTCGCTGGTCGCCGAAGTCGACGGCGCCGTGGTGGGACACGTGTGCCTGACCCGGGCGACGCTCGGCGACGACCCGGTGCTCGCCCTCGGCCCGATCGGCGTGCTCGCCGATCTGCACGGGGCCGGGATCGGTTCGGCGTTGATGCACGCGGCACTCGGCGCCGCCGACGCGCTCGACGAGCCGCTCGTCGCACTGCTCGGGCACCTCGACTACTACCCGCGGTTCGGCTTCGTGCCCGCGTCCACGTTGTCCATCGATCCCGGCGTACCGGACTGGGTCACGCACTTCCAGGTTCGCACGCTCGAGGCCTACACCCCCGAGCTGGTCGGCGAGTTCCGATACCCGCAGCCGTTCTACGACCTGTGACGCTGCTGCCGCGACTACCGTTGCCGTCATGAGCGCCGACGACCTCGCCGCCGTGTTCAACTCCGGCGCCGCCGAATTCACCGGCCTGACCCCGCAGGTGTGGGGTCCTGCCGGGCAGTCCCTCGTCTTCCAGCTGCGGCTGCGGCCCG
The DNA here is from genome assembly GCF_042672245.1 of Rhodococcus sp. NPDC127527. Classification (NCBI taxonomy): domain Bacteria; kingdom Bacillati; phylum Actinomycetota; class Actinomycetes; order Mycobacteriales; family Nocardiaceae; genus Rhodococcus; species Rhodococcus sp. NPDC127527. The sequence goes on from NZ_JBHXVP010000004.1 coordinate 229,286, forward strand.
GCGACACGGTGCTCGACGTGTGCGCCGGCGCCGGCGCGTCCGCGCTCCCCGCCGCCGCGGCGGTCGGGCCGACGGGCCGGGTCCACGCGATCGACCTCGCCGACGAGCTGCTCGAGCACGGCCGGCTGATCGCATCCGACCGCGCCCTCCAGAACATCGACTTCGTCCGCGCCGACGCCACCGAGTGGGAGCCTCCGAGCGACGTCCCCGAGGCCGGCTACGACGCCCTGTCCAGCTCGTACGGCGTGTTCTTCCTGCCGCACATGGACGAGTCGGTGAACCGGCTGGTGCGCCTGCTCCGGCCAGGCGGCAAGTTCGGGCTCACCACCTGGCGGCGGGGCGCCCACGAGGAGCACGCCCGGGCCTACTTCGAGGTGGTCGCACGGCACGTGCCGGGCACGGACGCCGACGCGCATCGGCCCGACCCGAACGATCCCGTCCGCAGGCTCGACAGTCCCGACGCGCTGGCCGCGTGGCTCGCCGGCTTCGGCGCGGTCGAGATCGAGATCAACGAGCTGCCGAACTGGCTGCCCGCGACCCCGGAGCTGGTCTGGCGGCTGGTGCTGGGCAGCGCGTTTCGGGGGCCGCTCGTCGGCCTGGACGCGGCCACCGTCGAGGCGATCCGGCTGGAGTTCCTGAGCCTGCTCACCGAACGCGACATCGAGACGCTGGACCTGGGAACCCTCGTCGCGACTGCCGTCGTCGAACGCTGACAGCGAACTCGGGGGAAACACCGGACCGCCACCTGCGACACTGGGTGCATGAGTAGGCCAGCTGCCCCCGAGGACGACCGACGTTACGTGCTCTCCCTCGGCACGCCCGACCGCACCGGCATCGTCGCCCGCATCTCGACCTTCCTCGCCGAGGTCGGCGGCTCCATCGTCGAGGCCGCCTACCACGCCGACCCGGACTCCGGATGGTTCTTCACCCGCCAGGCCGTCCGAGCCTCGTCGATCGCGTACGGGCTCGGCGAACTCCGCGACCGGTTCGCGGAGGTCGCCGCCGAACTCGGACCGGAAACCGAGTGGACGCTGCAGGATTCGGGCGAACGCAAGCGGGTGGTGCTGCTGGTGAGCAAGGAGGCGCACTGCCTGCACGACCTGCTCGGCCGGGCCGCCGGCGGCGAGCTGCCCGCCGAGATCTGCGCCGTGATCGGCAACCACCGCGACCTCGAGGACGTCACCCGCGCGCACGGCATCGACTTCCACTACGTCTCGTTCCCGAAGGACCCTGCCGAGCGCGGACCGGCGTTCGAGCAGGTGCGCAAGCTCGTCGACGCGCACGACCCGCACGCCGTTGTGCTGGCCCGTTTCATGCAGGTGCTGCCCGCCGAGTTGTGCGAGCACTGGGCGGGCCGCGCGATCAACATCCACCACAGCTTCCTGCCCTCGTTCGTGGGCGCGAGGCCGTACCACCAGGCGTTCGCCCGTGGCGTGAAGTTGATCGGCGCGACCTGCCACTACGTGACCGCGGAGCTGGACGCGGGGCCGATCATCGAGCAGGACGTGATCCGGGTGGACCACTCCGACGACGTCCGCGACATGGTCCGGCAGGGCCGGGACATCGAGAAGCTGGTGCTCTCCCGCGGCCTGCGCTGGCACCTCGAGGACCGCGTCCTCGTGCACGGCCGCAAGACCGTCGTCTTCAGCTGACCGGAGCGCCGGCCGGCTGGAGGCGCGCGAGCCGCGCGATCTCGGCGTTGACCGCGTCGGGTGCCTCGATGGTGGCCATGTGCCCGATCTTCGGCAGCCGGATCAGCCGCTCCAGATGGCCGGCGGCGTCGAGGGTGTCGCTCATCCGAACCGAGTGCACCGGCGGCGTCAGCCGGTCTGCGTTCCCGACGAGGACGGTCGTCGGGACGGTCAGGTTGTGCAGGGATGCCCCGACGTCGAGGGTGCTGAGCGCGCGTCCCCACCCGCCCCGGGTGGCCGGGCTGCAGGCCTGGACGATCCGGACGCAGAAGTCGATCTCCTCACGGGTCGAGCCGGCGGCCATCGCGACGTACTGGACTCCCCTACGGGTCAGCGGGGACGGCGCGACCATCGGGGCCTTCGACCCGAGGATCGCCCGTCCCACCGGTACGGGGACCGCGGGCGCCCGCTTCGGCAGCGGGATGACGGTCGTCTCGGCCACGAGGCTGTCGGTGCCGGTGCTCGCCAGCATGACGGCACTGGCCTTCTCCTGCACCCGCTCGGGATACTTCAGCGCCCAGGACATGATCGACATGCCGCCCATGCTGTGCCCGACCACGACCGCCTTGCGACCCTCGGGGACCGTTGCGCTCAGCACCGCGTCCAGGTCGTCGCCGAGCAGGATCGGGTCCAGCGGCGTCGGACCGAGCCCGGTGCGGCCGTGCCCGCGCTGGTCGTAGGTGATCACTCGGAACTCGTCGGCGAGCGCGTTGACCTGCGGGTACCAGAACTGCGTCGAGCAGGTCCAGCCGTGGCTGAGCACGATCACCGGCGCGTCCGGGTCGCCGTAGGCGAGGGTGTGGATCGGGTGCCCGTCGGCGGAGACCACGGGGATCGTCTCGGGGCGGCGGATCGGGTCGCGCAGCGCCTGATTGGGTTCGACGCCGAGCGCTCGCTCGGCCTGCGCGCGCCGCGACCGGACGACTGCGCCCGCTGCGACCGCCGCGCCCGCGACCGCCGTCCCGAGAAGAATCCGACGCACGTTCCCGCCTGATCGCTCCGACACCTGTGTACCTCCGTGTTGCGTTGAAAGGGGTTGACCGTGAATCAGATGACGTGGGCCCGGCGCAGCAGCATCGTCGAGGGACCGCCGATCAGACCCACCTGGTCGAGGAACTCGACGGTCTTCGCGCTGCCCTCGCGGATCTTGTCCTGGTAGTGCTTGTTCGCCTTCGCCGCGGCGCGGGCGAGCTTCGGGTCGAGGCCCGCGGCCTCGTACACCGCGTCGTTGACGAGGCTGGTGACGACGAAATAGGCGGTCACCCCGAGGATCAGCCGGATCCGGGCCCGGGTGAACCGGGAGATGTTGGCGGCGCGGCGCACCGTTTCCTCGCGCGCGAACTTGATGTGCCGCGCCTCCTCGAGGACGTGGATCTTGCTGACCGTCCGTGTGATCGGCTGGACCCGTTCGTCTTTCATGAAGTCGCGCTGCATCATGTCGAGGATCTCCTCGGCGAACAGGGTGCCGCCGTAGGCCAGCGAACCGGTCGCGGTGGCCTTGAAGGCCCGGGCGGACTCCCGAATCCACCGCTTCGGCCGGTAGGACGGGATGCCGAAACGCTGTGCCGACTTGGCGAACATGGTCGAATGCCTGCACTCGTCCGCGATCTCGTTGAGCGCGAACTGGACGTGCGGCTCCGACGGGTCGTGCGAGTAGATGTCGCGCAGCAGCATCTGCATCAGGATCATCTCGAACCAGATTCCGGTACCCGCGATGCTGGCCGCCTCGTGCTTGGTGAGGGTGACCCGCTGGTCCTCGGTCATGGTGTCCCACAGGTCGGTGCCGTAGAGGCTGCACCACTCCGGGGTCATGCCGTACAGGTCCTCGGGGATCGGCGCCTCCCAGTCGACCTCGACGAGCGGGTCGTACGACTTGCGCGCGGCGGAGGCCAGCAGTCGGCTCGCGGTGTCCTGTCTGCCGCCCGCCCTGGTCAGGCGGGACGAGCGGCTGACGGCGGCGTCACGATCGTGGGTGATCGACATGTCGGCCTCCTCGCTGAGTTCGCGTCGGATGCTGTGCGCTCGCAGGAAAGGCCCGTCCGCGGACAGCGCACGAACGATCCGACTACCTCAACAATGCGATGCCGAGATACCTGTTGTCAACGGTATCTGTGACTCGAATTCGCATACATTTTGATGCGCACTACCAGCGCGGTCCCCGCTGTATCTCGTCCACGCGGGGCCGCACGTCCACCAGGTACACGCAGATCGCGACGACGGCCACGATCCCGAACAGGCCCGGCAGTGGCATCACCAGCAGCGCCAGCAACGCCACAATCAGGATGCCGAGCCAAATGGGCTTGCTCAGCTTCTCGACGGCGGTGAAGGCGTCCTGACGTTGTCGCGCCGCATGAAAGATCGCGAACACGCCCGCCCCGAGCGCCAGGAGTTGCAGGGCGAGCATGATCCAACCGATGAGGCTGTTGACGTGGTACACACGCTCATTCTACGGGCGCGACCCCCGCGCAGCGTGCTGCGCGGGGGTCGACGGCGGGTCCGAGTCCTACTCGCCGGTGGCCTTCTTGGCCGGAGCCTTCTTGGCCGGAGCCTTCGCCGGGGTCGCGGGCTTGGCGGCGGCCTTCGCCGGGGCGGCCTTCGCCGGGGCGGCCTTCGCGGGCGCAGCCTTGACGGGCGCCTTCACCGTCGGAGCCTTGGCCGCGGCGGTGTCCACCTTGTCGGCAGCGGTCTTGGTGGTCGACTCGGCCTTCTCCCCGGCACCGACGAAGCGGCTGGCGACGGACTCGCCCGCCTCGGAGACAGCGTCGCTGACGTCGTCGGCGACGTCGCTGATCCGCTCCGCGGCACGACCTGCGAACTTGGCCGCCTGCTCGCCGACGGCCCGGGTCTGACGCGCGACGGTGCCGAGCGCCTCCTCGGTGAGGGTGGCGGCGTCACCGAGCACGGACTCGGCGCGGCCGATGCCCTCCTCGACGGCGGGCTGCTTGCGCAGGCGCTCAACGGTCTCCTCGCCGCGCTCGGCGAGCGAGGCGTAGATGTCGGTGGCCACCTTCAGGTACGCCTCCGCGACCTTGCGCAGCTCGTCCGCGGTGAACTTCTCGCGCAGCTCGGCCAGCTCCTCGGGGAGCTCGGACGGCAGGCCGGCGAGGCGCTCACGGAGCGACTCGACGCCTTCGGTGAGGTCACCGGTGAGCTTCTCGAAACGCTCGCGGGCGGTGTCGACGGTGAGGTCGTCACCCGCGGTGGCGGCACGCTCGCGGACCTGGGCGACGACGTCGGCGACGGCCTGCACGACCACGTCCCCGGCACCGACGGCCGCGTAGATCGGGGTCTTCACGCTGTCGAAACCTTTGAGCTCAGTCATCTTGGTTCTCCTGTTCAACGGGCTGGGGTTCGAGACGCGGATTGTTCTCACGCCTGAACGATTCGTAGATTTCGAGGAGCACCTGCTTCTGACGCTCCGTGATGGAGACGTCGGAGAGCAGGGCATCCCGCACCGGACTGGCTGGGCGTTGCTCGAGGAGTCCAGCCCGCATGTACAGGACCTCCGAGGACATCCGGAGACCCTTGGCAATCTGCCCGAGCACCTCGGCGGACGGCTTGCGCAGCCCGCGTTCGATTTGACTCAGGTACGGATTGCTGACGCCGGCCAGCTGCGACAACTGCCGCAGCGAGACCTGCGCAGCTTCGCGTTGCGCCTTGATGAAGCTGCCGATGTCCTGCGCCGCAGAGCTGACCACCCGGGCTGCTACTTCGCCGGCGCTGTCGCCGGACGCCCGAGATTCGTCGGTCATGCCCTCTCCCTCCCCTGTGGGTGAATCCCACGGTACGGGAGGGTGCTAACTATTGCAAGCACTCTTGTTAGCAGTAGGTGACGATCAGGCGAACATCAGCTGCGAGACGGTGTAGATGACCAGGCCGGCGAGCGAGCCGACCACCGTGCCGTTGATCCTGATGAACTGCAGATCCCTGCCGACCTGCAGCTCGATCTTGCGACTGGCCTCCTCCGCGTCCCAGCGAGCGACCGTGTCGGTGATCACGCCGGTGATCTCCTGCGTGTAGTTGGCGCTGATGTAGCGGACCCCGCCGTCCAGCCAGCCCTCGACCTTGGTCCGCAACTCGGGCTCGTCGCGCAACCGCTCCCCGAGCCGCATCACCGTGTCGCGGGTCTTGGCGCGCAGCGTGCTCTCCGGGTCGTCGGCGGATTCGAGAATCATCCGCTTCGCGACCCGCCAGGCCGCCTCGGCGGCACCGGTGACCTCCCTCCGGCCCATGAGCTCGGACTTCACCTTCTCGGCCTTGGCCATGGTGACCGGGTCGTTCTGCAGGTCGTTCGCGAAGTCGACGAGGAAACGGTTCGCGGCGAGCCGCACCTCGTGCTGCGGGTTCGAGCGGACCTTCCAGGTGAACTCGACCAGTTCCTTGTAGATCTTCTCGCCGAGCAGAGCGTCGACGAACTTCGGCGACCAGGCCGGACTGTCGCGGTCGATGATCCGGTCGATCGTCTCCTGGCTCCCGAGCGCCCACTGGTGGGCGCGTTCGGCCAGCAGGTCGAGCAAGGGCAGCTGGCGGTTCTCGGCGAGCAGTTCCGCGAGCACCTTGCCGATCGGCGGCCCCCAGGCCGGCTCCGCGATGCGACGCACGATGGTGTGGTCGATGATCTGCTGGATGTCCTCGTCGCGCAGCACCGCGACGAAGGCACGCAGCAGCGTCGCGGTCTCGGCGGCCACCCGGGCCGCGTTCACCGGCTCGGCCAGCCACGTGCCGAGCCGCAGCGGGACCTGCGCGGCCCGCACCTTCTGCGACACCACCTCGGGCGCCAGGAAGTTCTCTCCGACGAAGCTACCGAGACTGGATCCGAGCTGGTCCTTCTTCTTCTTGATGATCGCCGTGTGCGGGATCGGCAGACCGAGCGGGTGCCGGAAGAGTGCGGTGACGGCGAACCAGTCCGCGAGCGCACCGACCATCCCCGCCTCCGACGCGGCGCGCACGTATCCGACCCAGGCGCCGGCCCCGCGGGTCTCCTGCCAGCGACAGAACAGGTACACAGCGCTGGCCAGCACCAGGAACGCGGTCGCGAGCGTCTTCATCTTGCGGAGGTCGCGACGTTTCGCCGTGTCGTCCCCGCTCAACAACTGCATCACCCGGCCATTGTGCCGAATTTCCGGGTGGCGCCGCGGCTATCCCCGGCTCGACCAGGGACGCACCACTAAGCTGGTGTCCGAATATCGATTCGAACGGATGTGGCGAACCCAGTGCCGAAGAAGACAGCAACCAACGGACCCGACCTCGGCGACACGGAGTCGACCGAGACGCAGGCCGAAAAGCCCGACGGGCGCAAGCGTCGCTGGCGCGAGCACAAGATCGCGCGGCGCGAGGAACTCGTCGACGGCACCATCGCGGCGATCCGTGCCCGCGGCCGGGACATCGGGATGGACGAGATCGCTTCCGAGATCGGTGTCTCGAAGACGGTCCTGTACCGCTACTTCAATGACAAGAACGACCTGACCAGCGCGACCATGACGCGCTACGTCGAGACCGTCATCGCGCCGCGCATGTACGCCGCCATCGGTGGCGACATGAGCGAGTACGAGCTGACGCGGGTCGCGATCACCGCCTACGTCGAGACGGTCGCCGCGGACCCCGAGGTCTACCTGTACGTGATGGCGAACAGCAGCGGCGCCAACCGCGACGTCGTCGCCGAGTCCGAGCGGATGATCGCGGAACTGCTGTCCGCGGTGCTCGGCGAGCGACTGCGCCTGATGGAGATGGATTCCGGCGGGGCGGTGCCGTGGGCGTACGGCATCGTCGGCGCCGTCCAGTTGGCCACCCACTGGTGGATCTCCAACAAGTCGATGACCGCCGAGAACCTGATCGCCTACCTGACGATGATGACCTGGGGCGGGGTCACCGGAATCGCGGCGGTCGCCGGCTCGCCCGCACGGTTCGAGGCGATGCCGCACCCGTTGGTCCAGGAGGAAACCGACAAGCTCTGAGCACCCATCGGAAAATCTTGTTGTAACCATAGGTAACAGGTAACCTGGTCGGGTGAGCGATTCCGACACCGACGAGGGCCACGAGGCACCCGACGGCTACGCAGGCAAGGCCCTGGTCACGGTCGGCAACCACCCGACCCTCGCCGTCGACGTCCAGCTCGCGGGTCACTTCGAACCGATCAGCGGCCGGTACGTCTGGCACGGCCGGGTGCGCGGACTGACCGAGACGCTCGGCCCCGACGTGACGATCGGCCCCGGCACCGAACTCGAGATCGAGACCCCGGAGGGCGTCGGCACCGCGCGCGTCACCGCGATCGACCTGTGGGGTAGTCACATGGTCGAGGGCGGGTCGAAGCGGCCGTTCAGCGCGATGGAGGACACCGAGGGGCTGCTCTAGCGGTCCCGTTTCACCCGCCGTCCGCCCCGATGCCGTGGGCCCCGATTCCGCCACGCATCAGCTCCACCAGGGGGCTGGCGAGGCTCTCGCCGGACCGCCGCGGGCCGGCGCCGTCGAGCGGAACCACCGCGGCCAGCAGCAGCGCCGAGGTCATCGCCTCTCCGACCACCTCGACGTCGATCCCAGCACCGAGGTCGCCCGGCCTGAGCTCGGCGAGCGATGCGGCCGCGATCGCCCCGCACCGCTCGAGCTCACGCTGCAGCCGGTCGACCAACGCCGGGTCCACGGCGGGTGCGTCGAAGAGGACGAACCGCACCAGCGCCGAGTCCTGACGGACCAGGGCGTTGAGTCGTTCCAGAGCGAGCTCGAAGCGGTCGAAGAACTCCTCGAGTCCGTCGGCGTCATCGAGCCGCACGTCCGTCAACTGCGCACCGATCAGCGCGAATCCACGGTCGATCACCGCGTCGAGGATGTCCCGCTTGCTGGTGAAGTAGTTGTAGAAGGTGCCGTGACCGAGCCCCGCCGCCGCGACCACGTCCGCCACGCCGCAGTTGCCGTAACCGCGTTCGACGAAGACCTCGGACGCCGCGCGCACCAACGCCTCGCGCCGAGCGCCGCGCCGCGGCGCGCCGCCGGTCACCGAGCCGGCTCCGGGACGCGGGTCGGTGCGCGCAGACCGGAGGTGACGAGCCCGACCACCGCCGCGGTGTACCGGTCCGGATCGACCGCCCGGTGCCCGCTGCTGACACCGCGCAGCAGCCCCGGCCAGGTCAGCGCGATGATCGCCTGGCTGAGCGCGCTCGTGTCCAGGTCACGGCGCAGCCACCCACCCTCGATCCCGTGGTCGAGCAGGCCCGCGACGATCGCCGCGAGTTCGCTCTGACCGCGCATCAGCCGGCAACCGCGCTCGTCCTCGAACGCGTTGGCGTCGACCAGCAGCAACCGCAGTGTCCGCGGCGCCGTCCCGGCCATGGCGAAGAGCACCTCGGACAGGTCGCGGATCCGCTCGACGAGACCGGCGGGCGAATCCGGCGGCCGCAGGACCGAGCGGCACTCGAGCGCCTCGCGCAACTCCCCGACACACCGGTCCACGACCTGGTCGAGGATCTCGCGTTTGCTCCCGAAGTAGCGGTACAGCGTGCCCATCCCCATGCCGGCGTGCTCGGCCAACTGGGCGGCCGTGGTGCCGTCGTAACCACGCACGGCGAACATGTCCGTTGCCGCCGAGAGGATCTGCTCGCGACGCTGCGCGCTGAGTCCGGCCGTCGGTGGTCGTCCCCGACGCGAGGGCACCGGCCCGCTCGGTGTCCGAGACAACACAACTCCGTTCTGCGCCGCCCCGCCGAGCGCCTTCGTCCTCCGTCAGCAGTCCACGGCAACCCTAACAAGCCGTCCCGACGCGAACGTCGATCGATTGCGCGGAGTTCGACCGCCCGCGGCTCAGCCGATCAGGTCGAAGTCCGCCGGATCGACCTTGCGGGTGCGTAGCCAGTACTGCCAGGTGAAGCCCGGCCAGATCGTCCGGTTCACGCCCTTGGCGTCGAGATACCAGCTGACGCAGCCACCGTTGGTCCACACACCCTTGCCCAACTTGCGCTGGATGTCCGCATTGGACCGGTCCTGCGCACCGCGGCGCACCGAGATCGCCTCCGCACCGGCCCGGTCGACGAGCCGGATCGCCGCCATCACGTAGCGGATCTGTTGCTCGATCATGAACACCACCGAGTTGTGCCCCAGCGCGGTGTTCGGCCCGAGCAGGAAGAAGGCGTTCGGGAATCCCTCGACAGTGATGCCGAGGTGCGTCTCGATGCCGTGCTCGGTCCAGTACGGCACCAGCTCCCGACCGTTCACGCCGACGATGTTCATGCTGTCGAACCCGTCGGTCACGTGGAACCCCGTGCCGTAGATGATGGCGTCCACGTCCCGTTCGGTGCCGTCCGCGGTCACGATGCCGCCCTCGGCGACCCGCTCGATCCGGTCCGTGACGACCTCGACATTCGGCCTGGCCAGCGCCGGGTAGTAGTCGTTGGAACCGAGAATACGTTTGCAGCCGATCCGGTAGTCGGGCGTCAGTTTGCGCTGCAGCTGCGGATCCTCGATGGCCCTGGCGATGTTCTTCTTCGCCAGCTTCTCCAGCGGTGCCATCAGATTGGAGTGTCCGTTGAGGCCGAGCGCCAACGACTCCGACGCCCAGTAGATGACGTCTCGAAACACCCTGCGCGCCAGCGGGACTCGTCGGAAGATGCGCTTCGTTCGCGGCGAGTGCTCGAAGTTCGTCCGCGGCACGACCCACGCGGGGGTGCGCTGGTACAGCTGCAACCGAGCTACCCGGTCGACGATCTCCGGCACGAATTGGACTGCGCTGGCGCCGGTCCCGATCACCGCGACCTTCTTGCCCGTCAGGTCGTAGTCGTGGTTCCACCGGGCCGAGTGGAACGCGACACCACCGAACCGCTCCAGGCCAGGGACGTCCGGGAATCTGGGGACGTGCAGCGCTCCGATCCCGGAGACGAGGAACTGGGTCACGTATTCCGTGCCGTCGTCGGTGTGCACATGCCAGCGCTTCTCCGCCTCGTCCCAGTAGCCGCCGCTGGTCCGTCGACCGAAGTGGATGTTCCGACGCAGGTCGTACTTGTCGGCGAGATCGAGCAGGTAGTCGAGGATCTCGGCCTGACCCGACCACACCTTCGACCAGTCCGGGTTCGGCTCGAACGAGAAGGAGTACATGTGTGAGGGCACGTCGCAGACGCAGCCCGGATAGGTGTTCTCCCGCCAGGTGCCGCCCACCTCGTCCGCCTTCTCCAGCACCACGAAGTCGGAGCGCCCTGCCTTGCGCAGTTGAATGGCCATGCCGAGCCCGGAGAAACCCGAGCCGACCACGAGAACCCGGGTTCGATGAATTCGTTTCTCCGGCTTGCCCGTTCCGGCATGCGCCGGGTCGGCGACCATTGCTCACCCTCCTTGCATGTCTCGGCGTCAGGCGGTCCGATCGGACTCGACCCGCTCCAGTAGCCCGGCCAGGCGCCGGCCCAGGTCCTCGGACCGCTCGTACGACAGCTGATGGCCCGCGCCCTCGTACACCACGAGCGCGGCCTCCGGGAGGCGCGAGACGATCTTGCGGGCATGCGACGGCGGGCACAGCCGGTCCCGGGAACCCGCGGCGACGAGCACCTCCGCCGCCGCGAACCGGTCCAGGTAGGCGGCGCGGTCGTGCCGGAGGATGTCCGCCCCGAACCGGGGCACGGTGCGCGGATCGGCCCGTCGCATCTCCCCGGCTGTCCGCTCGACGGCTGCGGGACGGGCTCCGGAACCGAACAACAGCCACTCGACGCTCCGGTACCGCATCGGGGCGGGCAGGTGTCGGTGCACCCGAAAGCCGAGACCGACCAGCACGGGCAACGCGGCCCGCAGGCCGGGAACCCGCTCGACCGACTTGTCGAGCCGGCCCGCGGCGGTGGCCAGGAACGCGGCGGCCGCCACCCGCCCCCGCACCAGATCCGGGTGTCGCTCCGCGAGCGCCATCATCGCCATGGCGCCCATCGAGTGCCCGACCAGCACGATCGGACCGTCCGGGACGAGCCGCCCGACGGTCTCCGCGAGGTCGTCGGCGTACCGCGCGATGGTCGCGGCGCCCGCCCGGGCAGCGCCCGACGTCCCGTGCCCGCGACAGTCGATCGCGACCAGACGCGCCGGCCGGGCCGACCGGGTCAGCAGCGCGATCAGGTCGTCCCAGGATCCCCCGTCCAGGGTCCAGCCGTGCGCGAACACGACCGTCACCGGCGCGGATCGCGGACCTGCCTCGCGCACGGTGAGTGCCACTCCGTCCGATGTGACGAAGGACGATACGGCCTGCATGATCGCCTCCCGCTGCCGTCGCCGGGGCCGTCCGTGCGCACCCCCGACGCCGTCAACACTAGCCCGAATCGCCGCAGCCAATGCCGCCGACAACCCGCCTCGACGTGACAGAGTCGCCCTCATGTCAAAGAAGAATTCGCGCGAGGGCTGGGCGATACCGGCCACGGAGGCGGTGCGGGTCACCGCCGGCACCCGGGTCGCCGAGATCGACACGAACGGCACACCCGGTTTCACCGGCGACAAGCAATTGGGTGAGCGCCTTCTCGAGGAGCGCGGCGCCGACCTTTCGGCGCTGCAGGAGAAGCTCTTCGCCAACGGCCGCGCCGCAGGCGAGCACCGCTCGGTGCTGTTGGTCCTGCAGGGCATGGACACCGCGGGCAAGGGCGGGATGGTCCGGCACGTGATCGGCCACGTCGACCCGCAGGGCGTCGACCACGCCTCGTTCGGTGTGCCGACCGAGGAGGAGAAGCGCCACGACTACCTGTGGCGAATCCGCAAGGCGCTGCCGCGAAGAGGCCAGATCGGCGTGTTCGACCGCTCGCACTACGAGGACGTGCTGGTCGTGCGGGTGCACAACCTGGTGCCGCCGGAGGAGTGGGAACCGCGCTACGACGAGATCAACGAGTTCGAGAAGAACCTCGTCGAGTCCGGGACCAGCATCGTCAAGGTCGCGATGTTCGTGTCGCTGGACGAGCAGAAGGCGCGACTGGCCGAGCGCCTGGACCGCCCCGACAAGTACTGGAAGTACAACCCCGGTGACGTCACCGAGCGCGGCTACTGGCCCCAGTACCAGCAGGCGTATCAGGCCATGCTGGACCGGACGTCCACCGACCACGCGCCCTGGCACGTGGTGCCCTGCGACCGCAAGTGGTACAGCAGGCTCGCGGTGACCGAGCTGCTCATCGACGCGCTCGAACGACTCGACTTGACCTGGCCGCCAGCCGATTTCGACATCGACACGGAGAAGCGCCGGCTCGCCGAGTCGTGACCGGGGGGGGTTCGATCACGGACTGGGGTTCAGTCAGGGGAAGTGCAGCATCTCCCGGTGCGCCTTGCGGTCGTGCCGCACCGTACCACCGACCACCGCGATCGCGGTGACGATGGCGAGCACGCAGGCCGATCCGGCGATGGCGGCCCAACCGCCGTAGCCGGATCCCGCGGCCACCAGGAACATGCCGAGGGTCACCGCGGTCAGCAGCACGCAGCCGAACGCCACCCAGCCCGCAACGATGTTCAGACTCATCGCTGACTCACACCCGCCAGGCGTCGCCGCCGGGCAGCGGGAATCGTGGGGTGTGCTGGTGAACCCGGCGATCGTGCCGCACCGCACCGCTGATGATGCTCGATCCGATCAGCAGGGAAGCCACGCAGATCGCGGCGCTGACGATCGCCCAGCCGACGAAGCCCGAGGCCGCCGCGAGCAGGGTCAGCGCGAAGGTCAGCAGGGCCACCAGTCCGAGGGCGTAGCCGACCCATTCGGAGAACAGGCTCAGCTTCTCGGGGAATCGACGCACATCGCCGGGCAGTCTGTGCAGCTCGTCGGAGAACATGTGCACGCGCATGTCGGCGAACCAGTCTCGAATCATGATCGCTCCTCCTCGACTCGAGGATCAACTGTTGCGCTCGACGCTACGCCCGCAGAACGGACCGCGACAAGGTCAGTACCTGCCGATCGGCTCCGGGTGCTGGGTCAGCTTGCCGACCATCGCCGCACAGAAACCGGGCAGGTCAGCGGGGCCGCGACTGGTCACGAGGTTGCGATCGACGACCACCTTCTCGTTCACGTGGATGCCACCCGCGTTGACGATGTCGGTGCGCAGGCTCGGCCAGCTGGTGAGGGTCCGCCCGGCGACCGCGCCCGCGTCGAGGAGCAGCCACGGGGCGTGTCCGATGGCTCCGACCGGCTTGCCGACATGCATGAAGTGCCGGACGAACGCGACCGCGTGGTCGTCGATGCGCAGCCGGTCCGGGTTGAGCGTGCCGCCGGGCAGGATCAACCCGTCGTACTCGTCGACGTCGGCTCGGCCGACCACGAGATCCACGACGAATCGGTCGGCGACGTGCACGTCCGCTCGGTACGCCTGGATCTCGCCCGGCGCGATCGAGAGCAGTTCGGTGGTGCCACCTGCCGCCTCGACAGCCGCCCTGGTCTCCACCAGCTCGGACTGTTCGACGCCGTCGGCCGCCAGTACGGCCACCCGGTGACCGTCGAGTTGTCTGGTCATCGCCGAAGGCCCCTTTCCGAGTCCCCCACCCCCCCTTTCCGAGTCCCCCACCCGAGTATGGACCTCGCCGCTCGCCCCGGCTACGTCCTCGCGAAAGGTCGCGGGACGCTCAGAACGTCCCGGCGTCGATGACGAAGCGGTACCGCACGTCGGAGCGCAGCACCCGCTCGTAGGCCTCGTTGATCTGTTCCGCGGCAATGAGTTCGATCTCGGCGGTGATCCCGTGCTCCGCGCAGAAGTCGAGCATCTCCTGGGTCTGACGGATGCCGCCGACATTGGAACCCGCGAGGCTGCGACGGTTGGCGGCGAGGGAGAACCCGCGCACGGAGAGTGGCTGCTCCGGCAGCCCCAGCAGGACGAGGGTGCCGTCGAGCGCGAGCATGCCGAGGTAGGCGTCGATGTCGAGATTCACGGACACGGTGTTGAGGATCAGGTCGAAGCTGCCGCGCAGCTCCTTGAACACGGCGGGGTCCGCCGTCGCCCGGTAGCGATCGGCGCCGAACCGCAGCCCGTCGTCCTGCTTGGACAGCGACTGGCTCAGGACGGTGACATCGGCGCCCATCGCGTGCGCGATCTTGACACCCACGTGACCGAGCCCGCCCATGCCGACGATCGCGACCCGCTTGCCGGGGCCGGCATTCCAGTGCCGCAGTGGCGAGTAAAGGGTGATGCCCGCGCACAGCAGCGGCGTCGCAGCGTCCAACTCGAGGCCGTCGGGGATCGACAGCACGAAGCTCTCGGTCACGACGATGTGCGTCGAGTACCCGCCCTGTGTGATCTCGCCGTCACGACCCTTGGAGTTGTAGGTCGCGGTGACCCTGTTGGCGCAGTACTGCTCGTCACCGGCCACGCACGGATCGCAGTGGCCGCACGAGTCCACGAAGCAACCGACGCCGACCCGGTCGCCGACCTCGTGCCGGGTCACCTCGGAGCCGACCTCGGCGACGATGCCGGTGATCTCGTGCCCGGGCACGATCGGGTAGCGGGTACCGCCCCACTCGTTGCGGGCGGTGTGAATGTCCGAGTGGCAGATGCCGGAGAACTTGATCTCGATCAGGACGTCGAGCGGGCCGAGAGCACGGCGTTCGACGGTGGTCTTCTCGAGCGGGGCGTCGGGAGCGGTCGCGGCATACGCGGAGACGGTGAGCATGCGTACATGTCTATCCGCGCATCGCTCGGGGTGCAATGCGGAAATCGCCAAATCGGGCACGCGACAGCACGACTCTCGCTAGGGTCTAGCAAACTTGGACAACTGTCCAGTCCAGTGCTCGGGCGAAAGTCCACCGCGCCTCACCTAGGAGTCAGATGCGCACATTGCTCCCGATCGGTCTTGCCGCGGCGGTCGTCGCGGGTGCCCTCGCCTTGGCGCCTGCCGCGTCCGCCGAACCGCCGACGACGGCGCCGTTGACCCAGGTTCGACCTCAGGGCCGCGCCCTCGTCGACGAGTACGGCCGCGCGGTGCTCCTGCACGGCGTCAACAACGTCGACAAGGAAGCGCCCTACCTCGAACCCGGCGACGGCCTGACCGTGACCGCCGCCGACGCCGACCTGCTCGCACAGCACGGCTTCAACACGGTGCGCCTCGGCGTGGAGTTCGACGGGCTGATGCCGCAACGCGGTGTGGTCGACACCGCCTACCTCGACCGGATTGCCGGGGTCGTCGACGTCCTCGGCGCCCGCGGCATCCACGTCCTGCTCGACAACCATCAGGACGGAATCGGAAAGCCCTGGGGCGGTAACGGATTCCCCGACTGGGCGACCACCGCCCGGCCGCAGTCCTGGGAACCGAACCCGGGCTTTCCGCTCAACTACCTGATGCCCAGCATGAACATCGCCTGGGACGGGATCTGGGCGAACAAGGACGGCGTACTCGACCACCTCGGCGACGCACTCGCGGCGCTGGCCACGAGGGTCGAGGGCAAGCAGGCGGTGCTCGGCATCGAGCTGATGAACGAACCCTGGCCGGGATCGCCGTTCCTGACCTGTTTCCCGAACGGCTGCCCGGACTTCGACCGGACGTACCAGGCCGCAATGCAGAAGCTCACCGACCACATCCGGTCCGCGAGCGCGACCATGCCGGTGTACTGGGAACCCAACGTGACCTGGAACGAGACGATGCCGAGCAATCTCGGGAATCCGCCAAGGACTCCGGCGATCACCGACCCGAACGTCGGGTTGTCCGTGCACGACTACTGCATCCCCAGCCAGATGAGCATCTACGGCGGAGTGCCCAGCGGGCTCAAGGCCGCGTGCCCGGCCCAGCACGACAAGACCTGGTTCAACATCGACACCCTCGGCGCCCGGACCGACCGCCCGGTCCTGGTCACCGAGTTCGGTGACATCGACGCGGAAACGTTGGCGGCCACGGTGTCCCGCGCCGACGAACGCTTCATCGGCTGGCAGTACTGGCACTATCGCTCGTCCTTCGGCCCGCGCGGCGGCGACCCGTTCACCGGCGAGGTCGGCAAGCAGCTGGTGCGCACGTACCCGCAGGCCACCGCCGGCACACCCGGCAGGCTGCGGTTCAACGCGACCAACGGCGACTTCCAGTACTCGTACACCCCGAAGCCGTCGACCAGGCCGACCGAGATCTACGTCTCCGATCAGCACTATCCCGCCGGATACGTCGCCGAGGTCACCGGCGGCCATGTCACCTCCGCGGCGGACGCCCGTACCGTCACCGTCGAGGCCGACGGCTCCGGTCCGGTGACGGTCAAGATCCACCGACCCGACTCGGACGGCAACGACCTGCCCGGCACCGCCGGCAGCAGCTCCGGGTCGAGCGGCAGCGCGGGCTCGAGCGGCAGCGCGGGTTCCTGACCGCACAAACAGGAAGGCCCCGGACCGTCACGGTCCGGGGCCTTCCCGTTTCCCAGGGCGCGTCACCCGCGACCGCGACCACTCACGGGTCGCGGGTGACGCGCACGTCCTGTCGGCACTCGCTACGCCTGCTCGGCAGCGGCCGCCGCGCGCCGGCGCAGTCGCCGCGCCGCGGCGACCAGGTTGCGTAGCGACGGCTCGAGCTGCCAGTAGTGCCGGGTCTTGAGGCCACCGTCCGGATTCGCCCACAACCGGTCGAGTTCGACCGATTCCGCCGCCACGGTGAGGAGCTCGTCGAGCTCGTCGATGTCCGGGATACGGGCCGAACGGGACTCGTAGACACCGGGTCCCACACCGTGGGTGAGCTTGCGCTCCTTGATCGCGTCGAGCACCCAGGAGATCGAGCGAGTCGCCACGATCGCCGTCACGTCGGCGTCCATCCGCTCGATCGCGTCCACCACCTGCTGCTGACTCGTGTAGGTCAGGTGCGTGTGGATCTGAGTTTCCGGCTTCGCGCCACCGGTCGCCAGCTTGAACGCGTCGACGGCCCAGTCCAGGTACTCCTTCCGGCCTCCGTCGCGCAGTGGCAGCAGTTCCCGGATCGCCGGCTCGTCGACCTGGATGATCGCGACGCCGGCCGCCTCCAGATCAGC
The DNA here is from genome assembly GCF_042672245.1 of Rhodococcus sp. NPDC127527. Classification (NCBI taxonomy): domain Bacteria; kingdom Bacillati; phylum Actinomycetota; class Actinomycetes; order Mycobacteriales; family Nocardiaceae; genus Rhodococcus; species Rhodococcus sp. NPDC127527. Next base: position 246,881 of record NZ_JBHXVP010000004.1, read on the forward strand.
GACCTCGTCGCGGATCGCCAGGGCCAGCTGGTCGGCGGTCTCGTGCAGCGGCTGGTCCTGCCGGACGAACGAGCGCGCCAGCATGGTGACCGGTCCCGTGAGCATGCCCTTGACGGGCTTCTCGGTCAGCGACTGCGCGTAGCCGATCCACTCGACGGTCATCGGCCCCCTGCGCCGGACGTCGCCGTACAGGACCGGCGGGCGCACGCACCGTGACCCGTAGGCCTGCACCCAGCCGTTGTGCGTGAACGCGAAACCGTCCATCAGCTCGGCGAAGTACTGGATCATGTCGTTGCGCTCGTGCTCACCGTGCACGAAGACGTCGAGGCCGATGTCCTCCTGCAGCCGGACGGTGCGCTCGATCTCTTCCTGGATGCGCTTGACGTAGTCGGCCCACTCCAGCCGTCCCTGACCGAGTTCGTACCGCGCCTGCCGGACGGCGTCGGTCTGCGGGAAGGAACCGAGCGTCGTCGCCGGCACCTTGGGCAGGTTCAGCCTGGCCTGCTGCGCTGCGCGGCGCTCCTCGTAGGGCGCGCGGATCCGGTCCTCGGCCTTGATGTTGTAGACCCGCTGGCGCACTTCGTGTTTCTGCTTGAAGTGCACCTTCGACGGCTTCTTGCGCCAGCGCTCGGACGGCCCCTCGGTGAGCGCCTTCGCCAACGACACCACCTCGCCGACCTTCTGCTTCGCGAAGGCGAGCCGATCCGCCACGTCCCCGTCGAGATCCCACTCGGCCAGCACGTCGTAGGGCACGTGCATCAGCGAGCACGAGGTGGACACGACCAGGTCCGGGATCACGTCCTTGAGGCTCGACAAGTAGGTAAGTGTAACGAAATTGTCTGCCCGCCAGACGTTTCGACCGTTGACGACACCCGCGTACAGTCGCTTGCGCCTGAGGCCGGGGATCGCGGCCAGGTCTTCGGCCTTCACCTTGCCGTACACCAGGTCCAGGCCGAGCGCCTCGATCTTGGTGGCCGCCAGGATGGGCAGCGCCGCACCGAGGCTGCCGTAGGGTCCGGTCACCAGGATCCGCGGACGCAGCGGCGCGTGCGAGAGCGCGGTGTAGGCCCGGCCGAGGGCGGCCAGCTCCTCGTCCGTGCGGTCCTGGGTGAACGCCGGCTCGTCCAGCTGGATGCACGTTGCACCCGCCTTGGCCAGCCGTTCGAACAGCGCCTCGTACTGCGGTAGCAGCGAGTCGAGCAGGTCGAGGGTCGAAAAGCCTTCGGCCGCACCCGCACTGGACTTGGACAGCAGCAGCAGCGACACCGGCCCCAGCACCACCGGACGCAGCTCGATACCGTGCCCCTTGGCCCGCTCGAACTCGTCCATGAGGGCGTCCGCGTGCAGCGCGAAGACCGTGTCCTGGTCGAGTTCGGGCTGCCGGTAGTAGTAGTTGGTGTCGATGTAGCGCACCAGCTCGAGCGGCGGGAAGTCCGGCCGGCCACGGGCCATGGTGAAGTAGAAGTCGAGCTCGTCGAGCTCACCCTGCAGCGGGGCGAATCGCGCGGGGACCGCACCGAAGAGCAGCGCGTCGTCGAGCACGTGATCGTAGTAGGAGAAGGTGTTTCCGGGAACCTGCGTCAGTCCGGTCGCCGCGAGCTCACTCCAGGTCTGCTCCTGGAGTTCGCGTCCGACGGCGACGAGTGCCGCCTGGCTGGAGTGACCGTGCCAGTAGGCCTCGAGGGCCCGCTTGAGCTCGCGACGGGGCCCGATCCGGGGGTATCCCAGCACGCTGGAACCGTAAGTGGCTGCGCTGCTTGACATCGTTGTCGACCCTTCCCTGATGCGCTTCGCGCCCGTGCGCGATCGGTACCCCTCCCGGGTTGAAATCGCGCACGGGCGCCGAAGGTGCTGAGCTCGGCTAGCTGGCCTTCTTGGCGGCGCGCCCGTTGTCGCCGTACTCGTAGAAGCCGCGGCCGGCCTTCTTCCCGACCAGACCTGCCTCGACCATGCGCAGCAGCAGCGGCGGCGCGGAGTACAGGGGCTCCTTGAACTCCTCGTACATGGAGTCCGCGATCGACTTGACGGTGTCCAGGCCGACCAGGTCGGTCAGCGCCAGCGGGCCCATCGGATGGGCGAGGCCGAGGACGGTCGCCTTGTCGATGTCCTCCTTGGTGGCGAAGCCCGACTCGACCATGCGAATGGCCGAGAGCAGGTACGGCACCAACAGCGCGTTGACGACGAAGCCGGAGCGGTCGGCGGAGCGGACGACCTGCTTGCCGAGCACCTCGCTCGCGAACGCCTCGGCCCGCTCGGACACCGCGGCACTGGTCTTGAGGGTGGTCACCAGCTCGACGAGCGGAAGCACGGGAACGGGGTTGAAGAAGTGCATGCCGATGACACGCTCGGGCCGGCTGGTGGTGATGCCGAGCTTCATGATCGGAATGGAAGAGGTGTTGGACGCGAGCACCGCGTCGGGATCGGTGACGATGGAGTCCAGCTCGGTGAAGATGCCGCTCTTGATCTTCTCGTCCTCGACGACGGCCTCCACGACGAACTGCCGGTCCGCGAAGTCGCCGAGGTCGGAGGTGAAGCGCAGTCGCCAGGCAGCCTGCTCCCGTTCCCGCTCGGTGATCTTGCCGCTGCTCACGCCGCGGTCCAGGGAGCGCAGGATTCGGGCACGGCCGGCCGCCGCGAGCTCGCGGGTCTGCTCGAACACCAAGACGTCGACATGTGCGCGGGCGCACACCTCGGCGATTCCGGCGCCCATGATGCCTGCGCCGATCACGCCGACGCGCTGAATCTTTTCGCTGGTCACAACGGCCACCTTCGCTCTCGCAACAACAGATTTCGTGGGTACATCGGTAACTCGTCGGGGACGACTGAAACTTTGGGACTCGGCGCCGGTGGCCCGCAACGCGAATTGCGGGCCACCTGCTAGTGCGCCAAAGTCCAGGAGAGGCGGTCCAGCCCAGCTCTTAGTGGAACTGGCCCTCTTCGGTGGAGCCCTTCAGCGCGGCCGTCGAGGTGTTCGGGTCGACGGTGGTGGCGATGGAGTCGAAGTAGCCGGCGCCGACCTCACGCTGGTGCTTGATGGCGGTGAAGCCACGCTCCTCGGCGGCCTTGAACTCGCGCTCCTGCAGGTCGACGAAGGCGGTCATGCCCTCGCGGGCGTAGCCGTGCGCCAGGTCGAACATGCCGTAGTTGAGCGAGTGGAAGCCGGCCAGGGTGATGAACTGGAACTTGAAGCCCATCGCGCCGAGCTCCTTCTGGAACTTCGCGATGGTCGCGTCGTCCAGGTGCGCCTTCCAGTTGAAGGACGGGGAGCAGTTGTAGGCCAGCAGCTGGTCCGGGAACTCGCTGCGGACGGCCTCGGCGAACTTCTTGGCGACCTCGAGGTCCGGCACACCGGTCTCCATCCAGATGAGGTCGGAGTACGGGGCGTAGGCCTTGGCACGCGCGATGCAGGGCTCGATGCCGTTCTTGATGCCGTAGAAGCCCTCGGCGGTGCGGGTGCCGTCGAGGAACGGGCGGTCACGCTCGTCCACGTCGGAGGTGATCAGGGTGGCGGCCTCGGCGTCGGTGCGCGCGATGACGACGGTGGGGACGTCCGCGACGTCGGCCGCGAGGCGAGCCGAGGTCAGGGTGCGGATGTGCTGCTGGGTGGGGATGAGCACCTTGCCGCCGAGGTGGCCGCACTTCTTCTCCGACGCGAGCTGGTCCTCCCAGTGCGAACCGGCGACACCGGCCGCGATCATGGCCTTCTGCAGCTCGTAGACGTTCAGCGCGCCGCCGAAGCCGGCCTCGCCGTCCGCGACGATCGGGGCGAGCCAGTTCTCGACCGAGGTGTCACCCTCGACCTTGGCGATCTCGTCGGCGCGCAGCAGCGCGTTGTTGATGCGACGGACGACCTGCGGCACCGAGTTGGCCGGGTAGAGGCTCTGGTCCGGGTAGGTGTGGCCCGAGAGGTTCGCGTCACCGGCGACCTGCCAGCCGGAGAGGTAGATGGCCTTGAGGCCGGCGCGCACCTGCTGCACGGCCTGGTTGCCGGTGAGGGCGCCGAGGGAGTTGATGTAGTCCTCGTTGTTCACGAGGTCCCACAGGATCTCGGAGCCACGGCGGGCGAGGGTGGCCTCCTCGACGACGGAGCCCTGGAGCTTGACGACCTGCTCGGCCGTGTAGTTACGGGTGAGTCCCTTCCAGCGGGGATTGGTGTCCCAATCCTGCTGGATCTCAGCTGCGGTCTTCGGGGTGCCGGTGGTCGACATCGAGGCTCCAAACTCTGTGATCTGCTGGCCCTTCGGTTCTGCTCGTCCAGTACGGCTGTACGGCTTCGCATCCTTGCCAGGCCCTTCGGGTGTACTCAACGAGAGTGACATATCGAAAAAGGCCCGTCTACCTGTTGCTAATGCCAATCTTGGCTAGGTTTTCAATCCCCGTTGCTAACTTTGCAAATGACACGCGGTGCAATTTCGTCGCCCGCCGGGAGTCGTAGTTACCAACTGGTAGCGAAATCGGCAGGCAGGAGGCGGTGCGCGCGGCGGCCGCCCTCGGGGCCGGCCTACCGGCGGGTAACTCCGAACTCGGTCCGGGACACCGGGCCGGGGGGCGGAACTGTGAGGGCAATCACGGATCCGGACAGACGCCGCATTCTCCATCGCCGACCACCGGTCGGCTGATAGAGATGGCACGCAATCGACTTCCCCACGGTATTTCCCGAAGGAGTACCCCACCGTGATCGATCGACTCCGCGCGGCTACCGCGAGCTTTGCGACGGTGGCACTGCTCGCCGTCGCCGCCGCGGCCTTCCCGTCGGCCACCGCATCCGCCGAATCCGTCGCGACCGGCTCCGCCGAGGCTCCGGACGACCTCCCCGCGGCCTTCGCCCCGCTCGCAGGCGCGATGAAGACGTGGGGGAAGTCGCCCGCAGGCGTGAACGACTGGGAGTGCCGTCCGGCGGACGCGCAGCACCGCCCCGTCGTCCTGGTCCACGGCACCGGCCGCGGCATGCAGGAGTCCTGGGGCAATCTCGCCGACCCGAACACGAGGGGTCCCTTGGTCGAGGACCTCGCGAACGACGGCCGCTGCGTCTACGCGCTGAACTACGGCAACGCCTTCGACTTCCCGACGCTGTCGATGAAGTGGGGCTTCGGCGGGATCGAGAACTCGACCGCCGAGCTGCGCACGGTCGTCGATGCGGTCCTCGCGCACACCGGAGCCACGCAGGTCGACGTCGTCGGACATTCGCAGGGCGGCACGGTGACCCGCGAGTACCTGCGGACGAGCCCTGACCGCACCAAGATTCACACGCTCGTCCTGCTCGCGCCGCCGTCCCACGGGAGCACCCTGGACGGCGAGTTCGCGTCCGAGGCCGACGCCCGGAACAAGCTCGCGCCGATAGCGGTGCAACAGCAGGCGATCGATTCGGCGTTCCTGAAACGCCTCAACGAGGGACAGGAGACCTTCCCCGGCATCGACTACACCGTGATCGCGACGAAGTCGGACCAGACGATCACCCCGTACGAGAGCTCGTTCCTCGTCCCCGCGCCCGGCACCTCGGTTCGCAACATGTACGTCCAGGACGTCTGCGGAAACCAGGGGCTCGAGGTGTGGCACTCGAGGGCCTTCCCCAACAGCTCGGGGTCGAAGGGCCCCGGACTGCTCGATCACCCGGTGTCACGCTTCCTCGTCCGCCAGGCTCTCGACCCGACCCTCGCGGGCACGCCGCCCTGCTGACCCGCCTACTCCCCCGTCCGCCCGAACGTCAGCGCCACGTCCCACGGCGCCACGCCCCAGGCCTCGACAGCGGTGGTCGCGAAGATGCCGGCGGCCGCCACGGTCTCGGCCGATGCGGGCGAGGACACGGAGGTGCCGGGGCGGCCGTCGTCCGGCACCTCCGGCCACACCCCGGTGCCGCGCGGCACCGGGGCCGCCTCGATCACCGACACCCGCTCGCCCCCGTCGTCCACGACGCCGAAGAAGCAGTAGGGCTCGGCCGGGGCGTCCCAGCCGCCGAGTTCGACCACGCAGTACTCGCCGCGCTCGGCCGCGGACACCGCCGCTGCGGACAGGAAGTCGTCGAGGTCGGTCCAGGGGTTGTTCGCCGGTCGCACCGGCTCGCCGAGCCGGAACGCCCGTGCCTCCACCTCGCGGCCGTCCGCGAACCGGTTCTGCACCACCAGCGTGCCCGCGGCCGCGTCGAGCAGGACCGCCTCCCGAAACCTGTTGTCCGGGACCGCGGTGCGCGCGACGAGGCCACGGCCGAGTAGGCCGGTTAGCCCGGCCGGGTCGTCGACCGCCCACAGCGCGCTGTCGGTCTCGGTCCAGGTCCGCACCAGCCCGCCCGCGACGGGGCTGATCATGGCGGTGGTCAGGGTCGCGCCGACCGCGAGGCCCGCGGGCACGTCGTTCGTCATGCGCCGATTGTCGCAGTCACGCCCGCGAGGCCAGACCCTCCTGCTGCTCCAGGCTCTCGACGGGGGTTCGCAGTGCCGCGACCGCCCGCGCGTACAGGGTGCTCTTGATCTCGCCGAGCGTGCGACCACGCGTGTGCACCAGACCCTGCGCGTGCCGCACGGCGCGGGTCAGCACGTCGGCCTCCGGCACCGCCGCGTCGACGAAACCGTGCGCGAGCGCGTCCGCGCCGCCGTAGCGCCTGCCCGACGTCAGCGCCTCGTGCGCGGCCCGGTTCGGCAGCCTCGCACTGACCAGCGCCAGCACGCCCGGGGTGTAGCTGGCGCCGATGCTGATGCCCGGCAGGCAGAAGTAGCCGCGGTCCTCACGCATCACCTGGTGGTCGTGCGCGATGGCAAGCATCGCGCCGCCGCCGAAGGTGTGGCCGGGCATCGCCGCGACCGTCGGCATCGGAAAGGTCAGCAGTCGAGCGAACAGGTCCTGGACGCGGTCGATGCACGCGTTCAGCTGGTCGGTGTTCTCGAGCACCCAACCGGTGTCCAGGCCCGTCGAGTAGTACTTGCCGACGGCGGTGGTCACCAGCGCAGCCGGCCCCTCGCTGGCCTCGACCTCGTCCAGCAGCGCCGCGATCTCGTCCAGCCACGGCGGCGCGAAGGCGTTCTCCTCGTCCCGTACGCCCTCGGTTCCGAGGTACAGGACGAACACGTCACCCGAGCGCTCCATGTATGGCATGGCCCGAACGATAGCGTCCCACCTGCGGACGCCGGTCAGCGCCCGAAACTGCTGCAGCCCACCGGCGCAGGCACCCCGGCCAGCCGCGCGTCGAGCCAGCCGTAGGCCGCCGGGATCCCGGACAGCGCGACCGTCTGATGTTCGCCGACGTACTCCTCGAGACGCACGCTCGCGCCGAGCTCGCACCAGTCGTCGTAGAGTTTCTCGGCGCCCGCGGGCAGAATCCAGGGGTCCTGTTTCCCCTGGTAGAGGAATACCGGCGCGGTCGGGGCGTGCGCGCCGAGTCGGTTCGCTGCGATCACGGCACGCGCGACTGGGGTGTCCACGACGTCGGGAACGTCCGAGAGCGATTGCACAGTCAGCGGGATCAGCGCACCCGGGACAGCCAGGCCCGGCAGACAGAGGTCCTTCGCGATCTCCGCGAGCCGCCACCCGTTGTCGTTGAACAACGGGAACAGCTCGGGGTACTCGCGGGCCACGCCCAGCGTCGCGCCGAGCAGCACACCGGAGGCCAGGTTCCTGCCGTTCATCGACTGCAGCAGCAGCGCGTAGTCGGCCGGCGTACCGCCGAACGCGGCCCCGACCATCCGCAGCTCGGGCGCGTACGTCGGCGCGAGCTCCGCGGCCCAACCCGACGCGATCGCGCCGCCCGAGTAGCCGGTGATCGCGATCGGCGACGCAGGCGCGAGCCCGAACCGAGGGGTGTTCACCGTCGCCCGCAGCGCGTCCAGGACCGCGTGCCCGGCCATCCGGCCCGCCGCATACGCCTGTCGCGGGCCCTCGTGGTCGGCGACGACCACCGCGTAGCCGCGGCCGAGGAAGTACTGGATCGGGGCGACTTCGAGCGCGCTGCCGCGCTGCAACGTGTACGACGGCGCGCAGGTCTCGCCGAGTCCGTCGATCGCCATGTCGTAGGCCAACACCGGTCGCGGTCCGGGACCGGTCCACGCCACGGCCGGCACGATCAGTGTGGCCGTCACGGCCGCCGGCTGGCCCTTCGCATCGGTCGAGCGGACCAGAATCTGGGTGGAGACGACCGGGCTGGCGAGCGGCACCACGGTGACCGGTCGAGTGCGCAGGACGGCGCCGGGCGCGAGGTCCCCGAAATCGGGCGGCGGGTCGAAGAACGGGGCGCCGAGCGGCGTCGCGGCGACCGCGGCGGGATCGTGCGGCGGTGAGATCAGGTCGCCGATCGGGTCCGCGGACGCACCAGCCGCCAGTGCCGTCGTCAGCACTGCGACCGCGATCGCAAGCGCGGCCCGGTGAACGCCGCCGCCCATGGCCGCCGCCCTCCGTCGTCCCCTGACTCCAGAGTAGGACGGCAGGAGCGGAGCCGGCGGAGCGACCAGACAGCACGGGAACGCAGCCTGCGGAGCGATCCGCTAATCCTGCGAACACCACGTTGCAAACCCTGGTTACCGCTCGTAGCCTGGTGAAATGGCGAAGACCTTCGTGGGCGCCCGATTGCGGCAGCTACGCACCGAACGTGGCATGAGCCAGGCCGCGCTCGCCCAGACCCTGGAGATCTCGGCGAGCTACCTCAACCAGATCGAGCACGACGTGCGGCCGCTGACCGTGCCGGTGCTGCTGCGGATCACCGAGGTGTTCGGGGTCGACACCACCTTCTTCTCGTCGCAGGACGACACCCGGCTGATCGCCGAGCTGCGGGAGGTCGCGCTCGATCAGGAGATGGGCATCGACGCGGACCCGCACGAGCTCGCCGAGATGGTCTCCTCACATCCGAGCCTGGCCAAGGCCGTGGTCAACATGCACCGCCGCTACCGCAACACCACCGCGCAGCTGGCCGCGGCCACCGAGGACCGCTACAGCGACGGCAGCGGCAGCGGGTCCATCACGATGCCGCACGAGGAGGTGCGCGACTACTTCTACCAGCGGCAGAACTACCTGCACGAGCTCGACACCGCGGCCGAGGACCTCACCGCCAAGATGCGGTTCCACCGCGGCGACGTGGCGGGTGAGATCGCCAAGCGGCTGCAGCTGGTGCACGACGTGCAGATCGTCCAGCGCATCGATCTCGGCGAGGGCGTGCTGCACCGCTACGACCCGGACGCCCGGATCCTGGAGATCTCGCCGCACCTGTCGGGCGGGCAGCGGGTCTTCAAGTTCGCCGCCGAGCTGGCGTACCTCGAGTGCGGCGACCTGATCGACAAGCTGGTCGACGAGGGCAACTTCACCTCGGACGAATCCCGCTCCCTGGCGCGCCTGGGACTGGCGAACTACTTCGCCGCCGCGACCGTGCTGCCGTACGGGCAGTTCCACGATGTCGCGGAGGACTTCCGCTACGACATCGAACGGCTGTCGGCGTTCTTCTCGCAGTCCTACGAGACGATCTGCCACCGACTCTCGACGCTGCAGCGCCCGAAGCTGCGCGGGGTGCCGTTCTCGTTCGTCCGCGTCGACCGGGCCGGCAACATGTCGAAACGCCAGTCCGCCACCGGTTTCCACTTCTCGTCCAGCGGCGGCACCTGCCCGCTGTGGAACGTCTACGAGTCGTTCGCCTACCCGGGCAAGATCATGACGCAGATCGCCCAGATGCCCGACGGGCGGAGCTACCTGTGGATCGCCCGGACCGTCGAACGCCGCGCGATCCGGTACGGCCAGCCGGGCAAGACCTTCGCGATCGGCCTCGGCTGCGAACTGCGGCACGCGCACCGCACCGTGTACGCGGACGGGCTGAACCTCGACAGCAGCGCGGCCGCCACCCCGATCGGTGCCGGGTGCCGGGTGTGCGAGCGGATGAACTGCCCGCAGCGCGCGTTCCCGCCGCTCGGCAAGGAACTCGACATCAACGAGCACCGCAGCTCGGTCTCGCCGTATCTGATCCGCTGAGCCCACTCGCGGGCGATCGAATGTGCACCGGATGCCACTGACCCGGTGCTAGCTTCTCCCTACCGAGCGGTAAGACCGACACACGGGAGGCGGTGGGCATCATGGCGGCACGGCGCGACGACCGGCTCGTCGGACGCCGCATCCTGGTCACCGGCGCCGCCCGCAGCATCGGAGCGGCGCTGACCAAGCGCCTGCACCACCGCGGGGCCCGGGTCGCGTTGCTCGGCCTCGAGCCCGAACTGCTCGAGCAGGCCGCGACCGCCTGCGGGAACGCGCCGTGGCGGCACTGCGACGTGCGCGACCACACGGCGGTGTCCGCGGCGGTGAACGAACTGGTCGCCGAGCTGGGCGGCCTGGACGTCGTGGTCGCGAACGCGGGAGTCGGCGCGCAGCTGCCGATGCTCGGGGGCGACCCCGAGGTGATGCGCCGGATCGTCGACGTGAATCTACTGGGCACGTACTACACGCTGCGGGCGGCCGGCGAGCACATCGGGCACTCCGACGGCTACGCGTTGATCGTCACCTCCGGCGCGGCCGCCGTGCAGTTGCCCCTGCTCGGCGCCTACAGTGCGACCTCGGCCGCCGCCGAGGCGTTGGGCAACACGCTCCGGGTGGAGATGCGGCATCTCGGTACCCGAGTCGGTGTCGGATACCTGGGCGAGATCGACACCGAGATGATCTCCATCGGATTCGACAGCGCCGCCGCAGACAAGATCAAATGGTCGGGCATGTTCACGGCCGTGTCACCGCTCGAGACTGCGGTGAGCGCCATCGAGAGGGGAATCACGTTGCGCCGCAGACGGATCTACGCACCGGGGTGGGTCGGCGGACTGCTGGCGTTGCGGATGCCCGCGCAGCGGATCGTCGAGCTGCGGCCGCAGCCGCGGATGGCCGCGGCGATGGCGATCGCCCGCACCGAACGAGCCCGTTTCACCACTGCCCTGCCGGATCTCGAGGATCGCCTCCGATGAGCGCCCGGATCACCCCGGGGCGGCTGCGTGAGCTCGGGCCGATCAACTGGCTTCTGTGGCAAGTACTCTCGGCCGCATCGGGCACGCGCGACGCCCAGCTGTTCAGCACCCTCGGTCGCACCAAGGGCACGTTCCGGGGGTGGCTGCACTTCGGCGCGGGCCTGATGCCCGGCGGTCGGATCTCCCGGCACGAGACCGAACTGGTGATCCTGCGTGTCGCGCACCTGCGTGGCTGCGACTACGAGATGGACCACCACATCCGGCTCGGCAGGCGCGCCGGCGTGGACGCCGCCCTGCTCGCGCGGGTCCTCGCGGGCCCGGCCGCCCCGGGCTGGAGCGAGCGACACCGGGCGTTGCTGACCGCGGTCGACGAGCTGATCGCCACGAAGAACCTGGGTGACGAGGCCTGGGCGGCGCTGGCGGCGCACTTCGACGAGCGCCGCATGGTCGAGTTCGTCCTGCTCGTCGGCCAGTACGACATGCTGGCCACCTCGATCGCCACTCTGGGCGTCCGCCGCGACACCTTCCGCCGGTAGCCCGGCACCTGTTCACACCTTTCGGCTGGTGGCAAGCCTGCACGCGCCCGGTGTGAGTATCCCAACGAAACGGGCCGCACGAATTGCCCGGTCTCGGAGCGCGTCGGTAGCGTCGCGCCATTCGGCCGTGACGGACGTCCGCGCCACCGAGCAGTAGGAATCGCCTTGTCCACAGACACTCGGGATCTCGCGGGGCGCGGCACCGCCGCGTCGGTCGCATCCGACAATCCCAATCACGACCGCCGCTGGCTGGTGCTGTGCATCGTCGCGCTGGCGCAGCTGACGGTCGTGCTGGACGGCACCATCGTCTCCATCGCCCTGCCGCAGGCCCAGGCCGATCTCGGGATCAGCGACTCGGACCGCCAGTGGGTGGTCACCGCGTACGCACTCGCGTTCGGCGCACTGCTGTTGCTGGGCGGCCGGGTCGCCGACTACTGGGGTCGCAAACGCTCGTTCATGGTCGGTATGGCCGGCTTCGCGGTCGCGTCCGCCATCGGCGGCCTGGCGCAGAACGCCATGGAACTGTTCGCCGCCCGCGCACTGCAGGGGGTGTTCGCCGCGCTGCTCGCACCGGCCGCGCTGGCGATCCTGACCACCACCTTCGTCGGCGAGAAGGAACGCGCCAAGGCCTTCGCGGTGTTCGGCGCGATCTCCGGCGGCGGCGCCGCGATCGGGCTGCTGCTCGGCGGGTTCCTCACGGAGTACGTCGACTGGCGCTGGTGCCTGCTGGTGAACATCCCCGTCGCCGTCTTTGCGATCGCGGTGACCCTGCCGATCGTCAAGGAGACCAAGGCGCACGGCGACACCAGCTACGACATCCCCGGCACCGTGCTCATCGCCCTCGGCCTCGGCTTCCTCGTGTACGGGTTCACCCAGGCGGAGAAGCACGGCTGGGCGTCCACGCAGACCGTCGGTTTCATCGGCGCCGGACTGGTGGCACTGGCCCTGTTCGTGCTCGTCGAGAAGCGCAGCGCGAATCCCCTGCTGCCGCTGTCGGTGCCGTGGCACCGCGACCGCGGCACCGCGTTCATCGGGTCGATGCTGGTCGGGTCGGCGCTGCTGGGAGGCACCCTGTACCTCACGTTCTACCTGCAGATCGTGCTCGGTTTCAGCCCCGTCCTGGCCGGGGTCGGGTCGCTGCCGATGGCCGCGTTCATCGTCATGGCCGCGGGCGTGTCCGCGAACCTGAGCACCCGGATCGGCCCGAAGCCGCTGATGGTCGTCGGCCCCGTGGTCGCCGCGTTCGGCCTGCTGCTGCTCACCCGGATCGGGGTCGACACCTCCTACTGGACGCACGTCTTCCCCGGTCTGGCAACCTTCGGGTTCGGGCTCGGCCTGCTGATGGTGCCGATGCAGAACCTCGCGCTGATCGGCGTCCGGGACCACGACGCGGGCGCCGCGAGCGCACTGGCCAACGCGACCATCCAGATCGGCGGCGCGCTCGGCACCGCCCTGTTCACCACGATCTACGTGTCCGCGAAGACCGCCTTCACCTCGTCCAATGCCGCCCCGACCCCGCCGGCGGGCATCCCCGCCGAGGCTCTCGCAGCGGGAGTGCCGCCGTCGCCGGAGCAGTTGGCGATGCTGCCCGCGCCGGTGCAGGAGTTCGTGGCGGCCATGAAGGACTACTTCTTCTCCGCGGAGGTCTCCGGGTACACGCACGCCTTCGCCTGGGCGGCGGCGCTCATCGTGGTGATCTGCCCGCTGGTGATCGTGTTGGTGCGCGCGAAGAAGGGCGACCTGCCCGCCGAGGGCGCCGTCGGTATGCACTGACTGACGCCGCCCCGAGGGTGATGGGAACCATTGTTCGGTCTGACCGAATGATGGTTCCCATCACCCGTTTTCGGGGTGCAGCCGGGGACTACAGCGCGGCGCGGAGCACCTCGACGACAGGGGTGGAGTTGCGACCGATCAGGGCCTGCAGGTCGCCGCTCTCGGTGTCGAGCGCGCCCGCAGCGATGCCGGTGTCGGAGTTGGCGAGCATCGCGGCGAACTGAGCGGGCAGGCCGGCGGCCTCGAGCGCCCCGCGGTAGTCGTCCTCGGACAGGTCCCGGTAGGCGACGGGCGTGCCCATCACCTCCGCGATGGCACCGGCGAGCTCGGTCAGCGTGAGTCGCTGGTCGCCGCCGAGCTCGTAGACCTCGCCTGCCTGATCGTCGGCGAGCAGCACGACGGCGGCAGCCTCCGCGTAGTCGGCGCGCGCGGCCGCGGCGAGGCGCCCGTCGCCGGCGGCTCCGGCGAGGACGCCGCGGGCGGCGGTCCCGGCGAGGTCGCTGGTGTAGTTCTCCCAGTACCAGCCGTTGCGCAGCAGGGCGTGGCCGATGCCGGACGCGGCGAGCAGTTCCTCGGTCGCCTTGTGCTCGGGGGCGAGGCTCAACGGGCTGTCGGCCGCGCCGAGCACGGAGGTGTAGGCGACGAAGCCGACACCGGCGGCCCTTGCTGCGTCGATGATGTTGGTGTGCTGGACAATTCGCCGACCGATCTCACTGCCGGAGATCAGCAGCAGCTTGTCGACACCGACGAGCGCGGCCTCGAGCGCGGTGGGGTCGGCGTAGTCGGCGACGCGGACCTGGACGCCCTTGGCGGCGAGGTCGGCGGCCTTGGCCGGGTCGCGGACGATCGCCACCAGATCGGCCGGGTTCGCGCCGCGGGCGATCAGGGCGTCGACGGCCAGACGACCCAGGTGTCCGGTGGCCCCGGTGACGGCGATGGTCATGGCAAATCTCCTCAGCAGGCAGGTTGACGCTTCAATGCGGTTACCCCGTCCATCATGCACTTATTTTTCGTAAGTGCAACCACAACAGTAAGCTCTAACTGTGGAGCCGGTAGTAATCTGGAGCCCATGAGCGCCGCTGACCTGGACCGATCCGTCGACGACGACGCCACCCTCGAGGCCGACGTCTTCGCGCGGGCGTGCCTGTCCCGCCCGGTGCTGCAGACCATCACAGGGCGCTGGGGCGGCCTCGTCCTCGCCGCGCTCGGCGAGTCGCCGTACCGGTTCAGCGCCCTGCGCCGACGCGTCGACGGCGTCAGCGAACGGATGCTCTCGCAGACCCTTCAGCAGCTCGAACGGGACGGCTTCGTGCATCGCGAGGTCCAGGAGACGATCCCGCCCAAGGTCGAGTACAGCCTCACCCCACGCGGTGAACAGGTCGCCGAGCGACTGCTCGGACTGATCGATTTCGTCGAGTCACAGATGCCCGACATCCTCGCCGACCAGGACAGGTACGACAGCCGCTGACGCGGCCTACGAGTTCAGGTACGCCACCCAACCGCCGAACTCGGTGATGTCGGTGGCGCCGTCGATCGCGTCGTGAGTGCAGCCGAAGCCGACAACGCTTCTGCCGTTGGACAGTTCGACGCTGGTCAACGCCATCGGCGCGGGCAGTGCGGCGAGGAACCCGCCGAGTCCCGCGACCGAGATCCGGAAGACCTCACCGACCACCGGCGCACCCGCACCCGGTCCGCGCCGCACCAGCCCCGGCTTGGGCGGCACCGTGTCGAGCGCGTACAGGCGATACGCGTCGGTCGTGCTGACGGTCTCGACGAACCGGGCGCCGAGCTGCTCGAGCTGGAAGTGCAACGCCTGCCCGCGCAGGTGCGCCCCGAACACCGCGAGGTCGACACCGGTGTCCACGAGTGTCGGTGCCGACACCCCGGACAGTCGCGCCGCCAGGTCGATCGCCACCTGGTCGCCGAACGCCGGCACCACGAACATCACCCCGAACGGGTGTCCGAGCGCGGTCGGCGACCCCGGCACCGCGACGGCCGCCATGTCGAGCAGGTTGCAGAAGTTCGTGAAGGTCCCCATGCGCCGGTTCACCGCGATCGGGTCCGCCTGCACCGCGGCGACGGTGGGGTGCTCGGTGGTGGTCGGCAGCAACAGCGCGTCGCAGTCGGCGAGAACCTCCGCGGCAGCGGACTTCGCACGTAGCAACGCATCCAGGTCCGCGACCAGTTCGTGCGCGAGGGGCGTGCGGGCACCGGCCACGATGGCGGCCACGGTCGGATCCGCGCCCGCCGGGCGGGTGTCGAGGAACCGCCCGACCGCCGCGTACCGCTCGGCGACCACGGCTCCGTCGTAGAGCAGACGAGCCGCGGCCAGCAGACCCGAGATGTCGACGCTCTGCGTCACCACGCCGTCCGCCTCCAGCGCGGCCACGGTCTCACCGAACGCGGCGAGGTACTCCGGGCACAGCTCGGCCAGATCCTCTATGCGCGGCACCGCGATTCGCGGCGCCGCCGGCGCCGCCAGACGCACGTCCGACGGCCACGTGCGGCTACGGGGATCGCGTGGCTCGGGTCCCGCCATCACCCGGGCGGCCGCCGCGGCGCCGTCGAGATCGGCGGCGAACACGGTCACGCAGTCGTAGTCGACGCAGGCCGGGACCACCCCGGGCGCCGGGACGATGCCGAGCGAGAGCTTGAGCCCGACGATTCCGTTCAGGGCGGCGGGCACCCGGCCGGAGCCCGCCGTGTCCGTGCCCACACCGATGTCCGCGACACCGAGCGCCACCGCCACCGCCGATCCGGAACTGGACCCACCGGAGACCCGTTCGCAGTCCCAGGCGCTGCGCACGGCGCCGTACGGGCTCCGGGTCCCGACCAGCCCCGTGGCGAACTGGTCCAGGTTCGTCTTGCCGAGGACCACCGCGCCCTGCGCGACCAGCCGGCTCACCGCACTGGCGGATTCCGTAGGCAGGTAAGAGAATTCCGGACAGGCTGCCGTGGTGGGCAGGCCCGCCACGTCGATGTTGTCCTTCACCGCGACCAGCAGACCCGCCAGGGTCAGATCCTCCCCCGCGCCGAGCCGGGCCTCGACCGCCGCCGCGTCGGCGAGCACGTCCGCCTCCTCGCGCAGCGTGATCCACACCTCGGGGCGATCGACCTCCGCGATCCTGCGGTACGCGCGCACGACCCGCTCGATGGGGGTCGCCGTCGGTTCGACCACCGTATCGCCGAGAACACTCATCACTGCACTGCTCCAATCACGATCAACGGTGTGCCCGGTTCGACTTTCGCCCCGGGTTCGACGAGCACCTCGAGCACCGTTCCCGAGGTGGTGACGGCAACCGGCATCTCCAGCTTCATCGCCTCGAGCACGACAGCGGACTGTCCCGACTCGACGGT
Organism: Rhodococcus sp. NPDC127527; assembly: GCF_042672245.1. Taxonomy (NCBI): domain Bacteria; kingdom Bacillati; phylum Actinomycetota; class Actinomycetes; order Mycobacteriales; family Nocardiaceae; genus Rhodococcus; species Rhodococcus sp. NPDC127527. Next base: position 263,454 of record NZ_JBHXVP010000004.1, read on the forward strand.
TGCGCCCGGTTCGACCTCGACCCGCCACACGGTGCCCACCATGGGCGCCTCCACGACCACCGCGCCGGGCGGCAGCTCCACCGCCGCGGCGACCGGTGCGGGCAGGTCCGGCACCTCGATGCGGTCGAACTCGCCCGCGGCCCGCCATGCGGCCTTCTCCGCCTCGAATGCTTCCGCCTGGCGGGCGTCGAACTCGGCGATCGAGTCGGCGTGCCGGTCGAGGAACGCGAGATGGTCGGCGAGCGCGAACGTGCCGTCCGATATCTCGGCGTTGAACCGCCCCGCCCTGGCCTGCGCGCGGTACTCGGTGAGCTGCTCGGCACTCACCGGCTCCCACACGATGCGATCGAAGAACCGGAACAGCCAGGGCTTGCCCTCCGCGAACGGCCCCTGCTGCCGGTAGCCCGACCAGATCGGCACCGTGCGGCCGATCAGCTGGTAGCCGCCCGGCGACTCCATCCCGTACACGCACAGGTACTTGCCGCCGATGCCCACGGCGTCCGACGGCGTCCACGTACGGGCGGGGTTGTACTTGGTGGTCACCAGTCGGTGCCGCGGATCGAGCGGAACCGCCAGCGGGGCGCCGAGATACACGTCTCCCAGCCCGAGGACCAGATACTCCGCGTCGAAGACGGCGTCGCGCACGTCGTCCACGCTGTCGAGGCCGTTGATGCGCCGGATGAACTCGGTGTTGGACGGCAGCCACGGCGCCCGATCGCGGACTCCGCTGCGGTACCGGTCGATCGCCTCGGCAATGGACGGGTCGTCGAACGAGAGCGGCAGTCGCACCGTGCGACTGGGCACCACCAGGTCACCGGTGGCCGGCAACTGCTCCTCGAGCTCCGCGAGCAGGCCGAGCAGGGTGGGCGACGGGAGCACGTCGGGGTCGAAGTGCAGGTGGAGCGAACGAACGCCGGGCGTCACGTCGATCAGTCCCCGAGGCGCGCACTGCGCCAACGCCTCCGACAGCGCGTGCACTCGCATGCGCAGTCCGAGGTCCAGTTCCATCGCGCCGTACTCGACGAGGATGTTGTCGTCGCCGCCACGCAGGTAGGTCACCTCGGGTCGATCGACGGCAGCAGCGACGCGGCCCAGCACTCCCCCGTCCGAGGCGGTCGCGTGCGCAGCCGACGGCGGCAGCATCGCCGCCCGGACCGCGTTCGAGGCGCGCAACTCGTCCGCACCGGCGTCGGTGACCGGCACGAACCGGATCTCGTCGCCGGGACGGATCTGACCGAACTTCCAGCGGTGCGCGCGGACGACGGTCAACGGGCAGGCGAAACCGCCGAGGCTCGGCCCGTCGGGCCCCAACAGAATCGGGGTGTCGCCGGAGACGTTGAGTGCACCGACGCTGTAGGGGTTGTCGTGCAGGTTCGACGGGTGCAACCCGGCCTCGCCACCGTCGGTGCGCGACCACGTGGGTTTCGGCCCGTCGAGCCGGATCCCGGTCCGATTCGCGTGCGCCTGAACCTTCCAGGTGGTGTCGTAGAATTGGGCCATGTCCTCGGCCGTGAAGTAGGTCGGAGCCGGCTGCGGGCCCTCTGTGACGGCCAGATGCCAGATGCGTTCGAGTACAGGACGATCGGCGACCGGGACGATTGCGGGAACGCCGAGACCCTCCTCGTCGTCGAGCAGGGTCAGGACGTCACCGGTGGCCACGGCTTTGCCGGTCACTCCGCCGAATCCGCCGAGCGTGAACGTCGCGGCACTGCCGAGGTACTGCGGGGCGTCGACACCGCCGCGGATCGCCAGGTAGCTGCGCAGTCCGTCACCCGCAGGCGTGCCGATGTCGAGAACTCCCCCGGCGGGCACGGTCACCGGCTCCCACATCGGCGCGGGCGCCCCGTTCACCGTGACCTCGACCGGCGCCCCGCCGACGCACACGACGGTCGTCGCCGAGAACTCCAGTCGCGGCCCCTGCAACGTGCACTCGAGTCCGGCCGCGGCCGCCGGGTTCCCGACCGCGGCGTTGACGAGGGTGAACGACAGGTCGTCCATCGGGCCCGAGGGCGGGATCCCCACCTCCCAGTGGCCGAGCCTGCCGGGATGGTCCTGCACGGTGGTCATCGTGCCGGCCCGCACGACGTCCATCCGCACCCCCGCCCCGCGCAGGTCGGCGAGCGAGGCCGTGGTGTGGTCGGCCGCGAGCACCTCCGGCATCGCGCAGATGTGGCGCAGCTGAGTCAGATTCGTCGGAATGCCGTACAGCCGGGTCTCGTCGAGCGCGGCGCCGAGCGTGGCGAAGGCACCCGACCTGGTCGTCGACGCGGTGATCACCTTGGCGAGCATCGGGTCGTAGTGGGCACTGACCTCGGTACCGATGTCCACCCAGGTCTCGACCCTGGTGTGGGCCGGGAACTCGACGCTGGTGAGCAGTCCCGCGCCCGGCCGGTAGTCGCGTGCGGGATCCTCCGCGTAGATCCGCGCCTCCACGGCGTGGCCGGCGATCGGCGGTCCCGAGTCCGGCAGCCCGTCGAGCATCGACGAATCACCCCGCGCGAGGCGCAGCATCCAGCCGACGAGGTCGACGCCGGTCACCTCCTCGGTGACCGGGTGCTCCACCTGCAGGCGGGTGTTCATCTCCAGGAACGACGCCTCCCCGCGGTCGACGTCGTAGACGAACTCGACGGTGCCCGCGCTGCGATAGTGGACCGAGGATGCCAGCGCGCGTGAGGAACTCAGCAGGCGTTCGACCAGTTCGTCGGTCAGTCCCGGCGCCGGCGCCTCCTCGACCACCTTCTGGTTGCGTCGCTGCAACGAGCAGTCCCGGGTGCCCAGGCTCAGGGTGCGACCGGCACCGTCGCCGAAGACCTGGACCTCGACATGCCGGGCACGCGCGACGAATCGCTCGAGGAACACCCCAGACGAGGCGAAGTTGGCCCGGGCGAGGCGCTGCACACGGTCGTACGCCCCGCGCAGGGCGACAGCATCGAAGCAGGCCTGCATGCCGATGCCGCCGCCACCCCCGACCGCCTTGAGCATGACCGGGTAGCCGATCTCGGCGGCCGCCGCGAGGGCGGACTCGAGGCTGTCGAGCAGCCCGCTGCCCGGAACCAGCGGCACCCCGACCGCCCTGGCCGCCTCCCGTGCGGTGTGCTTGTTGCCGAACACCCGCAGCTGCTGCGGGGTCGGCCCCACGAACGCGATGCCCGCCGACTCCACTGTCGTCGCGAATTCGTCGTTCTCCGAGAGGAATCCGTATCCCGGATGTATGGCACCCGCGCCAGTGGCGAGCGCCGCGGCGACGACCGCGTCCGCCCGCAGGTAGGACTCCTTGGCCGGCGCGGGCCCGAGTCGCACGGCGACGTCAGCCATCTCGACGTGTGCGGCCGCAGCGTCGGCGTCCGAGTACACGGCCACCGTCTTGAGCCCGAGCAGGTGCGCCGTCCGCATGATGCGGCAGGCGATTTCGCCGCGGTTCGCGACGAGCAGGGTGTCGAATGAAGAGTCGATCATGTCAGTGCCCTTCTGGGACAAGAGAGATGTCGGACTGTGTTCGGGCGGTCAGTTGCGCACGGCGTTGGCCATCCGGGCCAGGGACAGGGCCTGTTGTGCACGACCGAGGACCACCACCCGGGACTCGTCGATGTGTCCGAGCAGTGCGTCGTGGGCCCGCTGCAGGTGCCCGTCGAGGATCAGTTCGGCGACCGAGATGTGCTCGTCGATCGTGGCGCTCATCCGGTCCGCGGTCAGGTAGTCGAACATTCGCACCGGGCGGACCTTCGCGTTGACGCCCCCGAGCGCGTCGGCCAACGCCGGGTTGCCCGAGGACGCGAGCAGGGTGGTGTGGAATCGCTCGTCCAGCACCACGAAGCCGGCGTCCGGTTCGGGCGCGACCTTGCGCAGCGCGTACCAGGAGTCGAGTTCGGGGCCGAGGACGTCGGCATCGTGGCGACCCGCGCCACCGTCCAGGATCCGGCGGATCCCACCCAGCTCGAGCATGATCCGCAGCTCGTACAGGTCGCCGAGTTCGTCGAGCCGCGGCCGGTACGGGAACAGCCCGTGCTCGTCGCGTTCGACGAGCCCGTCGGACTGCAGCCTGGCCAGCGCCTCGCGCACCGGGGTCCGCGAGACGCCGTACAACTCCGCCAGGCGTTCCTCCCCGAGCCGCTCGGACGGGGCGAGACGCCCGCTCATCAGGTCTGCACGCAGCGATCGGTACACCCGCTCGCGCAGCGAGCCGCCCGTGTCGGCGTCCGACCTGCCGCGGCCGTAGCGCTGATGGCCGGTCATCAGATCGCCATCGCAGCGCGGACGGCCGCGGTCGAGTCAGCTCCCCCGGTACCGGTGGAGGTCACGTGTCCCGAGGCCAGCACGCTGTAGTGCTGGGCCGACTGCAGGGCGAAGCCGATGTGCTGTTCGACCAACAACACGCCGAGGTCGCCGCGGTCGGTCAGTTCCATGACGGTGCGCTCGATCTCGGCGACGACGTTCGGCTGAATTCCCTCGGTCGGCTCGTCGAGGATGAGGATCTTGGGCTCGGTGATCAGCGCGCGGGCGATCGCCAGCTGTTGGCGCTGCCCACCCGAGAGCAGTCCCGCTCGACGGTCCAGCAGGGCGGTCAGCGCCGGGAACAGGTCGAGAGCCTCCGCGACGAGTGCCTTGCCCCGTTTGCGGCCGTCCGCAACCACCTGCAGGTTCTCCGCGGTGGTCAGTTGTCCGAACGACTGCTGGCCCTGCGGGACGTAGGCGAGCCCGCGCGCCACTCTGGCACTGGGCCGCAGACCCGTCACGTCCTCGCCGCCCAACAGGATCCGGCCGGAGTTCACCTTGATCAGTCCGACGGCGGCCCGCAAGAGGGTCGTCTTCCCGGCACCGTTGTGCCCCATCACCGCGGCGACACCGCTGTCCGGAACGGCGAGAGAGACACCGTGGACCACCTCGGTGCGCCCGTAGCCGGCGCGGATGTCAATGAGCTCGAGCATGATCGGCCTCCGTGTCGTGGTGGTTCGCAGTCGCGGGGGCGCCGAGGTAGACCGCCTGCACCTTCGGGTCCGCCTGGACCTGCGCCACGGTGCCCTCGGCGAGCACCTTCCCGGCGGCCAGCACGGTCACCGAGGTTGCGAAGGCGCGCATGAAGTCCATGTCGTGCTCCACAACGACCACGGTCCGTTCACCGCCGATGCGCCGCAGTAGGTTTCCCGTCTCCTCGCGCTCCTCGAGGCTCATCCCGGCGACGGGCTCGTCGAGCAGGAGCACCGAGCAGTTCTGCACCAGCAGCATCCCGATCTCGAGCCACTGCTTCTGGCCGTGCGCGAGGATCCCCGCGGGCGCGTCCCGTAGTCCCGCCAGCCCGGTGGTCTCGAGCGCCTCCTCGATCTGGGGCAGCACCCCTTTGCGACGACGCAGCAGGCTCAGCGCGGACCGCCGCGCGCCCGCGGCGATGTCGAGATTCTGCAGGACGCTCAGCTCCTCGAACACGCTGGCGGTCTGGAACGTCCGCCCGATACCGAGCCGGGCGATGTGGTGGACCTTCCTGCCGATCAGTTCGATGCCCGACTTGGTGGCGGACCCGGTGGCGGGGACCAGTCCGGTGATCGCGTCGACCAGCGTGGTCTTGCCGGCACCGTTGGGGCCGATCAGGAAGCGGAGGTCGCCCTGCATCAGGGTGAGGTCGACGCCGTCCACGGCGGGGAACCCGTCGAACGTCACCCGCAGGTCGCGGATCTCGAGGTACTCACTCGACATTCCGGCGTTCCCACCCCGCACCGGGGCCTTGACCGTGTTGCTCATGACGGCACCTTCACTGGTTCGAGGGCCGCCGCCGCGTCGACCTGCGCGGGATCGGACACCTTTCGGACTCGGCTCCGAGTGCGCAGCAGCGCGATCAGCCCGGCCACGCCGGCCGGGAAGAAGCCGACCACGACGACGAACATCAGGCCCTGTGCGTAGATCCAGCCGGACGGCCAGTTCTCGGAGAACGCGGACTGCGCCCAGGCGACACCGATGGCACCGAGCACCGGTCCGAGCAGGGTGGCCCGGCCGCCGATCGCGACACCGATCAGGAACGCGATGGACGGCACGATGCCGATGTCGGCAGGCGAGATGATGCCGACGATCGGAACGAACAGCGCACCAGCGATGCCGGCCAGGAAGGCCGCGACGACGTACGCGACGAGCTTGATGTTCGCCGGGTCGTAGCCGAGGAACCGGACCCGCTCCTCCTGGTCGCGCACCGCCACCAGGAGTTCACCGTAACGGCTGTACATCAGCTGCCGGATCAGCGCGACGGCGGCGAGCAGCGCGCCCGCGGCGAGGAAGAACAGCATCCGCTTGTTCGCCGGATCGTTCAGATTGAACCCGAAGAAGGTGCGGAACCGGTTGAGCCCGTTGCTTCCTCCCATCGACTGCTGCCCGATCAGGAGAATCGCGAAGGCGGCGGCCAATGCCTGGGAGAGGATCGCGAAGTAGGCGCCCTTGACGCGCCGCTTGAACACCCCCAGTCCCAGCAGGAAGGCGACGGCGGCGGGCAGCAGCAGCACCGTCGCGATCGCCACGTACGGCGAGGCGAACGGCTGCCAGTACCCGGGCAGTTCGGTCTTGCCGGCGATCGCCATGAAGTCCGGCACTGCCTGGCCCTTGAGCTCGGCGTCGGCGACCTTCAGGTGCATCGCCATCGCGTAGGCACCGATTCCGAAGAACACGCCCTGCCCGAGGGTGAGCATTCCGCCACGCCCCCAGGCCAACCCGATGCCGACGGCGACGAGCGCGAAGCAGAGGAACTTGGCGAGCAGGTTCAGCCGGAAGTCGCTGAGCAGCGCCGGGGCCAGGGCGAACAGGACCAGCGCCGCGAGCGCGAAGCCGCCCCACACCCTGGTTCGGGAACCGGTCAGGAGGTTCATGCCAGACTCCTCGTCTTGACAGCGAACAGGCCCTGGGGTCGCACCTGCAGGAAGACCACGATCACCACGAAGACGATCACCTTCGCGATCGAGGCGGTGGTCGAGTACTCGACGAACGAATTGAGGATGCCGAGCGCGAACGCGGCGATCACCGCGCCCTTCATCTGGCCGAGCCCACCGACGACCACGACCAGGAAGGCGTCGATCAGATAGCTCTGCCCGATCGTCGGGCTGGTGGATCCGATCAGCGTGAGCGCGACACCCGCCACCCCGGCCAGCCCGGCGCCGATGAAGAAGGTGGTGACATCGGTTCTGCGAGAGGATATTCCGCTGGTCTCGGCGAGGCTCCGGTTCTGCACCACCGCCCGGATTCGTCTGCCCGTCGAGGTGCGGGTCAGCGCCAGTGACAGTGCGACCACGGCCACGATCGCCAGCACCAGGATGAAGATGCGAGTCCTGGGCACGACCGCGCCCAGTATGTCGACGCCTCCCGAGAGCCAGTCCGGCGCGACGACGTTCACCGCGGGCGCACCGAAGACGTCCCGGGCGAGTTGCTGCAGGATCAGCCCGACCCCGAAGGTCACCAGCAGTGTGTCCAGCGGTCGGTGGTACATGCGGGAGACGAGCAGCACCTCGAGTGCGGCGCCCATCGCTCCGCCCACGACGAAGCCGACCAGCAGGGACAGGAAGAGCGAGCCCGAGGCACTCGAAACCACCTGCTGCACAACGTAGGCGGTGTACGAGCCGGCCATGATGAACTCGCCGTGGGCCATGTTGATCACGCCCATCTGTCCGAACGTCAGCGACAGTCCGAGCGCCGCGAGCAACAGGATCGAGCCGATGCTCAGCCCGGTGAACAGTTGTCCGATCACGACATCCATCGAAGATGCCCAACCTCTCTACTTGTCGGCTCCGCCGCAGGTGACCGGCGGAGGATCCGGATGGCTACTGCTTGCCCATGCCCGCGGCCCACGGGTACGAGGTCAGGTACGGGTCGGGCTTGATCGGCTGGCCCGAGTCCCAGATCGTGTAGATCAGGCCGTCGGCGCGGATCTCTCCGATGCGCGCGGTCTTGGTGATGTGGTGGTTGGATCCGTCGATGGTGACGGTGCCCTCGGGCGCGTCGAAGCTGACCCCGTCGGCGTTGTCCTGAATGTCCGCGGTCGCGAATGACTTCGCCTTCTCCACGGTGTTCTTCCACAGGTAGACCGAGGTGTACGCGGCTTCCATCGGATCCGAGGTGGGCTTGTCCTGTCCGTATTTCGCCTTGTACGCCTCGACGAACTTCTTGTTCTCCGGCGAGTCGACCGTCTGGTAGTAGTTCCACGCCGTCAACTGACCCTCGACGTTCTGGGGGCCGATGCCGCCGACCTCCTCCTCCGCGATGGACACCGACACCACCGGCATCGCCTGGGGAGTCAGGCCCACGTTCTTGTACTCACGGAAGAAGGCGACGTTGGAGTCGCCGTTGAGGGTGTTGAACACCGCGTCGGCGTCGGCGGCACGTACCTTGTTGACGATCGTCGAGAAGTCGGTCGAACCGAGCGGGGTGTAGTCCTCGCCCTTGATCTCGATGCCGTTGGCCGCCGCGTAGGCCTTGATGATTCGGTTCGCGGTCTGCGGGAAGACGTAGTCGCTGCCCACCAGGTACAGGGACTTGACGCCCTTCTCCTTCAGGTAGTCCAGCGCCGGGATGATCTGCTGATTGGTGGTCGCGCCGGTGTAGAAGATGTTCTTCGAGTCCTCGAGTCCCTCGTACTGCACCGGGTAGTAGAGCAGCGAGTTCCGGTCCTCGAACACCGGCAGCATCGCCTTGCGACTGGACGAGGTCCAGCCGCCGAAAACCGCTGCGACACAGTCGCTGCTGATCAGCTTCTCGGCCTTCTCCGCGAAGACCGTCGGCTCGGATGCCCCGTCCTCACCGACCACCTGGATCTGCTTGCCGAGCACGCCCCCGGAGTTGTTGATCTCCTGGACCGCCAGCGCGATCGAGTCGCGGACGGTGACCTCGCTGATCGCCATGGTGCCCGAGAGCGAGTTGAGCGAACCCACCTTGACGGTCGACCCGGAGGTGTCCACACACGAGGCGGCCGACCCACCCTCGGCGGCGGTGTCGGAGGCCTTGCTGCCGCAACCGGTCAGCACCAGTCCGAGCGCGGCGAGGGCTGCGGGTGCGGCGAGGGTGCGCTTCGAGAACGTACGCATGTATGAGCCTTTCCGTCGATGAACGTGCGAGGTGACAGTTCTGGGACGCCCTGTATCCGAACCGCGTATACAGCGCGGTATTCGATAGGGGCAGACAGTATTCGGCTGTTGTTGCGCCGGAATGACTGTCAGTCACCAGTTGATTTCGCAGATTGCATCGGCGTGAACAAGTCCTCACCCGGACTCGGTTCGGGCCCGAAAACGACCGAGGGCGCCCGACCTGATGGTCGGACGCCCTCGGGCACAGCGCTTCTCGGCGCCGGAATGTCTAGAAGTTGATCATGTGACCCGCGAGCCCGTGGATGGCCTCCTGCAGCGCCTCGCTCAGCGTCGGGTGGGTGTGCACGTTGCGCGCGAGCTCGTTGACCGTCAGGTCCCACTTCTGGGCGAGGGTCAGCTCGGGCAGCAGCTCGGAGACGTCGGGGCCGATCAGGTGGCCGCCGAGCAGCTCACCGTGCTCGGTGTCCGCGATCAGCTTCACGAAGCCGGTCGGATCGGCCAGCCCGTGTGCCTTGCCGTTGGCGGTGAACGGGAAGACCGCCACCTTGATGTCGGATCCGCGAGCGGTCGCCTCCGCCTTCGCCTGCTCCTCGGTGAGACCGAAGCTGGCGACCTGCGGCTGGCAGAAGGTCGCGCGCGGCATCATCCGGTAGTCGCCGAGCTCGAGGGTCTCGGCGCCGGCGATGGTCTCGGCCGCCACGACGGCCTGGGCCTCGGCGACGTGCGCGAGCATCAGCTTCGCGGTGCAGTCACCGATCGCGTAGATGCCCGGCACGTTGGTGCGCATCCGCTCGTCGATGGCGATGGCACCGCGGTCGAGAGCCACCCCGGCGGTCTCGAGGCCGAAGCCGGTGACGTTCGGGGCGAAGCCGACGGACTGCAGCACCTTGTCGACGACGACGGTCTCGACGACGCCCGACTTGTTGTCCTTGATCGCGACGGTCACCTTCGCGCCGTCGTCCTCGATCGTCTGGACGGCCGCACCGGTCTTGATGGTGACGCCGAGCTTCTTGTACTGCTTCTCGATCTCCTTGGAGACGTCCGCGTCCTCGTTGGGCAGCGCCCGGTCGAGGAACTCGACGATGGTGACGTCCACGCCGTAGTTCTTGAGCACGTAGCCGAACTCCATGCCGATCGCGCCCGCACCGACGATGAGGATCGACCCGGGCAGCTCACGGGTGGTGATCTGCTCCTCGTAGGTGACCACGTTGCGGCTGAGCGAGGTGCCGGGCAGCAGCTTGGTGGTGCTGCCGGTGGCGACGATGACGTTGTCGAAGGTCACCGAGTCGGTGCCGCCCGCGCTGAGGGCGATGTCGATCGCCTTGGGACCGGTGAAGGTGCCGCGACCGTCGTACTCGGTGATCTTGTTCTTCTTCATCAGGAAGTGGACGCCCTTGACGCGGCCGTCCGCGACCTTGCGGCTGCGGTCGAAGGCCGCGCCGAAGTCGAACGACGCCTCCCCCGAGATACCGAAGGTCTTGGCTTCCTTCGTGAAGATGTGCGCAAGCTCCGCATTGCGCAGAAGCGCCTTGGACGGGATGCAGCCCACGTTCAGGCAGACACCGCCCCAGTACTTCTCTTCGATGATGGCGGTTTTCAGTCCGAGTTGTGCCGCGCGGATAGCAGCGACGTACCCACCGGGACCGGCACCGAGGACAACGACGTCATAGTGTGAGGTCACGAGTCCCCAGGGTAGTCCCGTACGAATTCGGTGTCCCGGGATGGTCGGGTTACCCACCGGTAGCCACGGGCATCGGGCCGGCACGGACAGTGGCTGACCGGAGCCCGACTCCGGTAGAAAGGATGTGCGTCCGTACCGGCGCGCCCGCACCGCCCACTCGAACCGGGAGGCCTTCATGCGTCTTCGGCCCTCTTCCCGCCGCGCACGACTGCTCGCCGCAGCTGTCTCGTTCGCCGTCCTGCCGATGCTGGCGGTCCCGGCGATCGTGCACGCCGACCCCAGCGTCGAGACGACCACCGGCTCGAAGCTCGAACGAATCGACAACAGCGGTTCACGCAAGGTGGTCGCGCAGGTGTACTCCGCCGCCATGGACCAGACCATCCCGGTCGAGGTCATCACCCCCGCAGACACCAGCGCACCGCGACCGACCCTCTACCTGCTCAACGGCGCCGGGGGCGGCGAGGACCGCGCGACCTGGCAGCAGCAGACCGACGTCATGGACTTCTTCAAGGACAAGAACGTCAACGTCGTCACCCCGATCGGCGGCGCCTTCAGCTACTACACCGACTGGCAGAAGGACGACCCCAAGCTCGGCCGCAACAAGTGGACGACCTTCCTGACCGAGGAGCTGCCCCCGATCATCGACAAGGCCTTCGGCACCACCGGGGTCAACTCGCTCGCGGGCATCTCGATGGCGGGCACCTCCGTGCTCAACCTCGCGATCGCCGCGCCCACGCTCTACAAGAGCGTCGGCGCCTACAGCGGCTGCGCCGAGACCAGCACCGACGCGGGCCAGTTCTACGTCCGCGCGGTCGTCGAGTCGCGTGGTGGCGCGGATGCCACCAACATGTGGGGCCCGTTCGACGGACCGGGGTGGAAGGCGAACGACCCCGTCGTCAACGCCGAGAAGCTCCGCGGCACAGAGCTTTACGTCGCAGCCTCGACCGGCCTGCCGGGGGACCACGACAACCTGGCCGGCCCCGGGATCAACGGCAACGTCGGGACACTCGCCAACCAGGTCGTCATCGGCGGCGCCATCGAGGCCGCGGTCGACCAGTGCACGCACAACCTGCAGACCCGGCTGAACGATCTCCACATCCCGGCCACCTTCGACTACCGCCCCGCCGGCACGCACTCCTGGGGCTACTGGCAGGACGACCTGCACAAGTCCTGGCCGATGCTGGCCAAGTCGATCGGCCTGTAGGCCCACACTCGCCGAACGGCCCCGCACCGATGGTGCGGGGCCGTTCGCGTCGTGGAGTCCGGCGCACCCCGTGACCACGCGGGCATCCGCATCCCGGGCGGATACCCGAATCCTGCGGAACAGGTATGCCTCCCGGCACATCGACCGTCTCCCTCGACCGCCGCGGCCGGGACTCTGTGACCGGGCTCACCGATCCGCGTGGGTCCGGTCACGGAATACCCAGGCAAGGAACACACCTCGATGATCGTCAGTCGCACCGGCAACACCCGCACCCTCACACGGACCCTCGGACACCTCGTCACGGTCGGCGCCCTCGCCTCCGTCGCTGTCGGGCTCGCCGGCGGCACCGCCAGTGCGGCGAGCCACAACTGGGATGCCGTCGCCAGCTGCGAGAGCAGTGGAAACTGGGCGACGAACACCGGGAACGGCTTCTACGGAGGCCTGCAGTTCACCCAGAGCACCTGGTCGGAGTACGGCGGTTCGGGCAACCCTCAGCACGCTTCGAGGGAAGAGCAGATTCGCGTGGCCGAGAAGGTCCTCGCCGGACAGGGACCCGGCGCCTGGCCGGTGTGCGGTCGCTACCTCTGAGGCCGCGCGGGGCGGTCGGTGGGCATCGCCCGACCATCGGGGTATCAATGACGCATGGCTTCCGACCCGACTGCGACCGACCCCTACCTCTGGCTCGAGGACGTCACCGGCGAGTCCGCCCTGGAGTGGGTGCGCGAGCACAACGACCGCACCATTGCCGAGTTCACCGAGAGCGACGGGTTCGCCGACCTCCAGGACCGGATCCGTGCGGTGTTCGACACCGACGCCCGCATACCCTACGTGCGCAGGCGCGGCGCCTACCTGTACAACTTCTGGCGTGACTCCCTGCACGTGCGCGGCCTGTGGCGGCGCACGACCATGGACGAGTACCGGACGGAGGCGCCCGACTGGGAGATCCTCGTCGACCTCGACGCACTCGCGGAGACCGAGGGCGAGAACTGGGTGTGGTCGGGCGCACAGGTGCTGCGACCCGACCAGTCTCGTGCGCTGATCAGCCTCTCGCGCGGCGGGGCCGACGCCGTCGTGATACGCGAGTTCGATCTGCTGCGTGCCGAATTCGTCTCCCCCGAGGACGGCGGCTTCCACCTCTCCGAAGCCAAGAGCGACATCGGCTGGATCGACGCGGACACCGTCTACGTCGGCACCGACACCGGGCCGGGGGCGCTGACCGATTCCGGCTACCCGCGCACCGCGGCGCGCTGGCGGCGCGGTACCCCCGTCACCGAGGCCGTCACGGTGTTCGAGGGCGACCACTCGGACGTCGCGGTCTCCGCCTGGTACGACCGCACGCCCGGCTTCGAACGCAGCTTCGTCGAGCGCTCGATCGACTTCTACGCCTCGCAGCGTTTCGAACTCGGCGCCGACGGCGAGTTGACGCTGATCGACGTGCCGCAGGACGCCCGCGCGTCGGTGCACCGGGAATGGCTACTGATCCGCACCCGTTCGACATGGGCGGTCGGCGATCACGAGTATTCCGCCGGCACCCTGCTGGCCGCACGCTACGCGGACTACCAGGCCGGCTCGCGCGAGTTCACCGTGCTGTTCGCGCCGGACCCACACACGTCGCTCGAACAGTACGTGTGGACTCGCAACCACCTGCTGCTGGTGACCTTGTCGGACGTGCAGACGCACCTGCGTGTGCGCACCCCCGGCCCCGCCGGGTGGACCGACGAACCGCTCGGCGGAGTCTCCGAACTCGCCGCCACCGATGTGCTCGACGTCGATCCGGTCGAGAGCGACGAGTTCTTCCTCAACTCGAGCGGCTACACCACTCCCGCGACCCTGCTGCACGGGTACGTCGGCGAACCGATCGAGGAACTCAAGCAGGCACCCGCCTTCTTCGATTCCGCCAATCTGTCCGTCACACAGCATTTCGCGGTGTCCGACGACGGCACCCGGATCCCGTACTTCGTGGTGCGCGATCCGGGTGCGGCGCCGGGACCCACCCTGCTGTACGGGTACGGCGGATTCGAGAACTCGATGCTGCCCGGCTACAGCGGCGCGATGGGCCTGTCCTGGCTCGAGCGCGGCGGAACCTACGTGGTCGCGAACATCCGCGGCGGCGGCGAGTACGGACCGCAGTGGCACACGCAGGCCCTGAAAGCGGGCAGGCACAAGGTGTTCGAGGACTTCGCCGCAGTCGCCCGCGACCTCGTCGACCGCGGCATCACCACCGCCGCCCAACTCGGTGCGCAGGGCGGCAGCAACGGCGGGCTGCTGATGGGCGTGATGCTCACCCGTTACCCGGAACTGTTCGGCGCCATCGTCTGCCAGGTCCCGCTGCTCGACATGCGGCGGTACCACCTGCTGTTGGCGGGCGCGTCCTGGATGGCCGAGTACGGGGACCCCGACGACCCGGACGAGTGGGCGTTCATCTCGCAGTACTCCCCGTACCAGAACACCGATCCCGGCCGCGCCTACCCGCCCGTGCTGATCGCGACCTCGACCCGCGACGACCGGGTGCATCCCGGGCACGCCCGCAAGATGGCCGCGCTGCTCGAGAAGCAGGGCCATCGAGTCTGGTACTACGAGAACATCGAGGGCGGCCACGGCGGCGCCGCCGACAACAAGCAGATGGCGTTCAAGTCGGCGCTGGCCTACACGTTCCTGTGGGACACGCTCGGCGGCGGGGACTGATCCCCGGGGACACCCAGCGTCACCACGCGGGCGAGCGCGCGCAGATCGGACTCGATTTGCCGGAACAGTTGGTACACACCGATGAACGCGGCGATCCCGCCCAGACAGAGGACGCGCACCGTGACGTTCACGGTGCCGCCGCGGTCGACGCCGACGAAGCTGAGACCGGCGACCCCGATCAGCGGCACAGATGCCGCGACGGCGAGGTAGCGGGTGCCCAGCCTGCGCTGGGTACGGATGTCCCGGCCGTCGCGACTGCCTATCTCGCCGTGCGACAGCAGGATCGGGTAGAGGCATCGGACCGAGTAGTACGTGAGGATGAAGTACGGGTAGGCGACCGCGACCGCGCCGCACACGGCCAGTGATGCGAGCAGGTGGGTGTAGGCCCGCAGCGGGATGCCGCCCGCCGCGATCTGCAACGCGACCGGGTATGCGACCCCAGCCACCACCCAGAGCCCGAAACTGACCACGACAGCTCGGTGGCCGAGATTCAGTGTGGCCGTTCGCGCTCGGGCCAGCACCGCGCCGTCGTAGGCCTGACCTCGGCGCAGGCCCCGCGGCACGGTGAGCGCCAGCCGGCACCAGGTGAGGATCAGCAGTGCCCCGACCGGGAATGCCAACGCGGCGATAACCAGGTGGACCTGCTCGAGGTGCTGCTGCGCCTGCGCGGACAGCGTCGAGATGATCAGTTCCCTGTTGTAGTAGTAGTTGTAGCCCGCGGCCAGCACGTTCGGGATTCCGATCGCCGCCAGCATCACCGGCAGCGCCCACCGCCACATCCTGGACCGCACCGAGTCGGGTCGCGGGTCGACCAGGTCGCGCGCGTGCGGATCCAGGCACAGCGCGAACTGACGAGCGAGCCTCCGGCCGTCCGACCACCGGTCGTCCGGGTCCGGTGCGAGCGAGACGAGCAGCACGCGGCGCAGGGCGGCGGGACAGTCGGCCGGCAGCCGGGCCACGAGCTCCTCGTCCACGCCGCGGCGGCGCTGCGCGAGCGACGCCTCGAGCGACTCCCCCGGCTCGGTGTCGCCGAACGGCCGGGAGCCGGTCAGCAGCTCCCACAACATCACGCCCAGCGAGTAGACGTCGCTGCGGGTGTCGATCCGCACGGTGGCCGCCGACGCCGGCGCGGACGCCGCCGCCAACTGCTCGGGCGACATGTAGGCGACCGACCCGGCCACCGCGCCGACCGCACCGGGTACCGGGACGACGTCGCTGGAGCTGACGTTGAAGTCGGCGAGCTTGGGCACCCCCTCGACGGTGAGGAGCACGTTCGCCGGCTTGATGTCGCGATGGAGCACCCCGTGCTCGCGCGCGTACTCGAGCGCCTCCGACAGCCGCAGCCCGATCCACGCGACGGTCTCCGGCCAGGACAGCGCGGCGATCTCGGCGCGCACCCCCGATTCGGCCGGCCGCATCTCGCCCTTGCGCGCGAGAACGTGGTCGATCGAGTCGAGCAGCAGCTGCCCGCTCCGCGATTCCGGCGGGACATCGCGCACCCGGCGCACCACGTCGAGCAGCGTGCCACCGGACACGTACTCCATGAACAGCATCCGCAGTTGCCGGTCCTCGAGCACCCGCTGATCGAAGATCCGCACGATGTACGGGTGGTCGAGCTGCGCGAGGGTCTGAGCCTCGGTGCCGACGTTGCGGGAGATCTTCAGCGCCACCCACCGCTGCATCGATCGCTGCCGGGCGAGGAACACCCGCGCGAACGCGCCACGCCCGAGCTCGGTCACCAGGTCGAAGTCGTCGAGCCGGTGACCCGCGGCGAGGTCGTCGCTACCCGGCAGGCTCAACTGCTCCGCGGCCGCCGTCCTCGGGTCGTGCTCACGCAGCCAGTCGAATCGGTCCGCCTGGTAGGGAAACTCGGCAACGTACTCGTTCGGATCGACCTTCGCCCCGCTCAGCCTGCGCACCCGGTACTCCTCGTAGACGAGCTCCGGCGGCAGCGGCTCGGCGAGCAGTTCCGGGAATTCGAGGCAGTAGTCGGCGATCCGCTTCGGCCGGTCGACCCGCAACCAGCGGTAGGCGAGGTCGACCATGATCAGCTCGACCAGCGCCGCCCGCCGGACGGCGTCCGTGTCGGGCAGGTACTCCCGCAGGTCGGACGCGGCCCCGGACTCCTCCCAGTCCGCGACCAGCCTGCCGACGCCGGTGTCGACGACGAATCCGGCGCTCGGCCCGGTGGTCGTGGTGGACGGCGTCGCGGTGTCGTGGCCCAACACCGTCGGTGAACCCAGTGCCGTGGGCGGACCCCCGGCGACGGTCTCGTCGCTCGCGGGATGTACCGGAGGGTCCATGGCCGACTCTCACTCCCGATCGCGCAACCACGCCACGATCCGCTCGACCGTGCTGTCGGGCTGTCGGATCCAGCCGTTGTGGCCCAACGGTTCCGGCTGGTGCCAGGTCGTCAGGTCCGCCTTCGGCAGCTTGCGGACCAGGTTCGCGACGGCGGGTTTCGGCGCCAGGTCGTCGCCCTCGACGGTGATCGAGAGCACCGGAAGCGTCAGCCTGCCGATGCGCTCCTCGTAGTCGATGTCCGCGCCCGCAGGCTCGATCGTGCCGGTACGCGCGAACCGCGACCAGTCCGAGATCAGCACCCTCGACTGCCTGCCGAACCCGCCGACGTCCAGGCGGTCCCCCGGCCAGAATCCCGCCACGTTCGCCGTCACCGACATCGCCGCCGACCCGAGCAACAGGCCCGCACCGCGTACGGGGCCGTGCCCGCGATGGAACGGCGAACCCGAGGCGACCAGGATCAGCCCGCCGAGCCGTCCGCGTGCCCGCGCCGCGTACATCACCCCCAGCTGACCACCCATGCTGTGCCCGAGCAGGTACGGCGTGCTGTCCGGGAACCGCTCCCGCGCCACCTCGAAGGTCGCCGGATAGTCCACCGACACCAGGTCCTGGTATCCGTAGTTGCTGGTCGGGCCGGGCCGCGGCCTGCTGTCACCCTGACCGCGCAGCTCACCGATCGCCGCGTTGAACCCGCTCTCGACCAACGCCTGAGCCACCGGATCGTAGAACCCGCCCGGGACCCCGAGCCCGGGAAAGATCACGATCACCGGCGCTCCCTCACGTCCGGGAAAGAGCCGGACCGGGAGGGTGCTGCCGTCGGGCACCTGAATCGGAATCGTCTCCACGGCTCCATACTCCGCCACCGAGCGCCTCAGCCGATAGGGTTCGCTCATGGTGCCCGCTGACCCGCAGCTCCTGCCCGCCGGAACCGTCTTCACCCCCGAGGACCTGACCTTCTACGCCGATCCGGCCAGCCGGAGCCTCGACCAGGCGCTCGCCGAGGCGGATCTGCTCGTCAGCTGCCCGCATTCGGGCTCCGTGATCCCTGCCGAACTCGCCCAATTCCTGGCACCCGAGTTCACGAAGCGGCTGCAGTTCGACTTCACCGATTGCACGACCGGCCCGATCGCGCGGCGTTGGGCGGAGATCGACCCGCGGATCGTGTACGTCGAGAACCCGCACCCCCGATTGGTGCGCGATCCCAACCGGGCCAGGCCGGACGACCTGTACGAGACCCTGCGCGAGGCGTTCACCCGGGTACGGGCGGCGGGGCCGTACAACAAGGTGGACCTGACCGGGGTGGACGCGATCCGGCCGGTGACGTTCTCGTTCTACCCTCTGCTGGTCGAGCCGGACGACGACGCGGGTCTGCGCCGACTGGCGGCGACCTTCGCCGAGGTCGCCGACCGCGGCCTCGAGGTCTACCAGCGGACCCGAAACGAGCTGATCGGACGGATGATCGACCTCGCCTTCGCCAGGGCGGACCGGTCCGGTGCCCCGGTCGACTTCAGCACCCTCTCGTTCCACGACACCATGAATCACACCACCACCCGGGACGGCGCGGTGAACGTCGACCGAGCCCCGGCGGACCGGCTGCCGGAGGTCGTCGCGCTGTCGAACCGCGGCGACCACCGAGGCGATCCGCGCGGGGACGGTCCGGTGACCATGGCCCCGGACGCGCTGCGGGTGCTGGCCGCGGCCCACCGCGAGGGCTTCGGCGTGACGCGCCCCGAGGCGGTCGCGCTGAACCAGCCGTATCTGGGCAGTCAGGAGATCATCGAGGCCGGAAGGCTGTTCCGCGAGCTCGCTCCGCAGGCCGCGGCAGCGGGCGTCGCCCTGAGTGCGGTACAGGCCGAGTACCGCCGCGAGTTCCTGCTCGGCCCCGAGGCCACCCGCGAGCTGACCGCCCCCGGGGTGGGTTGGCCCGAGACGGACGCCGATCGCGTCGACATGCTGGCCCGGGCCTGCAAGGCCAGCTGGGACCGGTACCGCTCCCGCGACTGACGACTCGGCGGCCGGGCGCACCGCTCAGCCCAGGATCAGGCCCAGCACCGAACCCGCCGCGATGGTCGTGACCGCCAGCACCAGGGTCGGGACGAAGAACGAGTGGTCCACCAGCTTGCTGCCGAGTTTCGTGCTGCCCGACTCGTCGAAGTTCGCCGCGGCGATCTGCGAGCCGTTGGTGGGCAACAGGTAGATGCCCGCGAACGCACCCGCCCACATGCCGGTCAGCAGACCCGGTGCGAGCCCGGACGCCAGTCCGATCGGCACGATGGTCCGGGTGGCGGTCGACTGGCTGGTGGTCAGCACACAGACCAGGAACACACCGAGCGCGAAGATCCACGGTGCCGCGCTGACCCAGTCGCCGACGGTGTCGGTGATCAACGCCAGGTGCGCGCTGATGAAAGTGTCGGTGAGCCAGGCCAGTCCGAAGAGGGCGATGGCGGAGACCATGCCCGCCTTGAACACCGACATGGTCGGGATGTCGGCGACCTTCGGCTTGCTCACCACAAGGATCAGCGTGCCGACCACGAACATGAGCATCTCGATGATCGGGGTCATCCCCAGCGGCGAGCCGTCGGCCGCCTCCGGCCGAAGTCCCTTGAAGAGACCGAACACCACGATGGCCAGGACGCCTGCCAGGAAGATCAGCGCGGCGTTGCGGCCCTGCGTCGACGACTTCAACTCGACCTTGCTCATGCCGCCGGCCGGTGCGGCCAGTTCACCGGATGCGATGCGCGCCTGGATCTCCGGGTCCTCGGCGATGCTCCTGCCCAGCCGGTTGACCACGAACGAGGACGCCACGATGCCGATGATCGCCGCGGGCAGCGTGATCTTGATGATGTCGATCAGCTCGAAGTTGTACGGCTCGACGTCGGTCAGCGTCACCATGGCCGCCATCGCCGCGGACACCGGACTGCAGGCGAGGGCGACGCCGGTCGCGACCACCGACAGCGACAACGGGCGGGACGGCCGAATTCCGTTGCGGTAGGAGGCGTCGTAGATCACCGGCAGCAGCGGGTAGAGGATGTTCGAGGTGCCCGCGCCCACCGAGAACAGGAACGAGACCAGCGGCGCGATGAGGGTGATCTGCTTGGGCCGCTTGGCGATCAGGTTCGCCGCGATCGACACCATCCAGTCGATACCGCCCGCGGCCTGCATCATCGACGAGGCCAGTACCACCGACAGGACGATCAGCAGCGCGTCCACCGGCGGACTGCCGACCGGCTCGCGGAAGACGAACACCAGCACCGCCACGCCGGCGCCACCCCAGAGGCCGAGTGCCACACCGCTCGATCGGGTGCCCATCACGATGGCGCCGAGCACCACGATCAGCTCGAGAACGATCTTCACCGCATCCACGCAGGACCACCTTTGCCCGACGCCGAGCGACGACCCGCCAGCCGACCTCGGATGGCTGGGATACTACGCACACCAAGGGGTTTCGGTGGGACGCCCAATTCGTGTGCCGCACACAGAAAAACGGCGCCGACCCCGCTGGTCGCGGGATCGGCGCCGTTGATCGGTCAGTCGGTCAGATACCGAGCGACTCGGCCAGGAACGGCCAGGACTTGTGCAGGTCGTCCTGCCAGTAGCCCCACGAGTGGGTGCCGTTCGGGCGGAAGTCGAAGGTCGCCGGGATCTTCAGCTCGTTCAGACGCTTGAACAGGTTGTTGGTGCACAGCAGGGTCGCACCCTCGATCGCGCCGCCGACCAGCACCTGGTTCGCCAGCGCGCTCGTGCCGCCGGTCTCCGCGAGGTTCTCGTGCGGGCCGGGCAGGCCGTTTCCGGTGGACACGTAGAGCTTGGTGCCGCGCAGCTTCTCGGCCTGGATGACCGGGTCGTTCGCGATCCACGCGGGATCGTTCTTGGGGCCCCACATGTTCTCGACATCCGCGCCGCCACGGGAGCCGACGACGAGGTCGATGTACGCGCGACCGGCCGGGGTGCTCGTCTCCGCGCATCCGCTGTACCCGGCGACGCCCTTGTACAGACCGGGCGCCGCGATGGCCAGGTTCAGCACGCTGGTGCCGGTCATGGAGATGGCGGCCAGCGAGTTGACCTTGTTGGTGTTCAGCGCGGTGTCGATGATCGGCGGCAGTTCCTGGGTCAGGAAGGTGGTCCACTTGTTGCGACCCAGCTTCGGGTCGTCCTTCTGCCAGTCGGTGTAGTAGCTGAAGGCACCGCCGACCGGGGTGACCACGTTGAGGTTCTTGTCCGCGAAGAACGACGCGACATCGGTGCGCCGCTGCCAGGTGGCGCTGTCCTCACCGCCGCCCGCACCGTTGAGCAGGTACAGCGTGGGCGCCTTGGCGTTGGCGTCGGCCGGACGCTGAATCTTGAGCGGGATGGTCTTGCCCATCGAGGCCGAGTACACGTAGGCCGTCACCTGACGACCGGTGCCGTCGATGCGCTCGAGCTTGGAGCCGTTGGCCGAGGTGGCGGTCGGCGTGGTCTCGTCGGCGTTGGCGAGGCCACCCGCTCCGAGCAGCGGCAGGACCGTCAGCGCGGCGGTTGCCAGCGCGATGCGTCCTGCTCGACGACCCGATCCTCGAAACTTGGGCATGTGTTCCCACCTTGACTGTCGACTGTGTACCTGAGAGCTGTTCAACTACGTGTGACTCTTCAACTGCGTATATACAGCATCGAGGCCCCACCGTTACCTCATGGGGCCAGGACGAAGGTGCCGCGTGGACAGTGTCACCCGCGCAGCACCGCGTTGTCCCAAGAATCATAAAAGATCGAGGCCGATTCACCCACCCGTTCATCCGTCCGAACGACGGCGGTGGCCGCGGACACTACGCCGAGACCGGGAAGGCCCGGGCCCGCACTGCTGCGGACCCGGGCCTTCCGGAACTACTGGTGAAGCGGGGAGCGGGACTCAGAAGTCCATGCCGCCCATGCCACCGGTCGGGTCGCCCGCGGGAGCGGCGGCCTTCTCCGGCTTGTCGGCGACGACGGCCTCAGTGGTCAGGAACAGGGCCGCGATGGACGCCGCGTTCTGCAGCGCCGAGCGGGTGACCTTGACCGGGTCGTTGATGCCGGCGGCGAGCAGGTCGCCGTACTCGTTGGTCGCGGCGTTCAGGCCGTGGCCGGCGGGCAGGTTGCGCACCTTCTCCGCGACGACGCCGGGCTCGAGGCCCGCGTTGAACGCGATCTGCTTGAGCGGCGCCTCGAGCGCGACGCGAACGATGTTCGCGCCGGTGGCCTCGTCACCCTCGAGCTTGAGGTCGTCGAGCGCGGGAGCGGACTGCAGCAGGGCCACGCCACCGCCGGCGACGATGCCCTCCTCGACAGCGGCCTTCGCGTTGCGCACGGCATCCTCGATGCGGTGCTTGCGCTCCTTGAGCTCGACCTCGGTCGCAGCGCCCGCCTTGATGACGGCGACGCCACCGGCCAGCTTGGCCAGGCGCTCCTGCAGCTTCTCGCGGTCGTAGTCCGAGTCCGACGCCTCGATCTCGGCGCGGATCTGGTTGACGCGACCGGCGATGGCGTCGGCGTCGCCGGCACCCTCGACGATGGTGGTCTCGTCCTTGGTTACGACGACCTTGCGGGCGCGGCCGAGGAGCTCGAGGCCCGCGGTCTCCAGGGAGAGGCCGACCTCTTCGCTGATGACCTCGCCACCGGTGAGGATGGCGATGTCGGCGAGCTGCGCCTTGCGACGGTCACCGAAGCCGGGGGCCTTGATGGCGACCGACTTGAAGGTGCCGCGGATCTTGTTGACGACCAGGGTGGACAGGGCCTCGCCCTCGACGTCCTCCGCGATGATCGCCAGCGGCTTGCCGGACTGGATGACCTTCTCCAGCAGCGGCAGCAGGTCCTTGACGGTGGAGATCTTGGAGCTCACGAGCAGCACGTAGGCGTCCTCGAGCACCGCTTCCTGACGCTCGGCGTCGGTCGCGAAGTACAGCGAGATGTAGCCCTTGTCGAAGCGCATGCCCTCGGTGAGCTCGAGCTGCAGGCCGAAGGAGTTGGACTCCTCGACGGTGATGACGCCTTCCTTGCCGACCTTGTCCATGGCCTCGGCGATGAGCTCACCGATGGACGAGTCGCCTGCCGAGATACCGGCGGTGGCAGCGATCTGCTCCTTGGTCTCGACCTCCTTGGCGGTGTCGAGCAGCTTGGCGGTGACGGCCTCGACGGCCTTCTCGATGCCGCGCTTGAGGCCGAGGGGGTTGGCGCCCGCGGCGACGTTGCGGAGACCCTCACGCACGAGAGCCTGGGCGAGCACGGTGGCGGTGGTGGTTCCGTCGCCGGCGACGTCGTCGGTCTTCTTGGCGACCTCCTTGACCAGCTCGGCGCCGATCTTCTCGTAGGGGTCCTCGAGCTCGATCTCCTTGGCGATGGACACACCATCGTTGGTGATCGTGGGGGCGCCCCACTTCTTCTCGAGCACGACGTTGCGACCCTTGGGTCCCAGCGTCACCTTGACGGCGTCTGCGAGGCTGTTCAGGCCACGCTCGAGGCCGCGACGGGCCTCTTCGTCGAACGCGATGATCTTGGCCATTGCGAAGTGATCCTCCGGATTGGGGGTGACACACAAGGCGACCGCTCGTCGGATCGCCTCATCTACGCCTGTGGCCGAGCTCGGTGCCCGCGACGGACGACCAGGGGTGTCGATGAATCCCAGTCTCACCGTCCCGACCTGGCACTCACGTGTTGCGAGTGCCAAGTGCCTTTTTAGCACTCAGGTGTAACGAGTGCAAGGTCGCGGGCACCGAGTGCGCTCGCCTCGACTACCGCATCGCGCAGACCGCACCGGTGTTCAGGTTGATCGCGAACGAGAGCGGTCCGACGCAGTTCACACCCGCCGACTCGGCGGTCGCGCCCGAACCCCAGCCGGCGATCGCGAAGGTGGTGTTGCCGTTGTCGGTGCGGGCGTGCGCGATGCCGCCGCCGATCGCGTAGGCGTGCGCCTGACCGGCCGCCTTCGCCCCGCTCAACGCGACCCCGAACCCGGTCGCGAAGGTGTTGGCCGTGCCGCCGTCGGCGACGCTGACCGCGGTGCCGCTGTCCATCGCTCCGGCGTTGGCGACGCCGCCGGCGCCGGTCGCGGTCGCGCCGCAGGAGGCGTCACCGATGACGTGGATGTCGTTGGCGGAGGGCGGGGAGACGCAGTCGACCCGGGCGGCCGAGGCGACCCCGGTGCCGGCGAGCGCGAGGCCGCCGATCGCCGCCGCACCGAGCGCAATACTCGCGCCCGCGCGGGCGATCCGGGAACGAGAGAAGGACAGGACGCGGGTGCGGGGCTGAGTCGACACAGAACTCCTCAAGAAGGAACGAACGGAATACGGACGCGACGGTACCCAAGAGTGGTGACCTCACGGGGGGATCGGCAGATCTCGATTCGGCACCGGTTTGCCCGGGCCGTCACGCGGTCAGTTCGTCGAGCAGTGCCGGGAGTGCGGCCACCGAGTCGACGACGTGGTCCGGCGCCTCGTTCGCGTCGTCGAGGACGCGCTGACGGAACTTGCCGGTGCGCACCAGCGCCCCCACGAATCCGGCGTGCTGGGCGGCGAGCACGTCGCCGTGGAGGTCGTCGCCGATCATCACGGCGTGTTCGGGCGCCGCACCCATCAACTCGGCGGCCGCGACGAATCCGGTCGGCGACGGTTTGCCGATCACCACGATCCGGCCGTTGCCCGCGGCCTCCAGCCCGGGAAGGTAGGCGCCGGTGTCGATGCTGGTCCCGCCGGCGGTGGCCCAGGTCAGTCCACCCTGCATCGCGACCACCGGGACGCCGTCCAACATCAGCTCGACCACCCGGCTCAGCGTGGCGTGGTCGAACTCGGGTCCAGCGCCCCCGAGCACGACCACCTCGGGTCGGCGGTCGTCGAACACGATTCCGGTCATGTCCCGAGCGACGTCACCGTGGTTGATCACCAGGCACCGCGCGCCCGGATACGTCGACCGGAGGTACTCCGCGGTCAGCGCCGCGGCCGTGACGACCTCGGTGGGTTCGACGTCCATCCCGACCTTCCGCAGCGCGGCAGCGATGTCGTCGCGGGTGCGCGAGGTGGTGTTGGTGAGGAACGCGCGCCCCATGCCGAGACCCCGCACCGCGTCGAGTGCCCGCGCGGCGCCGTCGATCGGTCGCCACGACGTCACCAGGACCCCGTCGATGTCGAACAGCACGCCGTCGATCCGCGCCATCCTCCGAGGATATGCGTCCCCGCGGGCTGGTGGACGCGGCCCGCGCACCTGCCCGGCGATACTCGTAGCGTGCCGACCAGCGATCCTGCCCCGTTCACTCCCGTGCCCGACCCCCGCCCGACGGACGTCCCGTGGCCGCAGATGCTCTGGCCGATCCCCGGCGGCACCGAACTTCGGGGTTCGTGGGTGCGACTGACCACGCTCGACCCGGCCGCCGACGCCGCCGACCTGTTCCGCGCCCTCGACCGGGACCGCGTCTGGGCGCACGTGCCGTGGCGGCCGGCCGATCCCGAGTCGTTCGAGGAGTTCCTTCGTGTCCGTAGCACCGAGCCGGGCTGGCACCAGTGGACGGTCCGGACCGTCCGACCCGTCGGTGGCCTGCCCGCGGGTTCGGCCGTCGGGACCACCGCCTACCTCGACGTCGCCCCGCGCGATGCCCGGCTCGAGATCGGCATGACGCTCTACCACCCCGGCGTGTGGAGCACGGCCGTCAATCCGGAGGCCAAGTTACTCCTGCTCCGCCACGCCTTCGAGAACCTGAACGTGGGACGGGTGCAGCTCAAGACCGACGTCCGCAACACCCGGTCCCAGCAGGCCATCGCCAGGCTCGGCGCCCGGTACGAGGGCACGCTGCGGCGCAGCTTCCGCCGCGAGGACGGCACCGTGCGCGACAGCGTGCTGTTCTCGATCACCGTGGACGACTGGCCGGCCGTGCGCGACCGTCTGACTCGCCGACTCGAGGTCAGCGCGGAGTCCGGCCCCGCGTAGCGAGCGAATTGAGCACGGCCGCAGCCTGTTCCGCGCCGTCGACGGTGACGGTGAACCGCGAGCCGTCACCACGGGTGACGCGCAGCGCCGGGCCCGGCCGCACGATGAGCCCGGTACCGCCGGGGCCGACGCGGTAGCCGAAGCCCCCGTACTTGTTGAGCAGTCCGATGGTGACGGTGTCGGCCTCGGCGACCTCGTCGAGCGGGATCCGGGTCGGCCGGCCGGTGATCGGGCTCCGCGCCTGCATCCCGCGGGAGTCGACGCTGACGCGAACCGGGGCCGACACCAACGCCGTCAGCACGGCGGAGACGGCGGCGACGACGAGCACCAGCACGATCGAACCCGCCGCGAACGCGGCCAGGCCCAGCACCACGGCGAGCGGGATCACCGCAACGACGACCGCCAGCCACCGGGGCATCGCGGCCGACCCGGACCAGGCCACCCGCTCCCCCTCCGCCAACGGGATCCGGGACGCGCCGTCACGGGGCGGATTCGCGGCAGTAGCGGGACCGGGCGCGGGCACCGCCGCACGGCCGATGAGGGCGGCGACCAGACCTGCCGCCGCGGCGAGCGCGATCGACCAGCCACCCACCGACGCCTGGGCCGCGTCGGCCAGGCCACGCTGGCCGGCGATCAGCGCGGCCGGAAGCGCTGCGACGAAGGCGCCGATCCCGGCGGCCGCCGCAACACCCATCCGCGCCGCACGCGCGTCCCACCTGGTCAGCAGGAGCAGCGACAGGCAGAACACCGCCGACACGGCCGGCCCGAGCAGGGGGGACCACGTGGCCGCGGCGAGCGAGGAGAAGCCGTTCGCCTCGCCGCCGGGACCGAAATGCACGGCCACCGGGTCCGGCAGCTCGTCGGACCAGGAATCGACCGCGGCACACGCTGCCGCGGCCACGAGCACCGGCGGCACCAGCGCGCCCGCGACGGCGCGCGGCCAGGGGATGCGGGG
Organism: Rhodococcus sp. NPDC127527; assembly: GCF_042672245.1. Taxonomy (NCBI): domain Bacteria; kingdom Bacillati; phylum Actinomycetota; class Actinomycetes; order Mycobacteriales; family Nocardiaceae; genus Rhodococcus; species Rhodococcus sp. NPDC127527. The sequence goes on from NZ_JBHXVP010000004.1 coordinate 290,249, forward strand.
AGTCGAGAGGGAGGTCGTCATGCCATCTCCGTGTTCACGAGGTCGGTGAGTTCGGGAGCGCTCATCCCGTGCCGCCGGGCCTCGGCGACCAGGTCCCGGACCGCCTGCCGCAGCCTGCTGCGTCCGGCCGCGTCGGCCGCCACCACCGCGCCTCGACCGCGCCGCAACTCGATCAGCCCCTCGTCGCGAAGCTGCTGGTAGCCGCGCAGCACGGTGTGCACGTTGAGGTCGAGCGAGGCCGCCAGGTCCCGGGCGCCGGGCAGCCGTTCGCCCGGCGGCGCGGTTCCGTCGGCGATCGCGCGGCGCACGCTGGCGGCCACCTGCTCGAAGAGCGGGGTGGCGACCGACTGGTCTATCCGAATGAGCACCGGATCATCGTATTGTTCTAGCTCCAATAGAACAAGTTGGCCGTGCGGCGCGCCCCGTGCGGGGCGGCCGTGATCAGTGCGCGAAGTGCCCGCGGTAGAGATCGTCGATCTCGCGCGGGGTCAGCAACCGTTCGAGCTGCTCGGCCGGCCAGCTCTCCGGCCTGCCCTTCAGACGGGCCGTCGCCAGCAGGGGAAGGGACTGGCGGTGGGGGTGGCGCAGAACGCCTGACATCTTCACGACTGACTCCGGTGCAACTGCTGATCGACGCTGATGTGGATACCCTGTTCATCGCCGATCCCGCACGCCGCATTACACCGGCGCGCCCGACCCCTTGACGCGCGGGCGCGATCCGGCAAGATATGCGTGACGCTTGGTATCACACACAGACGAACCGGAGACGAACCAGTGACGAACACCCTCGAAGCGAGCATCGAGATCGACGCCACCCCGGAGGCGGTGTGGACCCTGGTCTCCGACCTCGCGCGGATGGGCCGCTGGAGCCCGCAGTGCAAGAAGATGGTGATCTTCGGCGGCGACGTCAAGCGCGGGACCCGCACCTTCAACATCAACAAGAAGGGCCTGCTGGTGTGGCCGACCAGCGCCAAGGTGATCCGGTTCGAGCCGAACACGGCAATCGCCTGGCGCGTGGTCGAGAACCACACCATCTGGACCTACGAACTCGAGCCCACCGCGACCGGCACCAAGGTCACCGAGCGGCGTGAGGCGCCGACCGGCACCACCAAGGTCTCCGCCCTGCTCATCGACAAGTTCATGGGCGGCACCGCCGACTTCGAGGTGGACATGATCGCGGGCATGAACACCACCCTCGCCCGCATCAAGTCCGAGGTCGAAGCGGCGACCGCCGCCACCCGCTGAGCCCACCGGCGGGCCTCAGCGCCCCCTGTCCAGGAGAGCCGCGACCGCACGCTGGTCGCGGCTCTCCGCGTTCTGCAGCGCGGTCCGGCCCTTCGCGTCCCTGATCCCCGGGTCCGCGCCCGCGGCGAGCAACTGGCCGATCACGTCGAGGTACCGTGCCGACCCGTCGCCGTACACGACCGCCTCCTGCAGCGCGGTCCAGCCCGGGCGGTTGACGTGGTTCACCGGCACACCCGACCGAATCAGCGTGCGCACCGTCTCCACGTGCGCGTGCTCGCTGGCCGGGATCAGGGCGGTGCCGCCGAACCTGTTGGTGGCGAACACATCCGCGCCGTGTACCAGCGTCAGCTCGAGGATCGCGTCGTAGCCCTCGGCACCCGCGTACAGGAATGCCGAGTCCTGCAGGTCGTCCTTCGCGTTCACGTCCGCGCCCGCCTCGACGAGCAGCCGCGCCACATTCACCGCGTTCACCTTGGTCGCGGCCACCAGCGGTGTCCGGCCACCGGCATCGCGCGCCTCGAGGTCCGCCCCCTGCGCCAGCGCGGCGCCGGCCGCGACGGCGTCGTCGGCCGGGACCGCCTCGAACAGGGCCCGCTCGAGTTCGGGAGTCGAGACCCGCTCCGGCGCAGCCGGCGGGGCCACCGGGGAGGTCGCGACCGCAGCCGCCGAGACCGGTGCCGACCCGCTCGCGCCGCCCGACCCGCCCTGCCCGCTGCACGCGACGCATCCCGCGACCACGGCGACGAGGAGGACACCGGGCAGCGCGGACCTCACTGCAGCGATCCCGCGATGGCGTCGAGACCCGCCGCCGCGCAGGCCTGGTCGGCCATGCCGTCGGGCGCACCGCCGACACCGATGCCGGCGATGGACGCGTTGCCCGCCTTCACCGCAACGCCGCCGGGCAGGAACAGCGTGCCCTCCAGGTCCGCGACGGTGGCACCGTCGCCCTTGGCACGGCCGGCCAGATCGCTGGTGTTCGCACCGAAAGCCGCAGCGGTGTAACCCTTCTGACGCGAGGCCTCCACGGTGTGCTGGGCCGCGTTGTCGCCGCGGAGCATCGCCTGCACGTTACCGGCCCGGTCCACCACCGAGACGGTGACGAAGCCGAGTCCGTCGGCCTGGCACTTCGCCAGTGCCGCCTGCGCGGCCTTCCCCGCGGTGGCGACCGTCAACCGGTTCGACGCGACCGTGCCCTTCGCCGCCTGGTCGGCGGGGGCCTGGGCCGCGACCGCGGCGGTGGCGACCGGGGTGGCCGACGCGGTGTTCTCCTCGATGCCGCTGCCGCACGCCGCGGTGGCGAGGATCGCGGCCAGCGGAACGGTCACGGCGAGGGTCTTCGGCAGGCGGCGGGAGAGGTTCATCGGGTGGGCCTTTCGGTCGTGGGGCTGACGGAATCCAGCCTCGCCGCCGGGCCCACCCATCCGCATCGAGCACACGTCTGCCTCTCGATCAGCCGTCCGGGGGCGAGGAAATCATCCGAATGGCCGATCCGGCGGCGACGCCCGCTCCGTAGGATCGAGCCGATGTCCAGCCCTGTCAGCGCCCGTGGCGACCAGATCCCGGCCGACCGGGACTTCCGCGGACCGATCGACGTCGCGATCCACGTCTCGTTCTACGTGCTGCTGGCGACCTCGACCGCCCGGTACCTGACCTACCACGGCGTCAGCGGCCGGTTCGTCGTCGTCGCGGCCCTGATCGTCGCGCTGGCCGCGCTCTACACCGTGACCGTGCTCCTGTCCCGCCGGGCCGCGGCCTGGCAGCCCTGGGTGTGGCCGGTGTTGACCACCTGGGCGGTGCTGGTGTGGCTGGCGCCGAGCTTCGCGTGGTGCGCGTTCCCGATGTTCTTCCTCTGCACCCGCGCGTTCTCGAGCAGGATGGCGTACCTGATCGTCGCGGTGCTCGCCGTGGTCACCAGCCTCGCCTTCTTCAACTTCAGCGGCCGCACCGAGTGGGCCGTTCTGATCGGCCCGATCTGCACCGGCGCGCTGGTGGTGATCGCGTACGGCCAGATCGAACGGGACAGCCGGGAACGGGTCCGGCTGCTCGAACAGGTCGCCGAGGCGAACTCGCGGCTCGCCGAGACCGAACGCGCGGCGGGTGTGCTGTCCGAACGCGAGCGCCTCGCCCGCGAGATCCACGACACCGTCACCCAGGGCCTGACCAGCAGCCTGCTCCACCTCGAGGCCGCGGACCTGGCCTGGGACCAGCCGAACTCACCGGCGCGCGAGGAGATGAGGACCGCGACCGCGTCGCTGCGCGAGAACCTCGCCGAAACCCGGAATCTGGTGCACTACCTCGCCTCCCCCAATCTCGAGACGCAGAGCCTGGACGCGGCGCTGCTCAGCGCCGCGCGCGGCCACTTCCCGGCTGCGCGACTGCGGGTGGTCGGGACCCCGGTGCCGCTACCGGCCGAGGTCGGGCACGCGCTGCTGCGGATCACCCAGAGCGCGGTGTCGAACGTGACCCGGCACGCGGACGCGCAGACTCTAGGGGTGACCCTCACCTACCTGCCCGGCGCCGTAGCCCTCGACGTGTTCGACGACGGGCGTGGCTTCGCGGCCGATGCGGTCGGCGACCACTCCCCCGCGGGCGGGTTCGGCCTGCGCGCGATGCGGCAGCGGGTGCAGGCGCTCGGCGGCACGCTCACCGTGGAGAGCGCCCCCGGCGAGGGCACCGTCGTCGCCGCCCAGATCCCGTGTCGAGGCGAGTGATGACCGCGACAACCGTGATGCTGGTCGACGATCACCTCGTGGTGCGGGCCGGCCTGCGGGCTCTGCTGGACTCCCAGCCCGACATCGAGGTGATCGGCGAGGCCGATTCCGGCGAGCAGGCCGTGGACATGGCCGCGGAGCTCGAGCCGCGGCTGGTGATGATGGACCTCGCCCTCGGCGCGGGCATCGACGGTGTCGAGGCGATCCGCCGTATCCGCGCTGCCTGCCCGGCACTGCCGGTGCTGGTGTTCACCACCTACGACACCGACGCCGACGTGGTCCGGGCCATCGATGCCGGTGCCATCGGCTACCTGCTCAAGGACTCGGCGCCGCAGGAGATCTTCGCCGCCATCCGCGGGGCGGTCGCGGGCCAGAGCGTGCTGTCGCCGCCGGTGGCGTCGCGTTTGCTGCAACAGATGCGGCGTCCCGACGAGGCCCTCACCGCGCGCGAGGCCGAGCTGCTCACCCTGCTCGCGGAGGGCCTGACGAACAAGGAACTCGGCAAACGCCTGTTCATCAGCGAGGCGACCGTGAAGACGCACCTCGCGCACATCTACGCCAAGCTCGGCGTCGAGACGAGGGCGGCCGCGGTGTCGGTGGCCCTGCGGCGGGACGGGATCCGCTGACCCCAGGGCCCTGCCTCGCCGGCCCCTGCAGTCGTGCCCCGAGTAGCAGGCCTGCGGCACCGAACGCCGTCGGGGGTCCGCCCCGGAACCCGGCTCGGCTAGCCTGTGTGTACCCGCCCACGGCTGTCGCCGGGGCCGGCGCCCTACCGTCACCGACAGTAAGAGGAGCTCGTGGCCCGCCGCCCCACCCCGCTTGGCACCCCGCAACCGACCGGCCTCGCGCACATCGCCGACCTGGTCCGGACCACGATTCCGCCGCTGCATCCGGCCGGGCTGCCGTTCGTACTCACCCCGCTGGTCGCCGCCGTCCTCGGCCGCAAGCATCCGTGGATTCGCCGCACCGGACTCGCCGCGGCGGGTGCCAGCGCCGCATTCTTCCGGCACCCGCACCGGGTTCCGCCGAACCGCCCGAACGTCGTGGTCTCCCCCGCCGACGGCGAGGTCGCGCTCGTGGACAACGCGGTCCCGCCCGCCGAGCTGAACATGGGCGAGGCCCCCGTCCCGCGGGTGAGCATCTTCCTGTCCGTGCTCGACGTGCACGTGCAGCGCTCCCCCGTCGCGGGCGAGGTCCTGCAGGTCGTGCACAAGTCCGGCAAGTTCCTCTCCGCCGACCTGCCCGAGGCCAGCGACGCCAACGAGCGCAACTCCATGCTGCTGCGCACCGAGTCCGGGCACGAGATCGCGGTCGTGCAGATCGCGGGGCTGCTCGCCCGCCGCATCGTGTGCGACGCCAAGGTCGGCGACACGCTGCCGATCGGCGACACGTACGGCCTGATCCGGTTCGGTTCACGCGTCGACACCTACTTCCCGGCCGGTACCACACTGATGGTGGAACGAGGACAGCGTGCCGTCGGCGCCGAGACCGTCCTCGCACAGCTTCCGTGAACCCGCGCGACGTCGTGCCCAGTACTTCCCGGCGCGTCGCCACCAGCGGCCTGCTCCTGCTGCCCAGCACGATCACCATCCTCGCGCTGTGCGCGGGCCTGTCGTCGGTGAAGTTCGCGCTCGAAGGTCAGCTCGGCGTCGCGCTGGCCATGATCGGCGCCGCCGCGGTGCTCGACTCGCTGGACGGCCGGATCGCGCGCCTGCTCGACGCGACCACCAAGATCGGCGCCGAACTGGACTCGCTGTCCGACGCGATCTCGTTCGGCGTGGCCCCCGCGCTGGTGCTGTACGTGACCCTGCTCGACGAGGGCAGCGCCGGCTGGATCATCGCGCTGGTCTTCGCGGTCAGCATCGTGTTGCGGCTGGCGCGGTTCAACACCCTCCTCGACGACGACACCGCACCGGCCTACACCAGTGAGTTCTTCGTCGGGGTGCCCGCGCCCGCCGGCGCCCTGATCGCGCTGACGCCGATCGCCGCCTACGAGCAGTGGGGCGACGGCTGGTGGTCGTCGTTCTGGGTGGTCGCGGTGTGGACCGTGCTGTCGGCGGCGCTGATCGTCAGCCGGATCCCGACGCTGGCGATGAAGACGTTCTCGGTGCCCAAGCGGATGGCAGCCCTGCTGCTCGTGGGTGTCGCACTGGCCGCGGCTGCGTTGATCACGTACCCGTACGTGCTGCTGATCGTCCTCGTCGGCGCGTACCTCGCGCACATTCCGTTCGCGGTCCGGTCCCAGCGGTGGGTGGCCGCCAGGCCCGAGGTCTGGGACGCCAAACCCGCGGAGCGGCGCGCGATTCGGCGTGCCCCGGCCGGCGGTCGGCTCTCCTCCGCCCGGCTCGGACTGCGCCGTCCCCGCTAGCTGACCGAGGCGACCTGCGCGGGTGGTGGGGCGCAATCCGGGCACGAGCGGCGCGAACGCTCGGGCCGGCACACCCCACCACGCCATATCGGGCTATCCCGTCAGGCGACGGTCGTAGGCAGCCGACCGCAGCTGCTGCTGGATCAGTCGCTCGGCGGGGTTCACGTACGCCGTCCCCGCTTGCCGGCTCCGCTTCAGCCCATCGAGCTTGACCACCGTCGCCGCCCGCAACGCGCGGTCGACGGCGGGCGTGCCGGACAGGTGCTGCCAGCGGATCGCGAGCATGCCGGCCTCGTGGCCCTCCGGGTCGAGCCAGTTGTGGACGCCGGGGTCCCGCCGCGACACGACGTAGGTGTAGGTCCCGTCCGGGTTGGGCGTCGCCTGGGTGGTGTTCAGGCTGCTGGTTCGGTCGCGATACTCGTAGGCCACACCCCACGGATCCGACAGCTGGATGCCCAGTGACCCGGCCCCGATCGGGTCGACCGTGATCACGAGCGCCTCGTCGTCGGCCAGCGAGAACCAGCCACCGGTAGACAGGCCCCTGGCACCGGCGCGTTGACGGACCGGTCGCACGACGTTCGGCGGCGTCGCGTTGTAGTAGTACTGATTGAAGTACTTGACCCAGAACGGCGCGATCTTGGCCAGAATCTCCGCGGCTTCGGTCGCCTGCTGATCGATCGGCTTCTCGGGTGCGGCGGGCGGACCACCGACGCGGGTGATCTCGAGTTGCACCGGATGCTCACGGGACCAGTCGTTCAGCAGATCCCGCACGACCAGCAACGAGGTTCCGTCCGCGGGAATCTGCATGTGGTTGGGACGGCCATTCGCCGGCTCCGCGTCGATCGTGATGACGAACGACCCGTCGGGGGCTGACGTGATCGCATCGCCGGTGAGGTTCGCGAGCTGAACGCCACCCTCGGCCGTCAGCGCGGTGGTGCCGGGAATGGCGTCACGCATCTCGAAGTTCAGGTCGGTGGGGCCGGGATTCGTTATGCGCCCCCGGATCTCGTACTTCGAGTTTCCCGCTACCGTGGCGTCCCGGTAGACGTTGTCGGGGTTGTCGATGCCGTAGCCGGAACGAGGCATGCTCAGGCCGGCGAATTCGTGCGGCATGGTGGTCTCCCACAACAGGACCGGGCGATCCGGATCGTCATCCACCGCATAGAGAGCGGCCGCCGCACCGATCGCGTTCGCCGCGCGGTCGACGGTAGCCTTGCCTGCAGGCTTGACGCCCTGCAGGTCTCCCCCGTACAGCGCCTGCACCTGACGGATTTGTTGCTGCATCACGTCGGTTTCGAGAATCTGCCGAGCACGTGCCTCCAATGCGCGCTGGCCGTCGGTCGCGAGAACGCCGCCGTTCGCCTGCCCGAGCTCGCCCACACTTCCCAGCCCGCCGACATCTCCCAGCACGTCCGCGCTGCTCCAGGCACCGGCGACCAGGGTCGATGCGGTGATCACCGCCAGTGCGACGCCCGTTCTCAGCGTCGAACGTCGTCGGCGCGGTGGGTACCCTCCGTTGTTTCCATTCATGGTTTGTTTCGCAGACCTCTCCAGTTTTCGCCCGTACCTTCCGTTGCGATTGGGAACGGAAGGTGCGGGCACGGGAAATACGGGCACGCAGCGAAGTCGCGGCGCCGGCACCGGTGAGCCGAAAAGACTGTTCGGCGAGGGACTTCCGCTGCCAACCGAGAACCTCGAGTCAGTCCCGGTTGGTGGTTGATTGGACCGTAGACAAGCGTCTAATGTCAAGGGGTGAACACACCAGAATCGGCCCCGAAGGCATGGGGCAGGGACGAGGTCCGCCGTGCGGTCCTGCGCGCCGCCCGGTCGGGCTTCGCCGCCAAGGGCACGTCCGTTACCGTTCGCGAGATCGCGGCGGCGGCGGGGGTGAACCCTGGCCTGATCCACAAGTACCTCGGCAACAAGGAGGACATTCTCACCGCCGTCCTCGCCCGCGACACCGAGGTCTCCACCAGCACCATCGAGAACGTCGGGTCCCTACCGGACGCGGTGAGAAGCCTGTTCGCCATCGGACGGTCAGACCCCGAGTACGTCCGCATAGCGGCATGGCTGCTACTCGAAGGCCGGACCGATCTACTGCTCGGCAACCAGGCCGATGGAATGCGGGCCGTCCGCGGCATCGCCCCCGATTCCCGCACGGCCGATGTTCGGCTCATGGCAGCCCTGGCCGCCATCGCGGGCTGGTCGCTCTTCAGCGACGGGATCCTCACCTTCGCCGAGGCGAACGCCGCCGACCGCGACGCGCTCGAATCCCGGATGTCCGAACTGCTGGCGACGATTGTCACGCTCCCCCAGTTCGCTCCGGACCTGACCGAAGGCGGCCATCACTAGGCTGTTCCTCGTGACCTCCCCGGAACTTGCGCTCACCGCCCGGTTGAACACCTCCGCCGCCGACGCCCGCCGCGGCGTCGTGCGCCTGCACCCCGAGGCCCTGGCCGCGTTGGGGCTGCGCGAATGGGACGGCATCGCGGTGATCGGCGGTCGTCGCACCGCCGCGGTCGTCGCCGTCGCACCCGCGGGCACACCCACCGGCACTGCACTGTTCGATGACGTCACGCTGTCCAACGCCGGGCTCAAAGAGGATGCGCGCGTGGTCGTCTCGCCGGTGACCGTGTACGGAGCGAGGACCGCGACGCTGACCGGGTCGGCGCTCGCGACCGGGTCGATCTCCGAGACCACCCTGCGGCAGGCGCTGCTCGGCAAGGTGCTGACCGTCGGTGACACCGTCTCCCTGTTGCCCCGCGACCTCGGCCCCGGCACCAGCACCGCCGGCGCCACGCAATCGCTCTCGCGCACCTTCGGTGTGGCCTGGACCTCCGAACTGCTCACCGTCACGGCGGTCGACCCCGCCGGACCCGTGAGCGTGCAACCCAATTCGGCGATCGGGTGGGGCACGGCGCCCGCAATCGCAACCGTACCCGCGCAGGCGCCCGAACCCGCCCGGGCCGCGTCGACCGCCGCCCACCCCGCGCCGCTGCCAGTGCAGGACCTGGTCGGAGTCGGGGTCCAGACAGCCAAGCTCACCGAGTGGCTCAAGCTCGCGCTCGACGAGCCCGAACTGCTGCACACCCTGGGCGCCTCGCCGCACCTCGGCGTGCTGATCACCGGCCCCGCCGGAGCCGGCAAGGCGACGCTGGCCCGCGCGGTCCTCGCCGGGCGCACGGTCGTCGAGCTGGACGGTCCCGGGGTCGGCGCGCTGGACTCCGCCACCCGGCTGCAGCGGGTGTCCGACGCCGTCGCGCGCGTCACGCGCGAACGCGGCGTCTTGCTGATCACCGATGTGGACGCGCTGCTGCCGTCCGAGGCCGAACCGGTGTCGACGCTGATCCTCGACGAGTTGCGCCGCGCGGTGGACACCCCCGGTGTCGCCTTCGTCGCGACCACCGCGCATCCCGACTCCCTCGACAGCCGGGTCCGTGGCCAGGACCTGTGCGACCGCGAACTCATGGTCGCGCTGCCGGACGGCGCGACCCGGCGCGCGATCCTGGAACTGTTGCTTCGCAAGGTCCCGACCGCCGACCTCGACCTCGGCGAGGTGGCCTCGCGGGCACCCGGATTCGTCGCCGCCGACCTCGCGGCGCTGGTTCGGGAGGCGGCCCTGCGGGCGGCGTCGCGGGCCAGCAGCAGCGGGGACGCGCCGCGACTCGTGCAGTCGGACCTGACCGGAGCGCTGGAGGTGATCCGGCCGCTGTCGCGTTCGGGTACCGAGGAACTGACGGTCGGCAGCGTCACCCTCGACGACGTCGGCGACATGATCGAGACCAAGCAGGCCCTCACCGAGGCGGTGCTGTGGCCGCTGCAGCATCCGGATTCGTTTGCGCGCCTTGGGGTGGACCCGCCGCGCGGGGTGCTGCTGTACGGCCCGCCCGGCTGCGGCAAGACCTATCTCGTGCGCGCGCTGGCCAGTTCCGGGCAGTTGAGTGTGCACGCGGTCAAGGGCGCCGAACTGATGGACAAGTGGGTCGGCGCCTCGGAGAAGGCGGTCCGCGAACTGTTCCAGCGGGCCCGCGATTCCGCCCCGTCGATGATCTTCCTCGACGAGGTGGACGCGCTGGCGCCCAGGCGCGGGCAGAGCACCGACTCCGGCGTCACCGACCGGGTGGTCGCCGCGTTGCTCACCGAACTCGACGGCGTGGAACCGCTCCGTGACGTGGTGGTGCTCGGCGCCACCAACCGCCCCGACCTGATCGACCCCGCACTGCTGCGCCCCGGCAGGCTCGAGCGACTGGTCTTCGTGCCGCCGCCGGACGCCCAGGCGCGCAGGGAGATCCTGCGGACCTCGGGTCGGTCGGTGCCGCTGGCCGACGACGTGGACCTCGACGCGCTGGCCGAGGAGCTGGACGGGTACTCCGCCGCCGACTGCTCGGCGCTGCTGCGGGAGGCCGCGCTGGCCGCGATGCGTCGCAGCGTCGACGCCGCCGACGTCACGGCCGCCGACGTCGCGGCCGCGCGCGAGTCGGTCCGGCCGTCGCTCGATCCCGAGCAGGTCGCCCACCTACAGGCTTACGCGGACATGCGCTGACGCGCAGTGGTGCGCTTCCGGAGTGCCCGGACTCCGTAACCGCACCACTGCGCGTCAGCGCCTACTAACCTCGACAGGTATGCCGATCTCCGGAATTGCCCGGACCGCCGTCGGGGCCGCACTGACCGCGCTCGTCGCAGCGATCGTCTCCGTCGCGGCGCCGCCCGTGTCGGCCGCCCCGGGGCCCGAGACGGCCACGACCTGGCTGTGCCGGCCCGGTCAGGCGGGCGACCCGTGTGGCGGCCGGTCCGGCGCACCGATCGACTGCTTCTACGTCTACCCCACCGCGTCGCTGCAGCAGACCGCGAACGCGAACCTCGACGCCTCGCCCGAGCTGCGCGCGGTCGCGCGTGCGCAGGCCGAGCCGTTCGGCGCGAACTGCAACGTGTGGGCGCCGGTGTACCGGCAGAGCACCCTGCGGGAGCTGTTCACGGGGACGGACTCGGAACGCAGCGCGGCACTCGATCTCGCCTACGACGACGTCGAACACGCCTGGGACGACTACCTCGCGCACCACAACGACGGCCGCGGGGTGGTGCTGATCGGCCACTCGCAGGGCAGCCGGATGCTGCGGATGCTGATCCACAACCGCATCGACGGGAAAGCCACCCAGTCGCAGCTGGTCTCGGCGCTCCTGCTCGGCGGCAACGTACTGGTCCGCAAGGGCCAGTCGGCCGGCGGCGACTTCGCCTCGGTGCCCGCGTGCACCGCAGCCGCGCAGACCGGCTGCGTCGTCGCGTACTCGTCCTACTCGACGACGCCGCCGCCGGACACCCGCTTCGGGCTGGTGCCGCAGTCGCCGGGCGCCTCCGGCACCCGCGCGGACCTGCCGTACGGGCCGGACTACGAGGTGCTGTGCACGAATCCGGGATCACTGCACGAGAACGCGGACGCCCCGATCCACGGGATCGTCGCCGGCCGCGAGGTCGACCGGTTCCGTGCCCGGTGCACCAGCGGCGACGGGCCGCACGTGCTCATGGTGGACGGGCCCGGTGCCGCCCTGCTGCCCGCGCTCCCGAACGCGAACTGGGGCCTGCACCTGCTCGACGTGAACATCGCCCAGCGGGACCTGGTCGACCTCGTCGGTGCGCAGACCGCGACCTACCTGCGCTGACGCGCAGTGGTGCGCTTAGGGAGTACCGGGACTCCGAAAGCGCACCACTGCGCGAAGCGCATCACTGCCAGCGGGCGAGGAGCTCGTTCGCGCGGACGGCCAGGGCGGCCTGCAGCAGCGGTCCGAAGCTCACCCGGCCGACGCCGAGGGCCGCGAAGTCGGTCTTCTCGCCGCGCACCGGGTCGGCAATCGCGTTGACCGGCAGCGGCAGCGCCGACGTCAGCTGCCGGTACACCTCGTCGCTGTGGAACCCGACCGGGTACAGCACGTCGGCGCCCGCCTCCGCGGCCAGTGTCAGCCGCGCGATGGCCCGCTGCACGCGGTCCGCCTCGTCCCCGACCTGCTTGATGAACAGGTCGGTGCGCGCGTTGATCACCACGTGCACGCCCACCGCGTCCGCGGCGCGCCGCAGACCGCCGACGAAATCCGCGTGCTCCTGCGCCTCGCGCAGGCGACCGCCCTCGCTGTGCACGGTGTCCTCGATGTTGAGCCCCACCGCACCGACCTCGACCAGCCCGTCGATCAGCCGCTGCGGGTCGAGCCCGTAGCCCGACTCGATGTCGACGGAGATCGGTAGGTCCACCGCGGCGGTGATCTGCGCGACGCGGGTAGTCAACTCAGCGAACGTCATGCCCTCGTTGTCGGGCTTGCCCACCGAGTCCGCGACCGGGTGACTGCCGACGGTCAACGCCGTGAAACCGGCCTCCGCGGCCAGATTCGCCGACCATGCGTCCCACACGGTCGGGAGGATCACGGGATTGCCGGGCTGGTGCAGGGCCAGCAGGGTGGTTGCCTTCTCGGTGATCGATGCCATGGTGGTTCCTCGCCTCGTGGAGTGTCGCGTACATCGTGGCACGCCGACGCACCTCGACTCATCCTTCGAATCACGGCAACTCCGTTAGCGTCGACAAATGCCCGTCGACTCCCGGACCACCGTCGCCTCGCTCGCGGCCGCGCTCGGCGCGGCCCTGGCCGCCTTCGTGCTCACCGTCCCACCCGGCGGACACTGGGCGGTCAACGCGTCCGACCGCCAGGTCGACAGCTGGCTCCGCGCCCAGCCGACCGGTGTCGCGGTCGGCGCGGTTATCGCCGTCGTCGCCTGCATTCTCCTGCAGCGCAGCGGTTCCCGGCGCGTCGGCTGGACGGCGGCGGCGGTGGCCACCCTGGTCCTGGTCGGTGCGCGACTGACGGTCCCGGGGGTCAGCGACCTCGACGCGCTCACCGCCATGCACTACCTCAAGACCACGGCCGCGGGGGTGCTGCTCGGATCCGTCGTGGCGACGTCGTGGGCCGGTCGGGCCGGGCAGTGGGCGACCACCCTCGGCACGGTCGCCGCGTTCCTCTCCGCCCAGGCGGCGGGGATGGCGACGTTGACGTACACCACCTCCCCCGTCGGGGAGGCGTCCTGGTGGCTGCTCGGACCAGCCCTGGCGCTGGCAATCGCGAGCGCGGTCACCGCCGATGCCGGGGCCCGGATTCCGCGGGTGAGCGCGCGAGAGGCCCGCGGCGCCCTGCTCACCGTCGTCGCGCTGGCGCTCGTGAACCGGCTGCAACTGTCCTGGATCAACGAGCGCGGCAACGACTCCCGGCTACAGATCTGGGTCGTCATCGGGGTCGCGATGGTGGTGGTGCTGGTGGCCACCGAGGTGTGCGCGCGACTGGTCGAGCGCGAATCCGGTGGCGGCGCCTTCCTGTTGGCGGCCACCGGGATCGCGGCGGCCGCGACGCCGGTGCTGGTGGACCTGCGCTACCCGTTCCGCGAGGTCGAACCCTGGGCGGCGATCCTGGTGGCGGTGGTCGCGGTGGCGGTCGGGCTGCGGCTGACGGTGCGGTGGCGGACACCGGTGGCCGGACTCGGCATCGCAGCGCTGGTCCCGCTGCTCGCCGCCGTCTGGCCGGACTTCGGGCACGACGGCCCGTGGCTGCTGGTGCGGCTGGCGGTGCTCGGCGTCGGAGCCGGCCTGGCGGTCGGGTCGACGCTGCCGGGCGTCGCGGCGGTCGCGGCGGCCGGGTTCGCGATCCCGTTCGTCTCCATGGTGTTCTACTCCGCGGCGACCGTGGTGACCAGCACCGTCGTCCACAGCGGGGCCTACGCGCCGCCGCCCGGCGTCCCGACCCTCACCGCCGCGGCAAAGGTCCCCGAAACCGGCTGGACCGCCTACGGGTTCGACTACCCCGGCTTCGACTACCGCAGCGCGGGCATCGCGCTGGCGATCGCGGTCGCGTTCTGCGCCTTCGGCGTGCGCGGCCTGCGGGCCCCGCGATGACCGGTCGGGTGCTCGGGTTTCTCGGCGCCCTGCTCGTCGGCGCCACGGCCGGGTGGGCCCTGCTCGCCCCGCTGGCGTCGAGTTTCGGGTTCGTCTCGTCCGACGGGCAGCTGCAGGCCGTGGCGACGAGTCGGTCGATCGCCGCGGCGATCGGGATGGTACTCGCGGCCGCCGTCGCCGGATCGCTCGCGCGCCGCGGCGCCGGGGCAAGGTCGGCGTGGGTGACCGCGACGCTCGGCCTGGTCCTGGTCGCGGCGGCGGGTCTGACGAACGAGCATGTGCGACAGATCGAATGGTCGATCGCGGCGAACTACCTGAGCGGGATCGGTGCCGGGTTGGCCCTGGGTGGCGTGGCGGCGGTGCTCGGGCGACGCCTCGGCATCCGGTCGGGACGGGCCGCGTCGGCGGCACTGGCCGGCGGTGCGTTCGCGGCCTTCCTGCTGGCGCCTTCCGTCGCATTCGGTCTCGACCGCGGCTGGGGATGGGGCACCGGCGGGCGGGTGAACTTCGGCTGGACCGGGTACGCCCCGCTCACCGACGCGGACGCAATCGTCACCGCGCCGCCGTGGTGGCTGCTGCTCCCGGCGCTGGCCTGCGCGATCGCTGCCGCGACGATCGGCCGCGGGGAAGTGGCCGAACCGTCCACCCGCGGTGTGGCCGCCACGGTGGTGGTCGTGGTGACGGCCCTGGCGACGAATGCGGCGATCGGTGTGGCACCGGACAACTGGGCGCTCGCCGCTCCCCTGCTGGCGGTGTTCGCCCTCGCCGTCGGCGCGGCGGCGTTCGCGCTCGACGGCCGCGACGGCCGACTGGTGCTGACCACCACCGCGGTGGTCGCGACCGCGGCGCCCCTGCTCGGCGGTACCGACACCAATGCTCTCGGCATCGTCATCATCGCGGCGTCGCTCGCGGCCGGGGTGACGGTGGGCGTCAGATTCCCGAAATTCGTTGTCGGACTGGCACTCCTGGCGGCGATCAACACATTCGGCCTGCTGCCCGACTTCGACGACGGCATGCGGGACGCGGTGCGGTGGCTCGCGCTGGCCCCGATCGCCGGGTATGCGCTCGGGTCGTGCGTCCCGGTCCGCGGGGGCGCCGCCGTGGCGGGTCTGTCGGTGCTGTTCGTCCCGTCGGCGCTGACGGTGGCCGGTCAGTCGGCCGAATCCGACTGGTTCGGCGCCTCGTCGGTGTTCACCGAGCTGCCGCGCGGCCTGCTGTCGGCACCGCCTGCCGATCCGAAGGCGCTCAGCCTGGCCGCGGCGCTCGTCGCCGGTGCCGCCGTCGTCGCGGCGGTCCGACTGGGCCGGCGGCCCGCGAACCCTACCTCCTGACGCAGGAGGCCTTCGCCTGCTCGACCTGTTCGTCGGTCAGCGACGGTGCGGTCAGCGGCGTCCGCTCGGCCCCCTCCGCCCGCATCCCGTCGAGCACCAACCCCAGGTAGCGCCGCCAGGCCTCGGGCGCGACCGGTCGGGCGAAGTCGATGACGGACTCGACCATCCGGCTGACGGTGAACAGGTCGTTGACAGTGATGTCGGGGCGCAGCGCGCCCGCCTCCTGCGCCCTCGCGATCAGTGCCTCGACGAGGGGCGTCACCCGCTCGCGGGCGCAGGCGATCTGTGCACGACCCTCGTCGTCGCTGAAGAACACGTCGCCCATGCCGCGGTTGAGCGCCATCTGCTCACAGGTCAGGGCGATGAAGTCGACGAGGCCGTGCCACGGGTCCTCGCACTGCAGGGCCGCCGTCGCGGCGTCGGCGATGTCGTCCATGTGCTGCTGGAACACCCCGTCCACCAGTTCCTGCTTGCAGGTGAACCGGCGGTAGACGGTGCCCACGCCGACCTTCGCGTGCCGCGCGACGTCGTCGAGGGTGATGTCGATGCCGCGCGTGGCGAACAGGTCGGCCGCGGCGTCGAGGATCTTGCGCCGATTGCGCTCGGCGTCGGCGCGCAGCCGGCGCGCTCCTGTGACGGTGCTCACGATATTCATTCTGCCATCCCACGAAATTGCGACATACCCGGACAAACCGCACCGATCGAGAAATTAAGTGGAGACATCTCCTCCACTTAGGCGTACGGTGACCTAAGTGGAGCTTACTCCTCCGCTTCCATCGCATCCCGTGCACAGACACCGACCCACGTCGAAGGGGCTGTAGCTCATGACCACCACCACACTCGACCGCCCGGAGGCGGCCCCGGGCTCGACCGAAAGGGAACACCGCCTGCGCTGGTTCGTCATGGCGGTCATCGCCCTGGCCCAGCTGATGGTCGTGCTCGACGCGACCATCGTGAACATCGCGCTGCCCGCCGCGCAGAAGTCACTCCAGTTCTCCGACGGCGACCGCCAGTGGGTTGTCACCGCCTACGCGCTCGCCTTCGGCAGCCTGCTACTGCTCGGCGGGCGCCTGTCCGACTTGTTCGGCCGCAGAAACACTTTCGTGATCGGCCTGATCGGATTCGCTGCGATGTCCGCGGTCGGCGGCGCCGCGGTGAACTTCCCGATGCTCGTCGCCGCGCGCGCCGGCCAGGGCGTCTTCGCCGCCCTGCTCGCCCCCGCCGCCCTGTCCCTGCTGGCGACCACCTTCACCAAGCCCGACGAGCGCGCCAAGGCGTTCGGCATCTTCGGCGCGGTCGCGGGCGCAGGCGGCGCGGTCGGGCTGCTGCTCGGTGGCATGCTCACCGAATGGACGTCCTGGCGCTGGAGCCTCTACGTCAACCTGATCTTCGCGGCCGTCGCGCTGGTCGGCGCCCTGACCATGATGTCCCCGCACAAGGCCGAGCACCGGCCCAAGCTCGACATCCCGGGCACGATCTCGGTGTCGGCGGCACTGTTCAGCATCGTCTACGGCTTCTCGCACGCCGAGTCGCACGGCTGGTCCAACGGGGCCACCGTCGCCTGGCTGGTGGCCGGCGCGGTCCTGCTGGCGGTGTTCGTCGTCATCGAGACCCGCGTCGCGCACCCGCTGCTTCCGCTGCGGATCGTCCTCGACCGCACCCGCGGCGGCGCCTACCTGGCGATGTTCATCACCGGCTCCGGCATGTTCGCGGTGTTCCTGTTCCTGACCTTCTACATGCAGACCGTGCTGCAGTACAGCCCCATCGTCACCGGCCTCGCGTTCCTGCCGATGGTCGCGGGCATGGTCACCTCGGCGACCACCTCCACGGCGGTGCTGCTGCCGAAGGTCGGGCCGCGGCTGCTGATGACCGGTGGCCTGGTCGTCGCCGCGATCGGCATGGGCGTGCTCGCGCAGCTGACCGTCGAGAGCACCTACGCGCCGCACATCCTGCCCGGTCTGGTGCTGCTCGGCCTCGGCATGGGCATGGTGTTCGCCCCCGGAATGCAGGGCGCGATCACCGGCGTGCGGCCCGAGGACGCGGGCGTGGCCTCGGCGACCGTGAACACCATGCAGCAGGTGGGCGGCTCGATCGGCACCGCGCTGCTCAGCACGGTGGCCGCGACCGCCGCGTCGAACTACCTGTCCGGCACCATCCCGACCCCGCAGGCCCAGGCGCTCGCCGCGGTGCACAGCTACACCACCACGTTCTGGTGGGCGGCGGCGATCTTCACTGCGGGAGCGGTGATCTCGGCCTTCCTGCTGCCCGGCGGCAAGCTGCCCGCACCCGCGGAGGGCCAACAGCTCGCGATGGCGCACTGATCTCACGGACCGACCGGTCCGGCGGCGGTCACGCACTGCGTGACCGCCGCCGTTCGTCATCCGTTCGCAGCCAAGAAGTGGTCCAGGCACCGCTCGGCGACAGCGGTGATGGTCAGCGACGGGTTCACCAGGCCCACCGACCCCGGGATCAGTGCGCCGTCGACGACGTACAGGTTGTCGTACCCGGCGACTCGACCCTCGTAGCCGCAGGCCTGCCCCATCACCATTCCGCCGAGACCGTGGTAGGTCGACGCGCTGCCGAATCCGGCCAGCCGCGTGTACACCGGAATTCCGTTGAGGGGGAACCCGTGTGCCACGTCCGCCCGCTCGTGGAAGAGGCCGGCGAACCGCCGGGCCCGCGTGTCCAGGTCACTGCCCTCGCCGAACGGATAGTTGAGCTCCGCCCGTCCGGTCGAGACGTTGTAGTCGATCGAGCCTCGATCACGCGTGATCGCCTGGATCAGGTTGGTGCTGGTGTTGCCGCCCGCGATGTCGGGGAACGGGGCCGCCTGCCAGGACATCGACATCGGTCCGTCCGGGAACTCGTCGTCGTAGAGCAGCGCCACGCCCGGCCCGGCCTGCTTGGTGCCGTACTGACGGTGGGTGAGGGTCCGCGAGATGAGGAAGTCGCCGTTGTTGCCGAAGCCCTTGCCGACGTGCTCGTTCAGGCGCGGCAGCCAGCCCTTCGCCCGCGCGGTGACCATCAGTGCGCTGGTGTGGAAGGACCCGGCCGCCACGAACAGGTAGTCGGCGACCAGCCGCTTGGTGCCGAGCACGGTGCCGTACTCGTCGATCTGGCGGACGGTCACCTCGAACATGTTGCCGCCCTGCATTTCCCGGATCTCGATAGCCTCGTGCAGCGGCAGGACGGTCACATTCCCGGTGGCCTCGGCCCGCGGAAGGTAGTTGTGGTCGACGCTGTTCTTCGCGCCGGAGTTGATTCCGTACGGACCCTCACCCACCGTCACAGACGGGCGCCGGGTGCCGGCGAGTTCGGCGCGCACCAGATCCCAGTCGATGCAGAAGTCGTGGAAGGTGGGCGTCCCGCCGAAGTCCGCGACGTCGGCGAGCCAGGACCGGGCGCCCACGTATTTCGGGTTCGCCAACAGGTCGGCGGGCAGCGGCGAGGTGCCCAGCATCGCCCGGGCGCGCGGGTAGTACACCCGGTCGAGCTCGCCGTAGTCGATCTGCCGGGGGAAGATCTGCTCGAAATCCTGCCTGCGCGGCTGCGGGGTGTACGCCCCGAACACCAGCGACCCGCCGCCGACGCCCGCGCCGTAGACCGCATTGATGCCGTTGCCGCCGACCTGGTCGACCACCCCGGCGTACCGCGGAATCGGCTGGAACTGCGTGATCGGATTGATGTACGGCCGGTCGCTGAACCAGGCCGACCGCCCGTCCGGCGCGTCCAGGGTCGCGAAGGTGTTGCCCGCCGGATCGATCGGCCAGCGCCTGCCGCGCTCGAGGACCGTGGTCTCGATGCCCGCCATGCCCAGCCGCAGGGCTGCCACCGCGCCACCGAAGCCGCTCCCGACGACTATCGCGGACTTGCCTCCCGGCGGCGCGGCCTGCGCCGCCGCGGTGTGGGTCGCGAGTGGGCCGAACGCCGCGGCGCCGAGGCCGAGCGCGGCACCGCGCAGAACGGTACGACGGGACAAGCGGGGCGAGTCCATCTCCGGAATCTAGTCCTCCCGGCCGCGGGCGGGAGGGGGAATCGTCAGGCGCCCGCGCCGTCCACGAAGACGGTGTCGGGCACCCGCCTGCCCCGCGGGCTCAGCCGATAGCCGACTTCCAGGCTCTCGGGCGAGCAGACGGTCAGGGCATCGAACCGTCCCGAGCTTGATGCACACCATCATTCATGGGACGGTTCACATTCCCCAGCAGAGGCCGCCGGGATTGTGGAGACAGCTGTTCGGATTGAGCTTGAGGTAGATAGCCAAAACGAGATCGTTGGCGATGTCGCTGGATCCGGCCGCCGGGGTGGATCCGGCCACGGAAGTGACGCCGAGGGAACCGGCCGTCAGGGTGGATTCGGCGGGGGTGGCGCCCGCAACGCCAGATCCGGCCGCGAGGCCAACGGCGAGCACGGCCGACGCGACGACCATGGATGCGATACGACCGATCGTTGGACCGCGCATGTATCAAGCTCCGTTCAGCAGGTGATCAGATGGGGACGCGTCGCAAGCGTCGACTTTCGCCGATCCTGCATGCGCTGCGCGTCACCCTACTGCCTACAAGCCGTTCCGATACACGAATCCATATACGCTGCGGCACTATGCAATTCGTTAGACACAATGAACAGCTCGGTACCCGGCACCGCGTGGACCCAAATCGCCGAGCCCGCCTGACCCACCACATCGTTCGACCGAATGTCACCTTCATTCACCCTGGGCAGCCTGAACGGATGTGACATTCGGTCGTCTCGGAGGAGGCGACCGGGAGGGTCTCCGCGGTCCGCGTCGGCGTACCGGATGATTCCGCGAATGTTGCACCCCTCCAGCACGTCTCGATAACTGTCGCGGATCTCCTCGAGTCGGCACTGGTTGGTGACCATGACGTCGGGGTTCAGCTTGCCCACCTTGTCCATCGACAGCAGGTGCGGGATGTCGTAGTAGGGGTTGGAGCCGCCGAAGATGTTGCCCTGCAGGTTCTTCTGAAGCACGGCGAGCATCGCGAGGTTCAGCGGGACCTCGTCGTCGACCAGGCTTCCCATCGCGGCCGGCAGGCAGGTGCCGGCCTTGGCGGTGATCCCCATCCACAGGTCGACGTCCTCGCCGTGCACCTCGCCGACGGTGACGATCACCTTCTTCGCCATGCCAAGGCCGTCACCTCGGCGACGACGGCGGTGGCCTCCTCGACCGTCGCGAACACCGTCCGCTGACTCGACCCCGCCCGCACCCGCGCGCGGTCCCACCGCCGAACGCGAGCGTCACGCGCCGGACCTGATGCCCTGGGGGTGCGCCGCGGTGAAGATCACGGGTCAGTCCACCAGGCCGAGCGCCTGCAGTCGCTCGAACACCAGCCGTGAACCGGGCGCGGTCTCCGGCATTGCCGCGTACTCGTCGACGGTGAAGTAGCGGAGCTCGGCGATCTCGCTCGTCGCGGTCGGCTCGTCGGTCAGGTCCGCGAGGAAACACGTCATGTGCAGCCGGGTCCCGGCCGGGTGCCCGAAGGCCTCGGCCTCGAACACGCCGAGCGTGCTGAGCGTGCCCTCGACGACGCCCGCGTCGAGTTCCTCACGAATCTCCCTGTGCAGGGCCTCTTCCGGAGTTTCGCCCGGGTCGATCTTGCCGCCGGCCATGTAGAAGGCCGACTTACCGGCGGAGCGGGCCTGCAGCATGCGGCGGTCCCGGATGTGGGCGAGGGCGACGGTCCGGATCTCGGGCATGGGCCCACGCTACCGCCGCCCGAGTACGCATGAGTGAACGTGCCGTTCGTTCGATCTGATCGAGTGAACGCTTCCGTTCACTCGATCAGACCGAACGGATGTTCCGGCCGCGGGGGGCAGGTGCGGCGACGTGGTGACGGTGATCATCACCTAAACTGGAACCGGTCGCCGGGGATACTCCCGGGCGTATCGACACCCCGCCGCCACACGCACACGACACGACGGAGTGCCCTTTGCTCACCATTTTGTTCGCCCACGCGATTGCTGCCGTCTTGGCGCCGCTTGTCGTGCGAGCAATGGGACGCAACGCTTTCCTCCCCCTGTCGCTGGTGCCGCTGGCGTCCCTGGTCTGGGTGATCCGGAACTGGGGCACCGAGCAGTCGCTGCACATCCAGTGGGCGCCCGGGCTGTCGATGGACAT
The DNA here is from genome assembly GCF_042672245.1 of Rhodococcus sp. NPDC127527. Classification (NCBI taxonomy): domain Bacteria; kingdom Bacillati; phylum Actinomycetota; class Actinomycetes; order Mycobacteriales; family Nocardiaceae; genus Rhodococcus; species Rhodococcus sp. NPDC127527. Next base: position 311,958 of record NZ_JBHXVP010000004.1, read on the forward strand.
CGACATGCATTTCGACGCCCTGGCCGCGATCATGTCCGCGTTGGTCCTCGGGATCGGCTCCCTCGTGCTCGTCTACTGCGCGCGCTACTTCACCGACGACGAACCGCGTCTCGGCATCTTCGCCGCGGAGATGGTCGCCTTCGCGGGCGCCATGTTCGGCCTGGTGACCAGCGACAACATGCTGATCCTCTACACCTTCTGGGAACTGACCACGATCCTGTCGTTCCTGCTGGTGGGCCACTACGCCGAACGCGCGACGAGCCGGCGTGCGGCCACGCAGGCGCTGCTGGTGACCACCGCGGGCGGCCTGGCGATGCTCGTCGGGTTCATCATCCTGGGCCAGGTCGGCGGCAGCTACCGGATCTCCGAGCTGGTCGCGGACCCGCCCGGCGGCTGGCTGGCCGGCGTCGCCGTGGTGCTGGTGCTGATCGGCGCGCTGTCCAAGTCCGCGATCGTCCCGATGCACTTCTGGCTGCCCGGCGCGATGGCCGCACCGACCCCCGTCAGCGCCTACCTGCACGCCGCCGCGATGGTCAAGGCCGGGGTCTACCTGGTCGCCCGGCTGGCCCCGGGGTTCGCCGACTCGGGGCCGTGGCGGGTCACCGTCATGACCCTCGGCCTCGCCACCATGCTGCTCGGCGGCTGGCGGGCGATGCGCGCGTTCGACCTGAAGCTGATCCTGGCGTTCGGCACCGTCAGTCAGCTCGGCTTCCTGATCACCCTCGTCGGCACCGGCAGTCGCGACGCGGCGCTGGCGGGTATGACGCTGGTGGTCGCGCACGCGATGTTCAAGGCCGCACTGTTCATGGTGGTCGGCATCATCGACCACACCACCGGCACCCGCGACCTCCGCAAGCTCGCGCACCTCGGCAAGCGCACCCCGGTCCTGTGCGCCGTCGCGGTCGGCGCGGCCGCGAGCATGGCCGGCCTGCCGCCGTTCCTCGGGTTCGTCGGCAAGGAGGGTGCCCTCGAGGCGATCGCCACCACCGACGTGCTCGCACCTCCGGTCCGGGTACTGGTGCTCGCGGCGATCGTCGCGGGCTCGATCCTCACCGTCGCGTACAGCATCCGCCTGATCTGGGGCGCGTTCGCCCGCAAGACGCTGAGCAACCCGAGCGCCGCGGTGGCCGGGATGCACCCGGCCGGCCCACTGTTCCTGTTCGTGCCGACGCTGCTCTCGGCCGGCGGGCTCGTCGCCGGGCTGGCCGCCCCGGTCGTGGACCGGCTGCTCACCCCGTACTCGCGGACCCTGCCCGCTGGCGACCACGCCGACTACCACCTCGCGCTGTGGCACGGCTTCGGCCTCGCGCTGTGGCTGACGGTGGTGGTGATCGTCGGCGGTGTCGCGCTGTACCTCGCCCACCGCCGGATCAGTCGGCTGCGTTTCGAGCGGTCCCCGCTCGGCAACGCGGACCGGATGTACGACGCGACGCTGCGCGCGATGGACACCCTCTCGATTCGTTTGACCGGCACCACCCAGCGCGGTTCGCTGCCGCTGACCCAGGCGACCATTCTCGCGACCCTCGTCCTGCTGCCCACGATCCTGCTGGTCCTCGGCACCGACACCGGCATCTCGCTGCGGCCGTGGGAGTCCCCGATCCAGTTCGCGGTCGGGCTGATCATGATCGCGGGCGCTCTGGCCGCGACCGTCATGCGCAACCGGCTGGCCGCCGTCATCCTGGTCGGCGTCACGGGCTACGGCTGCGGCGTCATCTTCGCCCTCGACGGCGCCCCCGACCTGGCGCTGACCCAGTTCCTCGTCGAGACGCTGACCCTGGTGATCTTCGTGCTGGTGCTACGCAAGCTGCCCGCCGAGATCGACGAGCGGCAGTCGGTCGGGTTCCGGCTGCCCCGCGCGCTGCTCGGCATCGCGGTCGGGCTGACCGTCACCGTGATCGGCGCCTACGCGATGAACGCCCGCAACACCGACCCGATCGCGCTGCAACTGCCCGATCTCGCCTACCACCTCGGCAACGGCAAGAACGTGGTCAACGTGCTGCTGGTCGACATCCGCGCCTGGGACACCCTCGGCGAGATCTCGGTGCTGCTCGTCGCCGCGACCGGCGTCGCCTCGCTGGTGTTCCGGACCCGCCGGTTCGGCAGCGCGCCGCGGGTGTCCGACGCGCCGGGGGCCGAGGAGGCCGCGTCGAGCTCGGAGACGACGTGGCTGCGCGGCGGCGACCTGATCGATCCCCGGCACCGGTCGCTGGTTCTCGAGGTCACCACCCGGATGATCTTCCCGACGATGATGGTGCTGTCGGTGTACTTCTTCTTCTCCGGCCACAACGCCCCCGGCGGCGGGTTCGCCGGCGGCCTGACCGCGGGCCTGGCGCTGGTGCTGCGGTACCTGGCGGGTGGGCGCTACGAGCTCGGCGAGGCGGTCCCGATCGACGCGGGCAAGATCCTGGGCCTAGGCCTGATCTTCTCGGCCGGCACCGCGCTCACGTCGCTGTTCCTCGGGGCACCCGCACTGTCCTCGGCGACCGTCGAGCTCACCCTGCCGCTGCTCGGGCACATCAAGATGGTGACCGCGATCTTCTTCGACCTCGGCGTGTACCTGATCGTGGTCGGCCTCGTCCTCGACGTGCTGCGCAGCCTCGGCGCGCGCCTCGACGCGGAGGTGGAGACCGCGCCCGCCCCGAGCGCCGGCGGCGCGGAGGTGACGACCCGATGAACGCGAACCTCGGCTTCCTCATCGTGATCGGCGTCCTCGTCGCGTGCGGGGTGTACCTGCTGCTCGAACGCAGCATCACCAAGATGCTGTTGGGCCTGCTGCTGTTCGGCAACGGTGTGAACCTGCTGATCCTCGCGGTCGGCGGCCCGCCTGGCAGCGCCCCGATCGTCGGGCGTTCCAACGACGTCTACGACACCATGGCCGACCCGCTGGCCCAGGCGATGGTCCTGACCGCGATCGTCATCACCATGGGCATCGCGGCCTTCGTGCTGGCGCTGGCGTACCGGTCCTACAAGATCAACACCAAGGACGCCGTCGACAACGACCCCGAGGACACCAAGGTGCTACGCCGGCGCACGCCCGCCGAGGCCCCGGACCACGACCGCTCCGACGACCCGATCACGGGCGATTCCACCTTCGGCGGTGACGCCTTCGACGACAAGGGCAACCCCATCCCCCTCGAACAGCTCACCAACCTCGAGGACCTCGAGGTGTACGAGGACCTGCGCGAAGGCGACTTCGACGAGTTCGACCCGGACGGCGACGAGCCGCGCGAGCCGGTGCGGACCCCGGGCGGTGACGGACAATGACGCTGCCCGACGTCAGCACCCTCACCCCGCTGCCCGTGCTGATCCCGATGCTGGCCGCCGCCGTCACCCTGATCGGCGGGCGCAGGCCCCGCTTCCAGCGCACGGTGACCATGCTCGCGCTGGTGCTCGGTCTGATCGTCTCGTGCGCGCTGCTCTACCTCGCCGACCGGGACGGCATCTCGGCACTGCAGGTCGGCGGCTGGGACTCCCCGATCGGCATCACCCTGGTCGTGGACCGGCTCTCGGCGCTGATGCTGGTCGTGTCCTACATCGTCTTGCTGGCGGTCATGGGTTTCGCCGTGGGGCAGGGCATCCACGACGGCACCGAACGCCAGCCGGTGTCGATCTTCCTGCCTACCTATCTGGCGCTGACCGCGGGCATCTCGAACGCCTTCCTGGCCGGGGACCTGTTCAACCTGTACGTCGGGTTCGAGGTCCTGCTCGCCGCGTCGTTCGTGCTGCTGACCCTCGGTGCCAGCGCCGACCGGGTGCGCGCCGGCGTCTCGTACGTGATGGTGTCGATGGTCTCGTCGCTGATCTTCCTGGTCGGAATCGCGTTCGCCTACGGCGCGACCGGGACGCTGAACCTGGCGCAGATGGCGCTGCGTCTGGACGGCATCCCCGTCGGTACCCGGACCGCCATCTTCGGGGTCCTGCTCGTCGCCTTCGGCATCAAGGCCGCGGTGTTCCCGCTCTCGACCTGGCTGCCCGACTCGTACCCGACCGCCCCGGCACCCGTCACCGCGGTCTTCGCCGGCCTGCTCACCAAGGTCGGCGTCTACGCGATCATCCGGGCGCACACCCTGCTGTTCCCGCGCGGCGAACTCGACAACGTCCTGATGGTGTGCGGTCTGCTGACCATGGTCGTCGGCATCCTCGGCGCCATCGCGCAGAGCGACATCAAGCGACTGCTCTCGTTCACCCTGGTCAGCCACATCGGCTACATGGTGTTCGGCATCGCGCTGTCCACCCAGCAGGGACTGTCCGGCGCCATCTTCTACGTCGCCCACCACATCCTCGTGCAGACCACGCTGTTCCTGGTCGTCGGGCTGATCGAGCGGCAGGCCGGATCGTCGTCGCTGCGCCGGCTCGGTGGACTCGCCGCGGCCAGCCCGGTCCTGGCCATCGTGTTCCTGGTGCCCGCGCTGAACCTCGGCGGCATCCCGCCGTTCTCCGGGTTCATCGGCAAGATCGCGCTGCTGCAGGCCGGCGTCGCGCACCCGAGCGCCCTGTCGTGGGTGCTCGTCGCCGGTGGCACGGTGACCAGCCTGCTGACCCTGTACGTGGTGGCCAGGGTCTGGACCAAGGCGTTCTGGCGGGCCCGCGCCGACGCGCCCGAGGGCGAGCTGGCCGACGTGAGCCCGTCCGCGCTGATCGACGAGTCCGAGGAGGACATCGCGTTCGACGACCGGGCCGACGTGGGCCGGATGCCCGCGCTGATGCTGGTGCCCACCATCGCGCTGGTCGCGGTCGGGATCGCCCTGACCGTGTTCGCCGGTCAGATCATCGACATCACCGACCGGGCCGCGGTGGACCTGCAGGACCGCTCGATCTACATCGACGCGGTGCTCGGTCCCGGGCACGGCGAGACCGCGACCGCGTCGGGAGGTGGCCGGTGAACCGCGAACGGGTCGTCCGCGTCGGGGTGCTGATCTGGCTGACCGTGGTGTGGGTGCTGCTGTGGGGCAACATCTCCGTCGCCAACGTCCTCGGCGGTCTCGTCGTCGGGGCGCTGATCATGGTCCTGCTGCCGTTGCCGCGGGTCCCGGTCGAGGGGCGGATCCACCCGTGGTCGATCGTCAAGCTGGTCGGGTTGTGCATCGTGTACGCCGCCCAGTCCAGCGCCCAGGTCGCGTGGCTGGCGGTGCGGCCCGGCCCGCCGCCGGTGACCGGCGTGCTGCGGGTGCGGCTGGCGATCAAGTCGGATCTGGTGCTGACCCTGTGCGTCGACGTGCTCAACCTGATCCCCGGCACCATGGTGCTCGAGGTAGACCAGGTCAAGCGAATGGTCTACGTGCACGTCCTCGACGTCGGCACCGACAGGGCAGTGGACCAGTTCTACCGCACGGTGCGCCGGCTCGAGCGGCTGTTCATCGCGTCGTTCGAGCGCGACGACGAGTGGCAGCCCTCGCCCTGGCACGTGGACAATCCCACCTTCGACCCGTCCGCGTCCCCGCCCCCGGACCGAAAGGATCTGCCATGACGACCGTGCTCGCGATCGCCGGGGTGATGCTCTCCGTCGCCGCGGTGCTGACCTCGTACCGTCTGCTCGCCGGCCCCGCCACGCTGGACCGGCTCGTGGCGATGGACACCCTGGTCGCGGTGGCGATCTGCGGGCTGTCGGTGTGGGCCGCGTTCAGCATGGACACCACGCTGGTGCCCGCGATCGTCGCGCTCTCGCTCGTCGGCTTCGTCGGCTCGGTGTCGGTGGCCCGCTTCCGGGTGCGTGACGACCAGTGAGCGCGGTGCTGGACGTGGTCGCCGCCGTGGCGATCCTGCTCGGCGCGCTGCTCGCCATGACCGCAGCGATCGGCATCGTCCGCTTCCCGGACACCCTCTCGCGCATGCACGCCGCCACCAAGCCGCAGGTGATCGGCCTGGTGCTGGTGCTGATCGGCGCGGTGATCCGGCTGCGCGGCAACGTCGACATCTGGATGCTGATCCTGGTCGGACTGTTCACCCTGCTCACCGCGCCGGTCATCGCCCACACCGTCGGCCGGGTGGCGTACCGGGAGCAGCGCGGCCGGGACGGGCTGGGGATCGTCGGGGACCTCGAGCGGCAGGACCGGTCCGAGTAGCGGCGTCCTGGCGGCAGCCTGCCCGGGCGCGCCGCGCCCTCAGCGCAAGGCCGGCGCGATCAACTGACTCGACCGCTGCAGCGCAGCGACGTACTCGCCCTCGATCCTCTCGACGATCGCGCTCACCGGTTCGATCGCACGGATGGGCGCGAGCCCCTGGCCGGCAGCCCAGACGTCCTTCCACCGCTTCATCGATTCCGCACCGGCGGTGTAGTTCTTGTCCCCGGTGGGCGGTGTCAGGTTGTCGGGATCGAGCCCGCAGGCAACGAGGCTCGGCTTGAGCCAGGAGGCCGGGGTGCCGGTGATCGCGGAGCTGATCACGAGGTCGTCGGGCCCGTGGTCGACAACCATCTGCTTGTACCCGTCCACCGCCATGCTCTCCTCGGCCGCGAGGAACCGGGTGCCCATGTAGACCAGATCGGCGCCGGCGGTGATCGCGCCCGCGACACCGTGACCGTCGCTGATGCCGCCGCCGACGATGACCATCCCGTCGAAGTACTCGCGCACGGCAGAGGTGAACGCGAACGGCGACAGGTGGCCGGTGTGTCCGCCCGCGCCCGCCGACACGCAGGCCATGCCGTCCACGCCTGCGTCGGCGGCCTTGCGCGCGAGGCGCAGGTTCACGACGTCGGCGATCACCGTGCCGCCGTATCCCTTGACGATGTCCATCACCGGTTTCGGGGACCCGAGGGCCGTGATGACGATCTGCGGCTTGTATTCGGCGATGAGGCGCAGGTCGTCCTCGAGACGGGCGTTGCTGCTGTGCGTGATCACATTCGCTGCCCACGGGGCGACGGAGCCTGCGGTGACCTCGGCCGCGCGAAGCTCGTCGGTGATCGATCCCATCCAGGTGTCGAGGTCCGCCGCGGTGCGGCAGTTCTGCGTCGGGAAGGAGCCGACGATGCCTGCGGTGCAGGCCGCGGTGACGAGCTCCGGGCCGGACACCAGGAACATCGGTGCCGCGACGACGGGCAGCCGCAGGGTGGTCGGAAACGAGTCGGTCATGGTGTCCTCTTTCGGGATCTCTCGGTGTAAGTGTTTGCGGGGGTTCACGATGCGGCTCGGACGAGGGCGTCGAGCAACTCGGCGGCAGCAGCCCGATCGACCTTTCCCAGCGCGGTCAACGGCAGACGGTCGAGTCGGCGCGCGGCCTTGGGGCGCTTGTAGTCGGGCAGTCGCGTGCGGCTCTCCGCCAGCACGACAGCGTCGTCGACCGTCGCGTCGGCAGCCGAGGTGTACGCGGCGACGATGCGTTGCCCCCACACAACGTCCGGCAGCCCGACCACGACGACATCGTCGACCCCGGGGATCGCGGAGATCGCCTCCTCCACCTCGCGCGGATAGACGTTGTACCCGCCGGTGATGATCATGTCCTTGCTTCGACCGGTCAGGTGGATGTAGCCGTCCGGGTCGCGGTAGCCGAGGTCGCCCGAGTACAGGCAGCCGTCGACGTGACTCTTGCCCAGGTCCGTTCGCGTGCCCGCATTGTGATAGCCGGGGCTGACCGCGGGACCTGCGACGACGAGCTCGCCGATCTCCCCGTCGGGGACGCTGGCGCCGAGGGCGCGGACCGCGATGGCCGCCTCCGGGCAGGCGCGGCCCACCGAGCCGAGCAGGTCCGAGTTCTCGAGCACACCGCGACGGTGGTCCGCCGCGGTCAGCACGGTCAGGGGCGGGATCGCCTCGACCATGCCGTAGTACTGAACGAGATTGGGCGTGATGCGGTGGTATGCCTGCCGGATGTGCTCGACCGGCATCGGCGCGCCCGCGTACGCGAGCATGCGCATCCGCCCCATCACCGAAAGCCGGGCGTCGTCGAAGTCGAGCAGTCGCGCGATGACCGTGGGCACCAGCGCGGTGTGGGTCGCGGAGTGCGCCTCGACGGCATCGATCAGACCCGCCGGGCCGATGTGATCGAGGAGCACCTGACGCCCGCCTGCCTCGAGGAACGGCAGCACGAACAACCCGCTGGTGTGAATGACGGGGCCCGCGTGCAGGAACACCGCCGGCTCGGCGCCGTCGAGAGTGCCGGTGAGCACCTGGTCGCGCATCGCGGCGAGCGAAGCCAGGCGGTTCGCGTGGGTCCGCTGGGCGCCCTTCGGGACTCCGGTCGTCCCGGACGAATAATGCAGCGCGCACAGCGAATCCGGATCGGGTGGGGGCATCGCGGCGTGGCCCGTGCCACTGGCCGCCAACTCGTCGAGCGAAGGCCGGATCGACGACGCCGCGGCAGCGGTGATCACAGTCGGCGTTGTCGCCCGGGCAGCGAACTCGGCCGCGCCGTCGATCCGGGGGTCGACGACCAGCGCGTCCGCTTCACAGTCGCGAATGACGCGCTCCCAATCCGCCGGACCCACGCGCGGATTGAGCGCGACCCGGACGAATCCGCCGATCGCCAGCGCGAGATCGACTTCGACCGCAGCGAGGGCGTTGCCGAGCAGGACCACGACCCGGCCCCCCACCGCGATGCCGAGGCCGTGCAGACCCGCGGCGAGCGCGTGCGCCCGATCGGACAGTTCGGTGAACGTTCGTGATCCGCAGCCGTCCTCGAGCGCGATCGCGGGCCCGTACCGATCTGCCGCGGTACGTACCACGTCGGCTATGGACATGAGGCTCCCTTCATTCGCTACAGTTATTGAAGTAGACAACGGCGGGCGAATTTCCGCAAGGACCGCGCCCCGACCGCAGAGGAGGAAGCCACCATGACCCAACGCCTTTCCCATTCCGACCGACGCGCACCGTGGGTGATCGACGCAGTCCGGACCCCGTTCGGCGCGGCCCGAGGGTCGCTCTCCCACGTGCGGGCGGACGACCTGGCCGCACTTCCGATCTCGGACCTGGTCCGCAGGCATCCCACGCTCGATCCCGGCCGCATCGACGACGTCGTCTGGGGAAATGCCAACGGCGCGGGCGAGGACAACCGCAACGTGGCCAGGATGGCGGTACTGCTCGCCGGACTCCCGCACACGATTCCGGGCGTGTCGGTCAACCGACTGTGCGGCTCCGGCGCCGAAGCGGTGTTGTCCGCGGTCAGGCGTGTCGCCGTCGGCGACGCCGAGATCGCGATCGCCGGCGGCTCCGAGAGCATGAGCCGCGCACCGTACGTGCTTCCGCCGGTGGACTCCGCGTTCCCCCGGTCGATGGAGCTGATCCCCACCACCGTGGGATGGCGCATGCCGAACCCCCGATTCCCCGCGGCCTGGGTGGAGACCCTGGGCAGATCGGCGGAATTGGTGGCACAGCAGCTGGGCGTCGGCCGGGCCGAGCAGGACGAATGGGCGCTTCGGTCCCATGAGCTGGCGGGCAGGGCGTGGGCGGACGGCGTGCACGACGGCTTCGCCCTGCCGCACCCGAACCTCGACCGCGACGAATCGATCCGCGAGACCGACGCCGCGACCCTGGCCGCCCTGCGGCCGGCCTTCTCCAGCGGCGGCAGCGTCACCGCCGGGAATTCGTCTCCGATCAGCGACGGAGCGGTCGCCGCGCTGGTGGGCACCGGAGCCGTCGCCGACGAACTCGGTGTCGAACCGCTCGGCCGGGTGCTGGCCGCGGCGGTGGTCGGCGCCGAGCCCGACAAGTTCGCACTGGCGCCTGTCGCCGCCATCGGAAAGGCCCTGGACCGCGTGGGTCTCGAGCTCGCCGACGTTCGAGTGCTCGAGCTCAACGAGGCGTTCGCCGCGATGGTCCTGTCCTGCCTACGTGAACTCCGCGGTATCCCGGCCGACCGGGTCAACCCCTTCGGTGGGGCCATCGCGCTCGGGCATCCGCTCGGCGCGTCGGCGGCCCGGATGGTGGTCGACTGCCTGCGCCATCTGCGCCGGCTCGGCGGAGGCATCGGGGTCGCGGCCGCATGCATCGGCGTAGGACAGGGCATCGCTATTGTGTTGGAGGCCTGAACAAGCGATCCGCGGGACGTGATCGTCGCGGGCAGTACCGGGAGGTGGGTGACGTGGCCGATTCCGGGGCCGCCGCACCGCAGAGCCCGGTTGCCCGAACGATCGACCTGCTCGGCGACCGGCTGACCCTTGCCATCCTGCGCGAGGCTTTCGTCGATCACGTGCGCCGATTCAGCCAGTGGATCGACCGAACCGGTGCGCCGCCGGCCATGCTGACGGCGCGATTGAACGCGCTGGTCGAGGCGGGCCTGATGGAGCGAAGGCCACAGCCGAACGGCGGCGACCGCCACGACTACCTCCTGACCGAACTCGGCATGGCGACGTGGGAGATCCTGGCCAGCGTCTGGGCATGGCAGCGCGAATGGTCCCCGGAAGGGCTGCTGCAACCCGAGCTGGTGCACATCGACTGCGGCCACCGGGGACCACCGGCGATGATGTGCCGACACTGCGACGGCGCGGTCAGCACGCGGGATGCGCAACTCGAACTGGACCCCGAATCTCTGGTTCTCGCGGCACGGAGCGGGCGAAGGCGATCGACACGCAATGCCCCGTCGGTGAGCCGGGTCGATCTGCAGTTCACCGAGGTCATGGAGGCGATCGGCGACCGCTGGAGCGCCCTGGTCACGGGCCTGGCACTGTCGGGTGTTCGCCGCTTCGGTGAGTTCCAGTCGATCCTCAAGATCTCGCCGACAACGCTCACCGAGCGACTGGGACGACTGTCCGAGGTGCAGATACTCGCCCGGAGCGAACACGGCGGTGGTCGCGAGTACGTGTTGACCCCGCGCGGACGAGGACTGTTCCCGATCTTCGCGTTCCTGCTGTCGTGGACGCAGGTCGCGCATCCCGATGCACTCCCGCTCGGCCCGAAACTCCGCCACACCGACTGTGGCTCCTGGCTGCTCCCGGCGCTGCGCTGCCGCGGTTGCGAGGCGAGGCTGGAACGCACGTCCGTGCGCTTCGAGCCCTTCCCGTTCGGCACCCAGCTCCTGCGCTAGGCGAACCACTCTCACCAAACGGTCCGACGTCGTCGACCGTTGACAACCCGCGCTGTGTCCTGGTTCACTTCAATAACAGTAGTTACTTCGGGCAATGCGGGCGTGCTCCCGCATCCGAACGCATCTCCCGATGACTGACTGATCTCGCACAAATCTGTTGACACAGGAACGAGTGCCCATGTTCTTCGAAACCCACCTCGATCTGCTGCAGGCCGCGGCAGAGGCCAACCGCACCCGCATCGCGTGGACCGGATACGCGCCCATCACCCCGCCCGACGCCGCTCAGTCCGACGCCCTCGTCGGCGCCTACGACGGTGCCACCCTGACGCTTTCGTCTCCCACCGACTCGGTGATCACCGCCGATGAGGTCTCGCCGTACACCGGGAAAGCGCTCAACGTCAGCTACAGCGCGCCGTCCCTGGACGAGGCGCTCGGTGGCGCGGCGGCCACCGCCACCGCCCTCCGCGATGCAAGTGTCGAGCGGCGGGTCGGCGTCTGCCTCGAGGCACTGCACCGGATTCACAGCCGCGGCCAGGAGTTCGCGGCCGTCACCTCGCACACCACCGGCCAGAGCCTCAACATGGCCTGCAGCGGAAGCGGGACCAACGCGCTCGACCGCGGCCTGGAGGCGGTGGCGATGGCCTGGTCGGCCATGACCCGGGTTCCCGAACACGTGACGTGGCAGCAGCGATTCGGCAAGTCGGACGTGACCTTGCGGAAGCGATTCCGCGTCCGACCCCTCGGCACCGCACTCGTCGTCGCGTGCGCCTCGTTCCCCGCGTGGAACGCCTACCCCGCGATCCTCGCCAGCCTCGCGACCGGAAACCCGGTCCTCGTCAAGCCGCACCCCCGCTCGGTGCTCGCGACCGCGCTCGCGGTGGGCGTGATGCGCGAGGTGCTGGCCGAAGCGCAGCTGCCTGCCGACGCCGTTCAGCTCGTCGTCGACACCACGGACGCCCCCGTCGCCGGGGACCTGGCCACCAGCCCGGAGGTGCGGATCGTCGACTTCACCGGCAGCCCCGCGTTCGGATCGTGGCTGGAACGGAACGTCCCGAACACCCTGGTGTTCACCGAGACCGCGGGCGTCAACACCGTCGTCCTCGATTCCGTGTCCGACCTGCCTGCCGCAATGCGCACGCTCGCCGGAGGTCTCGCGCTCTTCAGTGGCCAGATGTGCACCACCCCCCAGAACATCTACATACCCGACGCCGGCGTGCGCACGGACGACGGCGTGATCGCACGAGACGACGTCATCGCGGCCCTCCTGTCGGCAATCGACGACCTCGCCGGCGCACCCCGCCGCGCCGGGGCGGTCTGCGGCGCGCTGCAGTCCGACGCGACGCTGCACTCGATCACCGCGCTCGCGGACGAGGCCGAGGCGAGTGGGACCCTGCTCCGCCGTCCGGCGGCGTACGCCCATCCCGACTACCCCCAGGCCCGGTCGGCGACCCCGCTGGTCATCCGGGTCGACCCACGTCGGGGCGCAACGCTTCCCGACGGCGAACAGTTCGGTCCGGTTGCGTTCCTCGTCGACTGCGCCGACACCGCGTCCGCGGTCGCGCACGCGACCGCGAGCGTCCGCAGTCACGGCGCGATCAGCTCGTACCTCTACTGCACCGATGACGCCGTCATCGACGAGGTGGCCGACGCGTACGCGGACGCCGGCGCCTCCCTGTCGGCGAACCTGGTGTCCTCGATGCCCATGCAGTTCGCGGCCGCCTACAGCGACTACCACGTCACCGGCCTCAACCCGGCAGGCAACGCGACCCTCACCGACGAGTCCTTCATCGCCGGGCGATTCCGAATCGTCCAGGACCGTCGCCAGATCGAAGGCGAGTGACCATGTCCCAGTTCTCAACCGGCGTGTACATCTACGACGCGGTCCGCACGCCGAAGGCCCGGGTCCGGCGTCAGGGCGGCACGCTGGCCGACGTACCCGCACACGAACTTCTCGCCCAGCTGCTGTCCGCCCTGCAGGATCGCGGACTCCCTGCCGACACGGTCGACGACGTCATCGTCGGGACCAGTACCGCCGCCGGTGAACAGGGCGGCAACGTCGCCCGCGCCGGCGTGCTCTGGGCCGGCTGGCCGGACCATGTCGGCGCCGGGGTGGTCTCCCGCCTGTGCTGCTCGGGACTGGACGCAATCGAGTCCGCCTCCGCCAAGGTGGCCTCCGGCATCGCCGGCGTCGTCGTCGCCGGGGGCGTCGAGTCGATGTCGCGGGTGCCGATGCTGTCGGACCGGCCGGCCTTCGTCGACGACGAGGAGCTCGGCGACCGCACTGGCTACGTGACAATCGGCGTCTCGGCGGACCTCACCGCAGCCGAATATGGCTTCACCCGAACGGATCTCGACGCCTACGCGGTGACCTCTCATCAGCGCGCCGCAGCGGCCCCGCCGTCGAGGTCGGTGATCCCCGTCCGGTCGGGCGCCACCACGATCCTCGAGCGGGACGAGGGACCCCGACCGGACGTCAGTGTCGCGTCACTCGCCGAACTCGCCACCCTCTTCGGGGAGGACCCGTCGTGGAGCAGGGTGGCGAAACGTCTGCCCTCCGTCGGGCGTCCGGACGGCGGACTGCACACCGCCGCCACCGCCCCGCAGATGGCGGACGGTGCGGCGATGGCGGTCTTCGGGTCCCCCGCGGCGCGCGATCGGATCGGCTGCGAGCCGATCGCGGAGGTGGTGGGCGTCGCCCACGCCGCCGTGCGCTCGCCGCTGTTGACGGCATCCGTCGCCGCCTCCAAGCGTGCCCTCGCGAACGCGGGGATCACCGCCGGACAACTCGACGTGATCGAGGCGAACGAATCCTTCGCCACGTCCGTCCTGGTGATGATCCGGGAGCTGGGGCTCGATCCGAACAAGGTCAATCCGCTCGGCGGATCGCTCGCCACCGGACACCCGCTTGGCGCCGGCGGTGGAGCCCTCCTCGTCAACGCCCTCGATCAGCTCTCCCGTGTCGACGGCGAGTACGCCCTGGTGACCATCCCGGCGGCGCTCGGGCTCGGCGCCGCCGTCGTCGTCCGCCGCCTCCGCTGACCCACTACCCCCCCAGACCACCGCACGAAAGGACGCCATGAACGCCATCTCGGCAGGCCACGCCGCCAACCGCTTACGCCCATGCCATCCCGACAGCCGTGTCGACGACTACCTCGAGCACCACTGGTGGTCGCCGCTGACCGTGCTGGACCTCCTCGACGGCCAGGTCCGTAGCCGCGGCACTGCCCCCGCGGTGACCGATCCGACGAACCTGCCCGCGCTGTGCGGGATCGAGCCGGAGACACTGACCTGGCAGGAGTTGAACGCACGCGTCGACGACCTGGCCGCGAAGCTGCACGAGTCGGGAATCGGTCCCGGCGATGTCGTGGCGGTACTGATGCCCAACTCCGTCGCCCTGACCGCGACCTACTTCGCCCTGTGGCGGCTCGGAGCGATCGCGGCCCCGATGCCGGCCTCGTACCGACGATTCGAACTGACCCGGATCGTCGAATCCTCAGCGGCCGTAGCGGTTGTCACCGTCAATAGCTTCGGCGACCGGACGCCGTCCGAGGAGGCGCTCGGTCTGATCGGCGAGTTGCCCTCCCTGCGCACCGTGTTCACCTTCGGTCCGCCCTCGTCGAACCGTGGCCGGCCGCTGGACGCGGCCCCCGCCACCGACGAATCGGTCGATGCCGTGCGCCGCGCCTACGCGGCCCTGCCCCGGTCGGTGAACGACTGCATCACGATCTGCTGGACCAGCGGCACGGAGGCGGCGCCCAAGGGCGTACCCCGGTGTCACGGTGACTGGATCGCGATCGGGCAGGCCGTTCAGGACGGACTGGAGACGGACGAGGCCTCCGTCATGCTCAACCCGTTCCCGATGGTCAACATGGCCGGGTTCGCGACCTCGCTGCTGCCGTGGCTGCTCGGCGGCGGTCATGTGGTCCACCACCACCCACTGGACCTGGCCGTCTATCTCGATCAGCTCCAGCGCTACCACGTCACCCACACCAGCATGCCGCCCGCGATCCTCACCATGCTGTTGCAGCGCGAGGACCTTCGGACCGCATACGACATGTCCGCGCTCCGCCGCGTGGGTTCTGGCGGTGCTCCGCTGCCCCCCGGCGTGGTGCGCGACTGGCAGTACTCGCTCGGCGTCGAGGTGCTCAACTTCTTTGGGTCGAACGAGGGGGTGTGCCTGCTCGGCGCCCCCTCGGACACGCCGGACCCGCTGATTCGTGCCGAATACCTGCCGAACTACGGCGCACCGAGCAGGTCGTGGGCCACCGAGGTGGCCGAGCGCACGTCCGCGCGCCTGGTGGATCTGGCGACGGGCGAGCAGGTGACAGAGGTCGGCGGGCGCGGCGAGCTCCGACTGAAGGGACCGACGATCTTCGCCGGCTACCTCGAGGGAACCGCGCCATCGAGCCCATTCGACGAGGACGGATACCTCTGCAGCGGAGACATATTCGAGCTGTGCGGAGACGACGGCGAGTACCTCAAGTTCGTCGACCGGAGCAAGGAGATCATCATCCGGGGCGGGATGAACATCGCTCCGGCCGAGATCGAGGGGATTCTCATCGACCACCCCGCCGTCGCCGATGTGGCGATCGTCGGGTATCCCGATGACGTCCTCGGCGAGAAGTGCTGTGCGGTGGTGGTTCCCAAGGACGGGTCCGACATCACGCTCGAGGATCTGGTCGAATTCCTGCGGGCCAAGGACCTCGCGTCGTTCAAGCTGCCGGAGCGACTCGTCACGGTCGAGCAGCTTTCCCGGAACCCGGTCGGAAAGCTGCAGCGTCGCGACATTCGCGGCGAGGTCGTGAAGGTCGGCTGACCATGGGATCACCAGATGCCCACGCGACGCCGGTCGGCCGGCCACGCGAGACGCCGACCGGGTCCGGCGAGCACATCGCCGACGAGATGACCGCGATGCTCGACGGGCGGTTCCCGGGCCTGGTCGGCATGCGCATCCGCGAGGCATCGGCGGCGACGGTCACCGGCGAACTTCAGGTTCGCGAGGAACTGCTGGCACCGAACGGATACCTGCACGCGGCCACCGTCGTGGCACTGGCCGACACGGTGTGTGGCGTCGGCGCGCGGCTGGCCCTGCCCTCCGAGGCGTCCGGGTTCACCACACTCGAACTCAAGACCAACTATCTCGGCACCGCACGGTCCGGGACGGTCACCGTTGCGGCAACCCTCATCCACGGTGGGCGGCGCACCCAGGTGTGGGACGCCACCGTCCGCGACGGTGCCGGGAGGGCGATCGCGCTCTTCCGTTGCACCCAGATGGTGCTCTACCCCTCAGCACCGCAACAGTATTCGACCACTCAACCAACCCATACCACCGAAGCGGAGTAGGCATGACTTCCACCCAGCCCCGCGCGAACGGCGACCCCGTCGCCATCGCTCGCCCGGTCGACGCCACCGACGACAATCCGTACACCCTCGGGGTGTTCGCGCCGGTCCACGACGAACTCACCCTCGACGATCTCACCGTCATCGGTGAGATCCCGAAGGACCTCAACGGCGTGTACCTCCGAAACGGCCCGAACCGGCAGTTCGAGGCACCGGGCCGCTATCACATGTTCGACGGCGATGGCATGATCCATGCCGCACACTTCGACAACGGGAAGGTGCGGTACCGCAATCGGTACGTCCAGACCAAGGCCTTCCAGGACGAGTCCGAGGCGGGCCGTGCCCTGTGGACCGGCCTCATGGAGAACCCCAAGGACAATCCGTGGGGCAACGGACACGGCCTCGGGATCAAGGACTCCGCCAACACCGACGTCATCTACCACCGCGGCCAGGTCCTCGCGACGTGGTACCTCTGCGGGACGCCCTACGCCGTGGACCCGATGTCGCTGGAAACGCTTGGCGCCCAGGACTTCCTGGGAACCTTTGCCGGCGACATGATGGCCCACCCGAAGGTCGACGAGGCCACGGGCGAGCTGATCTGGTTCGACTACGGGCCCGACCAGGACTTCCTGCGCTACGGCATCATCGGCGCCGACGGTCGTCAGACGCACCTCACGCAGATCGATCTCCCCGGTCCGCGGCTTCCGCACGACATCGGGATCACCGCCAACTACTCGATCCTCATGGACCTGCCGCTGGTACAGGACCACGACGCGCGTCGCGCCGGCAAGTACCGGATCTTCTACGACCAGGAACTGCCCGCTCGATTCGCGGTCATTCCCCGCCACGGCAACGGCAGCGACGTGCGCTGGTTCGAGGTGAAGCCGTGCTACATCTACCACGTCGTCAATTCGTGGGAAGAGGGCGACGAGATCGTCATGGACGTGTGCCGGGTGAAGAACCCTCAGCACCAGACGACTTTCGCCTCGCCCCTGTCGAACATGCTCGCGTACATGCGGCTCGATGCGCAGCTGTACCGGTACCGCTTCAACCTGCGCACCGGGTCCACCGTCGAGACCGAACTCGACAATGCCAACATTGAGTTCCCCAGCGTGGATTCGCGGGTGATGGGTCGCTCACACCGGTACTCGTACAACATGAGCCTCGGCAACGAACCGACCCTGCTCTTCGACGGTCTCGTGCGCTTCGATTCGCTGACCGGCACCAAGGAAGAGCACAAGTTCGGTTCCGGCCGTTGGGGTTCGGAGGCCCCATTCGCACCGCGCGACGGATCCACGGGAGAGACCGACGGCTACCTGGTGTGCTTCGTCAACGACGAGGCCGAGGATCGGGGCGAGATCAACATCTTCGACGCCGAGGACGTCGCGGCGGGACCGATTGCGCGGGTGCTGCTGCCGCGCCGGGTTCCCTCCGGCTTCCATGCCACCTGGGTACGCGCCGATCAGCTGTCCGAGGCCCGCTCCTGATCGAATGAAGGTCTCCCGGTGCGGGGTGGTCCGAGAACCACCCCGCCCGGGAGACCTTGGTCGTTTGCGTTGCTACGCCCAGCATCCGGCGATGCCGCCGCCGGTCATCGGGCGCCGCGGACGACGACGGTGGACACTGCGGTCGTGAACGATCCACCGATGTTGACGGTGAGGGCGCGGCGGGCGCCGTCGACCTGATGATCTCCCGCCCGGCCGGTGACCTGCCGGGCCGAGTCGAGGACCATGCGGATGCCGGTGGCGCCAACCGGGTGCCCGTGCGACATCAGCCCACCAGTCGGATTCACCGGGAGCCGTCCACCACGTTCGATCGTGCCGTCCATCAGCACCTCGCCGCCCTTGCCCGGGTCTGCCAGTCCGATGTGCTCGAGCGTCACCAGGCCGTTGATGGTGAAGCAGTCGTGGATCTCGGCGACGTCCAGGTCGTCGACCCCCGAG
This sequence comes from Rhodococcus sp. NPDC127527, assembly GCF_042672245.1. NCBI lineage: Bacteria > Bacillati > Actinomycetota > Actinomycetes > Mycobacteriales > Nocardiaceae > Rhodococcus > Rhodococcus sp. NPDC127527. The sequence goes on from NZ_JBHXVP010000004.1 coordinate 330,194, forward strand.
ATTCCCGCCCGCCGGTAGGCGTCCTCGACGGCTCCACGCAGGTGCGGAAAGAGGTAGTCCTGGTCGGCGCTCTCGGTGAGTTTGTCCGCGAGCAGCAGGGTCGCCGTGCGATGGCCGAACCCGGCGATCGTGGCCTCCTGGTCCAGGTCGGCTCCGGTCCGCTGCGCCCAATCCTGTGCAAACCTCGGCCCGGCCAGCACCACGGCGGCGCCGCCGTCGGTGATGCGGCCACAGTCGGTCTTGCGGAGCATCCCCTCCACGATCGGGTTCACCTCGTCGTCCTCGGCGAACGACCCCGCCGGGAACTCCCAGCCCCGGGTCTGGGCAAGGCCGTTGCGGGATCCGTTGGAGAACGCGATCTCGGCGAAACGACCGAGATGTGCGTGGTCGAGGCCGTAGCGCCGTGCGTACTCCTGCGCGATCTCGGCGAAGAGCGCGGGCCACGGGTACTTCACCCCCAGCGCCTCGCGCCCCGCCCACGCCGCGGTGCCCAGGTACTCGGCGGCCGTCTGTGCTGACACATTGCGCATCAGCTCGACCCCGACCACCAGCGCCACGTCGTAGCGGCCCGATTCGATGTCCGCACACGCGGCGAGGACCGCGGTGCTGCCCGAGGCACACGCCGCCTCGTGCCGTGTACTCGGCAGACCGTCCAGGCCGGGCACGGCCGCGACGACCATGCCGCCGAGCTGGGCCTGGCCGGCGAAGAGTTCACCGGCGAGATTGCTCACGTGCACGACTCCCACCTCATGGTCGTCGACTCGCGCGTCGACCAGTGCGGCAGGCACGACCTCGGCGAACATGTCGACCAGTCCAAGTCCCTCCTTCGACCAGTTCCTCGCGAAGTCGGTCTGGGCTCCTCCGAGCACGTACACGGGGTTCGTCATCTGTTCCTCCTAGTTGTCGCACCTCAGGCTAGCCAAGGAGCGCCATTACTACAAGATTCATAGTGACTTGCCTCGGCGATCGCATTAGTGAATCAACCAGCAGTGCAACGACATATTGCCGATCACGGCAGCGCACTCCTGACACGCTGGAGTAACAATTGCTGCTGTTACTTCTCAGTGAAAAGCCACTGAGCCGACGAGTGCTCCAGGACACCTCGGCGCCCGACCCGACCCTGTTTGCGATCATTGACGGCATGTCCCCAGTCCCGGCCCCTCCGGCATCGTCCGCGCTGGGGCGAGCCCTGCTCATCGCGGGCGACAGGTGGAATCTGCAGATAATCAGGGCCGTCCTCGACGGCGCCGAGCGCTTCGGGCAACTACGTGACGAGCTGGGGATCTCGGACGCCGTCCTCTCGCATCGCCTAGGTCGGCTGATCGACGACGGAATCCTCGACGCTCATCCGTACTCGACCGCACCGCCGCGCAACGAGTACCGCCTCACCGATCTCGGCGACGATCTGTGGCTGGCGTTCGTCGCGTTGTGGAGTTGGGACCGCCACTGGGCACCGTGGGCGCCCGACAGACCGACGACCCATCTTCGTCACCTGACGTGCGGGCACCTCATCACCCCGATATTCGGCTGCGGCGGGTGCCAGGCGATCGGGGTGACCGCCCGCGACGTGCGGACCGAGGTCGATGCGCCGCTCCTCGTCGACGTCGCCGACCGCCGGTCCCGGCGCACGACGAAGGGTGACGCGCCGGGGATGGACTCCACCAGCGTGCTCGCGGATCGCTGGTCGACCTTCCTGCTCGCCGCAGCACTCGAGGGCAACCGCCGGTTCGGTGACTTCCAGGACCGGCTCGGGTCGATCTCGCCGGTCACCCTGACCGACCGCCTCGCGTACTTCGTCGACAACGGGATGTTGGTCCGCACGCCGATCGTGGACGGCGCGCGCCGTCAGGAGTACCGCACCACGCCCAAGAGCCTCGACTTCTTTCCCGTGTTCGCCGCACTGAACGCCTGGGCGGCGCGTCGCCTGTCCGAGGACGGACGTTCCGGCCTGACCATCGTGCACAGCGCAGGCGAGCACCTGCTCGAACCCCAGTACACCTGCAATGCCTGCAATTCGGTGTTGCACCGAGCCGACACGGAGTTCCGACGGTCCGGCGCCGGGCGATGACACCGCACCCGATTCCTAGGTGGCCGGGTCCGTCGGCGCGGGCACGCGAGTCCGCGGCACCGCGATCGCGACGAGTGCGCCGATCAGGGCCGCCGCGGCCGCGACCAGGAAGGCGTACCGGAACCCGCTCTCCGCGTACACCACTCCGTGCGCACCTGCACCGATCACGTTCTCGGCCAGGACCGCGAAGCCGATGGTGGAGACGAGGGTGCCGCAGAGCGTCTGGGACACCCCGACGAAGTTCGACCCCACCGCACGCTCGGTTTCCGGAAGGGTGAGCAGGGCGAGGTTGGGGACGGCCGCATAGATCATGCAGCCGAATCCGAAGATCATCCACGCCACCACCACGACCGCCGCCAGGCTCGGGACCGTCGACAGCATCACGGCGGTGGCCGCGATGAGCAGACCGCCGAGGATCAGATGCCGACGGAACCCGATGGACTTCGCCGTGGCGCCGACGAAGAACCCGCTGGCCACGATCATCAACTGGCCGGGCAGCAGCCACAGCGCCATCTCGGTCGCGGACAGCCCGAACCCGTAGGGCTCGGCCGACGACTGCAGCAGCATCGGGACCATGGTCGCCAGCAGCGTCGTTGCGCCGTAGGCCAATCCGCCGCCGATCAGCACGAAACGCAGGGCGGGATTGGAGATCAGGTCGATCCGGATCAGCGGCTCGGCGGTCCGGCGCTCCCACCACACCCACGCGGCGAACCCGACGACGGCCAGCACCAGCAGGCCGATGATGCGGGGATCGCTCCAGCCCCAGACCTTGCCCTGCGAGAGGCCGAGCATGATCGACAGCATCGCCGCCGTGAGCAGTCCGGCACCGGCCCAGTCGATCCGCGACCGCGCACGGATGTCGGTCTCGGGGACGAACAGCGCCGTGAGCGCCGCACCGACCGCGCAGAACGCACATGCGAACCAGAACACCGAACGGAATCCGAGGTGGTCGATGAGCACCCCGCTGAGGAACAGTGCACCCACCCCGACCGCACCGACACCGGTGTTCGCGATACTGATCGAGATCGGCTGCAGCCGCGGCGGGAAGACATCCCGGATGAGCGTGTATCCCAGTGCCATGCAGGCGAATCCGGCACCGGACAGGAACCGGCCCAGGACGAAGATCGCGAACGTGGGTGCGACCGCTGAGATCAGGGCCCCCACCGCGCCGATGGTGGCGGTCACGACGAGCATCTTCTTCTTGCCGTACGAGTCCGCCAACCTGCCGAGGATCGGCGAGGCGAGCGCTCCGGAGAGGGTGAACGCGGTCATCACCCACACCACGTTGGGGGTGGCGAACTCGTTCGCCACCTTCGGCAGGGTCGGCGCGATCAGCGAGAACCCGAGCGCGGACTGCTCGGTGAGCAGCAGCAGGATCAGCAGCGTGCGAATCCAATAGCTGGTGGGACGCTCGGCGGCAGGCGACGGAGCCCGCAGTGCGGAGGAATCCCTGGCTCCGCCAGGCGATGTGGACAAGGACATGTGCGACCCGCTTTCATCCGGGGCGGTCGGGACCGCCGGAGTCAACTTCAGAACGCTGGGCTACTCGGGAAGGCTCGGGCTATTTGAGCCGGAAGTGCGATTCCACCGGCGCTCGATGCTCGGACCAGACGTCGATCAGCCGCCATGGGCTGGCGACGATCACCCGCCCCGAGTCGTTCCGGTAGTAGGTGTGCGCGCTCGGGGTGTGCCGCCACACGGTGCGCTCCATCGCCTCGTCGATCCGCGCGTTGTACTCGTCGTAGGCCTGCCGGGTCGGCTCCAGCGACGTCGCCTCGCGTTCGGCGAGCAGTTGCAGGCACTCGACGAGAAAGTGCGCCGTCACCTCGATCGCGAAGTTGTTGCCCGCACCGTGCCCGGGATTGGCGTTGGGGGCCGAGGTGACGAACAGGTTCGGGAAGCCGGGGACGGTGCCGCCGCGATACGCGCGCGGGTTGTTGCCCGCCCACTCCTGGCCCAGGGTCACCCCGTCACGGCCACGAATCTCCATGGTGGACAGGAAATCCAGGTGATATCCCGTCGCGTACACGATGACATCGACGTCGATCAGGCGCCCGTCCGCTGTCACGATCCCGTCCGGGACGATCCGGTCGATCGCCTCGACCTCCACGTCCACGTCGGGACGGGTCAAGGCGCGGTAGTAGCCGCCCGGATCGCGGATGATGCGCTTGCCGAACGGCGCGAAGTCGGGTGTCACCTTCCGCGCCAATTCGCTCCCGGAGCCGAAGGTCTCGTCGATGTAGGCCAGACAGTCCTGTAGCAGGAAGTCGTTGGCCGGCGAGATCGACAGGTGCCCCTCGGCCCACTCCGGGTCCACCACGACCACCGGATAGGCATTGTCCGACGAGCCCCAGAAGGACTTGAGCCGGATCCAGTTGGCGTAGTACGGCAGGTGTTTCGCCAGCCACCGCCGCTCCTCCGGGACGGTGTCGGAGCGCCGCTTGCGGGGGGCCACCCAGTGCGGCTGCCGCTGGAACAGGGTCAGGTGCTCGACGTCGCCGACGAGCGAGTCGACGATCTGCACCGCGGTGCACCCGGCGCCGATCACCGCGACCCGCTTGCCGGCCAGGTCCAGTTCGGGGTCCCACTCGCTGGAGTGCACGCTGAGTCCGGCGAACTCGCCCCGCCCCGGGGCGTCGGGATACTTGGGCCGGTTGAGGTAGCCGGCGGCCGTGACGACGGCTGAGGCGTACGCGATCCCGCGACCGCCGTCGGCGCCTCGCCAGTGGATCTCCCAGCGGGCGGCCTCGTCGTCCCACCGCAGCGCCTCGACCTCGGTCCCGAATCTCGTGTGGTCCCGGATCCGGTGCTCGTCGACCACCGCACGCAGGTAGTCCTGGTACTCACCGCCCTTCGGGTAGTAGCTGGACCAGTCCGGGTTCAGCGCGCTCGAGAGCGAGTAGTACGCGGCCGGGGTGTCCACCGCGACCCCCGGATAGTTCTGGATGTGCCAGGTCCCGCCCACATCACCGTTTCGTTCGAAGACCTCGTACGCCACGCCTGCGCGGGCCGCGGCGATCGCGACGGCGATCCCGGCGAGGCCCGCTCCCACGATCGCGACGCTCACGGTGGCCGGGATCGGGGTCGTCCGCGGCACGACCGGCTGGTAGAACCGGAATCCGCCCTGTTCGAGCAGCATCGGCACGAACTCGTCGGGGACCGGGACACCCAGTGCGAGCGCGGCGAGCCGACCGAACAACTCCTCGTCGACCCGGCCGTCGGGCCGCGCGCCGCCGGCCACGGCCTCGGTCAGCCGGTCCACGATCTCGCCCGCGATCGGCGCCGGAGCGACGGCCGCCATCTCCGGCGGGTCCGGCACGTGGGAGATCTGCCCGGCAAAGCGGTCCAGCAGCGACGCGTCGCCGGTCAGCTGCACCAGCACCGCGAGCAGGACCGCCGGATCGGCCGACTCGAGGCATCGCCGCAGCCGATCCCGATCGACCGGGACGGGCGGCGAGGCGTGGGTAACGGAAGACATCGACGCTCCTTCTCGAGAACGGGCCCGGATCCGCTGCGCGGCACGCCGATTCCCGCGGGGCGGGACGGACAGATCCGGTACCGATGTGATGCAGGGCACACTAGGTGGACCGTGGGCCGTTTGTCCATACCTGTATTACGATTTCCATACTGAGAGTTCACTTTTCTTCCAAAGGGTCTACCCAACACCCGCTCGATCGGCTAGCGTCCGACAACCATGAGCCCCTTGCGATTTGACGGTCAGGTAGCGCTCGTCACCGGCGTCTCGGACTTCGGCCTCGGTCTGACCTACGCCCGAATGCTCGCCGAGCGCGGATGCGCGGTCGTGGTCAACGACCTCGGCCGCGACTGGGCCGGGAACTCCAACACGCCCGGCACCGAGAACGCCGTACGCCTGATCTCCGAGTCCGGCGGCACCGCGATCGGGGTCACCGGCGACGTGGTCCACGACTCCGAGCGGATCGTGGGCGCGGCCGTCGAGGCCTTCGGCCGCCTGGACATCGTGGTGAACAACGCCGGCGCGGGCGGCGACTTCGACACCCAGGTCGACGTCCACCTGCACGGGGCGCACCGGATCAGCGAGGCCGCCTGGCCGCACCTGTCGGCGACCGGTGCCGGGCGGATCCTCAACGTCGCCTCCAACGCCATCTGGGGTTCGCCCGCGATGCCCGGCTACGGCGCGGCGAAGGGCGCCGTCCTGGCCCTCAACCGCACGCAGGCGATCCTCGGCGCCGCGGCCGGGGTGCGCGCCAACGCGGTGCTCCCCGCGGCGTGGACCCGGTCGACCGCCGGCATCCAGGCCGACGGGTTCGCGGAGTTCATGCAGGACCGCTTCCCACCCGAGGCGGTCGGCGCGTTCGCCGTGTACCTGCTGCACCGCGACACCGAACTGAGCGGCGAGGCGTTCACCGTCGGCGGCGGACTGGTCTCCCGCGTGGTCCAGGCGGAGACCCACGGCGCGATCGCACCCGACACCGAGCCCGAGAGCTGGCCCGCGCTCATCGACCGGGTGATGGCACCCGTGGACCTGACCATCGCGCCGACCATGTGGGCCCAACTCGACGGCTTCGCCCGCCGGCTGGGCCCCGACGCGTACGCCCAGTGGTCCGCGATCGGCATCCCGACCACAGTCGCCGCCAAGGTCGGCGACTGAGTCCACCCACCCCACGATCGGAGCCATCATGACCGAACTCGACCCCGACGTCGCCTCGTACCTGTCTGCCCGGCAACAGTATTGGCGTCCGATGTACGAGTTGGGGGTGCAGGCCTCGCGCTCGATGATGGAGTCGATGCCGCGCACGCCCGCACCCGAGATGCACGCCGTCGAGGACCGCACCCTGCCGGGGCCGCACGGCCCACTGTCGGTCCGGGTCTATCGACCGAACGACGCCGCGACCCTGCCGGCGATGGTCTACTTCCACGGCGGCGCCCTGGTCATCGGCAGCGTCGAGTCCTTCGACTCGATGGCCCGCCACCTCGCCGCCGCGACCGGCGCGATGGTGATCAGCGTCGACTACCGGCTCGCCCCCGAGTTCCCCTACCCGGTCGCCTCCGACGAGGCGTATGCGGCGACCCGATGGGTGCTCGAGAACGCGGCGGAGCTGGGCACCGAGCCGAACCTGGTCGCGGTGGCCGGGGACAGCGCCGGCGCGACCCTGGCGGCCGGGGTCGCGCTGCGCGCCCGCGACGAGCAGGCACAGTCCCCGGTGTTCCAGCTGCTGATCTATGCCGGGATCGATCGGAGCCTCGAGTGGCCGTCGGTGCTCGAGTTCGCCGACGGCCCGATCGTGACCGCCGGCGACATCCCGTGGTCGATGAACATGTACCTCGGGGACGACCCGAGTCGCGACAGCCCGTACGCGGTGCCCAGCCTCGCCGAGGACCTGTCCGGCCTGCCGCCCGCGATCGTGGTCACCGCGTCCCACGACGTGGCCAGGGACGGGGCCGAGGACTACGGTCGGCGGCTCCGCGACGCCGGGGTGCAGACCGCACTGTTGCGGTATCCCGGTGTGGCGCACGGCTTTCTGATGCACGCCGACGCGCACGCCCGGGCCCGGCTGGCGCTGGCCGAGATCGGCGGCATCGCCCGGGCGAAGTTCGCACTGGCCTGAGGGTCAGCGGGTGGTCGCGCCCCCGCCGCGGCGGGCGCGACCGTCCGCGGCGGGCTCCTCGGCGTTCAGCGTCGCCCGCCACACGTCGGTCAGCGTGTCGATTGCCGCCTCGCGGTCGTGCGCCCACCCGCGCACCAGCCAGGTGTTGAGGAACAGTTCCAGCCCGCTGATCAGCCACAGCGCCCGCCGCTCCGCCTCCTCGGCCGGGAACCGGCCCCACAGCTTCTCGTCGGCGGTCAGCGCGCGGACGAATCGTCGGTGGTAGTCGAGGTAGAAGTCGTCGTAGTCGACCAGGCGCGCCGCACCGACCCGGAGGCGGTCCCCGCTGCGCTCCCAGGTCTCGACCACCATCTGGACCCAGTCGCGCACCGTCGGCCGCGACCACTCGGTGAGGCGACCGAAGGCGACGTACAGCGCCTCGGCGCCGTCCCACAGCTCCACCACGAGCCCCCGGACGATCGCCTCCTTGCTGGGGAAGTACGAGTACACCGTGGCCCGGCTCATGCCCGCCGCCCTGGCGATGTCCTCGATGGTGCTCGCCTGGTACCCGCGCTCGCCGATCAGCCGGGCGGAGGTCTCCAGGAGGTGTGACCGGGTCTGTTGCTTCTGCCGCTCACGCAGCGACAGCGCGGCCTCCGGTCCGGTATCCATACCCGGAGTCTATATTTGCGACGCCCCGACGGGGACGATGTCGTCCTCGTCGCCGCGCTGCCCACCCCACCGGCCCAGCCCCGACTCCGGCGCGGCGAAGAAGCTGGCGTAGAACGCGACGGCCACCACCGCGAGCGACCCGAGGATCAACGGCGCGGAGACCATCGGGTACTCGGCGATCGGGACCGCCAGGTACCGGTAACTCGCCAGCAGCGCCGCGAACACGACCGTGCCGCCGACCACCAGCCGCACCCGGAACCGGCCCCAGCCACGCTCGGGGTCCCGCAGCGCCGACTCCAGGGTCAGGCACAGCACGGCGCCGGCGACGAGGTCGACGCCGTAGTGGTAGCCGAAGCCGAGCGTGGCCATCAGCGTGCACACCAGCCAGAAGGTGCCGCCCCAGCGCAGCCACCGCGGCCCGCGGCGGGAGTGGACGAAGATCGACAGCGCCCAGGCGGTGTGCAGGGACGGCATGCAGTTGCGCGGCGCGGGGGTGTCGAACGCGAACCCCGACGGGTCGGTTCCCGTCGGCACCACGTTCGGCCACAGGTTCGCGAGCTGCGATCCGGCCCCCGCGGTGCCGTACGCGAAGTCGGGCCCGACCACGGGGAACAGCAGGTAGAAGATCGGCCCGATCAGCCCGATCGCGAGGAAGGTCCGCACCAGGTAGTGCGACGGCCAGCCGTTCCGGAGCTGGTAGAGCGCCACCACGATCGCGGCGACCGGCAGCTCGATGTACACCCAGTGCAGCACCCCGTAGCCGGCGCCGCCGAGCGCGTCGACCACCCGGCCCATGACCCACGACGGACTGCCCAGTGCCCGGTCGGCCAGTTCGACGTACTGGTCGAGCACGACCGGCCGGGTCATCACGGTGATCTGCAGCCACACGTCGCCGACCTTCGTCGCGACGATCAGCAGGGCGCCGAGCGCGACCCCGCGCAGCGCACTCGCCCGCTGGTCCCCCGACCACCGCACCGCAGCGACCACACCGATCCCGGTGAGCACGAGGGTCGGACCGTTGCCGATCGCGACCGGACCGTCGACCGCCAGCCTCCCGAGCAGGAACACCAGGTCCAGCCCGATCGCCGCGGCGAGGGCGACCACCCGCTGCCGGTTGGTCAGCCCGACCAGGGCGAGCGCCAACCCGGCCCAGGGCACGGACATCGACTTCGGGGTGCCGACGTAATCCCTGCTCAGCGACTGCAGCGGACCCTCGAAACCGTTGCGCGAGGCCACCACCTGCAGCGCGATCAGCACGGCGACGAAGACGGCCACGGCGATGGTGACCAGGGTCGGACGGGCGCCCCGCGACGGTCGCCACGGCGCAGCGGCGGGCGAGTCGTCGATCAGCACCCGTACATAGTAAACGGTGCGTGAACAGGGACTTAACTGTCGAGCTCACGCACCAGGGCATCCACGACGGCGGTCAGGTCGCCGTCCGCGGCCGCGGCGACCGCGCGCTGACGCTGGTACGAGGCCCCGCGTCGCGGAATGTCGGCCACGCGGGCCAGTTCGTCCGCGCAGCCGAGCTCGCGGGCGATCGGCGTGAGCTGCTCGAGCAGGTCGTACAGGTCGTCGGTGACCAGCCGCTCGTTGCTGTCGGCGTCGAGGATGATCTCGGCGTCCAGCCCGTAGCGCGCGGCCCGCCACTTGTTCTCCTGGACGTGCCACGGCGGCATCCCCGGCAGTTCCACCCCGGCGTCGAGCTGTCGGTCGAAATGCACCACCAGGCAGTGCGTCAGCGCCACCAGCGCGCTGAGCTCGGCCGCGGTCGAGGCGCCGTCGCAGACGCGGACCTCGATGGTGCCCCACTGCGGCGCCGGGCGAATGTCCCAGTGCAGCGCCCCGAGTCGCTCGATGACCCCGGTCTTCATCTGGTCGTGCACGAATCCCTCGAACTGCGACCAGGTTTCGAACTGGAACGGCAGGCCCGCGGTGGGCAGCTGCTGGAACATCAGCGCCCGGTTGCTGGCATACCCGGTGTCCACGCCCGCCCACATCGGCGAGGACGCCGACAGCGCGAGCAGGTGCGGGTACTTCACCAGCAGGGCGTTGATGATCGGGAAGACGCGGTCCACCGAGGACACCCCGACGTGCACGTGCACGCCCCAGATCAGCATCTGCCGGCCCCACCACTGGGTGCGCTCGATCATCTCGTCGTAGTGCGGGTTGGGGGTGACCTGCTGCGCGGACCACTGCGCGAACGGGTGGGTGCCCGCACACATCAGCTCGACACCCTCGCGGGCGGCCGCGCGGCGCAGCAACCGCATGGTCTCGTCCAGGTCGTCCATCGCCTCGGCGGTGGTCGTACAGATCCCGGTGACGAGTTCGACGGTGTTACGCAGGAATTCCTTGTGCAGTCGCGGCGGCGTCGACCCGGCGAGCGAGTCGGCGGCGGCCAGCACCCGGGCGGCGGAATTGGAGAGGTCGCGCGTGGCCGGGTCGACCAGTGCGATCTCCCACTCGACGCCGATCGTGGGCCGGGGCGAACCGGCGAAGTGGACTGCCACAGCGCTGATCCAACCACAGCAAACGCACCGACGCCGCGACCGGGAACTGGCAAGTGGCCAGCATCTCGACGGTCACGGCGTCGGGGCACGACAACGCGGCAGAACGAGCCGCGCCGGGACTACTTCAGGACTGCGCAGGCGACGCGGGCGCCGGAGTCACCGGTCTTCATCGTCTCCTCGTCCGGTCCGCCGGGGGCATACCGGGCCGGGATGTTGCCGAAGTCGTCGGCACCGGCGTGCACGACGATCGCGGTGCCCGCACCGTGGTTCTGCAGGTCCTCGATGGTGATCGAGTCGGTGGTGGTCATCAGGTCCGCGCTGCCGTCCTGACGCACCTGCAGCGAGGTGAGATCGCCGCTGGACGGGTGGCCGGTGTGGCCCGAGGCCTGGAAATGCCCACCCGCGGAGAGGAAGTCGCCGGGGGCGCCGCCGGTGGGGGCCACCGAGTTGGTCTCGCACTTGCCCACCGAGTGGATGTGCAGACCGTGGAAGCCGGGGGTGAGGCCGTGCGCGGTGACGGTGACCACCAGGTGATCACCGGACTGCACGAAGCTGACGGTGCCCGCCGCCTCACCGTGCGCGTCCTTGAGCGGCGCCGTGATCCGATCCGCGCGGGAGGCACCCTCACCGACGCCGCCACCGGAACCGGGGGCACCGATCGGGGCGGGCTGGCCCGACCACACGGCAGGCGTGGTGCCGGGGACCGAGCTCGGCTCCTGGCTGTTCGAGCACGCGGTGAGGCCAACGGCCGCGACCGCGACCATCGGGGCGACGACGCGCCAGGACACACGGCCGGCAGTGTTCGCGTCGCGTCGGGTAAGCAAGGCCATCAAACCGCTCCTTCGAGATGGGCTGAAAGTGCTCTGATCATAGCCAGCCGGGCGATCCGGCCGACCGGTGGTCTACGACACCCGATAGTTGACCACGCGCCGCTCGATCCTGGACTCGCCTAGGGCGAGGTGACGATAACGATCACACCCGGCGAGGCCGACTGGATCCCCGCGAAGCGCGGTTCCGCCGTGACACCCAGGGCCGAGGCGATCTCGAGTGCCGCCTGCTTCTCGGTGGCGGAGGAGGGCGAGTAGAACACCGTCGTCTTGGCGACGTTCCCGGTGCTGTAGTTGCCCGTCTCGGACACGCGCCAGCCGTCCGCCTCGAGCGTGCTCGCGGTCTGCGCGGCCAGACCGCTGACGGTGCTGTTGTTGAACACCCGCACGGGCACGGTGGACTTGTCGACGGTCGCCGCCGAGGCGACCGCGCTGGTCGTCGTCGGCGCGGAGGCCGCGGACGTGATCGGCGGGGTGGTCGGACGCGCCGAAGCACCGGGACTCTTCGGGCTCGCGGGGACCGGGGCCACGCTGGGCACCACCTCGGTCGGCTTGGTGTCCGAGCCCGAGTCGGAGAGGGCCATCGCACCGATGCCCGCGAAGGCGATGGCGAGGGCGATGAGGACCATCGCGAGCGCGCGAAGCGGCGGTCCTGACGGTGCAGGCTGCGGGGTACTCACGGTACCGACCTTAGAGGCCGAGGCATCGTCGCCGGCACCTAGGTGATGTCGAATCCGAGCCGACGGGCCGCGCGTGCCTTCTGCCTGCTGGCCCGCAACCGACGCAGTCGCTTCACCAGCATCGGGTCGACGGCGAGGGCTTCCGGCCGGTCGACCAGCGCGTTCAGGACCTGGTAGTAACGGGTCGCGGACATGTCGAAGAGTTCCTTGATGGCCTCTTCCTTCGCACCCGCGTACTTCCACCACTGGCGCTCGAAGGACAGGATGTCGTGGTCGCGGCGGGTGAGTCCGTCCGCGCCTACCTCGTCGGTGACCTGCGGGTCGGTGTGCTCGGAATTCCGGCTACGCGCTGCTGCGCCGTCCATCTCACTCCTCAACTTCGAGCTCTCGCCCAATTTCAGCGAAACCTAAAGTTCCCCGGAAACCCGGTCGGCTTCACATGACCGAGCAACGAAATTACACAGTTGATCTTCGGCTACTGATTCAACCACGATCGCCACGTCGGGCCCGGGTTCGACGTGGCGGCGCGTCGCTCGCGCGCCCCACCGTCCGGATGGCACGCGGGACCCCCACTATCCTTCTCACCATGGCTATTCTTCCCATCCGGATCATTGGCGACCCGGTGCTCCACGAGCCGACGAAGCCGGTGACGCAACCCGTGTCCGAGGTGGCCGAGCTCATCGCCGACATGTACGACACGATGGACGCCGCGAACGGCGTCGGTCTGGCCGCCAACCAAGTGGGCGTCGCACTGCGGCTGTTCGTCTACGACTGCCCCGACTACGACGGCGAAGGCGACGGCGAGCGGCGCCGCGGCGAGGTCGTCAACCCGGTGCTCGAGACCTCCGAGCTTCCCGAGACGATGCCCGACCCGGACGACGACGAGGAGGGCTGCCTGTCCGTGCCGGGTGAGCAGTTCCCGACCGGTCGCGCGGACTGGGCCAGGGTCACCGGCGTCGACGCCAACGGCGATCCCGTCGACATCCAGGGCACCGGATTCTTCGCCCGGATGCTGCAGCACGAGGTCGGCCACCTGGACGGATTCGTCTACACGGACATGCTGATCGGCCGCAACGCACGCGCAGCGAAGAAGACGATCAAGCGGGCCGGCTGGGGCGTGCCCGGGCAGAGCTGGGTCCCCGGCACGGTCGAGGATCCGTTCGGCCACGATGACTGACGCCGCACTCGGCGGCAGGGTCGTCCTGCGCTACAAGCTTCCGCCCGGCTATCCGCAGCCGCTGACGGACATCATCGGTGAGTTGGTCTCGCTGACTCCCGCGGTGGTGGTCCGCGCTCCGGACGGCCGGGTGGTGCAGGTCTCCCCCGACCAGGTGGTCGCGCTCAAGGCACTCGGCGCCCGCCCGGTGTTGACGAGGGAGATCCGAGCCCTGGAGTTGGCCGCGGCCGACGGCTGGCCCGGCACCGAGCAGACGTGGGTGAACGGGTGGCTGGCCCGCTTCGGCGACGGCTTCACCCGACGCGCGAACGCCGCGACCCCGTTGGGCAAGGCGGACCGGATCGGGGATCTCTACACCGGTGACACCCTCGAACGGCTGCGCGCCTGGTACGCCGACCGAGGCCAGCGTTTGCAGCTGCTGCTGCCCGACCGTCTCGGCACCGCACCGGACGGCTGGGAGGTCTCCGACGAGGTCCAGGTGATGGCCGCCGACATCGCGAATCTGATCCTGCCCGAGGGTGATTCGCTGGTGACCGTGGCGGACGCGCCGGACGAGCGCTGGCTGCCGCTCTACCACTACCGCGGCGAGTCGCTGCCCGCATGCGCGCCGGCGGTGCTCGGCGCGGTCCGTGACGGCAAGGTCGGTTTCGGCGCGCTCGGCAGCCCGGACACCGAACTGCTCGCGATCGCGCGGGCGGCGGTCACCGAGGCGCCGGACGGGCGGCACTGGGTGGGCCTGGCCGCGGTCGAGGTCGCCGCCGAACATCGGCGACGCGGACTCGGGTTGCTGATGTGCGCGGAGATGATCCGCTGGGGACGCGACAACGGCGCGACTCACGCGTACATCCAGGTCGAGGCGGACAACGACGCTGCCATCGCGCTCTACCGCACCCTCGGGCTCATCGATCACCACCGCTACCGATACGCGACCGCCCCCGATTGAACCGGGTTCGCCGCGCACTACGCTGCCTGGCATGCGACTGGCGACGTGGAATGTGAACTCGGTGCGGGCCCGGACGGACCGGATCGTGGACTGGCTGGCGCGGACGGAGACGGACGTGCTGGCGATCCAGGAGACCAAGTGCCGCGACGACCAGTTCCCCACCGACCGGTTCACCGACCTCGGCTACGAGGTCGCGCACGTGGGGCTGAGCCAGTGGAACGGGGTGGCGATCATCTCGCGGGTGGGGCTCGACGACGTGCAGGTCGGGTTCGAGGGACAGCCCGGATTCGCGAAGGCCGCCGCCGACAGCCTGGACATCGCCACCCCGGTGGTCGAGGCCCGGGCGATCGGCGCGACCTGCGGCGGGGTGCGGGTGTGGAGCCTGTACGTCCCCAACGGTCGCGAGCTGTCCGACCCGCACTACGAGTACAAGCTGGACTGGCTCGCCACCCTGCGTGACGACGCCGTCAAGTGGCTCGCGGACGACCCGAACGCCCAGGTCGCCCTGGTCGGCGACTGGAACGTCGCACCGACCGACGAGGACGTGTGGGATCCGGCCCTGTTCGAGGGCAAGACCCACACCTCGCAGCCGGAGCGGGACGCATTCCAGGCCTTCGTCGATGCGGGTTTCTCCGACGTGGTCCGGCCGTTCACGCCCGGCCCGGGCGTCTACACCTACTGGGACTACACACAGTTGCGCTTCCCGAAGCGACAGGGCATGCGGATCGACTTCCAACTCGCCTCGCCCGCACTCGCCGCCCGGGTGACCGATGCGTCGATCGACCGCGAGGAGCGAAAGGGCAAGGGCGCCAGCGACCACGCGCCGGTGGTGGTCGAGCTCGCCTAGCGCGGGCCGCCCGGCCAGGCGTCGGCGACGCCGCGGCGAAGCCGCAGCAGTTCCGCAGCGAGCAACAACGCACCGGCGGCAAGCACGGCGCCGTGCGCGACCCGCATCCACGGCGGTCCGAAGAACTGCGGGACGAACAGCGCGAAGCCGACGGCGAGCGGGATCCCGCTCCACCGGGCGAGCACTCCCGACCGCCAGATCGCGACCGCCGCGGTGACCGTGCCGGCGGCGACCAACACCAGACCGAAGGCGAACATCGTCATCTGCGTACCGCCGCCCCGCACCTGCACGACCAGGTCGAGCAGGTCCGGCGAGCCGTCGCCGAGCGCACGGACACCGACCGCGTGCAGGGCGAAGTCCTCGGCGCCGTAGTACGGGAGGGTCAGGCCGACGCCGACCCAGGTCACGACGGTGGCGGCGACGCCGATCCGATCGGCGGGCGTGTCACGGAGGACCTCCCGCAGCGCCTGCATCGCCAACCCGAGCAGCACGAACCCGAGCATGCCGAATACGTGTGCGGCGATCCAGCCGCCCGACGCGTAGGCGTGGGCGCCGTCGAGAGTGGTCTCGTTCAGGTAGTCCGAGTAGGGCCGGACGGCGGGGTAGAGCAGGAACAGCAACCCGGAGGCGCCGAACAGCGCGGCCGCGGCGGTCGCAACCCCACGTCGGGTCTGCGGTCGGACGGTTGTGTCGATCATGGTTCGCTCCCCACCTCGAACGAGAGCAGCGCTCTCTGTTCAGAGCAGTATTCACCCCCATGCCAGGCATCGCAAGAGCAGTGCTCTCGAATTTCAGGGAGGGCCGTCAGTCGGCGTCGACCAACCCCAGGAACTCCGTGTGCGTGCCGAGGTACCGCTGGACGTAGGTGCACACCGGCCGCAGTCGCCAGCCCCGCACCCGCGACTCCTCGAGCACCTCGCGAACCAGGATCGCCGCCCACCCGCGCCCGCCGAAGTCCTCCTTGACCACGGTGTGCATCAAGGCGATCACCTCGGGATCGCCGCCCTGCGGGTCACCCGAGGGCGGCGCATCGGGATCGTCGCGTCCGCTTCGGTAGCCGAGGATTCCCACCAGCTCGTCGCCGACCCACAGGTCGAAGCGTGAGTGCGACGGATTGTCCTCGACGCGCGCGAGCGCCGGGTCCGCTGCCGCAACGACGGGCGTGCTCACCGCCGCTACCTGGACGTGATGTCGCTTGAAGATGTGATCCACATCGCAATGCAAGCAGCCCCGGCAAGATCCCGCCGCCGCACAGCGAACCCCTTGCCTGTTTGTCGCCCAGACTTCTTCGAATCGTGGCCGAATCGGCACAATGCAGGCCCGGAACCGGCGGTCAGAGCGGAGCGAGCATGTCCTGATACTGGGGATTGTCGGCGATGAACCGCTGCAGATAGGTACACACCGGGCGCACCTTCCAGCCGTATTCGCGGGCCGCATCGAGTGCGCGCTGCACCATGACCGCGGCCAGCCCGCGATGGCCGAAGTCCTCGACGATCACCGTGTGCATGAACGAGACGACGGGCGGCCCCGACCGCCGACCGACACGAACACCGGCCCCCGCGTTCGTGTCCAACTCGTAGTAACCGAGAATGCCGACGAGATCGCCGTTCAGCCGGAGCTCGAACCGGCTCTGACCAGCATTGTTCGACACCTCCGCGGTCGGTGAATCCGCAATCATGAACCCGTCTCCCTACCCCGCCCGTAACCAAAATGTGATCCACACCACTATAGGTCAGCCGGCGGACATTGTGAGGGGGATCACTCGAATCCCGTCCAGCTCGTGGACTCGGACTGGCGCAGTGCACGGGGCCCGGTCTAGGGTCGGCGCCGACAACTACACAACCCACGGGGGCTCGCACCAGCGGGCTGAGAGGACGGCTAGCTCTTCGGAGCGATCAGGGCCGTCGACCGTCGAACCTGACCGGGTAATGCCGGCGTAGGGAGAGCACGCATGAGGGACACCTCTGTCACCACCAGCACCGTCACCACCGGCCCCATCGAGGGCAGCAGCAAGCGGTATCTCGACGTCGACGGGCTGCGAGTGCCCGTCCGGCGCGTCCAGTTGAGCAACGGCGAGCATCTGGACCTGTACGACACCTCCGGCCCGTACACCGACGCCGGAGCCCACATCGATCTCGAGGCGGGCCTGCCGAAGACCCGCGACGGCTGGACCAAGCCCGACGCCGTCGACATCGGGGGCGAGCGTGGCGACGGGAAGTCCACCCCCGTCCGCACCCAGTTGGCCTGGGCGCGGGCCGGGATCGTCACGCCCGAGATGCGTTTTTGCGCCGTCCGCGAGGGTGTTGCACCGGAGGTCGTGCGCGAGGAGGTTGCCGCGGGACGAGCGGTGATCCCGGCGAACCACAAGCACCCCGAGTCGGAGCCGATGGTCATCGGCAAGCGGTTCCTGGTGAAGATCAACGCGAACATCGGCAACTCCGCGGTGACCTCCTCCATCGCCGAGGAGGTGGAGAAGATGGTCTGGGCCACGCGCTGGGGTGCGGACAACATCATGGACCTGTCCACCGGCAAGGACATCCACCAGACCCGCGAGTGGATCCTGCGCAACTCCCCGGTGCCGGTCGGCACGGTGCCGATCTACCAGGCACTGGAGAAGGTGAACGGCGACCCGACCGCGCTGACCTGGGAGATCTACCGCGACACCGTGATCGAGCAGTGCGAGCAGGGCGTCGACTACATGACCGTGCACGCGGGTGTCCTGCTGCGGTACGTCCCGCTGACCGCCAAGCGGGTCACCGGGATCGTCTCGCGGGGCGGCTCGATCATGGCCGCCTGGTGCCTGGCCCACCATCGGGAGTCGTTCCTGTACACGCACTTCGAGGAGTTGTGCGAGATCCTCGCGCGCTACGACGTGACGTTCTCGCTCGGCGACGGACTGCGTCCGGGATCGATCGCCGACGCGAACGACGAGGCTCAGTTCGCCGAGCTGCGCACCCTGGGCGAGCTGACGAAGATCGCGAAATCGCATGGCGTGCAGGTGATGATCGAGGGACCCGGCCATGTGCCCATGCACAAGATCGTGGAGAACGTGCGACTCGAGGAAGAGCTCTGCGAGGAGGCGCCGTTCTACACCCTCGGACCGCTCGCCACCGACATCGCGCCCGCGTACGACCACATCACCTCGGCGATCGGTGCGTCCATCATCGCGCAGGCGGGCACCGCGATGCTCTGTTACGTGACGCCGAAGGAGCACCTGGGACTGCCCAACCGCGACGACGTGAAGGTCGGTGTCATCACCTACAAGATCGCCGCGCACTCGGCGGATCTCGCGAAGCAGCACCCCCGGGCGCAGGAACGCGACGACGCGCTGTCCAAGGCGCGCTTCGAGTTCCGCTGGCGCGACCAGTTCGCGCTCTCGTTGGACCCGGACACCGCCCGCGAGTACCACGACGAGACCATGCCGGCCGAGCCGGCGAAGACCGCGCACTTCTGCTCGATGTGCGGACCGAAGTTCTGCTCCATGCGGATCTCGGCGGACGTGCGTGAGTACGCCGAGCGCAACGGACTGACCGATGCGGCGGCGATCGAGGCCGGAATGGCGGAGAAGTCGGCGGAGTTCGCGGGCACGGGAAGCCAGGTCTACCTCCCGGTAGTGTCCACCTCGTGAAGTTCCTGCCCCTCACCCCCGACGGCCAGACGCCGATCCGCGTCCTCACCATCGCCGGAACCGACTCCGGCGGCGGCGCCGGCATCCAGGCCGACTCGCGCACGATGGCGATGTGCGGCGTCCACGCGTGCGTCGCGGTCGCGGCGGTGACCGTGCAGAACTCGGTGGGGGTCAGCGGGTTTCACGAGATCCCGCCCGAGATCGTGGCCGACCAGGTGCGGTCGGTGGTCGGCGACATCGGGGTGAGCGCCGCGAAGACCGGGATGCTGGCCTCGACGGCGATCATCGAGTCCGTCGCACGGGTGTGCGGCGAGGTCGGGATCGGCAAGGGGCAGGCCGTGCCGCTGGTCGTGGACCCCGTCTGCGCGTCCATGCACGGCGACCCGCTGCTGCACGCGGAGGCACTCGACGCGGTCCGCAACACGCTGATCCCGATCGCCTCGCTGGTCACACCGAACCTCGACGAGGTCCGGCTCATCACCGGCATCGAAGTGGTCGACGACGCGTCCGCCCGCCGGGCCGCGGAGGCCCTGCACGCGCTCGGCGCACAGTGGGCACTGGTCAAGGGCGGGCACCTGCGCACGTCGACCGAGTCCACCGACCTGCTGTTCGACGGGGACCGATTCCACGAGTTCACCAGCCCGCGGATCGACACCGGCAACGACCACGGCGGCGGCGACACCCTGGCCGCCGCGATCGCCTGCGCGCTCGCGCACGGGTACTCGATGCCGGCCGCGGTGGAGTTCGGCAAGGAGTGGGTCACCCGCTGCCTGGCGGCCTCCTACGACCTCGGCGCCGGGCACGGCCCGGTGTCCCCGCTCTGGCGCCTGCACTGACACGCGACTGTGCGCGTCCTCGCCCACGGCGAGGACGCGCACAGCGCCGGCGTCAGCGCGAGTAGTCGCGGAAGGTCATGACGCCCCCGACCAGGACGAGCACCACCGCAACCAGGTAGACCACGACGCGAAACCAGACCGGTCCGTAGTAGCTGACCGCCAGCGCCGCGCCGAGCGCCACGAGAATCATCACGACCCCGTACAGGGGTGTTCGCTGCTCCCTGTCAACCATTCCCTCAGTGTGCGCGCCTTCGCGCCCCGGCGTCATGGTTCGACGCACCCCGTTCAGTCGGCGCGCGTGAGGGTGAACAGTCTCAGGTCGTCGGGAACACCGCGCAGCGGCGCCGCGAACAGCCCGCGGCGGTACGGCTTGGCACGAAGGCCGAGGTCGTCGAGGAGCCCGGGCTCGAGCCCGTCCAGGGTGGCCGAGGAGGCCATCACGTTGCCGTCGCTACCGGCCTGCATCACCCGGGCGGCGACGTTCACGTCCACCCCGAGCCAGTCCGCGCCGATCTGTCGGGGTACGCCGGTGTGGATGCCCACCCGCATGCGCGGCCGGTAGCCGCCCTGCTGCACCTCCGCGAGAGCGGCACGCGCGGCGAAGGCCGCCTCGATCGCGCGGTCGGGCCTGGCGAACACGGCCATCATGCCGTCGCCCATCCGCTTGACGACGTGCCCGCCGAGGCCCGCGACGGGCGGTTCGATGGCGCGCGCGACGTCCCGCAACAGGTCGAGCGTGGCCTGGTCGCCCGCGACGAGTGCCCAGTCGGAGAACCCGACCAGGTCGGTGAAGACGAGAGTGACCTCGCGGGTGCCGCGGCCGCGGCCGGTGCGCTCGAGCAGCGCCTGCCAGACCTGCAGGGCACCGAGGCTGACCTCGCGGGAGGCACCGGGACCGTCGTCGAGCAGGCGGTCGGCGGCTCTGGCCATGGCCCGCACGCCGCCCGGTCCCGCGGTCGACAGCGGGTCACCGAAGGAGGGGTCGCCGGGGAGCGCACGGCGAAGCTTGCGGACGGCGTCGACGAGCTGGGGCGAGCTGTTCGCGGAACGGATCCAGCCGACGGCCGCCGCCGGCGTACTGCGGCGCGCGGGTTCGTCGACCGCCTCATCCCGCACCGAGCGCTCCTCACTCACAGACAAAAGTGTAACCGGACGTCACATGAAAAAGCGCTACGCGCCCGTGCGCGATCCGTACCCCGATGAGGGTACAAATCGCGCCCGGGCCGCGCAGCTGCCTCACGCGTCGCGGCGGTTCACCAGCACCAGCGAGGCACCGAAGATCGCCAGCACGACCACCGCGAAGTACACCAGCGAGCCCCAGGGTCCCCAGTGCCAGTCGATGCCCTGGTCGGCGCCCAGGAAGTGGTTCGCGTTGGCGAACGGGAGGAACGGCTTGACGTTCTCGCCGAACCGTCCGAACAGGCTGAAGAGGTTCTCGATCAGCAGCGGCCACAGCAGCAGCAGGGTGATCGCACCGGCGGACTGCCGGAGCAGGGTGCCGACGGCGACCGCGAGCATCACGCACAGGAAGGCGTAGATCGGCACGCCGTACACCGCCCGCCACGCCTCGCCGCCGGTGAGCACGAGTCGCGCGCCGGCCTCGGCACCCGCGGTGGCCTTGGCGATCGCGAAGGCCCCGAAGGTCAGCGCGAAGGTCAGCACCGCACCGAAGACGCCGATCAGTCCCGCCTTTGCCACCAGTACCGAATCGCGCTTGGGCACGGCCTGGAACGTGGTGCGGATGATGCCGAAGCGGTACTCACTGGTCACGGCGAGCGCGGCCAGGATCATCAGCACCAGCACGCCGAAGCCCGTGACGCCGCCGACGGCGTCGGACAGGGTCGGCAGGAGCGGCTCGAAGTCCGGCTTCTCCCCCTGCGCGAGTTGATTGTTGAACGAATTGAGGCTCGCCTTCGAGCTCAGGCCGACCACCGCGGCCAGCCCCAGGCCGAGGACCACGATCGCGACCGTGCACCACCAGGGCGACCGGGTCGAGGTGAGCTTGATTCGTTCCGCTGCCATGACACCCATCAGAGCGCCCCTCCCATCACTTCTTCGACGCCCGCGGCGTGGTACTGCACGTCGTCGCCGGTCAGCTTCATGAACGCTTCCTCGAGCGATCCGCGCTGAGAAGACAACTCGTGCAGGATGATTCCGTTACTGCCGGCGAGGTGGCCGATCGCGTCCGTGGTGGCGTCCAGCACCACCAGCGCCTGCCCGTCGAGCGGATCCCGACCGTCCTCGCGGACCGTCAGCCCCTGCGAGGTGAGCAGGCTGCGCAGGGCGTCGAGCTGCGGGCTGCGCACCCGCACGCTCGACTCGGAGGACCGGTCGACGAACTCCTGTACCGAGGTGTCCGAGATCAGCCGACCGCGGCCGATCACCACCAGATGCTCGGCGGTCAACGCCATCTCGGAGAGCAGGTGACTGGACACCAGAACGGTTCGTCCCTCGGCGGCCAAGCGCTGCATGAACTTTCGGATCCAGACGATGCCCTCCGGATCGAGACCGTTGACCGGCTCGTCGAACAGCAGCACCTTGGGGTCGCCCAGCAACGCGCCCGCGAGCCCAAGTCGCTGCGACATGCCGAGAGAGAATCCGCCCGCCTTCTTGCCCGCCACCTCGGTGAGACCGACCAGTCGCAACACCTCGTCGACCCGCGACGACGGCAGGCCGTTGGAGGCGGCCATCCAGTGCAGGTGCGCCTTGGCGGACCGGTTGGGGTGCACCCACTTCGCGTCGAGCAGCGCGCCGACCGTCCGCAACGGTTGCTTGAGTTCGCCGTACGGTTTGCCGTCGATCAGCGCGGTGCCCGATGTCGGGCGGTCGAGGCCGAGGATCATCCGCATGGTCGTGGACTTGCCCGCGCCGTTCGGCCCCAGGAATCCGGTGACGATGCCGGGTCGCACCGTGAAGGTCAGGTCGTCTACCGCCTTCGTGGGCCCGTATATCTTGGTCAATCCCCTCACTTCAATCATGAGGTCAAGGATTCACCAGTGCACCGAGGCGCGCATCCTCCGCAGGTCTCGACATCTGTCATCCCTGGGGATGACGTCAACCCTGACCGTTACCCCCGGGTGAGGGCCAGGCCGACAGGTCCGGGAAGTGGTTGGTGGGCTGTTCGCCCTCGTCGTACACCGTCGAGGCCGGGCCGATCAGCAACGGATCGGGGGTGCCGACGACCCGTGGGTTCTTGTCGGTGTAGTCGAACCGCGACAGCAGCCAGCGCATCGCCTCGAGTCGCGCCCGCTTCTTGTCGTTGGACTTGACGATCGTCCACGGCGCGTGCGGGGTGTCGGTGTAGAAGAGCATGTCCTCCTTCGCCTCGGTGTAGGCGTCCCACTTGTCGAGGCTGGCGAGGTCGGTCGGCGACAGCTTCCACCGCTTGACCGGGTCGGTGCTGCGGGCGACGAACCGCGCGTGCTGTTCCTCGCGACCGACCGAGAACCAGAACTTCACGAGACGAATACCCGACTGCACCAGCATCCGCTCGAATTCCGGTGCGGAGCGCGTGAATTCGAGGTACTCGTGCGGTGTGCAGTAACCCATCACCCGCTCGACACCCGCCCTGTTGTACCAGGACCGGTCCATGAGCACGATCTCACCGCCCGACGGGAGGTGCTCGACGTACCGCTGGAAGTACCACTGCTTGCGCTCACGCTCGGTGGGCTTCTCCAGCGCCATCACCCGGGCGCCACGAGGGTTGAGGTGCTCGGTGAGCCGCTTGATCGCGCCGCCCTTGCCCGCCGCGTCCCGACCCTCGAAGATGATGACGATCTTCTCGTCGTTCTCCTTGACCCACGCCTGCAGCTTCAGCAGCTCGATCTGCAGGGTCCGCTTGCGCCGCTCGTACTGCCGCCGGGTCATCTTCTTGTCGTAGGGGTACCCGTGCCGCCACGGCGCGTCCGGACCGTCGTCGCTCCGTATCCGTCCGGACTTGCGCAGCAGCTCGTCGATCTCGTCGATCTCGGGCGTGACGTCGACCTGCTGGGGCTGCGCCATCTCGAAATCGGGACCGGCACCCTGGCCGTCTGAGTTCCGAAGATCGTCCACCTTTCGAGACTACCTCCGGATCGGGTCAGAGATCGGGCGAGGAAGCCTGCGCCCAGAACCGCTTCGGGATCCGGCCCGCGAGCCGAGCCGCGCGACCGGCGACCACCGCGGACGCCATCGCGGTCGCCATGAGCGCGGGGTCCTTCGCCCTGGTCACCGCGGTCGCGAGCAGCACGGCGTCGCACCCCAGCTCCATCGCCAGCGCGGCGTCGCTCGCCGTCCCGATGCCGGCATCGAGGATCACCGGCACGCCCGCCGACTCGACGATCATCTCGATGTTGTGCGGGTTGCAGATGCCCAGCCCGGTGCCGATCGGGGCGCCGAGCGGCATCACCGCCGCACAACCGACGTCCTCGAGCCGACGGGCCAGCACCGGGTCGTCCGTGGTGTACGGCAACACGGTGAATCCGTCGTCGACGAGTTGTTCGGCGGCGGAGACCAACTCGATGGCGTCGGGCAGCAACGTCCGCTCGTCCGCGATCACCTCGAGCTTGACCCAGTCGGTCTCGAGCGCCTCGCGCGCCAACTGTGCGGTGAGCACGGCCTCGGCCGCGCCCCGGCACCCCGCGGTGTTCGGCAGCGGTGCGATCTTCAGCGTGGTCAGCAGGTCGAGCACCCCGGTGCCGCCGGCCGCGTCGATCCGCCGCATCGCGACCGTGGTCAGCTCGGTGCCCGACGCGACCAGCGCCTCCTCCAGCACCGCGAGGTTGGCCGCCCCGCCGGTGCCCATGATCAGGCGCGAGCCGAAGGTGCGCCCGGCGATGGTCAGCTGGTCGGTCACCATCGGGTCAGCCACCCTGCACCGCCGTGAGAATCTCGATCTCCCAACCCTTTTCGACCGGACTGCCCCAGGACGTGCGCGGGAACACCGTGCCGTCCACCGCCACCGCGATGCCCTTCTCCGGCAGTCCGAGATGCGCGAGCAACTGGGCCACGGTCAGCTGCTCGGACAACTGGTGATCCTCGCCGTTGACGGTGATACCGATGTTCACCGGTGCGTTGGTCATCTACTTCCTCGCTCTGTCGATCGACGCCCCGAGCCCGGCGAACCGGTCCGGGGAACAGGTCTTGGCCTCGGGCAGCGGAGTGCCCGAGAGTTCGGCGACCACCGCGTCCGCGGACAGCGGCGTCAGCAGGATGCCGTTGCGCCCGGCCCCGGCGGCCAGGACCACCCGGTCCGACACCCGGCCGAGGATCGGCAGGTTGTCGGGGCTCATCGGCCGCAGCCCGGCGGCGGTCTCGTGCAGTTCGTACTCCCCGATGCTCGGCATCAACGCCTCGGCGTCCGCGATCAGGTCGCGCACCCCGGCCACCGTGACCTGGGTGTCCTCGCCGGACTCGTGCTGTGTCGCACCGACGACGATCCCGTCGCCGCGCGGCACCAGGTAGACCGGCCGGCCGTGCACGCTGCCGCGGATGGTGCGGGTGGGGGCGGGCGCGACTCCGGGACGACGGTGCAGGCGCAGGATCTCGCCCTTGACCGGGCGCACCGGCAGTCCGGGCCACAGTCGCGCGGCGGCCGTGCCCGCGGCGATCACCACCTGATCGGCGTCGAGCGCATGGACGTCGGTGACGGCCTGCGGGGCGAACGTCACGCCCGCGCCCTCGCAGGCCCCACGGAGCGCGCGGACCAGGGCACGGTTGTCCACGGCGGACTCGGTGGCGGCGAGCAGGGCCAGTCGGATGTTCGGGGCGAGCGAGGGCTCGGCCGCACGGATCTCGGCACGCGAGAGCAGGTCCAGGTGGTACCCCTGCGTCTCGAGCCATTCCGCGACGCGGCGCAGGTCGGCGGCGTCGGCGGCGTCGAGCGCGACCGTCACCGAGCCGTCGGAGGTGAAGAGGGACTCACCGGTCAGCGACTCGAGTTCGCGACCGAACTCGGGCCACCGCTCCAGCGACGCGGCCCCGGCGGCCAGCACCGCGTCCTCGCCGGGCCAGCCCTCGGACAGCGGCGCGAGCATGCCGCCGGCCACCCAGGATGCACCCGACGCCACCGCCGGGTCGTGGACGGTGACGGTCCAGCCTGCCTTGGTCGCGCGCCACGCCACCGACAGTCCGATGGCGCCGCCACCGATCACCGCGACGGTTCTGCTCACAACTCCACCTCACTCCCTGCGCCGGCATGATCCGGGTCAGGTATGACGGTCGGGGCTCGCGAGCCCCCTCTCAGCCCCGCGTCCGCCGGGACTCCCGTGTCACTTCGTTCACGGTAGAGACTACCGTTGAGGTCGTGCATCCCTCGCATTCCGGTAAGCACCTGACCCCACGGGAACGCCTCGCGAGCGCCCGCCTCTACCTGTGCACCGACGCCCGCCGTGAGCGCGGCGACCTCGCCAAGTTCGCCGAAGCCGCGCTCGCCGGCGGGGTGGACATCATCCAGCTCCGTGACAAGGGCTCGCCGGGTGAGAAGAAGTTCGGCCGGATGGAGACCCGCGAGGAACTCGGCGCGCTCGCCGAGCTGGCGGCGGCGTGCAGGCGGCACGGCGCGCTGCTGGCCGTGAACGACCGCGCCGACCTCGCGCTGGCCGCGGGCGCCGACGTGCTGCACCTCGGGCAGGGCGACCTGCCGGTGCACTACGCGCGCCGGATCGTCGGCCCGCAGGTGGTCGTCGGCCGTTCGACGCACAGTCGCGCGCAGGCCCAGCTGGCGGCGATCGAGGACGACGTCGACTACTTCTGCACCGGTCCGGTGTGGGCCACGCCCACCAAGCCCGGGCGCACCGCGTCCGGCATCGAGCTCGTGCGCTCGACGGCCGAGTCGTCACCGACGATGCCGTGGTTCGCGATCGGCGGCATCGACGAGCATCGGCTGCCGGAGGTGCTCGACGCCGGGGCCAAGCGCATCGTCGTGGTCCGCGCGATCACCGAGGCCCGCGACCCCCAGGCCGCCGCCCGCTCCCTCGCCGACGCCCTGGCCGTCAACGCCGCCGCCCGCTGACCCTCCCCCGCCGACCCCCAAGCCCCGTCGGTCTTCCCGAATGGCCCATTCGGTCGGTCAGAGTGAACGAATGGGCCATTCGGGAAGGAACCCCGGGTCAGTCGAGCCAGGCGAGGACGGTCGACGGCGAGAGCCGCAGCACCGTCTCGGGCAGCCGGTCGCGCAGGCCGCGATCCGCGGTGACGACGGCGGTCAGCTCGTCGGCGAACCCGGTGAGGGTGGTCGACGCCGGGCGACCCGACGCCAGCAGCGCGAGTGCGTCGTCCCCGCTGCCGGGCGCGACGTGCACCGGAACCCGGGCGTCCACCCCGGCGACCGCGCCGGCCTGTCCCTCGAGTACCGCCTCGACCCTCGGCAGCCAACCGAAACCACCGCCAGGCAGTTCGATGGTGCGCGGCAGGCTTCCGGCGAGCGCGGCCAGCAACTCCCCGGTGGCCCCGACCCGGTCGCGCCACCACCCGTTGGGCCGCGATCCGAGCACGTTCGCGGTGTCGAGCAGCAGCCGTACCGGCGCCGCGCGCAGCGACGGCCAGCTGGCCGCGAACCCCGGATGCAGGGGCAGGTCCTCGACGCGGTCCTCGGGCACCCAGCGCAGCTCGGTGCTCTCCCCGTTCGGGACGGTGTCCAGCGCGGTCTCGGCATCGGCGATCACCGTCGTGTAGGTCCAGCCTCCCCCGGCTCGGGCGGTCACCCGTTCGGCCCGCACCTGCACCAGGTCGGTGGCGATGCCCGCCTCCTCCTGCGCCTCGCGAACTGCCGCGTGGGTGGTGCTCTCGTGCGAGTCCCGGGCGCCGCCGGGCAGTGCCCACGTGCCGCCCTGATGACTCCACTGCGCCCGGTGCTGGAGCAGGACCGCCGATCCACCGTCCTGCGCGGGCGCGCGCAGCAGCAGCCCGGCCGCACCGAACCGCCCCCAGTACCGGCTGCCGTCCTCGCTCGTGGCCCAGCCGTCCCCGTCACCGCGCATCGACTTCGCTCACCTACTCCAGATCGTGCCGCGCCGCACCAAGTCGGCCCCTCGCGTGTCCGCCACAACTGTTCGCCGTCGAACTTAGCCAGTCGTGGATCCCAAAGCGCGGTTACTGCTTATATGCTGCCCTTTGTCGGGCACTCGGGCCAGATAGAAGGGGTGCAGCACAGTGGCTGTTCGAGTTGCGCCTTCGACCGAGCCGCTCGGCGACACGCCCGCCCCGACCACGGAGCCGCTACCGCCGCCGAGCCGGCCCGCACGGCTGCGCGCGTTCAGCCGCACCACGCCCGCGAAGATGGTCACCCTCGGTGTCGGACTGATCGCCCTCGCGCTCCTGTCCGGCACCGTCGGCGCCGCCCAGGTCGCCGACCGTCAGCGCACCCTCGACACCCTGCTCACCCAGGTCGAACCACTCGCGAACGCGTCCCAGCACCTCTACAGCTCGCTGTCCATCGCGGACGCGGCCGCGACCACCGCGTTCCTCGCCGGCGGCATCGAGCCCGCCGCCGTCCGCGACCGGTACACGCAGGCCGTCGGCGACGCGGGCCAGGACATCGTCGACGCGTCCGTGGGTGTCGCGGCCGACGACGGGACCGCGCACGCCCTGTTGACGCAGCTGTCGGTCGGGCTGCCGGTGTACACCGGCCTCGTCGAGACGGCGCGCGCCAACAACCGCACCGGGTACCCGGTGGGGTCGGCGTACCTGAGCGAGGCCTCGTCGATGATGCAGACCACCCTGCTGCCGCTGGCCGAGCAGTTGCACAACGAGCAGTCCGACCGGGTGGTGCAGAGCCAGGACGAGTTCGCCCGGCCGCCGTGGCTGGCGATCGCCCTGCTGGTGCTCGCCCTGGTGGCCCTCGTCGTCGCCTCGCTGCTGCTCGCCCGCTGGACCCGCCGCCGACTGAACCTGGGCCTGATCGTCGCCGCGGCCGCGATCGCCGCCGCGGTCTGCTGGCTGGTGGCCGCGGGGCTGGTCTCGGCGACGGCCACCGCGCACGCGCTGGACGACGGCGCCCGACCGCTGACCGATCTGACGACCGCCCGCATCCTCGCCCAGCAGGCCCGCGCCGACGAGACGCTCAGCCTGGTCCGGCGCGAACTCACCGGCGTCTACGACCAGCAGTTCGACGACCACCTGACACGACTGAAGGCACTCCTCGACCAGTACCCGCACGGCGGCCGGGTGGACGTCAGCACCGATCAGGTCGCGGCGACCGCCGCGGCCCGCACCGCGTGGGCACAGGCGCACCAGCGTTTGGTCGCGATGCTCGGCAGCGGGGACTGGAACGGTGCGGTCGCGGTGGCGGTGGGTACCGGGGACCGCGATTCGGCGACCTACTTCGCCGCCGCCGACGCCGAGCTCAGCAAGGCGATCGACACGGCGCGAACGCAATTGCGCAACAACGTGGACCGCGCCGTGTCCACACTGACCGCACTCGCACCGGGCGTTCTGGTGCTGGCCGCCCTCGCCGCGACCGGAGTCGTGGCCGGACTCCTGCCCCGACTGCGGGAGTACCAATGACGAAGACCGGAACCCGAAGGCGGGCAGCATTGTTCGCGGTGGCCGCAGCGGCACTCGTGGTCGCCGGGTGTACCGGCGAGCAGCTCGGTCCAGGATCGCGCCCCGACTACGCCATGCCCCCCATGCCCTCCGGCGCGAGCGTCGCCGCATCCCCGACCGGCACCGCCCCGGAGCGCACCTGCGGGGACCCGACCGCGAGCCTGCGTCCGTTCGCCGAGGGCGCGAAACCCCCGACCGCGGCACTCGCCCGCATCCAGGCCAGGGGCCGACTGATCGTCGGGCTCGACACCGGTAGCAATCTGATGAGTTTCCGCGACCCGAGCACCGGGACCATCGAGGGCTTCGACGCCGACATCGCCCGCGAGGTCGCTCGCGACCTGCTCGGCGACCCCAGCCGGGTGGAGTTCCGCATCCTGTCCTCGGCCGACCGGATTCCGGCCCTGAACGACAATACGGTCGACATCGTCGTGAAGACCATGACGATCAATTGTGAGCGCCGTCAACAGGTCGGCTTCTCCACCGTCTACTTCCTTGCGCAGCAACGAGTTCTCGTGACCAAGGGCTCGGACATCCGGAGTGCGGCCGATCTCGCGGGCAAGCGGGTGTGCGCGGCGGCGGGCACCACCTCGGTCGAGCACATCCAGCGGGTTCAGCCGGCCGCGATCGTCGTCACCGTGCCGAACTGGGGAGACTGCCTCGTGGTCCTGCAGCAACGTCAGGTGGAGGCGGTGACCGGTGACGACACCCTCCTCGCCGGCCTCGCCTCCCAGGACCCGAACCTGCAGATCGTCGGAGGGAGCCTCAGCCCCGAGCCTTACGGGATCGGTGTCAACCAGACCGACCCGGATCTCGTCCGCCTGGTCAACGGCAGCCTGGACAGAATGCGTCAGGACGGCACGTGGCAGCGACTCTACGACCGGTGGCTCGGCGTACTCGGTCCTTCCTCCGGCCCACCCGTGCCGAGTTACCGGGACTGAGGGCCGAGTCGTGACCACCCCCGACGAGCCGGAGGTACCGACCCAGTCCACCGACTCCACCCCGGAACTGCAGCCCACCCAGGCCCCGCCGGAATCCGAGCCCACCCGGGCCACCCCCGCGGCCTCGGCCCCGACCCGTTCGACGCCGACCCGCACCACCGGCCGGCGCAGCCGCACCCAGCGATCGCGAAGCAGCGCCCGCCGGCGGATCGGTGCCGGACTGGTCGAGGTTCCACCGGTGCCGGCACCCGATCCCGCCGAGGCGGTGATGGCCGAGGCCGTCGTGGCCGAGAAGAAGCGCTTCTGTTGGAAGTGCGGTGCTCGGGTCGGGCGGGCCGTCGGGGACGAACCGGGGGCAACCTCAGGCAGTTGCTCCACCTGCGGCACCGTCTTCGACTTCACCCCGCTGCTCGAGACCGGCGACCTGGTGGCCGGCCAGTACGAGGTGCAGGGGTGCATCGCGCACGGCGGGCTCGGCTGGATCTACCTGGCGATCGACCGCAATGTCAGTGATCGGTGGGTGGTCCTCAAGGGCCTGCTGCACTTCGGCGACGC
Organism: Rhodococcus sp. NPDC127527; assembly: GCF_042672245.1. NCBI lineage: Bacteria > Bacillati > Actinomycetota > Actinomycetes > Mycobacteriales > Nocardiaceae > Rhodococcus > Rhodococcus sp. NPDC127527. The sequence goes on from NZ_JBHXVP010000004.1 coordinate 360,964, forward strand.
CGAGGCGCAGGCCGTGGCGTTGGCGGAGCGGCACTTTCTCGCCGAGGTGGAGCACCACGGCATCGTGAAGATCTACAACTTCGTCGAACACCCACGCCCGGACGGCAGCCCGATGGGGTACATCGTCATGGAATACGTGGGCGGACACTCCCTTCGCGAGGTGTTGAGCACTCACACACGGCCGGAACGGATTCCCGTCGAGCAGGCGATCGCATACGTGCTCGAGATCCTGCCCGCGCTCGACTACCTGCACTCCGTCGGACTGGTCTACAACGACCTCAAGCCGGAGAACATCATGGTCGCCGACGACCAGCTCAAGCTGATCGACCTCGGCGCCGTGGCGGGAATCGAGGACTTCGGCTACCTGTACGGCACACCCGGCTACCAGGCGCCCGAGATCGTCGAGACCGGTCCGACCGTCGCCTCGGACATCTACACGGTCGGACGCACACTGGCGGTACTGACGCTCCACCTGCCCTCGGAGAAGGGCCGATATCTCGACGGGATCCCGTCGCCCGAGCAGGCACCGCTACTGGCCGAGTACGAATCGTTCCATCGACTGCTGTTGCGCGCGACCGACCCGGATCCGCGGCGCCGCTTCTCGACGGCGCACGAGATGGGCGGCCAGCTGACCGGCGTGCTGCGCGAGATTCTGGCCCAGCAGACCGGCGAAGAGCGGCCGGGACTGTCCGAGGTGCTGAGCCCGGGCCGCACCACGTTCGGCACGGAGGAGGCCGTGCTCGCGACCGACGTCTACGTCGACGGGCATCGGCACGAGGTCACACTGAACGGCGGTGAAGTCGTTGCCGCCCTAGCGGTTCCGCTGATCAACCCGACCGACCCGAGCTCGGCGCTGATCACCGCGATGGTGCACGCCGAGCCGGACCAGACCCTCGACTCGATCCGCCGCGCCCGCGCCAACGGCCTCGAGCGCACGGTGGACGGGGCCGCTGGCTTCACGGCGGAGATCGCGCTCGCCGAGGTCAAGGCGCACCTCGACCTCGGCGACGGTCCGGCCGCGGCCCGAGTGCTCGACACGATCACCGCCAGGAAGGGAGGAAACTGGCGGGTCGACTGGTATCGGGGCATGACGGACCTACTGGAGGGCGAATATCGTTCCGCCATGACGCATTTCGACGCGACACTCGCCGCACTGCCCGGCGAGATCGCCCCGAAACTGGCGCTGGCGGCCACCGCCGAGCTCGTCATCGCGCACTGGAAGACCGAACGCCCCGACAAGTGGCGTTCCCTCGCCGAGAAGTACTACCGAATCGTCTGGCGTACCGACCGCGGGGTGGTCAGCGCCGCGTTCGGGCTGGCCCGGCAACTCGCCGACCGCGGCGACATCGCCGGCGCCCTGGCCGCGCTCGACCAGATCCCCGTCACCTCGAGACATTTCAACCTCGCCCGGATGACGGCCGTGCTGACCCGACTGTCGGGTGCGCCGATCGACGAGATCGACGAGGCTGCGCTGCGGGACGCCGCGCAGCGAGTCAGCGCCCTGCCCGCCGACGAGGGCCGCGCCCTGCAGCTGCGGACCCTGGTGCTGGGCACCGCGCTGGACTGGGTGCTGCTCGGGCACACCGCCCGCGCCGAGCGCGAGCCCATCCTGGGCGTGCCGTTCACCGAGCACGGCCTGCGCTCGGGCACCGAGGCGGGCCTGCGAGCGCTCGCCCGCAACGCGGCGGACACCCGGCACCGCTACGCCCTGGTGGACGTCGCCAACTCCATCCGCCCCCGCACCTGGTTCTGAGCGGACTGCCGCGTCCGGTCGACCGGGTCGCGGCGCGCCGAGGTCGGCCTCGAACGCGTCACACCACCCCCGATTCGCCCTGGACGGTCGTCCAACATCCTCTATGCTCCCGGTTCCGCAATCAGGTAGATCAGGTAGTCGATTGATGAGGACCCCTAAGCACATGCCCCCGCTGACCGCGCGCGTTCGCCGCCGCCTCGCGCACGCGCTGTCCGTCTCGCTCGCACTCGTCGTGGCATCCGCGGGCATGGCCGCGGCCGCGCCGACCGAGCGACCGGACCCCCTCGCCGACAATCCGGTCTTCGGGCTCGCGAACGGCTGCTACGCAGTGAAATCCGAGCAGTCGGGAAAGCTCGTCCGCCGTGCCGACGCCGGCTACCGCGCCGACGCGGCCACCCGTGCCGACGCCGAAGCCCTCCGGCTGCACGCCGCCGGGCTCGGCCGGTTCATGTTCTACGGCCCCGGCGGCGACCTCCTCGCGCACGACGGCGCCGGCGCGATCGTCGCGACCCGCGACGCCACTCCCGCGACGGACTGGACCCTCACCCACACCGACGGCACCTACGCCATCACCTCCACCGCCAACGGCAACCAGCTCACCGCCGGCCCGAACGGACTGGCACTGAGCAACCCGGGCGTCGACCCGACCGGCGGACGGTTCACCCTCGTCGCGACCTCGGGCTGTGCCGACTTCCCCGACTCCGAGGTGAACGCCACCGGCGCCCCGCTGTCCGGGACCGGGCCGAACGGCGAGGTGCGCGGCTTCATCGACGCGCACGTCCACCTCGACGCGTCCGAGTTCATGGGCGGAAACGTGCACTGCGGCAAGCCCTTCGACCCGCAGGGCATCACCGCCGCCCTACGCGACTGCCCCGACCACGGCAGCAACGGGCTGCCCGCCCTGCTCGAGAACGTCCTCTCGCACGGCAGCCCGTTCGAGGAACACGACACCACCGGCTGGCCCACCTTCGCGGACTGGCCGGCCCACGACTCGATGACCCACGAGCAGACCTACTACAAGTGGGTGGAGCGGGCCTGGCGCGGCGGACTCCGGATCTTCACCAACATGCTCGTGGCCAACCGCGTGCTGTGCGAGCTGTACCCGCTCGAGCGAAATCCGTGCAACGAGATGGACACCATCCGGATCGAGGCCGCTCAGGTTCGTGAACTGCAGGACTACATCGACGCCCAGTACGGCGGCCCCGGCCGCGGCTGGTTCCGCATCGTCAGCACGCCCGAGCAGGTCCGCCAGGTCGCCGCGGAGGGCAAGCTCGCCGTCACCCTCGGCATCGAGACCTCCGAGCCGTTCGGCTGCAGCACGCTGCGGGAGGTGCCGCAGTGCACGGCGCAGGACATCGACCGTGGGCTGGACGAGGTCCATGCGATGGGCGTGCGGCAGATCATCCTCGTGCACAAGTTCGACAACGCCCTCGGCGGAACGCGATTCGACCCGGGCACCACCGGCGTCGCCGTCAACATCGGGAACCTCCTCGGCACCGGCAAGTTCTGGGAGGTCGAGCCGTGCCGCGGCGCGGCCACGGACAAGACGATTCAGTCGATCACGCCGGCAGACCTCGGGAAGATGGCGGCGTCGCTGCCGTTGGGCAGCTCGGCACCCTCGTACCCGGACGGTCCCCGATGCAACACCCGCGGGCTGACCGACCTGGGCGAGCACGCGATCCGGGGCATGATGAGCCGCGGCATGATCGTCGACATCGACCACATGAGCGCCAAGGCGTCCGACGCCACACTGAAGATCCTCGAGGACGCGAAGTACTCGGGCGTGGTGTCCAGCCACGGCTGGACCGACAGGTCGAACGTCGGGCGGATCTACGCGCTCGGCGGGTTCGTCGCGGAGTACGCGGGCACCCTGCCGGGCTTCGTCGACACCTGGCGCGAGACGCGCGCGCAACGCAGCGACAAGTACTACTACGGCTTCGGTTTCGGGGCGGACACCAACGGTTTCGCTCCCCAGGTCGCCCCGCGCGAGGGTGCGGACACCACCCCGCTGCGGTACCCGTACACCACCTTCGACGGCGGCACCGTGATGGACCGCCAACGCACCGGGGACCGCGTGTTCGACGTCAACACCGACGGGGTCGCGCAGTACGGCATGATCCCCGACTGGATCGCGGACATGCGGGGCGTCGCCGGCGCGGACGGCGACCAGATCACCGAGGACCTGGCCCGGGGCGCGGAGGCGTACCTGCAGATGTGGGAGCGCGTCGCGAAGTGACCGGGCGCGGGCGGCGCTACCTCTCGAATTCCCGTGCCGCCCGCGCGATCGCGAGTTCCTCGTTCGTCGGGACGACGAGCACCGCGACGGTCGAGGCGTCGGTGGAGATCACCCGTGCCTCCCGGCTCCGCACCGCATTGCGCTCGGCGTCGACCTCGATGCCGAAGCCCTCGAGCCCGGCGAGCGCGTCAGCACGGACCTCGGCCGCATTCTCCCCGACTCCGGCGGTGAAGGTGATCGCGTCCAGCCTGCCGAGGGTCACCATGTAGGCGCCGATGTACTTGCGCAGGCGATGCACGTACACGCGATAGGCCAGCGACGCGTCCTCGTCACCCGACTCGATCAACGCACGCAACTCCCGGAAGTCGTTGACCCCGCTGATGCCCTTGAGCCCGGACCGGCGGTTGAGCAGGTCGTCGATCTCGTCGACGTCCAGTCCGGCACTACGCCGCAGGTGCATCACGATGCCGGGATCGATGTCGCCGCTGCGGGTCCCCATCACCAGGCCCTCGAGCGGGGTCAGGCCCATCGAGGTGTCCATGGCCTTGCCACCCGCGATGGCCGACGCCGAGGCACCGTTGCCCAGGTGCAGCACGATCTGGTGCAGGGCACCGAGGTCGCGGCCGAGCACCTCGGCGACCCGGCCGGAGACGTACTCGTGGGAGGTTCCGTGGAACCCGTACCGCCGCACCGCGTGCTTGCGGGCGATCGTCATGTCGATCGCGTAGGTCCGCGCCGACTCCGGCAGCGTGTGGAAGAACGCGGTGTCGAACACGGCGACGTGCGGGACACCGGGCAGGGCCGCCATCGCCGACTCGATGCCGATCACGTTGGCCGGATTGTGCAGCGGGGCAAGGGCGGACAGCCGCGAGATCTCGGCGAGCACCTCTGCCGTGATCTCGGTGGGACGGTAGAAGACCTCGCCGCCGTGCACCACCCGGTGGCCGACCGCCGCGATGCCCGCGGACCCGAGATCGACGCCCGCCTCGGCGAACATCGAGAACGCCAGCGCCAGCCCCTCGCGGTGGTCGGCGATCGGCCCGCGGTGCTCGCGATCGACGCCGTCCTGCCGATGGCTGACGACGCCCTCGGGTTCGCCGATCCGCTCGACCAGACCCGACGCCAGTGCGGCACCGTCGTCCGGGTCGACGAGCTGGTACTTGATCGAGGACGACCCCGAATTGACGACCAGCACCGAACCCTTCACGATGTGACCTCCTGTGCCGCAACGGCTTGCGCCTGGATGGCGGTGATGGCGACGGTGTTGACGATGTCCTGGACCAGTGCGCCTCGCGAGAGGTCGTTGACCGGTTTGCGCAGGCCCTGCAGCACCGGCCCGACCGCCACCGCGCCCGCACTGCGCTGGACCGCCTTGTAGGTGTTGTTGCCGGTGTTCAGGTCCGGGAAGACGAAGACCGTCGCGCGGCCGGCCACCTGCGAGTCGGGCAGCTTCGCGGTGGCCACGCTCGGCTCGATCGCCGCGTCGTACTGGATCGGCCCCTCCACCAACAGGTCCGGCCTGCGCTCACGAACCAGCGCGGTCGCGGCGCGCACCTTGTCCACGTCCGCGCCCGAGCCGGAGTCACCGGTCGAGTACGACAGCATGGCGACCCGCGGGTCGATGCCGAACTGGGCCGAGGTGGACGCCGACGAGATCGCGATGTCGGCGAGTTGGTCGGCGGTGGGGTCGGGCACCACCGCGCAGTCGCCGTAGGCGAGCACCCTGTCGGCGAGGCACATCAGGAAGATGCTCGAGACCGTCGACACCCCGGGCTCGGTCTTGATGATCTCGAAGGACGGCCGGATGGTGTGCGCGGTGGTGTGCGCGGCGCCGGAGACCATCCCGTCTGCCACCCCGAGGTGGACCATCATCGTGCCGAAGTACGAGATGTCGGCCATCACCTCGCGGGCCCGCTCGAGCGTCATGCCCTTGTGCGCCCGGATCCGGGCGTACTCCTCGGCGAACCGATCGGTGTACTCGCAGGAGATCGGGTCGAGCACCCGCGCCGCGTCCAGATCGACGCCGAGCTCCGCGGCACGTCGACGGATCGGCCCCTCGTCTCCGAGGATCGTCAGGTCGGCGACCCGGCGCTGCAACAGCCGTCCCGCCGCCCGCAGGATCCGGTCGTCGCCGCCCTCGGGCAGCACGATGTGCCTCCGGTCGGTGCGGGCGCGTTCGATCAGCTGGTACTCGAACATCTGCGGGGTGACCACCTCCGGCCGTGGAACCTGGAGCCGGGCCAGCAGGTCGGCGGCGTTCACGCGTTGCTCCATCAGGCTCAGCGCGGTGTCGACCTTGCGTTGCGAGCCGACCGCGACGCGACCACGCGCCCGGTACGCGGCCGAGGCCGTGTCGTAGGTGCCGAGGTCGGTGGCGAGGATCGGCAGCCGTGGTCGCAGCCCCGCCATCAGCTTCGCCACGGCCGGGTGCGGGGCGAGGCCGCCGTTCATGATGATGCCCGTGAGGGACGGAAAGCCCTCCGCCTCATGGGCATTGACCAACGCGAGGAGAACCTCGGAACGGTCGGCGGGAACGATCACCACCTGCCCGTCGGTGAGCCGCTCGAGGATGTGCTCGGCGGTCATGCCGCCCACCATCACCCGCAGTGCCTCGCGCTGGAGCAGTTCCGGGTCGCCGCTGTAGAGCTCGCCGTCGACGGCGGTCTGCAGTTCGGCCATCGTCGGCGCCACCAGCAGCGGGATCTCCGGCAGGCTCCACGCGGGCACCCCGAGCGGCGCCAGCGCGGCGGTGACCGCGTCGAGTCCGTTTGGGTCGCAACGGTTCGCAACCACACCCACCAGGTGCGCGTGATGCACCCGCAGTTCGGCGGCGCAGATCTGACCGAGCGCGACGATCTCCTCGAGGGTGCGTCCGGAACCACGCAGCGCCAACAGCACCGGTGCGTCCAGGTTCACGGCGATGCGGGCGTTGTATCCGAGCTCGCTCGGGCTGCCGACGTCGGTGTAGTCGCTGCCGACGATCACCACGGCGTCGCACTGTTCGGCGACCGCGTGGTAGCGCGCCACGATCTCGCTCAGCGCCAGCTCGGGATCGGCGTGCACCTGCTCGTAGGTGACACCGAGGCACTGCTCGTAGCTCAAGTCCGCCGTGGTGTGGTCGATCAGCAGTTCGAGGATGTAGTCGGGCTCGGCGGCGGAACGCGCGATCGGGCGGAACACCCCGACCCGGACCGCGGACCCGCTGAGCATCTGCAACACACCCAGCGCGATCGTCGACTTGCCGGTGTCGCCCTCGGGCGAGGCGATGTAGATGCTCGAGACTGCCGACTCTGCGGATGCCATGCGGTCAGCCTAGTGTCGGTGGCCGCCCCGGGTGATCGCCGGTGCCGTAACCCACTCCCCGCGGCGACCGTCGGCCGCGGTGTCGGCGACCCGGGGACTCAGTGCCGGTCGCGCAGCAAATCCGCGAGCCCGCTGCGATCGGCGACGTCGAGCTTCATGCAGGCGCGGTAGATGTGTCCCTCGACGGTCCGCACGGACACCACCAGCCGGTCCGCGATCTCCCGGTTGGACAGTCCGACCGCCACCATCGAGGCGACCTCGCGTTCCCGGCTCGTCAACGGCAGCGGCCGCGCCGCTGCCGTCACCGCCGGCGTCGACGCGTGATCACACCGCTCGGCGAGGGTATTCGCCGTGGCAGCGGCGTCGAGGTATTCGCGACGGCGCCCGGCATCCGAATAGGCGACCGCGGCCTGCGCGGAGGCGTCCGCGGCGTCGAGCGGCACACCGAGGTCCTCGAATTCGCGTGCGACTCTGGCCAATTCGTCACCGTCCCCCGCGGCGAACGCGGCGGCCTGGGCCGCCGCGAGCCGCACCAGCGGACCGTCGCAGCGGTCCACGAGCTCCGAGAGCCGCGGCGCCGTGGTCGCGTCCCCGAAACGCGTCGCCAGGTGCAACGCTCTCGCTTCGATGGCGAACTGGCCTGCTTCGCGGGCGGCGTCAGCGGCGGCCCGGGCCGTGGCCATCGCCCGGGACGCTTCACCCTGACCAGCCGCCTCCCATGCTGTGCCGATCTCGTACATCGGCCCGAACACCGCGACGTGGCGGCCGAAGCGCGCCTGCGCCGCGGCGACGACGGCCTTCGCGTCGGCGCTCCGGCCGAGCACCGAATACGCATGCGCCAGAAACGGATACGCCGGAAATATCCAGGAGATGGCGGAGCCGGTGTCCCCCCCGGCCAAGGCCGCCATTGCCTGTTCGAGCCGCCGTGCGGCGTCCGCGAACCTGCCACGGGCCAGTTCGACCGGCGCGATCAGAATGTTGGCCTGCCCCCATCCCAGGTACCCACCCGTCGTGGCCGAGTAGTCGAGGTACCGCTGCGCCCGTCGCTCGGCTGCGTCGAAATCTCCGGTCAGCACAAGTGCCAGGATCGGCCCCATCGCCGCCGGGTACCGGGTCAGCCCGTCCACCTTCGTCATGACGGCGTCGCCGCGGGCGGCAAGCGCGGCGACTTCCGTACCCCGACCGGACAACGCCAGCGCGAGGCCGCCCGCGAAGGTGGCCCACTCCTCCGCCCAGGGCGAGAGGTCCGGCTCGGCCAGGATCGCGTTCGCGTCGGAAAGACCCTCGCCGAGCCTGTTCTCGAAGACTGCGCAGGTGGCAGCGAGCCCGCGGACCACCAGCGCCGCGGTCGGGTCGGTGGCCCGTACGCGGAGCGCCGCGAGCACCTCGTCGGCCTTGTCCGCATCACCACCGGACCAGAACAAGTTGGCGACCCGAGTCAGGCCCCACCGCACCAGCTGCCGCTGGTCGAGCTGGTCGGGGTCGAATCGGCTCAGCAGCGCCTCCGCCTCGGCCACCCGACCCTGCCACAGCAGCGTCCGGGCCAGCAGGTTCGACGGCCCGAAGCCGCCGTTGCGGTCGACGGCCGCACGAGCCAGCCGTTCGCCGAGGGGCACGTTCGCGAGCGCGAGCGCGTCCTTGGCCGCGGCGACGAGGAGTTCGACGTCCGGAGTCTGGTCGCTGTCGAGGGCCAACTCTGCGAGCCGGATCCGGTCACCGGGCCCGGCGAGCGGATGGGTCTGCAGGGCCTCGACCAGATTGCCGCGCAATCGCCGTGCCGCGGCGCGGCCGACCCGTCGGCGGACAACCTCGCTGAACATCGGGTGGTTGTACCGGACCTCGACCTTCGACCCGTCCTCGACGATCTGGATCAGCCCACGCTGCTCGGCATCCTCCACCGCGCCCTCGCCGGCCAGGTCGCTGAGGGTGTCGAGGGCCAGGGGCTCGCAGAAGGTGAGCAGTTCGAGCACCCGCATCACGTCCGAGGGCAAGTGCTCGATGCGGTCCTCGAGCAGCGACGCAAGCTCCGAGGTGATCGCCGCCCGCCCCCGCAACTGCCACACCCCGCGCCGCTCACGCAAGGTGCCGGCCTCCAGGGCCCCCTCCACGAGGTGGTGCAGGAACAGCGCGTTGCCGCCGGACGCCTCCCACATCAGCTTCGCGCTCAGTCCCTCGAGCGGCCCGCCGAGCACGGACTCGATGAACGTGACGCTCTGCTCACGGGTGAACGGCGTCAACTCCAGGCGCATCAGGTGCCCGTCCTTCCACAGCGACGTGACGGCGTCCGGGGTGGACTCGCCGCTGCGGACGGTCGCGACGATGTGCGCTGCCCGGTCGATGGCCAACTGGTGCAGGAAGGTCGCCGAGAGCTGGTCGAGCAGGTGTGCGTCGTCGACCCCGATCACCACTGGGTCGCCGTCGCCGAGCAGCGCCTCGCGGGCCGCCGACATGAAGGCCACCGGATCCCGGGACGTGGTCGAGCCGACGAGGTGAGCGAACACCCCGAGCGGGATGCTGCGAGCCGACTCGGTACCCGCGACCCAGCGCACCTCACCAGGGATCGACTGGGTCGCCACTCGCGCGAGGGTGGTCTTGCCGACTCCGGCATCCCCGGTCAGAACGACCCCACACGCACCTGCGTCGGAGGTCAATGCGGACTTCAGCGTTTCGAATTCGAGCTGCCGCTGAATCAGCGGCCAAGGCCGATTCATGATCAAAAGCCTATGCCCGCGACCGGGGGAATTCTGCGTTTTGCCGGGTTCGCCCGGTCAGACCACCGATGCGCGATCGATGTCGGACACGTCGGCACCCGCCGATTCGAGCCGCCCGAACAGCTGCTCGGTGCCGTGCGCGGAGGCGAACTGGAGCTCGGCGTCGCTGATCGGGACGACCTGTAGCCAGGTTCTGACGGCCTCCTCCTCGTCGACCATGATCTCGAGTTCCGGCCAGATGAAGGGCACCACGAGCAGCACGTGCTTCATCGCCCGGTCCGCATCCGCCTCACGGACCGCGTTGGGGACGATCGTGTTGGGCGTGACGTGGAAGGACCCGGACGCGACCGCGAAAGCGCACTTGGCGAGCACGTCGGCCATCGCCCGGTAGTCGGCGCGGCCGACCGTCACCAGCTCGGTGCGGATCGGCCTGCCGTCGGCGGTGGTGACGTTCGTCGGATATCGGGACAGGTCGAGCGTCGCGTACGAGGAGAAGCCGGGCCCCGGGCAGTCGTCGCCGACGGCGACCGACACCTCGTCCGGGTCCTGCCCGTCGCCGTCCTCGTCCACCGCGGCCCTGAACCTCAGCACCCGGGGCAGCCCGCCGAACACCTCCCCGATCCGGCGAGCCTGTTCCCTGATCGAGTCGCTGGCGTCCATGCGCGGAAGCCTAGTGCCACGGGCGCGGGGCACTAGCGCCCCGGCTCGGGCAGGATTCCGTGCAGGACGATGTCGGTGAGGGCGGCCGCAACGGACTCGGCGTCCTCGACGTCACGGAGGGACAGCGCGAAGATCGCCGTGCCCGCGAGGATGTCGAGCAGGGTGTCGGCATCGACGCCGGCGCGGATCTCGCCGCGCGCGATGGCGTCGTCGAGCCGACGCGCCAACTCGGTCCGGACCCCGGCGAGCTGCCGCTCGATCAGCACCCCGCGCAGCGACTCGTCGGACCGCACTTCGTTCATCAGTCCCGGCGCGGCCGCGCGCGTCGCCGGCGCACCGAACAACGCGACCGCGCCGTACACGAGGTCGCGCACCTGCTCGGCCATCGCGCCCTGGGTACCGAGTTCGGCGTCGATGTCCGCGTCACGGTCGGTGTCGAGCACCGGGTAGACCGCGTCGTTGACGATGTGCGCCTTCGACGGCCAGCGGCGATAGATCGCCGGGCGCCCCACGCCGGCCCGGGTGGCGATCGCATCGACGGTGACGCCCGCGTACCCCTTCTCGACCAGAAGTTGCCGGGTGGCTTCGAGAACCGCCTCGTCGATCGCCGGATTCCGCTGCGGCCCAAGCCGGTGCTTCGCCGCCCGTTCCTTTGCCATTTCTTCCAAACCCCTTGCATAGCCCTGTGACGGCCGTTACATTGTGTCACGGCTTTGTCGTTACAGCTTGTAACGGCACGGCTTCGGATGCCACCGCCCCCCGAACACTAGCCGCGCCGCTGCTGCCCGACCTGGGCGGACGCAACCACGCCGGCCGTCACATCATCACGAGGACTGGTCATGGAATCACCACTGGACACCGCCACCCGGGAACCGGAACCGGACTACGCCGAAATCGCCCGCCCGGGCGAATCGCGGAAGGATCCGGAGCAACTGCGGGTCCGACTGCAGGAATGGCTCGGCTCGATCCTCGCGTCCGAGGCCGAGCCCGAGGTGACCTCGGTCGAGGTTCCTGCCGCGAACGGCATGTCGAACGAGACGGTGCTGTTCAGCGCGACATGGACCGAGGCCGGCCAGCGCACCGAACACCACCTGGTCGCCCGGATCGCGCCGTCCGCGTCCGCGGTGCCGCTCTTCCCGACCTACGACCTGGATCGCCAGTACCAGGTCATGCGCGCGGTGTCCGAGCACTCGCCGGTCCCCGTGCCGCGGGTGTACTGGTCCGAGACCTCCACCGAGCCGCTCGGCGGCGAGTTCTTCGTGATGGAACGCCTCGACGGCGACGTTCCGCCGGACGTCATGCCCTACACGTTCGGGTCCTGGCTGTCGGAGGCCTCGGCCGAGGACCAGCGCCGCCTGCAGGACACCTCGGTCCGTGTCCTCGCCGACCTGCACGCGATCCCCGAACCCGACCGTCGCTTCGCGGTGCTGCGGCCCGCCGGCACCGAATCGCCCAGCCCGCTCACCGCGGCAGACGGACTGCGCGCCCACATCCAGGAGCAGCGGAACTACTACGAGTGGGCGACCGGCGACGGGCCTCGCTCGCCGCTGATCGAACGGGGTCTCGACTGGGTCGAGGCCAACATGCCGGCGCCGGCCGGGCAGGCGGTGCTGTGCTGGGGCGACTCCCGGATCGGCAACATCATGTACCGGGACTTCGAGCCCGCCGCCGTCCTCGACTGGGAGATGGCCGCCCTTGGCCCCCGCGAACTCGACCTCGGTTGGATGATCTACCTGCACCGGTTCTTCGACGACCTGGCCTCGCTCGCCGGACTGCCCGGCCTGCCCGACTTCCTGCGCCCGGCCGACGTCGTGGCCGGGTACCGCGACCGCACCGGCCACGACGCCCAGGACATCGAGTTCTACACGCTCTACGCGGCGCTGCGGCACGCCGTCGTGATGTTCCGGGTGCAGACCCGCACGATCGCGTTCGGGCAGGCACCGGCCCCGGCCGACCCCGACGACATGATCCTGCACCGTGCCTCGCTCACCGCGATGCTCGAGGGCACCTACTGGTCGGGCATCGGAGTGCAGCCGTGACTCTGTCGCCGCTCGACGACTATCCCGTCCACCAGATCGCCGAGACCGTCCGGCACGTCGGCACCTCGGACCGCAACTTCTACGACCGCTACTACTTCAACTGCCACCCCGGCGTCGACGCCGAGGATCCGCTGTTCCTGATCGTCGGACTCGGCCAGTACCCGAATCTCGGTGTGTGCGACGGGTTCGCGGTCCTGCGACGCGGCGACGACCACATCGTCTTCCGCGCCTCCCGTGCACTCGGGGACGACCGGATGGACCTGTCGGTCGGACCACTGCGGATCGAGGTGCTCGAAGGTCTGCACCGGTTGCGGGTGGTTCTCGACCCGAGCGACGAGGCCCCCGACCTGTCGTTCGACCTCGTGTTCACCTCCGACGTGCCCGCCAATCTCGAGGCCCGGCACTTCCACCGGCAGCTCGAACGCGTCACGTTCGACACGCAGCGCTTCGTGCAGACCGGGTCCTGGCAGGGCACCATGACCGTCGACGGGGAGACGGTCCCGGTCACCGAGGACCGGTGGCGCGGCAACCGAGACCGCTCGTGGGGGGTGCGCCCGGTCGGGGAAGCCGAACCCCCCGGGCGCCGAGCGGATCCGGCGATCGCAGCGACCCAGAACTTCTTCTGGATCTACTCGATCATGCAGTTCGACGACTTCTCGGTGATCACGGTGATCCAGGAGGACACCGACGGCCGGCGCATCGTCGAGGACGCCACCCGGGTGTGGGCGGACCGCACCCGGGAACCGCAGTGGCTCGGTCGGCCCGAGCACGACCTGCGTTTCGTGCCGGGCACCCGCGAGGTGGCCGCGTCGACGCTGCGGTTCCGCCGTCCCGGCGAACCGGGCGGTCCGGACGAGGTCGTCACCGTCACCTGCGAGCCGGTGCTGCCGCACTACCTCGGGGTCGGCACCGGATACGGCCTCGAGCAGGACTGGCGGCACGGCATGTGGCAGGGCGACCTCGTCGTCCAGGGGTTGCGCGAGAAGGTCTCCGACATCGAACCCTGGAAGAAGATCCTCTGCCCCGTCGACAACCTCGCCCGCTTCACCCTGTCCGAGGGTGGCGACACCCACACCGGTGCAGGTCTGTTCGAGATCGGCGTCATCGGCCCGCACCGTCGCTACGGCTTCACCAGCCTCGCCGACGTCGCCCCCTGATCGTCCACAGCTCCATCCAAGGAAAGGTTCCACATGTCCACTCGCACGATGAAAACCTTCACCGCAGCGCTGCTGGCGAGCGGTCTGCTGCTGTCCGCGCCGGCCGCGGCCGGCGCCCTCGACCTCGGCTCGCTCGACACCGGTTCGCTCGGCACGGGCTCGCTCACCCCGCAGACCCCGACCAACCTCGTTGACACTCCGCGCCTCGCGACCGTCGCCAACTTCCGCGACGTCGCGGGCAACACCGGCGCCGGTTACGCGGCCGCGAACGGACACCACCTCAAGCGCGGCGTGATCTACCGGTCCGACGCACCGACCAAGACGTCCGAGGCCGACCTGACGACGCTCACCGACCTCGGTGTCGCCGATGCGTACGACCTGCGCGGCCAGTCCGAGATCACCAACCCGCTCGTCGGCGGCACGGACAAGCTCCCCGCCAGCACGGTGTACAAGAACGTGCCGATCGACTTCTCGAACCTGATCCAGCTCGCGCAGACGATCACCTCGCCGGAGCAGGCCGCCCAGTTCCTGGTGGACACCAACAAGTCCTTCGTCACCGACGCCGCCAAGCGGGCCCAGTTCGCGACGGTCCTGACCGACATCGCGAACAACGACGGCGCCCAGCTGTTCCACTGCACCTCCGGCAAGGACCGCACCGGCTGGACGGCGATGCTGCTGCAGTCGCTCGCCGGCCTGCCGCAGCAGACCATCATGGACGACTACCTGCTGAGCAACACCTACCTCGCGGCGACCAACCAGAAGATCCTCCAGCAGATCACCGGCGCGCTCGGCGCCCAGGCCGCGACCAACCTGACCCCGATCCTCGGTGTCGACGCCAGCTACCTGCAGGCCGGTCTCGACCAGATCACCGCGGACTACGGCACGGTCGGCAAGTACCTGTCCGATGGCCTCGGACTCGACAAGGCCACGCTCGCGAAGCTGAAGGCCAAGCTCGTCGCCTGACCTGCTCCCTCGGCTCAGACCCCTGGCCCCGGATCCGGCTGCCCTCGCCTGGATCCGGGGCCAGGCCCGTCTCAGGCCAGCGCGCGCAGCCGCGGGGCGAGGTCGCGCTCGAATAGGTCGAGGAATCGGCGCTGGTCGTGCCCAGGAGCGTGGAAGACCAGGTGGTTCAGCCCGGCGTCGACGTACTGCTTGACCTGCTCGACCGCCTGGTCGGGGTCCGAGGCCACGATCCAGCGCTTGGCGACCTGCTCGATCGGCAGTGCGTCCGCGGCGGCCTCCATCTCGATCGGGTCCTCGATCGAGTGCTTCTGCTCCGGGGTCAGCGACAGCGGCGCCCAGAACCGGGTGTTCTCCAGTGCCAGTTCGGGATCGGTGTCGTAGGAGATCTTGATCTCGATCATCCGGTCGATGCCCGCGGCGTCACGGCCGACCTTCTCGGCGCCCTCACGGACCGCGGGCATCAGCTTCTCGGTGTAGAGCTCCATGCCCTTGCCCGAGGTGCAGATGAACCCGTCGCCCGCCCGCCCGGCGTAGCGGGCCACCACGGGGCCACCCGCCGCGACGTAGACCGGGATCCCGCCCTCGGGCACGTCGTAGATCGAGGCGCCCTTCGTGGAGTAGTACTCGCCCTCGAAGTCGACCCGGCCGCCCTTCCACAGTTCGCGCATCAACGACACCGACTCGCGCAGCCGCGCGAACCGCTCCTTGAACTCGGGCCACTCACCCGCGTAGCCGGTCGCGATCTCGTTGAGCGCCTCGCCCGTCCCGACACCGAGCATGATCCGTCCCGGGTACAGGCAGCCCATCGTCGCGAACGCCTGCGCCACCACCGCCGGGTTGTAGCGGAACGTCGGGGTCATCACCGAGGTCCCCAACTGCAGCGTCGTGGTGCGCTCCCCGACTGCTGTCATCCACGCGATCGAGAACGGCGCGTGACCGCCGTTGTGCCGCCACGGCTGGAAGTGGTCCGACACCGTCGCCGAGTCCATCCCGTGCGACTCGGCCAGCACCGCCAGTTCCACCAGCTCGCGCGGACCGAACTGCTCCGCGGACGCCTTGTACCCGAGCTTGAGTGCCACCGTTCCTCCTCATGGGGTGATGCCGTGGGCGTGATGCCGCTTACCTTCTGTCGCGACGCTAAACCAGACAGGTGTCCGCCTCCGCGGCGGGTCCGCGTCACGCCCCGATCAGGGTCGCGACGGCCGCGACGGCGGCGACCACCGCAACCCCGACGCCGAATACCCACAGGTCACGTTCCTGCGGCATCGGCGCCCCGGATTCCAGGGCGCGGCGGACCTGCATCCATCGCCGCAGGCCCGCGATCGGAGCGGCGACCGCCAGCAGGATCAGCACCACGCCGAGCAGGGTGCGGACCCACCCGGTGCTGAACTCGGGCACCAGGTGCACCATCGCGATCCCGCCCGCGAGCAGGCCGAGGGACGTGCGGATCCAGGCGAGGAACGTCCGCTCGCTGGCGAGGGTGAACCGCTCGTCGGGGCGGTCTGGGACTTCGCTCGGGGCGTCGGGCACACCCCATCCTCACATCACGGTCGACGCCGGGTGCGCCCGAAAGGGTCACGGCACGGCAGAGAATCAGGTGTGATGTGTAACACATTGCCTTCGTTTCGTGATTCACCGGTTGCGGCGACATCGCGCCGCAGCGACCTCGACACCGACCGGGAAGGGCATGCCCGTGACCTCATCGACAACACGTGACAGGCGATCAACCCACCTCCGCCGCGCCCTCGTCGCCGGCGCCCTGACGGTCTGCGCCGTCACCCTGCCCGCAGCGCCGGCCCTCGCCGTCGGCAGCATCGGGAGCTCGGGCAGCGCCGGCGGCAGCTCGGTGATCCCCCTGCCGATCTCGAGCCCGGCAGGCATGGTCGCGCTTGCCGCCGCGACCACCCAGACCGGCAAGCCGTACCTGTGGGGCGGCACCGGACCGAACGCCTGGGACTGCTCCGGCCTCGTGCAGTGGGCGTTCCGCCAGGCCGGCGTCCAACTGCCGCGGGTCAGCCAGGACCAGGCGTGGGCCGGGACTCCGATCCCGTTCGCGGCGATGGCGCCCGGCGACATCATCACGTTCCGTGCCGCGAACGACCATGTCGGCATCTACGCGGGGTTCGGGCAGGTGTTCAACGCGTACGGGGCGGGGGTGCCGATCGGGCTCACTCCGCTGTCGGAGCTGCCGCCGATCAACCAGATCCGCCGCTTCTGATCGGACCGGATCCGAGTGGACGCGATGAGTTCGGCCCGCCAGGGTGGTCTGTACCTGTGAGCACACCCAACCGAGAGGACCGACTGATCATGCAGAAGATCACGCCCTGCCTGTGGTTCGACTCGCAGGCCGAAGAGGCGGCCAGATTCTACACGTCCGTCTTCAAGAATTCGTCGATCGGTGAGATCAGCCGGTACGGCGAGGACATGTCGAAGCCCGCCGGGACCGTGTTGACGGTCGAGTTCACTCTGAACGGACAGAACTTCACCGCGCTGAACGGCGGACCCGAGTTCGTGTTCTCCGAGGCGATCTCGTTCCAGGTCGCCTGCGCCGACCAGGCCGAGGTCGACGAGTACTGGGCCGCACTCACAGCCGACGGCGGGAAGGAGTCGCAGTGCGGGTGGCTCCAGGACAAGTTCGGACTGTCCTGGCAGATCGTGCCGTCGGAGCTGGCCGGAATCCTCGGCGGACCCGATCCGGCCGGCGCCCAGCGGGCGGTCACCGCGATGATGAAGATGCGCAAGCTCGACATCGGCGTGCTGCGACAGGCGTACGCCGGGGAGTGACGAACACGTCGTGCGCGCCGGTCGGTGAGTCCACAGACCGGCGCGCACAATTGACGGGTGACCCCGACGCAGCAGAGCCCCGGCTGGACCTACCTGATGGACATGGACGGCGTGCTCGTCCACGAGGACCACCTCGTTCCCGGTGCCGACGAGTTCCTCGCCGAACTCCAGCAGTCGGGCACGCCTTTCGTCGTGCTGACCAACAACTCCATTCGCACCCCGCGGGACCTGCGGGCCCGCCTGGTCCAGACCGGCCTGGACATCCCGGAGAAGTCGATCTGGACCTCGGCGCTGGCGACCGCGACGTTCCTGTCCAATCAGCGTCCCGAGGGCAGCGCCTACGTGGTCGGGGAGTCGGGCCTGACCACCGCTCTGCACGACATCGGGTACGTCCTCACCGACAAGGACCCGGACTACGTGGTGCTCGGCGAGACCCGCACGTACTCGTTCGAGGCGATCACCACCGCGATCCGGCTGGTCGAGCGCGGCGCCCGGTTCATCGCCACCAACCCGGACGCGACCGGCCCGTCGCGCGAGGGTTCGCTGCCCGCGACCGGGTCGGTGGCCGCGCTGATCACCCGGGCCACCGGGCGCGAGCCGTACTACGTCGGCAAGCCGAACCCGTTGATGATGCGCTCGGCGCTGCGGGCCATCGGCGCGCACTCGGAGAACACCCTCATGATCGGCGACCGGATGGACACCGACGTCGTCTCCGGGCTCGAGGCCGGGCTGCAGACGATCCTGGTGCTCACCGGCATCTCCACCCGCGACACCGTCGAGGCGTACCCCTACCGGCCGACGCTGGTCCTCGACTCCGTCGCCGACCTCGTCGGGCGGACCCAGGACCCGTTCGGCTGACCGGCGAACACTTCCCGAATGGCGCATCGATTCAGTCCGGCTGAACGAGTGGGCCATTCGGGAGATCTGCGGTGCGGCGACTTTCTCTGCTGGCGGTGGCCGAGTACACCCGGCCACCGTCAGCGTTCCCGCAACTCCCGCGCGATGCCCGCGGTCACCAGCACCACCGACTCGGATTCGGCGGCGACCGCGGCGTTGAGCCGGCCCAGCGCGTCCCGGAAGCGTCGACCCGAGGCGGTCGCCGGGACGACGCCGCTGCCGACCTCGTTGCTCACCGCGACGACGGGCACCGGCGCCGCCCGCCACACCGCCAGCAGCTCGTCGACGTCGGACTGCACTGCCGCCCAGCCGGATTCGTCCGTCCACGCGCCGCGGTCGTCGATGCGGCGGGTCAGCCAGGTCCCGAGGCAGTCGACGAGCACCGGACCCGACGCCGCGCGCAGCGTCGTCACGACGTCGTCGGTCTCGGCGGTGCGCCAGCACGCCGGCCGCGACGCGCGGTGCGCGGCGATCCGCTCGGCCCACTCTGCGTCGCCGTTCGCCGGACCGCCGGTCGCCAGGTAGGTGACGTCGTCGCGGTCGGCGAGCAATCGCTGCGCGAACGTGGACTTGCCGGCCCGCGCCCCACCGAGGACCAGCGTCCGTTGTGGCAGTGTGGTTTTCGGCCCCGGCTCCCCGAGCACGATCACCGCTCCGTCGTCGACGACGCGGACTCCCCACGGCCGCAGGCGCTCCGGGAGGTCGATCGGATTGTGATGGCCCAGGTGCACCGCGATCACGTCGGTTCCGTCGACGACCGCACCTGCCACCCGCAGCGCGGCGAGGGTCCGCGGGAAGGTGGTCAGGTCGAGGTGGTCGGGTTCGTGATCGGCGAGGTCGCCGAAGGTCTCCTCCAGGAACACCGCGTCGTACCGAGCTCCTCGCACCGCGTCGAGCGTCTCGATCGGCAGTGGTCCGGTATCGGTGGCCCACAACAGTTTCCGGCTGTCCGGTCCGGCGACCTCGTAGAGCACCGCATCGCCGGCACGGACCACCCGGTGCGCCGCGGGCAACACCCGCACGGCGTGCTCCCCCACCCGCAGCACGGAGCCCGGCGCGACCGGCAACCACCGGATCGGGTCGCCAGGTCCGACCCAGTCGCGGCACAGATCCAACGCCTCCGGCGGGCCGACGACGTCCAGGGGTTCGGTCCGGCCCGCCCACGACCGCATCAGCAACGCCAGCGGCCCGGTGTGGTCGGGGTGGGCGTGGGTGAGCAACAGGTGCCGCACCCCGGCCAGCGACCTCCCGGCGTGGGCCGCGGCTCGCGGCACCTCCGGTCCGCAGTCGAGCAGCAGCACGTCGTCGACGAGGGCGGCGGTCTGCGCGCGAATCTGCCCGCGCTCCAGCGCGCTCCGGCAGGACGCGCAGCCGCAGAACGGGTTCGGCCAGCCGTCGGCCGCGCCGGTGCCGAGCAGCACGACCTCCATCACTCCCTCCCCGCGCCCGGCTCGGGCGGCCCGACCGGCAACACCACCGGACCTCCCGGGCGGTCCAGGACCTCGACCCGGGCGCCGTACACCTCGTTGATCCGGTCCGCCCGCAGAACCTCCCTCGGGGACCCGTCCGCGACCACCCGACCGCCGTCGAGCAGGACGACGCGCCGGCCGTACTGCCCCGCGAGGGTGAGGTCGTGCATCGCGGCCACCACGGTGATGCCGTCCGCCGCCCGCAGGCTCTGCACGAGGTCGAGCACCTGCTGCTGGTGACCGATGTCGAGCGCGCTGGTCGGCTCGTCGAGCAGCAGCACCCGCGGCTGCTGGGCGAGGGCACGCGCGAGCACCACCCGCTGCAGTTCGCCGCCCGACAGCTCGGCGGCCGGCCGGTGGGACAGCCCGGACAGGTCGAGCCGCTCGATCACCGCCTCGACCACCTCCCGGTCGCGGCCGGTCTCGGTGCCGAAACGCGGCAGGTGCGGGGTGCGGCCGAGCGCGACGAGATCGGCCACGCTCACCCCGTCCGGCACCACGGGCCGTTGCGGCATCAGCGCGACCGCCCGCGACATCGCGCGCCGGGCTGCCCGACCGGGATCGTGCCCGGCGACGGACACCGTCCCGACGAACGGCACCAGCCCGGCCAGCGCGTGCAGCAGGGTGGTCTTGCCCGCCCCGTTCGGCCCGA
This sequence comes from Rhodococcus sp. NPDC127527, assembly GCF_042672245.1. Taxonomy (NCBI): domain Bacteria; kingdom Bacillati; phylum Actinomycetota; class Actinomycetes; order Mycobacteriales; family Nocardiaceae; genus Rhodococcus; species Rhodococcus sp. NPDC127527. The sequence goes on from NZ_JBHXVP010000004.1 coordinate 381,588, forward strand.
CCACCGCGACCCACTCGCCCTGCCGGACAACCAGATCCACCCCGTCCAGCACGTCAACCCCGCCGCGCTCGACCCGCAGTCCCGCGCACTCGATCACGGTGCCCGCTGCCCACGCCGCAGGATCAACAGGAAGAACGGCGCGCCGACGGCGGCGGTCACCACGCCGATCGGCAGCTCCGCCGGCGACATCGCCGTCCGCGCGACCACGTCGGCGAGCACCAGGAAGGCCGCGCCGAGGATCAGCGACAGCGGCAGCAGCAGCCGGTGTCCCGGCCCGACCAGCAACCGGATCGAGTGCGGCACCACGATCCCGACGAAACCGATCAGCCCGCTCACGCTGACCACCGCCGCGGTGCCGAGCGTCGCGGCGGCCACCAGCGTCAGCCGCACCCGGGCCGGGTGCACGCCCAGGCTCGCGGCCTCCACGTCGCCGACCGCCATCACGTCGAGCACCCGCCGGTGCAGGCCGATCACCGCGGCCGCGACCACCACGTACGGCAGCACCACCAGCACCTGCGTCCAGCCGTCGGTGCTCAGCCTGCCGAGCAACCAGCTGTACACCTGCCGCAGCGTCTCGTCGTGCCCCTGCTGCAGGAACGTCTGCGCCGCATTCGCGAAGGCCGCCACCGCGACCCCCGCGAGGATGATCACCACCTCGCTGCGCGCGCCCCCGACCCCGCGGCCCAGCGAGTACGTCGCGGCCACCGCCACGATGCCGCCCGCGAACGCCGCCGCCGGCACGCCGAACGTGCCCATGGCCGCGCCGGAGACGATCGCCGCGGTGGCGCCGAGCCCGGCGCCGCTCGAGACACCGAGCAGGAACGGGTCGGCGAGCGGGTTGCGGAACACGCCCTGATAGGCGGCGCCGGCGATCGCGAGGGTCGCGCCGACGAGCGCACCGAGCACCACCCGGGGCAGCCGGATCTGCGACAGGACGGCGTGCTGCTGCGCGGACAGTCCCGAGTCGAGGTGCACGCCCGGGACCGCGTCCAGCAGGTCCACGATCACCCCGCGCACGGTCAGTCCGGCCGGCCCGGTCACGGCGCCGATCAGCAACGCCGCGAGGAGCACGACCACGGCGCCGCCGACCACCAGCAGCGGTGCGCTGCGCGCAGTGGTGCGGATACGGCTGGCCTGGACTCCGGAAGCGCTCCACTGCGCGGGGCGCATCAGGCCGCCGCGGCGATGCTGCGTACGAGGTCGACCACGCGCGGCCCCCAGCGGCTGGCGAGGTCCGCGTCGAGGACGTGAATCTGCCTGGCGCGCAACGCGGCCAGGCCCGACCACCCGGGGCGCGCGGCGACCGTGTCGGGGGTGACGCCGCAGCACTGACTGTCGGCGAGGAAGATCAGGTCCGGATCGGCGGACACGACGTACTCCGCCGACAGTTGCGGGTAGTCGCCGCCCGACCCGCCGCCGGCCGCGATGCTCCGCAGTCCGAAGAGCGCGTAGATCTCGCCGAGGAAGGTCTTGTCGGTGATCGTGTAGAGCGTGTCGTCGAGTTCGTGGAAGTAGGTCCGCTGCTGGGCGCGCGCAGGCGCGGACTGCACCGCCGAGGCGATCTCGCTGCGCATCGACGCGGTCACGGCGATCGCCTCCGGCGTGTGTCCGGTCGCCGACCCGACGCGCTCGATCTGCCCGTACGCCTCGTCGAGGTTCGCCGCGGCGGGGAGCAGCAGGGTGGGCACCCCGGCCGCCTTCAGCCCGGAGACCAGCCCGCCGTTGTCCTCCGAGGCGATCACCAGGTCGGGTTCCTTGCCGATGATCGCCTCGACGTTCGGGGCGTAACCGGAGAGGGTGGTGGTCGGGACGCCCGCCGGATAGTCGGACTTGTCGTCGACGGCGACCACCTGCCCGCCCGCGCCGACCGCCCACAGGGTCTCGGTCGCGGTCGGGCTGAGCGAGACGATCCGCGTCGGCCGCGCGTCGACGGTGACGGTGTCGGTGGAGTTCGCCGGACCCGACCGCACCGACACCGGGAAGGCGCCGTCGCCCGTGGTGGGTGCGGGGCGATCGGGCGGACTGCTCGCGCAACCCGTCGCGAAGGCCAGCATCGCCGCGCCGAGGAGCGCGGCGATGCCGGCGAATCGAGGTCGGCGGACCGACGCCGATCGTGAGAAACCTGTCGACACAGCCGATCTCGTCATCCGGTTCGCCGCTAGCGCAGCGCGTTCTCCAGGTCGGCGAGCAGGTCCTCGACGTCCTCGAGCCCGACCGACAGTCGCACCACCCCGTCGGTGAGCCCGACCGCGGCCCGTCCCTCCGGTCCCATCGCCCGGTGTGTGGTCGTCGCGGGGTGGGTGATCAGCGACTTGGCGTCGCCCAGGTTGTTGGAGATGTCGATGACGCGCAGCGCGTCGAGCATCTCGAACGCGCGCTTCTTGCCCTCGCCGTCGGGCGCGTCGAGCTCGAAGGTGACGACTGTGCCGCCGCCGCTCATCTGCGTCGTCGCCAGGTCGTACTGCGGGTGCGACGCGAGGTACGGGTACTTCACCCAGCGGATCGCCTGGTGGCCCTCGAGGAACTGCGCGATCTTCAGCGTGGAGTCCACCGTGTGCCGCAGCCGGACCGGCATGGTCTCGAGGCCCTTGAGGAGGGTCCAGGCGTTGAATGGGCTCAGCGCCGGACCTGTGTGACGCATCAGGTTCTTGACCGGCCCGTCGATGTACTCCTCGGTGCCGAGGATCGCCCCGCCGAGCACTCGACCCTGACCGTCGATGTGCTTGGTGCCGGAGTAGACCACGACGTCGGCGCCCAGGTCGAGGCTGCGCTGCAGCAGCGGGGTGGCGAAGACGTTGTCCAGCACCACCTGTGCACCGGCGGCGTGCGCCATCTCGGAGACCTTGCGGACGTCGACCAGGGTCTGCATCGGGTTGGACGGCGTCTCGAAGAACACCGCGGTGGTCGGCACCGACAGCGCCTGCTCCCACTGCTCGAGGTCCTCGCCGTCGACGAAGACGGTCTCCACGCCCCAGCGCGGCAGGATCTCGTTACACACCACGAAGCAGGAGCCGAAGAGACTGCGGGCGGCGACCAGTCGATCGCCCGCCTTCAGCAGCGCGCCGAGCGCGGTGAACACCGCCGACATGCCGCTGGCGGTGGCGAAGCAGGCCTCGGCGCCCTCGATGAGGCGCATCCGCTCCTCGAACATCTTCACGGTCGGGTTGCCGTAGCGGGAGTAGACGAAGTGGTCCACCTCCCCGGTGAACGCCTGCTCGGCCGCGCCCGCCGACTCGTAGACGAAGCCGGAGTTGAGGAACATCGCCTCCGAGGTCTCCTCGAAGCCGGTGCGCATCACGCCACCGCGCACGCCGAGGGTGCCGAGCCCGACGTTCGGCGGAAGCTCCTTGTGGAAGGCGCCGCCTTGGGGAATGCCACTCATTGCTGCCTCCAGGGAAGTCCGACCGCGCGCCAGCCGACCGCGCCGCGATGACCGTTCGCGTCGATGCCACCCTCGAAGCCGTCGAGAACGTTGTAGGACGGGCCGATACCGGCCGCGGTCGCCGCCTCCGCGGCGCCGATGGAACGCTGGCCCGAACGGCACAGGAACACGACCTCGCGCTCCTCGCCGCCCGTGATGCCGGCCTCCTCGAGCTGGTCGACGAAGTTGTCGTTGCGGGCGCCGCTGACGCTGACCCACTCGATCAACACCGGGGTCCGGCCCAGTTCGGAGGTGTCGGGCACCCCGACGAACCGCCACTCCGCGTCGGTACGACAGTCGACGAGGACCGCCCCGGGATGCTCGCGCAGCAGGTCCCATGCCTGCTCGGGAGTGATGTCGCCTGCGTAGCTCATGGGAACAGTTTTTCACAACCCCGCGGAGGCGCTCACCCGGCGGCAGCCTCCCCGGCCGCGGGCCCCGTCCGAGCAGACGGCGCGGCGACCCGGAAGGGTTTCACTCAGCGCTGTCGGTAAGGGTTGCGGCCGCGTGCGCCACCGGCAACGCTGCCTTGTCACAACCGTTGCTTGTGCCCCCTCAAGTCGGGCTGCCCTAGCGGAGTCGGCCGCCGTGGCGGAGGATCGACTCACGAGGGCCCGGCGACAGGGCTGCACTCACCTGTCAGGTACGGCTCAGTTTAAGCTGAACACTCGCCGGTAAGGCTGGTACCAGCACCGAACCGTCCGTCCGCTAGTCGAAGAGGTAGTTCGTTCGAGATGACTGACCAGAATCGTCCGCTCCGCATCGCCATCGTCGGCGCCGGCCCCGCCGGCATCTACGCCGCCGACGCCCTGATGAAGTCCGACACCGCATCGGGCCGCGGCGTGTCCATCGACCTGTACGAACGCATGCCCGCGCCCTTCGGCCTGATCCGCTACGGCGTCGCGCCCGACCACCCGCGCATCAAGGGCATCATCACCGCCCTGCACAAGGTGCTCGACAAGGACCAGGTCCGGCTGCTGGGCAACATCGACTACGGCACCGACATCACCCTCGAGGACCTGCGCCGCTTCTACGACGCGGTGATCTTCTCCACCGGCGCCAACGCCGACCGCGCGCTGGACATCCCGGGCATCGACCTCGACGGCAGCTACGGCGCCGCCGACTTCGTCTCCTGGTACGACGGCCACCCGGACGTGCCGCGCACCTGGCCGCTCGAGGCCGAGAAGGTCGCGGTCCTCGGCGTCGGCAACGTCGCGCTCGACATCGCGCGCGTGCTCGCCAAGACCGGCGACGAGCTGCTGCCCACCGAGATCCCCGCGAACGTGTACGAGGGCCTCAAGAACAACAAGGCCGTCGAGGTGCACGTCTTCGGCCGCCGCGGCCCGGCGCAGGCCAAGTTCACCCCGCTGGAGCTGCGCGAGCTCGACCACTCCCCCACCATCGAGGTCATCGTCGACCCCGAGGACATCGACTACGACGAGGGTTCCGAGGCCGCGCGGCGCAACTCCAAGCAGGTCGACATGGTCGCGAACACGCTGCAGGACTGGGCGATCCGCGACGTGGGCAACCGCCCGCACAAGCTGTTCCTGCACTTCTTCGAGTCGCCGTCGGAGGTGCTCGGCGAGGACGGCAAGGTCGTCGGCCTGCGCACCGAACGCACCGAACTCGACGGCACCGGCAACGTCCGGGGCACCGGCAAGTTCAACGACTGGGACGTCACGGCCGTGTACCGCGCCGTCGGCTACCTCTCGCAGAACATCGCCCAGCTGCCGTTCGACGAGCAGGCCGGCACCATCCCCAACGAGGCCGGCCGGGTCATCGGGGACGACGGCACGCACCTCGCGGGCACCTACGTCACGGGCTGGATCAAGCGCGGTCCCGTCGGCCTCATCGGTCACACCAAGGGCGACGCCAACGAGACCATCGCCTGCCTGCTGGAGGACGCGGCGAACTTCGTCGGGGCCGCCGAACCCGACGAGGACGCCGTCACCGCCTTCCTGGAGGGCAAGCAGGTCCCGTTCACGACCTGGGACGGCTGGTACCGCCTCGACGCGCACGAGCGGTCGCTCGGCGAGCCCGAGGGCCGCGAGCGCATCAAGGTCGTCGAGCGCGAGGACATGCTCCGCGCCTCGAAGAAGTAGCACCAACGGTTCCATCCGCGATGCGGCGTCCGCCCCGGTGAACGGGACGGACGCCGCATCGCGTCCTCTAGACAAGGCATCCTTGACCGGTGTTTGACGCCCACGTACACATCATCGATCCGCGATTCGCGCTGGTCGAGAACGACGGCTACCTGCCGGACCCCTTCACCATCGCCGACTACCGCGCGCGGGTCGACGGGTTCGGCGTGGACGGCGGCGCGGTCGTCACCGCCTCGTACCAGGGCACCAACCAGGACTACCTGGTCGCCGCCCTCGCGGAACTCGGACCCGGCTGGGTCGGGGTGACCCAGCTCCCCGAGGACGCCACCGACGAGGACATCCTCGCGCTGGACCGGGCGGGCGTGCGCGCGCTGCGGTTCAACCTGCGGCGCAGCGCAACCGACGTGAAGCTGCTGACCACGCAGGCCCTGCGGGCCTGGGAGCTGGCCGGCTGGCACGCCGAGTTCTACGTGGACGCCGCGCTGCTGCTCTCGCTCGAACCCGTGTTCAAGAAGCTTCCCGCGGTCAGCATCGACCATCTCGGCATGTCCACCCGCGGCCTGCCGTACCTACTGAACCTGGTGGACCGCGGGGTGAAGGTGAAGGCGACCGGATTCGGCCGCGCCACCATCGACGACGTCGGCGACGCGCTGCGACGCATCCACAGGGTCAATCCGGGCGCGCTGATGTTCGGCACCGACCTGCCCGGCACCCGGGCCCGCCGCGCCTTCGAGGCGGCCGACCTGGACCTGATCACCGAGGCCGTCGGCGACGACCTCGAGGCCGTCCTCGGCGGCAACGCCCGCGCCTGGTACCGCCTGCACCCCGCCGAGTGAACGGAAGCGTTCACTCGATCTGATCGAACGAACGGTACGTTCACTCGGCGGGCGCGGGGGTTCGCGATCGGCGTCGTCCACACTGTCCGCATGGACCTCGGGATCGACACCACGCTCACGCTCCTGGCCGCCGGGCTGATCTTCCTGCTCGCGTTGGGCCTCGGCGTGTGGAAGTACCGGCAGATGTCGGTGAGCGAGAACCACCTCGCGCATCCCTACGTCGACATCGCGCACCGCTCGGCGCTGATGTACTCGTTCGCGACGCTGCTCGTCGCGGTGTTCGTCGAGCTCAGCGACTGGCCGACGGCCGTGAACGCCACCTGCGCGGCGATCCTGGTGTTCTTCTTCGTCGCAGCCATCGGCAGCTATGTCCTGCATGGCGCTCGACGCGACACCACCAACCAGTACGCACACCCGGACACGGCGCTGCGCGTGTCGACGATCGCACTCGCGGTCGGCGAGATCGGCGCGTTCACGGTCCTGCTCACGGGTTTCGCGGCCGGGCAACTCCACTAGGGCGTGCTGATCGCCTGCTTGCTGCCCGCGGTGTCGCGGCGGTGAGCGCGGTGGGGGAGACGGACTGTTCCGCCCGTTGGGGTGGCGAGCGAGGCTACCTGCAGGCAGCCTCGGATGCGGCGCACGCCGTGGCGCAGGAGGCGAAGGACGCCGGCGTCTGATCGTGGCGGTCCGGGCCACTCGGCCCGCCGGGATAGCGGTCCATGCTCGACAACGGGTTCTGATCGGGTGAATGCACTCGTTGCCCAGAATGCTGTTTCGCTACCCCGGCGGAGGGGAATCAGCTCGGTCGCTCGCGCGTCAGTCGTTCTCGGTCATCGGGATGCGGACGCCACGGGTGCGTGCGGTCTCGATCGCGTGCTCGTAGCCGGCGTCCGCGTGTCGGATGACGCCCATGCCCGGGTCGTTGGTGAGCACCCGCTCGATCTTCTGCGCGGCCAGTTCGGTGCCGTCGGCGATGCACACCTGGCCGGCGTGGATGGAGCGGCCCATGCCGACGCCGCCGCCGTGGTGGATCGACACCCAGGAGGCGCCGGAGGCGGTGTTGACGAGGGCGTTGAGCAGCGGCCAGTCGGCGATCGCGTCGGAGCCGTCGGCCATGGCCTCGGTCTCGCGGTACGGCGAGGCGACGGAGCCGGAGTCGAGGTGGTCGCGGCCGATGGCCAGCGGCGCGGACAGCTCACCCGAGGCGACCATCTCGTTGAACTTCAGGCCGGCCTTGTGGCGTTCGCCGTAGCCGAGCCAGCAGATGCGGGCGGGCAGGCCCTCGAAGGCGACCTTCTCGCCGGCCATGGTGATCCAGCGCTTGAGGTGCTCGTTCTCGGGGAACAGCTCGAGGATCGCCTTGTCGGTGGCCTCGATGTCCTTGGGGTCACCGGAGAGCGCGGCCCAGCGGAACGGGCCGAGGCCTTCCTCGAAGAGCGGGCGGATGTAGGCGGGGACGAAGCCGGGGAACGCGAATGCGCGGTCGTAGCCGCCCTTGCGGGCCTCGTCGCGGATGGAGTTGCCGTAGTCGAAGACCTCGGCGCCCTTGTCCATGAACCCGACCATCGCCTCGACGTGCGCGGCCATCGACTTGCGGGACTCCTCGGTGAAGTGCGCCGGGTCCTTCTCGGCCATCGCCTTCATGTCGGCGAA
>NZ_JBHXVP010000005.1:0-87783 GCF_042672245.1 Rhodococcus sp. NPDC127527
TCCCTCCACTTGCCCTCCCGGGTCAACTCCCGCCGGGGGGGGCGCCGCCCCCCCATGCCGCCCCGCGCCCCCCCCCCCACCGGGGGGCGCCGCGGGGGGGCGCCCCCCCCCCCCCCCCGCCGTCGTTGTCGGCCCGAACGAGGACACCACCCAGCCGTGAAACGGTAAGGGCCGCACCTCGATTTACGAGGTGCGGCCCTTACTGCGTTCGTTCCGACTACAGCTTGACGAGCGTCTTCATCGCCCGGTCGACCTCCCAGAATGCCCGAATCGACTGCAGCTTGCCCTCGTCGTTCACCCGGTAGACGAACACGCCCTCGGCATCGATCTGGTTGCCTGCCACGACGGACCGGATGCTGCCGATGTAGACCATCTCGTCACCGCACTGCAGGGTGTCCCTGATGGTGAAGACGAGCGACTCGGTGTTCGCGATGGTCATGTCGTAGAAGCGGGCAATGGCCTCCCGGCCGTGGTGCCCCTTGCCTTCGGGATCGAAACCCGAAGGGCCGACCGGGTCCTCGACCCAACCGTCCTCCGCGAACAGCGCCAGCCACTCCTCCTTGCGCTTGCCGCTCGCGGCGGACTGGGACGCGCGCGACGCGATCCGGACGGGGTGCTCGGTCGCGGTGTCGGTCATGACGCACCTCCCGCGATGTTGTCGGCCGCGAACTTGCGCAACGAGTCCTGTTTCGCCTCGAGCGGGCCGTCGAACGGAACACCGTCGAAGATCCACGGCACCACGATGGCGTCGGTGACGCCTGCGCCGTCGAGTTCGGCGTAGCCGTCCTTGCCGAAGCGGTCGATGCACACGGCCTGAATCTCGAAAGGCTCGTCCGCACGGTCGTATTCGGCGCGCAGGTCATCGAGCTTGCGCTTGGTCTCGACCAGATCCTTGAACTTCATCATCGCCGAGGTCCAGCCGTCGCCCACCCGGGCCGCCCGGCGCAGTGCCACGTCGGTGTGTCCGCCGACGTAGAACGGCACCGGCTTGCTCGGTGCGGGACTGATCTGCAGCCGGTCGAAATCGTAGAACTCCCCGTGGAACTCGACCATGCCTCCGGCGAGGGTCAACTTGATGATCTCGATCATCTCGTCCACGCGCGCGCCGCGCTTCTTGAACGGCACGCCGCACCACTCGAACTCCTCAGGAGCCCAACCGATCCCGACGCCGAAACCGAACCGGTTCCCGGTCAGGTTCGCCACCGACCCGACCTGCCGGGCGAGCAGCAGCGGGTTCCTCGACCCCAGCTTGAGCACGTTCGTGTAGAAGCCGATCGTGGACGTCGCCGCGCCCAGTGCCGCCGCGGCGATCAGTGGATCCACCCACGGCGTCTCGGCGTTCCACATCCGGGAGCCGTCGGGGGTGTACGGGTAGTCGGCCGCCGCCGTCTCCATGTAGAAAAGCGAGTCCGGCAGGGCGATGTTCGCGAACCCGCACTCCTCGGCGGTCTGCGCGAGCGGGATGAGCTGGTCGAGCGGGCTCATCGCGATTCCGACGGTGAACTTCACGGCGTGTCCCTCCTAGTTGGTCGGGCGGTCGGTGCCGACCACCCACATCGCGAAGTACTGCGAGCCGCCGCCGTACGCATGACCGAAGGCCTTGCGCGCGCCGTCGACCTGGTGGTCACCGGCCCGCTCCATCACCTGCATCGCCGACTCGGCGTAGCGGATCATGCCGGACGCGCCGATCGGATTGGACGAGAGCACGCCGCCCGACGCGTTGACCGGCAACTGCCCGCCGATCGCGGTCTCGCCGGCCTCGGTGAACTTCCAGCCCTGGCCCTCCGGCACGAAGCCGAGGTTCTCCAGCCACATCGGCTCGAACCACGAGAACGGCACGTAGATCTCGGCCTCGTCGATCTCGGTGAGCGGGTCGGTGATGCCCGCGGCCTTCCACAGCGCGGCCGAGGCGTCGCGGCCGGCCTGCGGGTTGGCTACGTTGCGGCCGGCGTACGACAGCGGCTCGGTGCGCATCGCGGTGGCGTGGATCCACGCGACCTTGCGGCCGTCGGCCTCGACAGCCTTCGCTGCGTCCTCGTTGCCGATGACGATCGCGCAGGCGCCGTCCGAGGACGGGCACGTCTCGTCGAAACGGATGGGGTCCCACAACATCTGGGAGGACATCACGGATTCGACGGTGATGTCCGGCTGCTTGAGGTGCGCGTACGGGTTCATCGCGCCGTTGCGACGGTCCTTGACGGCCACCATCGCACCGATGTGGTCGGGGGCGCCCGAGCGGCGAATGTACGAGCGCACGTGCGGCGCGAAGAATCCGCCCGCACCCGCGCCGACCGGCATCGTGAACGGCACCGGCGTGGACAGTGCCCACATCGCGTTGGACTCGGACTGCTTCTCCCACGACACCGCGAGCACCCGCTTGTGGACGCCGGACTGCACCAGGCTGGCCGCGACATTGCCCGTCGAGGCGCCGACCGACCCGGCGGTGTGCACGCGCAGCAGCGGCTTGCCGTTGGCGCCCAACGCATCCGACATCGCGAGCTCCGGCATCATCGACCCCTCGAACAGGTCGGGTGCCTTGCCGATCACGATGGCGTCGATGTCGTCCCAGCCGACGTGGGCGTCGGCCATCGCGCGGTCGACCGCCTCGCGGATCATGCCGGCCATCGTGACGTCGTGGCGCTTGGCGACGTAGTAGGTCTGGCCGGTGCCGAGGACGGCTGCCAATTGCTTCGCCATCAGTTGTTGCGTCCTTCCATGACTGCGACCAGGTTCTGCTGCAGCACAGGGCCACTGGTGGCGTGGGCGAGGGTGCGCTGCGCGTCACCGCTCATGATCTTCTGTGCCGCGTAGCCGATGCGCTCGAGGCCACCGGAGAACATCGGATTGCCGGTCAGCGGACCGCCCGACGGGTTGATCGTGGTGGCGTCGGTCAGCCCGATCGCCTCGCGCAGGATGATCTCCTGATGCGTGAACGGGGCGTGCAGCTCGGCGACGTCGATGTTCGAGACGTCACCTCCGGTCGCGGCGCGGGCCGCGGCCGCGGTCGACGGCGACGTCGTCAGGTCGCGCGACCCGATGACGGGGGAGTCGATCCGATGCTCGATCCCGGTGATCCACGCGGGCCGCTCGCACAGCTCACGGGCACGGTCGCCGCGGGCCAGGATGATCGCGGCCGCACCGTCGGTGATCGGCGCGCAGTCGTGCGCACGCAGCGGGTCCGCGACGTACTCGGACGCCAGCAGCGTCTCGACGTCGACGTCGCCGGAGAACTGCGCGTTCGGGTTGTCCTTGGCGGCGGCGCGGCTGCGCTGGGCGATCTGCGCCATGTCCTCGGCCGTCCACTTGCCTGCCTCGAGCCCGAGCCGGGCCTGCAGGCCTGCCATCGAGACGGAGTCCGGCCACAGCGGGGCAACCAGGTACGGGTCGGTCTGCATCGCGAGGATCTGCCGGAGGTTGCCCGCGGACGACTTGCCGAAGCCGTACACGAGCGCGGTGTCGACCTCGCCGGTCATGATCTTGACCCAGGCCTCGTACAGCGCCCAGGCGGCGTCCATCTCGACGTGCGACTCGTTGATCGGCGGCACGGCCCCGATCGAGTCGATCGCGGAGATGAACGAGAACGAGCGGCCGGCCAGGTAGTCGGAGGATCCCGAGCACCAGAAACCGATGTCGGACTTGGTGATTCCCAGCTCCGCGTACAACTGTTGGAAGCAGGGGACGAGCATCTCGACACCGTTGGTGGTGCCGGTGGTCTCGCGCACATGGGGGGCCTGTGCGAAGCCGACGACTGCAATGTCTGTCATGGTCTCGAGGCTCCTAGAGATGGTGCTTGTAGGTGTCGTAGTCCGCGTCCGGCTCGCCGCTGGGACGGAAATGGGAGATGTTCCGGAGTGAGTACACCCACTCCTCCTTCGGCCGCCAGACGGCCTCGACACGCATGCCCATCCGGACCTCGGCGGGGTCGACATCGAGGATCAGATGCAGGAACGGGATGTCCGCACCGTCGAGCAGGACGTAGGCCGCGACGTAGGGCGGCTTGATCTGCTGGCCCAGGAACGGCACGTTGACGATGCAGAACGTGGTGATGGTGCCCTTGTCGGACACCTCGACCTGCTCCTTGGTGGGCATGCCGTCGGTGGGGTTGGCTCCGCGCGGCGGCACGTACACCTTGCCGTTCGCGTCGGTGCGCCCGCCGATGACCTTGCCCTCCATGAGCCCGCGGAGGTAGTAGGTCTCCTCGAACGAGGCGGTGTGCGTGTAGTGCAGGTCGATCGGGGTGACGATGTCGGTGACGGGCTCGCCGCCGGACGGCCCCGGGGTCGACTCGCTCTCGCCGGGTTCGAAGCAGGCGATGTCGCGGATGTGCCCGGTGCGCTCGTCGGCCCAGCGGACCCGCACCCGCATCCCGGTGCTCATCGCGTCCGCCGATCCGGCGTCGACGGCGTGCAGGATCGACGTGTCGGCGCCGTCGAGCTTGACCAGCGCCCACGCGAACGGGTGGGTCAGCGGCTGGCCCTCGATGGGATCGGGCATCCACGTCCAGGTGACGACCGTGCCGGTGTCGGAGACGTCGACGAAGTCGGTCATCGGCTCGTGGGTGGCGGGATCGAACTCCGGCGGCGGCACGTGGACGCGGCCGTCGGAGCCGCGGGCGCCCACGACCTTCCGGTCGCGTAGGCCGGTGACGAATGCGCCGATGGTCGGTCCAACGGACCGCGTGTAGTCGAATTTGAGATTAAGTGGTGCCCTCAGGGGCTGCTCGGCCACTTGGGTCTTTTCAGGGGTCACAAAGTCGAGTAGAACAGGTTCTTATTCCACTGGCAATAGTCACTGTTGAACTGGAGGATTTTCGTGAAGCTTGGGTTGCAACTTGGATACTGGGGCGCGCAGCCGCCGGCCAATGCGCAGGAACTTGTTACAGAGGCCGATCGGGCGGGCTTCGATGCGGTGTTCTCCGCGGAGTCCTGGGGCAACGACGCCTTCACGCCCCTCGCCTGGTGGGGATCGAGCACCGACCGCGTCCGGCTCGGCACCTCGGTCGCACAGTTGTCCGCGCGCACCCCGACCAACGCCGCGATGCATGCGCTCACCCTCGACCACCTGTCGGGTGGCCGGGCGATCCTCGGACTCGGCGTGTCCGGGCCCCAGGTGGTCGAGGGCTGGTACGGCCAGCCCTTCCCGAAGCCGCTCGCCCGCACGCGTGAGTACGTCTCGATCGTGCGGCAGGTGCTCGCGCGGGAGGCCCCCGTGACCAACGACGGTCCGCACTACCCGCTGCCGTACCGCGGCGAGGACGGCATGGGATTGGGCAAGCCGCTCAAGCCGATCACCCACCCGCTGCGCGCCGACCTGCCGATCTGGCTCGGGGCGGAGGGGCCGAAGAACGTCGCCCTCACGGCGGAGATCGCGGACGGCTGGCTGGCGATCTACTACACCCCGCGGCTCGCGCCGATGTACAACGAGTGGCTCGACGAGGGATTCGCCCGGCCGGGTGCCCGTCGGACCAGGGAGAACTTCGAGGTCGCCGCGACCTGCCAGGTCATCGTCACCGACGACCGGGCCGCCGCGATCGAGCGCCTGCGGCCGATCACCGCGCTGTACGTGGGCGGCATGGGCGCGGCCGAGCTGAACTTCCACGCCCAGGTGTACACCCGGATGGGCTACGGCGAGCAGGTCAAGGAGATCCAGAACCTCTTCCTGTCCGGCCGGAAGGACGAGGCGGCCGCGATCGTGCCCGACGAGATGGTCACCGACACGATGATCATCGGCAACCTCCAGGAGGTCCGCGATCAGGTCAAGGTCTGGGAGGACTCCGGCGTCACGATGCTCCTGGTGACCTGCCGCGACGTCGCGCACATGCACCAGCTGTCCGAGGCGATCAACCCCGCCTGACCCGCCTGCGCCTCCCGTCTGGTTCGGTCTGATCGAGTGAACGGAAGCGTTCACTCGATCAGACCGAACGAACGGTACGTTCACTCACCTCGCTACCGGGCGGTCGGTGCCATCCACAGCCCGGAAATCCATCCACATCGACCGTCGCGACGCGCGGCCGCGTCAGCGTCCCGGTTCATCATCGACACCATGCGCAGGGGACAGTGGGCAGAGGATGCGGAGCGGCTGGCGGCGGTCAGCGACGGCGGGATCGTACGGGTGGCGACACTCGAGTCGTTCGGGGTAGCCCGTTCGACGATCGCCGCCCGCTGTCGACCCGGCGGGCCCTGGAGCCGGCTGTTGCCGGGCATCGTGCAGCTCTCGAACGGTCGACCGACCGAACGCCAGCGTGTGGTGGCAGCGCTGATGTACTGCGGCGAGCGGGCGGTCCTCACCGGGCATGCGGCGTTGCGCGAGCACGGATTTGGGCGGCACGACGGCGAAGTCCACGTGCTGTTGCCGGACCGGCGCCGCGTGCAGTCGAGGGCGTTCGTCCGCGTGGAGCGGACCACTCGCCTGCCGGAGCCCGCCGTGCGCAACGGGCTGCCCTGTGCGCCGCTGGTTCGCGCACTGCTCGACGCTGCACGCCTGTGCATCACCCTCGATCGGGCGCGGGCCGTGATCGCCGAGGTCGTCCAACGCGGCGGCGTCACCGCAGGTGAGCTGGCCGAGGAGCTCGCAAGCGGGAGCGTGCGTGGGTCCGCCTTCCCGCGAATTGTCGTCGAGGAGATGGCGGCGAACGTCCAGTCGGTGCCCGAGGCGCTCGCACGCGAACTCTGGTCGAAGAGTGGTCTGCCGGAGATGAAGTTCAATCGCGACATCGTCCGGTCGGACGGCACCTTCCTCGCGCGCCCCGACGGCTGGATCGACTCGGTAGGCCTGGCTTGGGAGATCGACTCACTCGACTGGCACCTGTCGCCAGAGGAATACGGGCGGACGCTGGAACGCCGTACCCGGATGCAGGACGAGGGCGTCGTGGTGTTGGCGAGCCGGCCTCGGACCGTGCGGCACGATCCTGGCGGTGTGATCCGTTCGCTTCGTGCGCATTACGCCCAGGCAGTGGCGCGGCCGCGTCCGAACGTGCGGATGTTGGAGCCGCCCGACGACCCCGCATGACCGGGGTGAGTGAACGGTACGTTCGTTCGATCTGATCGAGTGAACGCTTCCGTTCACTCGGGTGAGGTCAGCGGGTCACGGTAGCTGGGCCATGCCGTAGACGCGGGTGGCGCGGACCCGCAACACCTGTCGCCGTTCGTCGACCATCGCGCGGCGGAACTCTTCCCAGTCGGGATGCTCGCGACCGGAAGCCGCCCGGAACACCTCGACCAGTTCGTCCGCTGCGGCGTCGTGCGGATCGGCCGCGACCGCGCTCAGCTCGGCGTCCCCCTCGAGTACCGCGTACGACCAGAAGTCGGCGGCGCTGACGTGCAGCGAGACTCGGGGGTCGCGGGCGGCGTTGCGGGTCTTCGCGCGATCGGCCGTCACGGACACCCGGGCCGTGCGGGTGTCCGGATCCCAGGCGTAGACGACATTGGAGAGCTGGGGCCGGCCGTCGCGTTTGACGGTGGCCAGGACGCCCCTGCTGTTGGCGGCGAGCAGGTCGAGGAGTGGGTCTTGCGTGTCGGTGCTCATATCGCGGACAACGGAACCTCGGCACTCGTTGTTCCGGGTCGGCGGAACAGGGAACGGCCCGTCTCCCCGGTCGGGGCGACGGGCCGTTGCCGTGGTGCGGGCTACTTGCCCTGGAACTTCGGGGCGCGCTTCTCGGCGAACGAGCGCGGCCCCTCCTTGGCGTCGTCGCTCTTGAACACCTCGGCACCGATCTCGGCCTCGAGCTTGAAGGCCTCCTCCTCGTGCATGCCCTCGGTGACGCGGATGGTCTTGAGGATGGCCTGGACGGCGATCGGGCCGTTGGCGGCGATGGCGTCGGCGATCTCGAGTGCCTTGGTCAGCGCCTCTCCGTCGGGCACGACGTGGCCGATCAGGCCGAGTTCCTTGGCCTCGGGCGCCGGTACGTTGCGGCCGGTGAGCAGGATCTCGGCGGCGACGGTGTAGGGGATCTGGCGGACCAGGCGGACCGCGGAGCCGCCGAGCGGGAACAGCCCCAACCGGGCCTCGGAGACGCCGAACTTGGCGCTCTCGCCGGCCACGCGGATGTCGGTGCCCTGCAGGATCTCGGTCCCGCCGGCGATGGCAGCGCCCTCGACCGCCGCGATCAGCGGCTTGGTCAGGCGCCGGCCCTTGAGCAGCGCCGGCAGCTTGGTCAGATCCATGCCGCCCTTGGAGAACGTGTCGCCGGGGGCGTTCTTGTTCATCGCCTTGAGGTCCATGCCGGCGCAGAAGGTGCCCCCGGCGCCGGTGAGGATCGCGACCCGGATGTCGGGATCGTTGTCGACCTGGTCCCAGGCCTCGGTCATGATCGCCATCATCTCGCCGGACAGGGCGTTGCGTGCATCCGGACGGTTCATGGTGACGACGAGGACGTGGCCACGCTTCTCGACGAGGCAGTGCGGGGACCGCTCCGAGGTGTCGGCGATCTCGGCTGTGGTGGAGGACACTTATTCGCTCCCGATATCGTGTGAGGTGGGTCTCAACCTGACTCTTGCAAGAAACGGTAACACGTTCTACTTTGTTGGGCGTGGCCCTTAATATCGCAGACTTCGTCGAGCACTCCATCGACTTGAATCCCGAGCGCGTGGCGCTGCTCGACAGTGACCGTGAGATGACCTACGCGCAGCTGGAGGAGCGGACCAACCGTCTCGCCCACTACCTGCTCGATCACGGTGTCAAGCCGGGCGACAAGGTCGGTATCTACAGCCGTAACACCATCGAGGCCATCGAGGCCATGGTCGCCGTGTTCAAGGCCCGGGCGGTCATGGTCAACGTGAACTACCGGTACGTCGAGAACGAGTTGCAGTACATCTTCGAGAATTCGGACATGGCTGCGCTGATCGTCGAGCGTCGTTACGCCGACAAGGTCGCCAACGTGCTGCCGAACACGCCACTGGTCAAGGCTGTGGTCGTCGTCGAGGACGGCACCGACCTGGACTACTCGTCCTTCGGCGGCGTCGAGTACGAGCAGGCGCTGTCCGAGGGTTCGCCGGAACGTGACTTCGGCGAGCGCAGCCCCGACGACATCTTCATGCTCTACACCGGCGGCACCACCGGCATGCCGAAGGGCGTCATGTGGCGTCACGAGGACTGGTGGCGCGTGCTCGGCGGCGGCACCAACTTCGTCACCGGCGAGCGCGTCGAAGACGAGTGGGAACTCGCGAAGGTCGGCGCCGCCAACCCCGCGATGGTGCGCTTCCCGATCCCCCCGATGATCCACGGCGGCTCGCAGTCCGCGGTGTTCCACAGCCTCTTCGGCGGCGGCACCCTGGTGATGCACCCCGAGTTCGACGGCCACCAGGTGTGGCAGGTCATCGACCGCCACAAGGTCAACCTCATCTTCATCACCGGTGACGCGATGGCCAGGCCGATGCTCGACGCGCTGAAGGCCGGAAACCCGGAAACCGGTGAGCCGTACGACCTGTCGAGCCTGTACGTGATGGCTTCCAGCGCCGCGCTGTTCTCGCCTGCGCTCAAGGACGAGTTCCTCGACCTGCTGCCGAACCGGTACATCACCGACTCCATCGGCTCCTCCGAGACCGGCTTCGGCGGCCTGGCCGCCGTGACCAAGGGCGCCACCCACACCGGCGGTCCCCGAGTGAAGATCGACGCCGCGACCGTCGTGCTCGACGACGAGGGCAACGTGGTCGAGGCCGGCTCGGGCAAGGTCGGTGTGCTCGCGCGGCACGGTCACATCCCGCTCGGTTACTACAAGGACGAGAAGAAGACCGCCGAGACCTTCAAGGTCTTCAACGGTATTCGCTACTCGATCCCCGGTGACTACGCCACCGTCGAGGAGGACGGCACCGTCACCATGCTGGGCCGCGGCTCGGTCTCGATCAACAGCGGCGGCGAGAAGATCTACCCGGAGGAGGTCGAGGGCGCGATCAAGACGCATCCCGACGTCTTCGACACCCTCGTCGTCGGTGTTCCGGACGAGCGCTTCGGTCAGCGGGTCGCCGCGGTCGTCGCCACCCGCGACGGTGCCCGCCCGAGCATGAACGACATCGTGGCCGCTGCCCGCAAGGAGATTGCCGGCTACAAGGTCCCGCGCAGCGTGTGGTTCGTCGACGAGATCAAGCGTTCGCCGGCAGGCAAGCCCGACTACAAGTGGGCCAAGGCGCAGACCGAAGAGCGCGAGGCCGACGACCACCTCTCAAACGGAAACTCCTGATGCACAACGCTCTCGCCGACAAGTTCGGAATCCAGTACCCGATCTTCGCGTTCACCCCGTCCGAGCACGTGGCGGCGGCGGTGTCGCGGGCGGGTGGACTCGGCGTGCTCGGCTGCGTGCGGTTCAACGACCCCGAGGAGCTCGAGGCCACCCTCGCCTGGATGGACGAGAACACCGACGGCAAGCCGTACGGCGTCGACATCGTCATGCCGGCGAAGGTGCCGACCGAGGGCGCGGCCGTCGACCTCGACAAGCTCATCCCTGCCGAGCACCGTGCCTTCGTCAACCGCACGCTCGACGAGCTCGGCGTGCCGCCGCTGTCCGACGACGTCGAGCACGCCACCGGCGTGCTCGGCTGGCTGCACTCCGTGGCGCGGGCCCAGGTGGACGTGGCGCTTCGGCACCGTCCGGCGTTGATCGCGAACGCACTCGGGTCGCCGCCGAAGGACATCATCGACGAGGCACACGCGCACGGGGTTCCGGTCGCCGCCCTCGCCGGCGCTGTCGGTCACGCGCTGAGTCACGTGGCCAACGGAGTCGACATCGTCATCGCCCAGGGCTACGAGGCCGGTGGCCACACCGGTGAGATCGCCTCGATGGTCCTGGTTCCCGAGATCGTCGACGCGGTGGGCGATTCCGCCACCGTGCTGGCCGCCGGCGGCATCGGCAGCGGTCGGCAGATCGCCGCGGCCATGAGCCTCGGCGCCTCCGGCGTGTGGATGGGTTCGTACTGGCTCACCGCCGAGGAGTACAAGCTGGGCAGTGCGTCGGGCGAGGGTCCGTCGGCGATCCAGCGTGCCCTGCTCGGTGCGACGTCCGCGGACACCGTGCGCTCGCGCATCTACTCGGGCAAGCCGGCGCGGCTGCTCAAGACCAAGTGGACCGACGCGTGGTCGAAGCCGGGTGCCCCGGAGGCGCTGCCGATGCCGCTGCAGAACCTGCTGGTCAGCGAGGCGCATCAGCGGATCGTCGCGTCGGAGGACCCGGAGGTTGTGGCGATGCCGGCGGGCCAGATCGTGGGCCGGATGAACGAGATCCGGCCGGTCGCGGAGTCGATGGCCGAGCTCGTCGCCGAGTTCGAGGCAACCGTGGAGCGGCTGAACAAGCTGGGCGGCTGACCACATCGAAGCGAGGCCACAGCGAAGGGTCGGGCACGTAATCCGTGCCCGACCCTTCGCTGTGTCGGGTGAGTGAACGTACCGTTCGTTCGATCTGATCGAGTGAACGCTTCCGTTCACTCGATGGGGGAGGGGGCCGCCGCGGTCAGCGAGAAAGCTCGGCGTCGAGCTCGGCCTGCAGTTCGGGGGTGACCGGCTCGAACGACGTGGCGCCCGGGGCGCGGTACCACGTCGGATCGGCGGCGTTCCAGCGCTCGGCGCTGAGCGAGCGACCGAGGACCTTGAACGTGGCGGTCTTCGGCAGGTCGGTCGTGACTCGGACGAAGCTGGGCATCTGCTTCGGTCCGAGATCGGGCTGGGCGGTGAGGAACTCGGCGAACTCGTCGATGTCGAAGGTGTCGGTGGGCACCACGGCGACGGCGACCCGGTCGCCGACCTGGGGATCGGGGACGGCGTAGGCGGCGACCTCGCTGACGCGCGTGTGCCTGCCGACGATGTGTTCGATGGGGGCGGTGCCGAGATTCTCCCCGTCGACCCGCATCCAACCGGAACTGCGACCGGCGAAGTAGACGAAACCGTCGCTGTCGCGGTAGCCGAGGTCGCCGCTCCAGTACTGGCCGTTGCGCACCCGTTCGGCCTCGGCCTCGGGGTTCTTGTAGTAGCCGGCGAAACTGCCGGTGCCCGCGGTGTTCACCAGCTCGCCGGTGGCCAGGTCGGCGTTGAGGATGTGCCCGTTCTCGTCGAACTCGGCAGTTGGGCACGGGATTCCGGTCTCGGGGTCGAGCACCTCGATGCCGGCGGGCAGCTGTCCGAGGGCGCCGGTCGGGGTGCCGGGGGTGCGCGAGATCAGCACACCGCCCTCGGTGGAACCGAAGCCGTCCACCACGCGCGCGCCGAACCGACGTCCGAACTCCTCGATGGCGGAGGGTGACCCCTCGTTGCCGTAGAGCACCTTCAGCGGGTTGTCGGCGTCGTCTTGGTGCTCGGGGGTGGACAGGACGTACGACAGCGGCTTGCCGACGTAGTGCGCGTAGGTGGCATGGAAGCGTCTGACGTCCGGAATGAACTGGGAGGCAGAGAACTTACGCCGCATGGCGAAGTTCGCGCCGGCGGCAATCGCCACCGCCCAGCACGCCATGACGGCACCGGAGTGGAACATCGGCATGGCGGCGTACGCGGTGTCGTCGCCGGAGAGGCCGAACCGGTCCGCGAGCATGACGCCCGGACCCGCGACCATTCGTTGCGTGACCCGGACGGCCTTCGGATCGCCGCTGGTGCCGGAGGTGAAGATCAGCATGAACAGGTCGTCGCCTGCGGCCCGGTGCGCCGGTGCGGGACTGTTCCGATGCGTGGCAAGCAGTTCCGACCACTCCGTGCTGTCGACGGCAAGGACTCGGGTCGTGCCGAGGTCGAGTCCGTCGAGCAGCGCGACCTTCGAGGAGTCGGTGACGACCACCTGGCAATCGGCGCGCGCGATGTCGCCCGCGAGCGCCTGGCCGCGCCGGGTGGGGTTGAGGCCGACCAGGACGGAGCCGCCGAGTGCGGTGGCGCCCAGCAGCAGTGAGAACTCCGGCACGTTGTCCAGCAGCACCCCGACGTGTCGGGGTGCTGCTGGGTCGAGCAACGAGTCCAGCGCGGCTGCGATGTCCGTGCTGAGGGTGATGTGCTCCGACCACGGAATCCTGCTGTCTTC
Organism: Rhodococcus sp. NPDC127527; assembly: GCF_042672245.1. Lineage (NCBI taxonomy): Bacteria > Bacillati > Actinomycetota > Actinomycetes > Mycobacteriales > Nocardiaceae > Rhodococcus > Rhodococcus sp. NPDC127527. The sequence continues at coordinate 12,989 of NZ_JBHXVP010000005.1, forward strand.
GAAGAGGATTCCGTGGTCGTTGTCGTCGCGTAGACCCAGGAGCAGGTCGGCGACGGTGTTTGTGGCGGTCGTCATGGTGCGGAGTGTAGGGATCAGGCCGGGATGTCGGCCAGCGCCTGTCCCAGTCGCCGCAACTGCTCGGTGGCCGAGCCGAGCGCGAACTCGTTGTGCTTGGCCGCCAGGAAGTAGCGGTGCACCGGATGGTCACGGTCGAGTCCGACGCCGCCGTGGACGTGGATCACCGTGTGCGCGACGCGGTGACCGGCGTCGGCGGCCCAGAACTTGGCGGTGCGGACCTCCTCCTCGGCGGGCAGGTTCTCGCCCAGCCGCCAGGCCGCCTGCCACAGCGTCGATCGAACGCCCTTGACGTCGATGAAGGCGTCGGCGAGGCGCTGGGCGACGGCCTGGAAGCTGCCGATCGGGCGGTCGAACTGCACCCGCTCGCGGGCGTACTCGGCCACCAGCTCGAGGGCCCGTTCGAGGGTGCCGAGCTGCAGGGCGCTGAGTCCGACCGCGGCACGCGCGAGGATCGAGTCCAGCACCTCGGCGCCGCGGTCGGTGCCGCCGAGGATCTGGTCGGCGCCGACGACGGCCCCGGACAGCTCCACGAGCGACTCGGCGCTGTAGTCGGTGGTGATCTGGCGCTCGACGCGCACGCCCGGGTTGGACCGCTCCACCTGGAAGACCGCGACGCCCTCCGGGGTGGTCGCCGGGACCAGGATCACGTCGGCGAAGGCGGCGGCGGGCACGGTGATCTTGGTGCCGGTGATCGACCAGCCGTCGGCGGTCCGCTCGGCGCGGGTGACCGGCTGCGCGGGATCGAGGTTGAGTTCCTCGGCGAGTGCGACGGTGAGGACGACCTCGCCCGCGCCGGCCCGGCCCGCGAGGGCGCGCTGGGCGTCGTCGCCGAACTCGGCCAGGGCGGCGGCCGCCAGCGCGATCGAGCTCAGGTAGGGCACGGGGGAGAGCGTCCGGCCGAGTTCCTGCAGCACGCTGCACTGCTCGAGGATGCCGAATCCGCCGCCGCCGGCCGATTCCGGCAGTGCCGCGGCGAGCACGCCCGCGTCGGCGAGCGCCTGCCAGAGCTTGTCGTCGAAGCGGTCCTCGGCGGCGTCCAGCTCGCGCAGGCGGTCGTTGGTGGTCAGCTTCTCGGCGATGCTCCGGGTGAGCTGTTCGAGGTCCTGCTGGGCCTCGGTGTGTGTGAAGTCCATCGGAAGTCCTTGGGTACGTGGAGGGTCGGTCGGCGGCTGCGGTCGACTACCGCTTCGCGGGCGGCTGACCCAGCGCGGTCATGGCGAGGATGTCGCGCTGCACCTCGTTGGTGCCGCCACCGAACGTGAGGATCAGCGAGGAGCGGTGCATCCGCTCGACGCGGCCGCGCAGCACCGCACCGGCGGAGTCCTGGCGGAGGTAGGCCAGCGGTCCGAGGACCTCCATGAGCAGCCGGTACGCCTCGGTCGCGAACTCTGTGCCGAAGACCTTGCAGGCGGACGCGTCGCCCTTGCTGGGGGCGTGCGCGGACGCGACCTCCCAGTTCAGCAGCTTGAGGTACTCGGTCTTGGCGTGCACCCGAGCGAGGTTGATCTGCACCCACTCCTGGTCGATGACCCGGCTGCCGTCCGCCATCTTGGTGTTCTGCGCCCACTCGATCGTCTGGCGCAGCGCGCCCTGGATCGGTGCGGCGGAGACCAGCGCGACGCGCTCGTGGTTGAGCTGGTTGGTCATCAGGGACCAGCCGCCGTTCTCCTCGCCGACGCGGGCGGACGACGGGACGCGGACGTCCTGGTAGTAGGTGGCGCTGGTGTCCGGACCGGCCATCGTGTGGACGGGCGTGTACGAGAAGCCCTCCGTCGCGGTCGGGACGATCAGCATCGTGATGCCCTTGTGCTTCTTGGCCGCCGGGTCGGTCCGGACGGCGAGCCACACGTAGTCGGCGTAGGCGATGAGGCTGGTCCACATCTTCTGGCCGTTGACGATGTAGTCGTCGCCGTCCTTGACCGCGGTGGTGCGCAGGCTCGCCAGGTCGGTGCCGGCGCCGGGCTCGGAGTAGCCGATCGAGAAGTGCAGTTCGCCGGCCGCGATCTTGGGCAGGAAGAACTTCTTCTGCTCCTCGGAGCCGTAGTGCATGATCGTCGGCGCGACCGAGTTGATGGTGAGGAACGGCACCGGAGCACCGGCGATCGCAGCCTCGTCGGTGAAGATCAGCTGGTCGAGAGCCGACCGTTCCTGTCCGCCGTACTCCTTCGGCCAGCCGAGTGCCAGCCATCCGTCCCGGCCCATCTCGCGCACGACGTCGCGGTAGACGGTGCCGGATCCGTACTCCCCGGTCTGGGCCGAGAGCGCCTCGCGTCGCTCGGGTGTGATGAGCTTGGCGAAGTACGCGCGGAGCTCCTCCCGCAGGGCCTGCTGCTCCGCGGTGTAGGTGATTTGCATCGATCCCTCTCCGGTCTCTGACACAGGTTCTAGCCTGTATCCGGTAAGGCGTGTTTGTTGCGGTACGACGCTCGGTCGAGACCCGCTTTGTGCCCGTCAGTGCGGGTTTTTCGCATCATTGCACAGGAGTGAAACGGGTTCTAGTCTAATGGTGGATCTGCCCGCGGATCCAGCCCGTAGACCGCGCGCGCAGGCAACGATTCCAAGTGAGAAAAGGGGTTCATCAATGGAGGTCAAGGTCGATTTTGATCGATGTGAGGCCAACGGCGTGTGTGTCGGTATCGCGCCCGACGTCTTCGATCTCGACGACGACGACAACCTGCTCGTGACGCAGCCCGAGGACACCCCGGCTGCCGTTGCGCTGATGGAGGAGGCCGTCGCGCAGTGCCCGCGCGCTGCGCTGCGCCTGGAGCGCTGACCCCTGCGGCCGTCCTTGCCGCAAACGAGAACACGTTCTAAAGTGACTGGCGTCACGAACGCGGCGGGTGCTCCCCGGAGCGGAGCTGGCGGAGCGACCGCATGCTCCCGGGGCACCCGCCGCAACCGCATCAAGTTCACGAAGGCAGTGGTGATATTGGCTAGTCGCGAGGTAAGTCTGGACGGCAAGGTTGCGATCGTCACCGGTGGCGCGTCCGGCCTCGGTAAGGCGGAGGCGCTCGGCCTCGTCGCTGCCGGTGCGAACGTGGTGATCAACGACCTCGTCGCCGGCGAGCAGGCGGACGCGGTGCTCGACGAGGTCCAGGCTCTCGGCGGCAAGGCCGTGTACGTGGCCGGCGACATCGGCGAGCGCTCCACCGCGGACGCCCTGATGGCGGCCGCCCAGCAGCTCGGCGGCGTCGACATCGTGGTCAACAACGCGGGCATCGTGCGGGACAAGATGCTGTTCAGCATGTCCGACGAGGAGTGGGACCTGGTGCTCAAGGTGCACCTGCGCGGCCACTTCCTGCTCTGCCGCAACGCCGCAGTCCACTGGCGGGCCGAGTCGAAGGCCGCGGGCGCGCCCGTCTACGGCCGTCTCATCAACACTTCCTCCGAGGCCGGGCTGCTCGGCCCCGCGGGTCAGCCGAACTACGGAGCCGCGAAGGCGGGTATCACCGCGCTGACGCTCTCCGCCGCGCGCGGCCTCGAGCGCTATGGTGTCCGCGCCAACGCGATCTGCCCGCGGGCGCGCACCGCCATGACGGAGAACGTCTTCGGTGACGCTCCCGAGGACGGCACCGATCCGCTCTCGCCCGAGCACGTCGTGAACCTGGTGTCCTTCCTGGCCTCGCCCGCCGCGGACGCGATCAACGGTCAGGTCTTCATCGTCTACGGACCGATGGTCGCGCTGATGGCGGCGCCCGTCGTCGAGCAGCGCTTCGACGCCCCGGATGCGGCGTGGAGCCCGGCTGGTCTCGCCGACGCGCTCGGTGGGTACTTCGACGGCCGCGATCCGGCGCAGATGTTTGCCGCGACGGCAGCGGTGAAGTCGCTGGGCTGACCGCAAACTTTGTTGCGGTAAGAAAACCCTGAATTCGGCACGCGGGGCAGATTGGCTGGGCCAAGATGGTGGCCGGAGTGGGCACTACCTGGGGTCATTCCGTAGATACGTGTTCTAGAAATACCCGGCGCAACGGGGCGTGGGGAGCGTGTCCAGTGGGTTGCCGGGCGGGAGCGCGGCCGGTGCGAGAGCGGTTGTCACGACGTTCTCGCACCGGCCGGTTCCCCGCGTCGGTCCGCGTCGCGACGATGCGCACCCCTGTCGTTCAGGGCCGGCGAAAGGTGTAGGCAGGCAACGTGAACAGTCGATCCAAGGTTCGGCGAACCATGTCCAACCTGGCGGCGGTGCTCGGGCTCTCGAGTCTCGAGGACCGGCCCGCCGCGACAGTCACGGAACCGATGAACGCACGCGAACCGGGCAGCGGGACTCTGTCACCAGTTATTGCCTTGACGCGCGCGAATGGCTCGGATGGGAAGCGGCTTTGACACGTGAACACGTTCTAGTTAGTATGACCTGCATCACAGATGCCGGGGGGGATATCGGCCTGCCTTCCCGAGCTGTGCGCGCGAAATTTGACGAGGAGGGACAGTGAACGACCTCCTTGCCGTGCCGTTGCGCGCGGTCGGTGGCTTCTTCTCGATGACGGGGGAGACCTTCCGCGCGATGGTGCGGCCTCCCTTCCAGCACCGGGAATTCGTCGACCAGTCGTGGTTCGTGGCGCGGGTGTCGATTCTGCCGACGATTCTGGTCGCGGTGCCCTTCACCGTGTTGGTGAGCTTCACGCTCAACATCCTGCTGCGCGAGATCGGCGCGGCCGACCTCAGTGGCGCTGGCGCGGCGCTCGGCGCGGTCACCCAGATCGGGCCGATGGTCACCGTGCTGATCGTCGCCGGTGCGGGCGCGACCGCCATCTGCGCCGACCTCTCCGCGCGCACCATTCGCGAGGAGATCGATGCGATGAGGGTGCTCGGCATCGACCCCATCCAACGCCTCGTCGTGCCCCGGGTGCTCGCGTCGACGGTGGTCGCGCTGCTGCTCAACGGTCTGGTGTGCACGATCGGCATCGCCGGCGGGTTCGTGTTCTCGGTGTTCCTGCAGGGCGTCAACCCGGGAGCCTTCGTCAACGGCATCACGCTGCTGACCGGCTTCGGGGAGCTGATGATCTCGCAGCTCAAGGCCGGCCTGTTCGGCATGATCGCGGGCCTGGTGGCCTGCTACCTCGGTCTCAACGTGAAGGGTGGAGCCAAGAGCGTGGGTGACGCCGTCAATCAGACAGTCGTGTTCGCCTTCATGGCACTGTTCGTGGTCAATGTCCTGGTCACCGCCGTCGGCATCAAACTGACGGCGGGGTGACCGGATGGCACTCGCACTGACCGGACGATTCCGTGGCACCCGACGCAGCGTCGGCAAGATCTCCCAGTCCATCGACAAGATCGGTGACCACGCGCTGTTCTACGGGCGCGCCCTCGCGGCGGCGCCCAGGGCCGTCGTCCACTACCGCAAGGAAACGATCCGGCTGATCGCCGAGATCAGCATGGGCACGGGGGCGCTCGCCGTCATCGGCGGTACCGTCGTGATCGTCGGCTTCCTCACGCTGTTCGCCGGCGGCACCATCGCCGTCCAGGGCTACAGCTCGCTCGGCAACATCGGCGTCGAGGCTCTCACCGGCTTCTTCGCCGCGTTCATCAACGTGCGCATCGCCGCCCCGGTCATCGCGGGCATCGGCCTCGCCGCGACGATCGGCGCCGGCTCGACGGCACAGCTCGGCGCGATGCGCGTCTCCGAGGAGATCGACGCCCTCGAGGTGATGGCGATCCCGTCGATCCCGTACCTGGTCAGCACCCGTGTCATGGCCGGCATGATCGCGATCGTCCCGCTGTACTCGCTGGCCGTCGTCGCGTCGTTCGTCGCGAGCCGCTTCGCCACCGTCGTCATCTACGGACAGTCGTCGGGCGTCTACGACCACTACTTCTCGACCTTCCTGATGCCGACCGACATCCTGTGGTCGTTCGGTCAGGCAATCCTGATGGCTCTGGCCGTCATGCTCATCCACACCTACTACGGGTTCAACGCCAGCGGCGGCCCGGTCGGCGTGGGCGTGGCCGTTGGTAACGCGGTGCGCGCCTCGCTGATCGCCGTCGTGACGGTGACCCTGCTCCTCTCACTCGCCATCTACGGCGGGTCCGGCAACTTCAACCTCTCGGGATAGCGCGCATGACCGAATCCACGTGGAAGAAGAAGATCGCGGCGCTGGTGCTCGTGGGAAGCCTGGTTGCCGTTGTGGTTGTCGCGCTGACCATGTTCGCGGGCGGCTTCACCGACACCGAACCGGTCACCGTGACCGCGCAGCGGTCCGGCCTTGTGATGGATCGCGACGCGAAGGTCAAGCTGCGCGGCGTTCAGGTGGGCAAGGTCGCCTCGATCGAGGAGGAAGACGGCCAGGCCCAGCTGAATCTGGCCATGGATCCCTCGATGCTGCACCTGATCCCGTCGAACGCGAAGGTGGAGATCAAGTCCACCACCGTGTTCGGCGCGAAGTACGTCAACTTCGTCGTGCCCGACCAGCCGTCGTCGACGTCGCTCACCCCGGGCTCGAACATCGAGGCGTCCTCGGTGACGGTCGAGTTCAACACCCTGTTCCAGCACCTGTCGACCCTGCTGCAGCAGATCGAGCCGGAGAAGCTCAACGCCACGCTCGGCGCGATCTCGTCGGCCCTGCACGGTCGTGGCGAGGAGCTCGGCCAGCTGCTCGAGGACAGTGACTCGTACCTGAAGACGATGAACCCGACGCTGCCGCAACTGCAGCAGGACCTCGACGCCGCCGCCACGGTGACCAACACCTACGCGGACGTCACGCCGAACCTGATGAAGCTGCTCGACAACGCCACCGCGACCAGCGGTTCCATCGTCGAGGAGCAGGCGAACCTGAACCTGCTACTGATGAACGTGACCGGGCTGGCGAACACCGCCAACGACGTGCTCACGACGAACGAGGCGAACCTGACGAAGTCGCTGTCGCTGCTGAAGCCGACGACGGCGCTGCTCGCCGAGTACTCGCCGAGCATCGCATGTCTGCTCACCGGCCTGGACAAGACGCTCCCGGCGGCGAACGACATCTTCGGTGGTCTGCAGCCCGGTGTCGCCTTGAGTACGAGTTTCGTGCCCGGATCGGCTCCGTACACCTACCCGAAGGACCTGCCGAAGGTGAACGCCTCCGGTGGTCCCAACTGCTGGGGTCTGCCGGACTTCGATCCGAAGCGGGACGGCAACGCCAAGTTCGTCGTCGCCGACACCGGAACGGTCCCGTACGTCCCGTCGACGAAGACCGCAGTGAACGTGCCCAAGATGTTCCAGTGGCTGTACGCGGGCGTCGCGCCGCAGGGAGGACAGAAGTGATGCGCCCGACCACGATCAAGCTGCTCGCCTTCACCACCGTGATGGTGCTGATCTTCGCCGGACTGGCGGTCGTCTTCAGTCAGTTCCGGTTCAGCAGCTCCGACGGCTACCGCGCCGAGTTCACCAGCGCGTCCGGGCTCAAGGCAGGCGAGAAGGTCCGCATCGCGGGCGTCCCCGTCGGTTCGGTCAAGAGCGTCACGGTCGGCGCCGACAATCTCGCGGAGGTCGACTTCACCGTCGACACCAAGTACCCACTGCTGCAGAGCACGAAGGCGACGGTCCGCTACGAGAACCTGGTCGGCGACCGCTACCTCGAGCTGCTCGAGGGCGCCGGTTCCGCGGAGTCCCTCGGCGACGGTGGCACCATTCCGCAGTCGCAGACCTCGCCGGCGCTGGATCTGGACCTGCTGCTCGGCGGGTTCAAGCCGCTGCTGCGCGGTCTCGACCCCAAGCAGGTCAACGACCTCACCGGCGCGCTGGTGCAGGTGTTCCAGGGTCAGGGCGGGACGCTCGTCTCGCTGCTGGGCAGCACCAGCTCGTTCACCTCGACCCTCGCCGACCGCGACAAGCTGATCGGCGACGTGATCACCAACCTCAACACGACGCTCAAGACGATCAACGACAAGGGCGACCAGTTCTCGACCACCATCGATCAGCTCCAGCAACTGGTGAGCGGGCTGGCAAAGGACAGCGACCCGATCGGCAACGCGATCCCCAAGATCGCCACCGCCACCGGTGATCTGGCGCAGCTGCTCGAGGGTGCCCGGCCCGACCTGCAGTCCACGATCGCCGAGGCCGGCCGCGTCGCGAACCAGCTCGACGAGGGTCAGGACACCATCAACTGGGTGCTCGAACGGCTGCCGAAGACCTACAAGCAGCTGATCCGCGTCGGCACCTACGGCAGCGTCTTCCAGTTCTACACATGCTCCGTCACGATGAAGTTCTCCGGGCCGGACGGCAAGGACCTCAAGGTGGCTCTGCCCACGACCCCGACCCAGACCACCGGGAGGTGTGCACCGCTGCCATGAGCCATCGCGAGGCAAGAAATCCAGTACAGATCGGCATCATCGGGATCGTCGTCGCGGCCTCCCTGGTCCTTGCCGGCCTGCAGTACGACAAGCTGCCGTTCCTCTCGGGCGGAGCGCGGTACCAGGCCTACTTCGAGGACGCCGGTGGGCTGCTCACCGGCGACTACGTCACCGTCGCCGGCGTCAACGTCGGCAAGGTGGACAAGGTCGACCTCGACGACCAGAAGGTGCTCGTCACGTTCTCCATGAACGAGGGCATCGGCCTCGGCGACAGCACGCGGGCGGACATCAAGACCAATACGATCCTCGGCCGCAAGTCGCTGCAGGTCACCCCGGAGGGTTCCGGTGCGATGCGGGCCGGTGGCGTGATCCCGTTGGACCGCACCAACTCTCCGTACTCGCTCAACGATGCCCTCGGTGACCTGACGAATACCGTCTCCGAGCTGAACACGAAGCAGTTGAACGATTCGCTCAACGCGATGTCCGGGGCGTTGGCGAACACCCCGCCGGAGCTCCGGTCCGCGCTGGACGGCATCAGCCGGCTCTCGCAGAGCATCAACAACCGCGACCAGAGCGTGCGGGACCTGCTCTCGCGGGCCGAGAGCGTGACGAAGATCCTCGCGGACCGCAGCGGACAGATCAACTCGCTGATCGTCGACGGCAATCAGCTGCTCGGCGAACTCGACCGCCGGCGGGCTGCCATCAGTCAGCTCATCACCAACATCTCGTACGTGTCGCGGCAGCTGACCGGCCTCGTCCAGGACAACGAGCAGCAGATGAAACCCACCCTGGACAAGCTCAACTCGGTGGTCGGCATCCTGCAGAAGAACAAGGACAACATCGGCAAGGCGCTCGACGGCCTCGGGCCGTACGCGACCGCGCTCGGTGAAACCGTCGGTAGCGGACCGTTCTTCATGGCGTACGTGGCGAACTTCAGCGTCGGTCAGCTGACCCAGACGTTCACCGACTCGTTGACCTGGCCCGAGCACGTGCCGAAGGACCTGGCTAACTTCCCGCCCCTGAAGACCGAGCTGGTGGACCCGAACCGATGAGTGCCCAGATGACGAACCGAAACACATGGCTGCTGCGCGGCGGCATTGCCGCCGTGCTCGTCGCGGCACTGGTCGCGGGGGCTTTCTTCCTGTTCCCCGGGCTCGGCAAGACCACGGTCACCGCATACTTCCCGTCCACGACGGGACTGTATGCGGGTGACGACGTGCGGGTGCTCGGCGTGAAGGTCGGCAAGATCGAGAGCATCGACCCGTCCGGCGACAACGCCAAGGTGGTCATGAATGTCGACCGCTCCGTGGAGATTCCGGCCGATGCGAAGGCGATCATCGTGGCGCCGAGCCTCGTCGCGGCTCGCTTCATTCAGCTGACCCCGGTGTATTCCGGTGGCGAGGCGATGAGTGACGGTGCCTCGATCCCGGTGGAGCGCACCGCGGTTCCGGTGGAGTGGGACGAGATCAAGACCGAACTGACCAAGCTCTCCGATGCGCTGGGCCCGCAGGGCGCGGCCGACCAGGGTTCGCTCGGCACCTTCATCGACACCGCTGCGGCCAACCTCGACGGCAACGGTGACGCGCTGCGCGCGACCCTGCGTGAGCTCTCCGACACGATGAAGACGCTCTCGGACGGGCGCACCGACCTGTTCGGGACGATTCGGAACCTGCAGACGTTCGTGACCGCGTTGTCCGCGAGCAACCAGCAGATCGTGCAGTTCGGCGGGCGTCTGGCGTCGGTGTCGTCGCTGCTGGCGGAGAACTCGGACGAGCTGGGCAAGGCCCTGGGCGATCTGGACCTGGCGATGGGTGACGTGCAGCGGTTCGTCAGCGAGAACCGGGACGCGCTGACGGAGCAGGTCGGCCGGCTCGCCGACGCGACCGAAGTGCTGGCGCGCAAGCGCCCGGAGCTCGAGCAGGTCCTGCACATTGCGCCGAACGCGCTCGCGAACTTCAACAACATCTACCGGCCGGCCTCGGGTTCGGTGGCGGGTGCCATCGCGCTGAACAACACGGGCAATCCGATCAACGCCATCTGCGGCATGATCCAAGGCCTCGAGACCAACGATTCCGGCCGGTCGGCGGACCTGTGCAAGGAGTACCTCGGTCCGGTGCTGAACTCGGTGGCCGTGAACTACCCGGGCTTCATGACCAATCCGGCCGTCGGCGTGGACGCGTTGCCCGGCCAGATCGCGTACAGCCCGCCGAGCCTGGCGAACCAGGCGCCGGCCGCCGCGTCGAAGTCGTACTCGGGACCGCTCGCGGCGATGCCCACCGTCACCGTGCCCAAGGACCTCGGGGCACTGCTCAAGCCGGGAGGCGGTCGATGACCCCCAGATCCAGGAACACCAGGTCGATTCGCCGCCGCGGTGCGGTCGTGGCCGTTGCCGTCGGCCTCACTCTCACCCTGACGGGATGCGAGTGGAACGGGCTCAACTCGATTCCTTTGCCCGGTACCCAGGGAAACCAGGACGGCTCGTACACGGTCGAGATCGAGATGCCCAATGTGACGACCCTGTCGCAGAACTCGCCGGTGCGCGTCAACGACGTGACGGTCGGGACCGTGTCCGGCATCGAGGTGCAGGACTGGCACGCGCTGGTGACGGTGTCGCTGAACCCGGACGTCAAGTTGCCCGCGAACGCCACCGCGAAGATCGGTCAGACCAGCCTGCTCGGCTCGCAGCACCTCGAACTCGCGCCGCCGATCGGGATCGCGCCCCAGGGCACGCTGAAGGACGGGGACGTCATTCCGCTCGAGCGTGCCGGGGCCTACCCGACCACCGAGCAGACGCTGTCCTCGCTGTCGGTGGTGCTCAACGGCGGCGGGCTCGCCCAACTCAACGACATCACCACCGAACTGAACTCGGCCCTCGACGGCCGCGCCGAGTCGGTGCGCGACCTGCTGCCGCAGCTCGACAACCTGGTCGGCAGCCTCGACCGCCAGCGTGGCGAGATCGTCTCCGCAATGGAGGGCATCGATCGGCTGGCGGGCACCGTGAACCAGCAGAGCGCCACCCTGACCGCGGCTCTCGAGGGCATCCCGCCCGCCTTGGAGGTGCTCACGGGACAGCGGCAGAACATCACCAATGCCCTTGTCGCACTAGGCAATTTCAGTGACACGGCGACGCGGGTGATCAACCAGAGCGGCGACGATCTCAAGGCGAACCTGAAGTCGTTGACACCGCTGCTGAACCAGCTGGCGGGCACCGGCAGCGCGCTCACCAACTCGCTGACGATCATGCTCACCTACCCGTTCCCGATGAAGAATCTGGACCAGGTGGTACGCGGTGACTACGCGAACCTGATGATGACCGTCGACCTGACCAACAAGCGGCTGGACACGAACTTCCTGACCGGAACCGGACTCGGCGGCACACTCGGCGGCGTCGAGGGCGCGCTGGGCAGGACGGCGGGCATCGCCGGACAGGCCTCGAACCCACTGCAGAGTCCTGCCCCGAAGCCCACTGCCGAGCCGAAACCGGCCGCCGCACCGGTGATTCCGGGTCTACCGCAGCTCCCGCAGATTCCGGGACTGCCGCAGCTAGGAGCGCCCAAGCCATGATGCTCACGAAGTTCGTCCGCGCTCAGTTGATCATCTTCTCGATCCTGACCGTGATCGGTCTGGTGGTGATGGCCACCCAGTACGTCCGGTTGCCCGCGCTGTTCGGGATCGGCCGCTACGACGTCACGGTGCAGTTGCCGTCGACCGGTGGGCTGTATCCGCACGCGAACGTGGCGTACCGCGGCACCAATATCGGCACCGTCGACGAGGTCGTACTCACCGACACCGGCGTGGACGCCAAACTGTCCATCGACAGCAGCTACGACATCCCGGCCGACGTGGACGCGACGGTCAAGAGCGTCTCGGCCATCGGTGAGCAGTACGTGGACCTGATCCCGCGTACCGACGCCGAGCCGTATCTGTCGGACGGCGACGTGATTCCGCTCGACAGGTCGGCGGTTCCGACCGATGTCGGCTCCATGCTGGACCAGGCCGACACGCTGGTGAAGAGCATCTCGAACACCCAGTTGCGTCTCGTGGTGGACGAGGCGTTCAAGGCGTTCAACGGCGCCGGACCCGATCTGCAGCGGCTGATCGACTCGGCGCGCCTGTTCATCCAGGAGGCCAACAAGAACGTCGACGCGACCAAGACGCTGATCGACCAGGCCGGCCCACTGCTCGACACCCAGGTGGTGAGCAGCGACGCGATCCGATCCTGGACCCGGGACCTGGTTACCTTCTCGAATCAGCTGCGCGCCAGCGACCCTCAGATCAGGAACCTGCTCGAGAAGGGTCCCGACGCGGCGCAGGAGGCGAACGAACTCTTCCAGGGGCTGCAGCCGACGCTGCCGTTGCTACTGACCAATCTGGTCAGCGTCGGCGAGGTCGGCGTGATCTACAACAAGAGCATCGAGCAGGTGCTGGTGCTGTACCCGCCGATCACCGCGGCGCTGATGACGATGGCACTGAAGGGGCCCCGCGACGAGGGGGGCATGGTGAACTTCGCCGCAGAGGTGAACGATCCGCCGCCGTGCACCACCGGCTTCCTTCCCGCGGATCAGTGGCGTCCGGGCAGCGCCGTGGACACGCCGGATACGCCTGCCGGCATGTTCTGCAGGGTTGCGCAGAACGATCCGACGACCGTGCGCGGTGCGCGCAACTCGCCGTGCATGGAGTTCCCCGGCAAGCGCGCGGCGACGGTCCAGGAATGCAAGAGTCCGGAAGGCTACGTACCGCTGGGCAACAACCCGCCCAACGGCGGCGTCAAGGATCCGTCTGTACCCTCGTACACGACCGTTCCCAGCTCCTACCAGGGAACGTCCGCCGTGCCAGCCACGGCACGACCGTACGACCCGACCACGGGCAAATACACGGGGACCGACGGTCGCCTGTACTCCCAGCCCGCGCTGGCTACGGGGGGTAAGCCGAGAGAGGATTCGACGTGGCAGACGATGATGACACGTCAGCAGGGCTGACGCCCGCGAAGAAAGAGGCAGCCACGCGCAGGCGCGCGAGTCGAAGCGCCGGACCGGCCAAGGACGGTCCGGCGGTGGAGACAGTCGAGAAGGCGGTCGTGGCCGCGGCGACGACGGCCGACGCGGTTGTCGCGGAGCCGAAAGCGGCAGCCCCGGAAGCGGGTGCCTCGGCTGACGCGACGCCGAAGGTCGACCTCGCCAAGGGTGAGCCGGATGCGGCTACCGAGATTCCGGACGCCGACGAGGACACGAGCGACTCGGAACCCGCTGCCGAGACGTCCCAGCCGAAGGCGGCACGCAACTGGCGCCGACTCGCCGCGATCGGTGGCTTCGCAGTGCTGGTGGTGGCACTCGTGGTCGCGGGGATCGTGCTGCTGATCGATCGGAACTCCGCCAACGAGCGCGACGCCAAGCGTGGCCAGTTCGACCAGGTCGCCCGGCAGACGGTGCTCAACCTGACCACCATCAAGCCGGACACCGCCAAGGAAGACGTCGACCGCATCCTCGCGGGCGCGAGCGGCGAGTTCAAGTCCGAGTTCGACGGCCGCCAGGACCCCTTCGTCAGCGTCGTCAAGGAGGCCGGGGTCACCACCGTCGGCAAGATCATCGAATCGGGGATCCAGAGCGAAGACGGAAATACCGCAAAGGTTCTCGTCGCGGCGCGCGCCGACGTCAGTACCCCCGACAACACGCAGAACGGCCCGCGCGACTTCCGGATGCGGGTGACGGTCACGGACGACGGCGGGATCATGACGGCGTCGAGGGTGGAGTTTGTGCCATGAGCGAAGACGAGAAGTCGGGGAAGCCGACCGAGCCCACTGACGTGGATCCCGTTGCGGCCGAGGAGAACGCGGTAGAGGAGGCGGTCGTCGAGGGCGGTGCCGTCGAGGACGCCGCGGCACCGTCGAGCGGTCGGCGTGATCCGCTGCGCATCGCGCTGGCGGCGATCGCGGGCGTGCTCGTCCTGGCGCTGGCCGGCGGCGTCGGCTGGCTGTACTGGGGCCACCGGCAGGACGTCGCGACCGAGCAGGCTCGGGTCGATGCGGTGCAGGCCGCGGGAGACCAGGCGAAGGCGATGCTGTCGTACGACTACAACAAGGTCGACGAGCAGCTCGCCGCAGCCGCAGACGGTCTCACCGGTTCGTTCAAGGACGACTACACCAAGCTGGTGCAGGAGACGATCGCCCCGGGTGCCAAGGAGAAGAAGCTCACCGTCCAGGTGACCGTGCAGGCGGGCGCGCCCGTCTCCGCGACTCCGGACGACGCGGTGGTGCTGCTGTACCTGAACCAAATCACCACGAGTTCGGATGCGCCGGAGGCCGCGACGACCGGTAGTCGCGTGCGGATGGAGATGCACAAGGACGGCGATCGCTGGCTCACCGCGCGGCTGACGCCGGTGTAGCAGGCAGACGAAGCAGAAGAAGGGGCGCGGCCCCGGGGAGAACCCGGTAGGCCGCGCCCCTCGTCGTTTCGGCTCAGGCCTTGATTTCGTCGCCGAGCAGGGCTGCCCCGGCGACGGAGTCGCGGGCGAGCGCGGCGAGGAACGACTTGGCCCAGCGGTCCACGTCGTGCGCGAGGACCTGCCGGCGCAGCGCGCGCATCCGTCGCCGGCCCTGTTCGCGATCCTGCTCGAGTGCCTCGACCATGCTGTCCTTGACGCCGTCCAGGTCGTGCGGGTTGGTCAGGTAGGCCTGACGCAGTTCCGCTGCGGCACCGGTGAACTCGGACAGCAACAGTGCCCCTCCGAGGTCGCTGCGGCAGGCCACGTACTCCTTGGCGACCAGGTTCATGCCGTCGCGCAGCGGGGTCACCAGCATGACGTCGGCGGCGACGAAGAACGCGACCAGTTCCTCCCGCGCGATCGGCCGGTGCAGGTAGTGGACCACCGGCCGTCCGACCTGACCGAACTCGCCGTTGATCCGGCCGACCTGCTGTTCGATGTCGCCGCGCATCTGGATGTAGCTTTCGACCCGCTCGCGGCTCGGGGTGGCGAGCTGGACCATCACGTTGTCGGCCGGGTCGAGCCGGCCCTCCTCGAGCAGCTCGCGAATGGCGTTGAGCCGCACGTCGATGCCCTTGGTGTAGTCCAGCCGGTCCACCCCGAGCATGATCTTGCGCGGGTTGCCGAGCTCCTTGCGGATCTGCTTGGCGCGGTCGCGGACGGCCTTGGTGCGCGAGAGCTCGTCGAGCTTGCCGGAGTCGATCGAGATCGGGAAGGCGCCCACCCGGACGTTGCGGAAGCCGACCTGGACCACGCCCAGCTTGGATCGGACACCGACATTGCCGCGCGAGGTCGGCTGGCCGGCCAGTCGCCGCGCCAGGTACAGGAAGTTCTGCGCGCCGCCGGGCAGGTGGAATCCGATCAGGTCCGCACCGAGCAGGCCCTCGACGATCTCGGTCCGCCACGGCATCTGCATGAACAGCTCGACCGGTGGGAACGGGATGTGCAGGAAGAATCCGATCGTCAGGTCGGGCCGCAGCATGCGCAGCATCTTCGGTACCAGCTGCAGCTGGTAGTCCTGGATCCAGACGGTGGCGCCCTCGGCGGCGGCCTCCGAGGCAGCCTCGGCGAAGCGCCGGTTCACCTCGACGTAGGCGTTCCACCAGCTGCGGTCGTAGACCGGTTTGACGATGACGTCGTGGTAGAGGGGCCACAGGGTGGCGTTGGAGAAGCCCTCGTAGTAGTCCGCGACTTCCTGCGCGCTGAGCCGGACGGGATGCAGCTCGATGCCGTCCTCGACGATGGGGCCGAGGTCGGTGTCCGGCACCCCGGGCCAACCGACCCAGGCGCCGCTCTTGCCGCGAAGGATGGGTTCGAGCGCGGTGACCAGGCCGCCCGGACTGCGCTTCCATCGGGTGCTGCCGTCGGGGAGTTTCTCCAGGTCGACGGGCAGCCGATTGGCGACGACGACAAACTCCGAGGCGGCAGAGCCCACTGTCTTCCTTCAGGTCGGGGGCCGCGGGATCCGTCAGCCCAGAGCCTGCGGAGCTGACGGAAGCGGCGAGCTAGTCGATCTTGGCCGAGGGGCCGATGCCCAGCATAGACAGCAGCATCCGGCATTCGTCGGCGTCTTCCGCATACGCGGCGACGACGCGCTGAGCCTGACGTGCGGTCTCGTCGGCGACCGGTTCGAGCTCCTCGTCGGCGATGTCGTTCTCGGTGGTGGTGTCGGTGGCCATGGTGCTGGTTCCTCCCAGGCGAGCTGCGGAATGTGCAGCTTGTCGTTCGTCTGAGCGACTCTAGGAGAACCGGGCTGTTCTGCGCCAGTTCCCCGTCGGTTAGGGTTCGCTAACTTAACGAGACGAGGGGGGTCGGATGGGGCGCACACCCACCCGCATCGACGGCGGCGCAATCCTGCGTCGCACGCTCGGCAGGCACCGCCGCAGGCTGGCCGTGGGCACGGTACTGATGGTCGTGCACCAGCTCGCCGAGACCGCGGTGCCGATCGCGATCGGCGTGATCGTCGGTCGGGCGGTCACCACCGGGGCGACGGGGGCCCTGCTGTGGTCGGTGGCGGGCCTGGGCGCACTGTTTCTGGTGCTCACCGCCGCGTGGCGCACCGGCGCCCGGCTGATCGTCGCCGCCATGCAGAGCGAGGCGCACCTGCTGCGGGTGGAGGTGGCCGGTCGGATCCTGCATCCGCGCGGCGTCCGCACCGATCTGCGCTCGGGTGAACTGCTCACCGTCGCTACCTCCGACGCGGAGCGCGAGGCGTGGATCCTCGACGTGCTGCCGCGGATCGTCGCTGCACTGACCGGCGTGGTCGCGTCGGCGGTCACGTTGCTGCTCATCGACGTCCCGCTCGGCCTGGCGGTCCTGCTGGGTACCCCGGTGATCCTGGGGCTGATGCAGCTGGTGGCCCCGCTGATCACCCGGCGTGCCACCGCGCAGCAGGAGGCGACCGCCCGCGCGTCGGGCATGGCGACCGACCTGGTCGCCGGGCTGCGGCCGTTGCGGGGGATCGGGGCCGAGGCCGAGGCGACGCGGCGCTACCGCGAGGTCAGCGGGCGGGCCCTCGACGCCACCCTGCGGGCCGCCCGGACCTCCGGAGCCTTCCTCGGCGTGTCGGTGACGGTCAGCGCGCTGCTGGCGGTCGGCGTGGCGGGATTCGCCGGCGCCCTTGCGCTGGAGGGCCGAATCACCGTGGGCGAGCTGATCACCGTGGTCGGGCTCTCGCAGTTCGTCATCGAGCCGCTCGGGATGCTCGCGCGGGTGCCCGGGTACGTCGCGAACGCCCGCGCGTCGGCGGACCGCCTCGCCCTGGTGCTCGACGCGGAGCCGCTGGTGCCCGCCGGCTCGCATCCGCTGCCCGCCACCACCGACCTCGAGCTCGCCGACGTGCACTATCGCTCGCTACGCGGGCTGTCCATGCGCGCGGAGCCGGGGGAGCTGCTCGGGGTGCTCGCGCACGGCCCGCAGGACGCGGAGGCGCTCGCGCAGTTGCTGTCCGGGCACGTCCCGCCCGAGGACTACCGCGGTCAGGTCACCGTCGGCGGCGCGGGCCTGGCCGAACTCGACCTCGCGCAGGCCCGCCGGGCGCTGCTGGTCGAGCCGCATCACGCAGACCTGTTCGCCGGCACCGTCGGCTCGAACGTGGCGGCCGGGAGGCCCGACGCGGACCCGGCGGCCGTGCGCCTGGCACTGGAGGCCTCCGCCGCCGCGGACGTCGTCGGCTCCCACCCGCACGGACTGGACCTCGCCGTGACCGACCGCGGCTCGAGCCTGTCCGGCGGGCAACGGCAGCGGGTCGCGCTGGCTCGGGCTCTGCTCGCGCAGGCGCCGGTGCTCGTGCTGCACGATCCCACCACCGCCGTCGACGCGGTGACCGAACAGGCCATCGCGGAAGGCATCTCGCGACTGCGTCACGCGCCGGACGGGCCGCGGGTGCACACCACCGTGCTGATCACCAGCAGCCCGGCGCTGCTGTCGGTCGCGGACCGGGTGGTCGTGCTCGACGACGGTCGCGTCGCGGGCGAGGGCACGCACGGCGAACTCGCCGCGGCCGACGAGAACTACCGGAAGGTCGTGCTGCGATGAGTGCGCCGGCGAATGCTGTCGTCCGCCTGCCGATCGCGTCGGCGCGGGAGAGCTGGGCCTGGCTGCGCGCCGAGTTCGGCCGAGCCCGAGGGCTGACCGCGGCGACGGTCGCCGTCGGCCTGGTCGGTGCCGCGGTGTCCCTGGTGCCGATCTACGTGTTCGGCGTTCTGGTCGACCAGGTCCGCGCCCACGAGCCCGTGTCCGCGATCGTCGGCGTGGTCGTGGTGATCACCGTCGCCGCGATCGTGGGCGGCGTGTTCGCGGGCTGGGGTTCGGTGCTGATCAGCAGGCTCGGCGAGAGCCTGCTCGCCCGGCTGCGCGAGCGGACGGTCGAGCGGGCCCTGACCCTGCCCGTCGCCACCGTCGAGCGAGTCGGCAAGGGCGACTTGCTCTCCCGGGTCGGCGACGACGTGTCCGTGATCGGCAAGGCGGTGTCCGAGGTGGTGCCGAACCTGGTCTCGGCGGTGCTGTTGGTCGGGCTCAGCATGGTCGCGATGCTCGGCATCGACTGGCGCCTCGGTCTGGCCGGGGCGGTCGCCCTGCCGATGTACGCGCTGGCCCTGCACTGGTACCTGCCGCGGTCCGGACCGATGTTCGCGGCGGAGCGGGTCGCCATGGGGGATCGGTCCCAGTCGCTGATCGCCAGCATGACCGGCGCCCGCACGGTCCGCGCCTACGGGCTCGAGGAGCCGCACCTGGCCGAGATCGACCAGGCCTCCGGGCGTGCCCGTGACATCGCGACCGGGGTGTTCACCCTGTTCACCCGGTTCGCGGGCCGAGGCAACCGGGCGGAGTTCGTCGGGCTGTCGGCGATCCTGGTGGTCGGGTTCGTGTTGGTGAAGGGAGAGTTGGCGACGGTCGGCGAGACGACCGCCGCGGCGCTGCTGTTCCACCGTCTCTTCAACCCGATCGGCATGCTGATGTACACCTTCAACGAGATCCAGTCCGCCGGTGCGAGTCTGGCCCGACTGGTCGGCGTGGTGAACATCCCGGCGCCGTGTACCGAGGCGTCCGGCGCGGTGCCCGCGACCGCGGAGCTGCGACTGTCCGGAATCCGGCACAGCTACGACGGTGACCGGGAGGTGTTGCGCGGCATCGACCTTCGCGTCGCACCCGGCGAGCGGGTGGCGCTGGTCGGGTCGACCGGCGCCGGCAAGACCACCGTCGCGGCCGTCGCGGCGGGTTCGATCGTCCCGACCGCCGGCGCCGTCACGATCGGCGGTGTGCCGCTCGCGGACCTGGGCGACGGCCTGCGCGGGCAGGTGGTGATCGTCAGCCAGGAGGTGCACGTGTTCGCCGGTCCGCTGATCGAGGACCTGCGCCTGGCCCGGCCGTCGGCGAGTGTGCCGGACGCCGACGCGGCCCTGGCGACGGTCGGCGCCCTGGAGTGGGTGCGCGCGCTCGACGACGGGCTCGACACCGTGGTGGGGGAGGGCGGCCACCCACTCACGGCCGCACAGGCCCAGCAGTTGGCGCTCGCGCGGCTGGTGCTGGCCGACCCGCCGGTGGTCGTGCTCGACGAGGCGACGGCGGAGGCGGGCAGTGCCGGTGCCCGCGACCTGGAGGTCGCCGCGGCCGCCGCGACCCGTGGGCGCACCGCGTTGGTGGTCGCGCACCGGCTGACCCAGGCCGCGACCGCCGACCGGGTGCTCGTGCTCGAGCACGGCGAGGTGGTCGAGAGCGGCACCCATGCGGACCTCGTCGCGGCGCAGGGGCGATATGCACAGTTGTGGGCGGCGTGGGAGGGCCGCTGACCGGAGACGTTCGAGCGGGTCGTGGCACAGGGATGGCGCGCGGTCGGCAAACGTGCGATGGTGGCCGGGCGAGCAGGTCTCCCGAGCATGCGCAGGTGATCGACGATGCCCATCGACAACGACGTGTACGACCGCGTCGGCGCGAGCTGGTGGGACGAGGACAATCCGCTCAACATGCTGCACGGGAGCCTGACCCCGGGGCGGTTCGCCTACTTCCGGGAGGTGCTCGCGCGCCGGCTGGGACGCGACTACGCGGGCCTGCGTGCGCTCGACATCGGCTCGGGCGGCGGCTTCCTCGCGGAGGAGTTCGCCCGTATCGGCTTCCGGGTCGTCGGCGTGGACCCGTCGGTGGTGTCGGTCGACGCGGCCCGAAGGCACGCCGCGACAGGCGATCTCGACATCGACTATCGGATCGGGGCCGGTGAGCGGTTGCCGGTGCCGGACGCAACCTACGACGTCGCCTACTGCTGCGACGTCCTCGAGCACGTGACCGACCTCGACGCGGTCATCGGTGAGACCGCTCGCGCGTTGAAGCCCGGTGGGCTCTACCTGTTCGACACCATCAACCGGACGCTGGTCAGCAGGATCGTGGCCATCAAGATCATGCAGGAGTGGCGGCTGACGCGCCTGTTCGACACGGCCGTGCACGACTGGTCCATGTGCATCCGGCCCGACGAGCTGGTCGCGGCGCTCGACCGGCGGGGGTTGCGGACCGGTGAGGTCGTCGGGCTGGGCCCGCGGTCGAAGAATCCGCTGCGGGTGCTGGACATGGCACGGGCCGCGCGCGGGCGCCTGTCCTGGGGAGAGGCGAGCCGGCGACTCGACTTCGGCCGGACCCGGACCACCGCCATCTCCTACATGGGCTACGCGGTCAAGGCCTGACCGCAGCCGCTAGGTCAGGAGTTTGGCGCGCAGGGCGTCGATGGTGGCCCGGTCGAGTCCGAGGCCGTCGCGCACGTACTTGTCGAAGCTGCCGTAGATCCGGTTCATCTGGTCGAAAGCCGCGTCGAGCCAGGACAGGTCGACCGCGTCGGTGCGACCGAGGTAGGTGTTCGACGCCATGAAGTCGGCGTTGACCATGTCGCGGGGGACCCCGAGCAGTGTGAGCAGCACCGCGGTGCTCCAGCCGGTGCGGTCCTTGCCCGCGGTGCAGTGGTACATCGTGGCGCCACTGTCGTTGTGCGCGATGGCCTTCAGCAGGTCGCCGAACGCGATGTCCGATCCGTGGTAGCTGACCATGAAGGGGTACCCGACGGACTGTCCGATGTTCGATGAGCCGCTGACCGCCGCGTCGATCAACGCGCGCCCGAGCGTGAGCGGCACGAACTCGTGGAACCAGACGCCGTTGTCCAGGCCGACGACGTCGGCCACCTGGTATCGCACGCCCGGCGGAAGCCGGTCCGGCGCCTCGGCGCGTTCGGACGCGTTGCGCAGGTCCACGTCGAGGGTGACGTTCGCGGCGGTCAGCTTCGCCAGGTCCGAGTCGGTCAGCGAGTCGAGCCTGTTGGAGCGGTAGACGAGTCCGGTGCGAACCTTCCGGCCGTCGGTCGTCGTGTACCCGCCGACGTCGCGGAAGTTCTTCGCGGAGTCGAGTCGAACCGCGTTCGGTGCGGGGGCGGGCAGTTCCGGGAGCGGCGCCGACGGTCCGGACGAACCGAACTGGCTCGAACCGGAATTCAGGTCGCTCGAGTCGGCAACGGCCAGGGCGGGGGTCACGAGTGCCGGCGCCAGCGCGATCACGCCGGCGAGGACGAGTCCCGCCGGACGGGAGTACCTGTGTGCTGACATCGTCGTCCCCTCGAAATCCGCGGTCGGGGGAGCCTCGCCCCCGGCAAACTCGTGCGAGGCTACTAGGCCGACCCGCCGGGCGTGGGCCTTTCCGGACGCGTGAACGGAAAGGCCCGACCGGCTACGTGCCCAGGTAGCCGCCGCCGTGCGGGAAGAACTCCTTGCCGGTCATCTCCGTGCCGTCGTCGAGGCGGACCCGCTCGATGGACAGGCCCTTGTTGCGGCCGCTCCAGGCGTCCGGGCCCGCGACGATGACCATGCCGTCGCCCTCGTGGATGAACACCCGGCCGGGGGTGCCGCCGTAGCACCCCCGCGACACCGACGACTCGAGGACGCGGACGCGCTGACCCTTGAACGTGGTGAACGCGTTGGGGTACGGGTCGGACTGGGCGCGCACCAGGCGTTCGATGACCTCGGCGGGCCAGGTCCAGTCGATGCGGCTGTCCTCGGGTGCGCGCTTGTGGAAGAAGGTGGCCTGCGAGCGGTCCTGCGGGGTCCAGTCGGTGCGACCGGACTCGATCAGGTCGAGGGCGTCGACGGCGATGGGGCCGATCATGTCCACGGTGCGGTGGAACAGGTCGGTCACGGTGTCCTTCGGTCCGACCGGGGTGGACCGCTGCAGCACGATCGCGCCGGCGTCGAGTTCCTCGTCCATCAGGTGCGCGGTGAGGCCGACCTCGGACTCGCCGTTGACGAGCGCCCAGATCAGCGGCGAGAAGCCGGTGTACTTCGGCAGCAGCGAGTCGTGGATGTTGAGGGTGCCGTAGCGGGGGCGGTCGAAGACGTCCTTGGGCAGCCAGGTCCGCCAGTTGTTGGCGACGATGATGTCCGGGTCCGCCTCGGCGAGGGCCACCTTGAACGCGTCGTCGGGCTTGTTCGCGATGTGCACCGGGACTGAGTGTTCGGCCGCGAGGTCGGCGACCGAGTCGGCCCACATCCGCTCGTAGGCGTGATCACTGCGCGGATGGGTGACGGCGAGTACCACCTCGTGCTTGGAGCCGAGGAGGGCCTGCAGGGTACGGTGACCCCAGGTCTGGTATCCGAGCGTGGCGACTCTCAAGGGTTCTCCTCCTGGGGCGAGTGCGTCTGTGTGCCGTCGAGGGGATCGACGCGGGCTAGCTTAGGCTAACCATATGTTTCGGGTAGCGGGCCGTCCCCGGTTCCTCGCCAGAAAGGTTCGTCGATGCCGCTCGCCACGATCAATGGGATTCAGCTGAATTACCAGGTCAAGGGCTCAGGTGACCTGGTCGTGCTGATCATGGGGACGGGTAGCCCCGGGCGGGTGTGGGAGCTGCACCAGGTGCCCGCGCTGCTCGACGCCGGCTACCGCGTGTGCACCTTCGACAATCGTGGCATCGCGCCGACCGACGAGTGCGCGGGCGGCATCAAGATCGAGGAGATGGTCGCGGACACCGCGGCGCTGATCGAGCACCTCGGCGGCGGTCCCGCCTACGTCGTCGGCACCTCGCTCGGTGCCCGCATCGCGCAGGAACTGGCGCTCACTCGCCCCGAGCTCGTGCGGAAGGCGGTGTTCCTCGCGGCGCACGGCAGGCGCGACGCGCTGCAGAAGGCGCTGTCGGAGGGCGAGCGCGAACTCGACCGCAAGGGCATCACGTTGCCGAGCGGCTACCGGGCGGCGATCACCGCGGTGCTCAACCTGTCGCCGGCCTCGATGGTCGACCAGATGGCCGCGCAGGACTGGCTCGACATCTTCGCGTTCTCGAAGTCCGAGACGTCGCCGGGTATTCGGGCGCAGCAGAATCTCGACGACTTCGGCGACCGGCTGTCGGCTTACGGCAAGATCACCGTGCCGTGCCTGGCTGTCGGCTTCGCCGACGACCGGCTGGTGCCCGCGCATCTCGCGGCCGAGGTGGCCAAGGCGATCCCCGGCGCCCAGTACGTCGAGCTGCCCGACTGCGGTCACTACGGGTACCTCGAGCGGCCGGACGCGGTGAACTCCGCGGTGCTCGGCTTCCTCGCGGGGGAGTAGATCCCCGGGCTAGTTTGCCTACCCTAATGCGGGATAGCCTATCCTAATCTCCGAACCTGGCGCCGAAGGTTGGCGTCGCACCACGAGGATCGGACGTGCATGGCTTCCCCCAACGACTTGACGGCAACCTCGAACGTGACCGGCAGCTGGCTGCCGGTCACGGCCGCTCAGTCGGAGGTCTGGGTCGCCCAGCGGCTCGCCCCGCAGAGTCCCGCATACAACATCGCCCTGACGGTCGAGGTGAACGGTCCGCTCGACATCGCCCGGTCGGTCAAGTCCGTGTACCTGACCATCCGCCGCGCGGAGGCGTTGCACGTGCGGTTCGCGGTCGGACCGGACGAGGTGCTCCGGCAGCAACGACTCGACCCGGAAGCGTGGACGCTGCAGGTCGTCGACCTGCGGAACCATCCGGATCCCGCGGCCGCGGCGCGCGCCTGGATCGAGCGTGACATGCAGACCGTCGCCGAGCTCGACAGCGACGAGCACCTGTTCACCCAGGCGATCCTGCGGATCGACGACGAACTGACATGGTGGCACCAGCGATACCACCACAGCATCGTCGACGGGTACGGGATCGTGCTGCTGGTCGAGGAGGTCGTCGGCAGGCAGGAGCACCCGGACCTGCTGTTCGACGAGCGGGACTGGTCGCTGCAGACCGCGATCGACGCGGACGTCGAGTACCGCTCCTCGGGCCGGTTCGAGGCGGACCGCGCGCACTGGCTGGCGTGGCTGGCCGACGCCCCCGAGCCCCCGGCGCTGTTGCCGCCGTCCCCGGACCCCCTCGCCCCGCCGATCAAGGCAAGCGTCGAACTCGACGCCGAGACCGTCGCGGGGCTGTACCGGTTCGCCGACGCCCAGGGCATCCGGCGCTCCCGGATCCCGTTCGCGATGATCGCCGCCTACCTGCACCGGGTCAGCGGGCGGTCCGACCTCATGCTGTCGGTGCCGCTGACCGGCCGAACCGGCAGGGCGTTGCGGAACCTGCCGTCGATGGCCTCGACCATCCTGCCGATGCGCCTGCAGGTCGACGGTGACGGCACGCTCGCCGCGCTGACGGCGGACATCGACCGACGGCTGATCGGCCTGCTCCGGCACGGCCGGTACCGGGGCGAGGACCTCGCCCGGGAGGTACGTGCGCTCGACCCGTCCAGGCGGGTGTTCGGCCCAGGCGTCAACATCGTGTTGTTCGACCACTCGATGACCTTCGGGGGTAGCCCCGCGTGCATCCGGGACATGGTCACCGGCGCGACCGGCGAACTCGACTTCACCGTCCAGCGCGGCGAGGAGGGCGAGTCGATCCGGATCGACCTGCGGGTGGGTGCGGGGCTCGAGGACGACCTCGAACGGCACCGCGTGCAGCTCGCTCACTTCCTCGAACAGCTCGCCGCCGACCCGGGCGCACCGTTCTCGCGCTTCGACGTGATGTCCGACGAGCAGCGCCGCCGCGTGCTGGTGGACTTCAACGACACCGCCCGGCCGCAGCCCTCCCGGACCGTGCCGGACCTGTTCTCGGCGCAGGCCGCCGCGACGCCGGACGCCGAGGCTCTGGTCGCCGGCGAGACCCGGCTGACGTACCGGCAGCTGGGCCTGCGGGTCAATCAGCTGGCGCGGCACCTGTCCGAGCGCGGACTGCGGCCGGAAGAGGTTGTCGCGGTGGGCTTGCCGCGATCGGCGGAGATGGTCGTCGGACTGCTCGCGGTGATGACCGCCGGCGGCGCCTTCGTGCCGCTGGACCCGGCCTGGCCGACCGACCGACGCGAGCAGGTGCTCGCCGACGCCGGTGCCCGACTGGTGCTCACCGGCCGGGGAGGTGTCGAGGTCGACGCCGAGTCCGCGGTCGCCGTGGATCTGGGCGACTGGGCGCACGGTGGGCGCTCCGGCGAGCCGGTCGACCCGCGGCTGGACGGCGGATCGCTCGCCTACGTCATCTTCACCTCCGGCTCCACCGGCAGGCCCAAGGGCGCGATGATCCGGCACGAGGCGATCTGCGCGCGGCTGCTCTGGCAGGTCGAGGAGGTGCTGCACTTCGGCGCGGACGACGCGTCGCTGTTCAAGGCGCCGTTGTCCTTCGACATCTCCGTGAACGAGATTCTGCTGCCGCTGGTTTCGGGCGGTCGGCTGGTGGTCGCCGAGGCGGGCGGCGAGCGCGACCCGCACTATCTGCTCGACCTGATCGAACGCGAGCGGGTCACCTTCGTGTACCTGGTGTCCTCGATGCTCGCCGTCCTGCTCGACCTCGCCGAGAACACGGCCTCGCTGGACGGGCTGCGGCACGTCTGGTGCGGCGGCGAGGTGCTCACCCCGGAACTGTTCGACCGGTTCCGGGGACAGCTCGGCACCACGCTCTACCACGGGTACGGGCCCGCGGAGGCGACCATCGGTGTCTCCCACGTCATCTACCGTGAGCACGCGGAGCGCATCGCGACCTCGATCGGCAAGCCGAACCCGAACACCCAGCTGTACGTGCTCGATTCCCTGTTGCGGCCGGTGCCGCCCGGGGTCGCCGGGGAGCTGTACGCCGGCGGCTACCTGCTCGGTCGCGGCTACGTCGCGGCGCCGGCACTCACCGCGTCCCGCTTCGTCGCGAACCCCTTCGCCGACAACGGTTCCCGCCTCTACCGGACCGGTGACCTGGCGCGCTGGTCGGAGGACGGCACCCTCGACTTCGTCGGCCGCGCCGACAACCAGGTGAAGATTCGCGGCATGCGGCTCGAGCTCGAGGACGTCGAGGCCGCGGTCACCGCCCACCCCGGGGTCCGCCAGTGCGCGGTGCTGGTGCGCGAGAACGGCGGTGCCAAGTACCTCGCCGCGTACGTGCTGTCCGGCGGCGACGGCCTGGACCCGGCCGCGGTCCGGGACTGGGCCGCGACCAAGCTGCCCGACTACATGGTGCCGACCGCGGTGGTCGTCCTCGACGAGTTCCCGCTCACCGCGAACGGCAAGCTGGACCGGCGCGCGCTGCCGGAACCCGATCTGCGCGCGGGTCTTTCGGGGCTGGCGCCGCGGACCGAGCTGGAGCGGACACTGGCGGCCGTCGTCGCGGGCGTGCTCGGACTGGACGAGGTCGGCGTCACCGACGACTTCTTCGCCCTCGGCGGCGACAGCATCGTGGCCATCCAGGTGGTCAACCACGCGCGGTCCGCCGGCCTGCGGCTGAGCGCCCGCGACGTGTTCGCGCTGCGCACGGTAGCCGCGCTCGCCAGCGAGCTCGAGAGCCGGGGCGACGACGGGGTGATCGGCACCGAGCCGGACACCGAGGACGAGCCGCTCGGCGAGATCCCCGCGACCCCGATCGTCGCGCGCGCCCAGGAGACGGGCGAGGCGGTCGCCCGCTTCCATCAGTCGGTGCTGGTGCGCACCCCGGCCGGACTCGCCGAGTCGGCGATCCGCGACGCGCTGGCGGCCCTGCTCGACCGGCACCCGTCCCTGCGGGCCCGCCTGGTGCGGGGCGAGCACTGGACGCTCGAGGTGACGGAGCCGGGCGTGCCCGACGCCGGGGAACTGTTGCGCGCCATCGCACTTCCGGACGGATCCGACCTTGCCGTCGAGGTTTCACGCGAAACATCCTCGGCGGCTGCACGGCTGGAACCGGACGCCGGTGTGATGCTGCAGGCGGTCTGGTTCGACGGCGGCGAGTCCGGCCCCGGTCGGCTGCTGCTGGTGGTCAACCACCTGGTCGTCGACGGGGTGTCCTGGCGAGTGCTGCTCGAGGACCTGGCCCGGGCGGGTTCGGCGTCGACGGCCGGGGCGCCGATCGACCTGCCGCCCACCGGCACCTCCCTGCGACGCTGGTCGCAACTGCTCGTCGAGCGCGCGCGAGGGGGCGCCTTCGACGACGAGCTCGACTACTGGCGGTCGGTGGCGCGGCCCGACGTCGCGCAGTTGGGCACGCGGGCACTCGACCCCGTCCTCGACGTGTGCGGGGCCGCGGAGTCGCTGACGGTGGACCTGGCGCCCGAACTGACCGGGCCACTGCTCTCCTCGGTACCCGCGGCCTTCGGCGGCCACGTCAACGACGTGCTCCTGACGGCACTCTCGGCCGCGCTCGCCTCCTGGGACGGCAACACCTCGGTGGTCGTCGACCTCGAGGGGCACGGCCGTGAGGAGGAGGCGGCCGGGCGACCGGTGGACCTCGGCCGGACCGTCGGCTGGTTCACCAGCCTCTATCCCGTCCGTCTCGACGTCGGGCGCCGCGACCCCCGCGACCCCGCCGCGCTCGCGTCCGCGCTCAAGGCCGTCAAGGAACAGCTGCGCGCGGTGCCGGGCAACGGGATCGGCTACGGCGCACTGCGATACCTCACGCACACCGGCGCCGACCTCGCTCTGGCCGCCGATCCGCAGGTGCTGTTCAACTACCTCGGGCGGGTCACCGCGGGGGCCGGTGCCGACTGGCTGCCCGAGACGATGACCGGTGCCGCGGACCCCGACGCCCCGATGCGGCACGCGGTCGAGATCGACGCGGTCGCCGAGGACGGGCCGGCCGGGCCGACGCTGCGCACCACCCTGACGTGGGCGCCCGGCGTCCTGAGCCGCGACCGCGTCGAGGCGCTGGCGCGGGAGTGGACCGCGGCGCTGACCGGGCTCGCCGGCACCGCACCCCTCGGCGGGGCCACCCCGTCCGACTTCCCCTCCGCACGACTGACGCAGTCCGACGTGCACCAGCTCGAGGCCGCGGTGCCGGACCTCGCGGACGTGCTCGCGATGACGCCGCTGCAGGAGGGCATCTACTTCCACAGCGCTTTCGAGGACCAGCGGCCCGATCCGTATGTGGTGCAGCAGATCATCGAGCTGACCGGACCCGTCGAGCCTGCCGTGCTGGCCACCGCGCTGCAGGCGCTGGTCGACCGTCACGCGGCGCTGCGCACCGGACTGCACGCGCTCGCCGACGGCAGGGTCGTGCAGGCGGTCGCCACCTCGGTGCCCGTGCCGATGGGCCACGTCGACCTGACCGGACTCGATCCGGACGAGGCGCAGAGCAGGATCCGGCGGATCCTCGACGAGGAACGGGCCCGCGGATTCGACCTCGAACGGGCACCGCTGGTGCGGTACGTCCTGGTGACGTTGGGACAGGCGAGCGAAGCGACGGGGGATGTGCCGGTCGAGCACCGGCTGCTGCAGTCGATCCACCACATCGTGGCCGACGGCTGGTCGGTGCCGGTGATGCTGCGCGAGCTGATGGCGCTGTACGCCCCCGACGGTGCGGCGCCCAGCCTGCCGATGGCGGAGCCGTACCGGAACTACCTCGGCTGGTTGGGTTCCCGCGACCGTGAGGCCTCGCTCGAGGTGTGGCGGGCCGCGCTCGCCGGGGTGGCGGAGCCGACCGGCGTGAGCAGCGGCGAGCCGACCGGTGTCGGCGCCGTTGCCGACGTCACCGTCACCCTGCCCGCCGACCGGACCGCGGCCCTGGCCGCGTTCGGCCGGTCGCACGGCCTGACGCTGAGCACGATCGTGCACGGCACCTGGGGCCTGCTGCTGGGGCGTCTCACCCGTCGCAGCGACGTGCTCTTCGGTTCGACCGTGTCCGGGCGCGGCGGCGACCTGCGCGGTATCGAGTCGATGGTCGGTCTGTTCATCAACACGGTCCCGGCGCGGCTGCGGTTCCGGCCGGAGGAGTCGGCGGTGTCCGCGCTCGCGCGCTGGCAGGACGAGCAGTCGACGCTGCTGGACCACCAGTACCTCGGGCTGAGCGAGCTGCGCCGTCTGACCGGGCTGCAGGAACTCTTCGACACCCTCGTCGTGTTCGAGAACTACCCGATCGGCGAGGGCGCGGTCGCGGACCCGACCGGCCGGCTCGAGATCACCGGGATCACCTTCCAGGAGAACCCGCCGTACCCCGTGACGCTGATCGTCGCGCCGGGCGACGAGCTGCGGCTCGAGGTGAAGTACCAGACGTCCGTGGTCGATTCGGCGACCGCGACGTCCCTCGCGCACGGCATGGTCGCCTTCCTCGGCGAGCTGCTGCGCGGCGGCGAGCAGCCGATCTCCGGTCTCGCTCTGGTCTCCGACCGCGAACGCGAGGAACTCGAGGCGGGCTGGGCGGCGTCCGCGAGCCCGGTCGAATCGCGCACCCTCACCGACCTGCTCGACGAGCAGGCCGCCCGCACGCCCGACGCCGTCGCGGTGGAGTTCGGCGACGACTCGCTGACCTACCGGCAGTTGCACGAGCAGGCGAACCGGATGGCGCGCACCCTCGTCGAACGGGGCGTCGGCCCCGAGTCGGTGGTGGCGATCGCGCTCGGGCGATCGATCGAGCTGATGGTCGCATTGCTGGCGGTCGGCAAGGCGGGCGGTGCCTACCTGCCGCTGGACCTGGACTACCCTGCCGAGCGGTTGGCGTACATGCTCGCCGACGCGTCGCCCGTGTGCGTGCTCACCGACGGGACCGTCGTGGACACCGACGTTCCCCGGCTGGTGGTGGATCTGTCTGTACTGCAGGGTGATTCGGAGGCCATGCCGGTGGCCGTCGGTGCGGCCGCGGCAAACCCCGTCTACGTCATCTACACCTCCGGCTCGACCGGACGGCCGAAGGGCGTGCTGGTGCCGCACCGCGGCGTGGTGAACCGCCTGCTGTGGATGCAGTCCGCGAACCCCCTCGAGGTGGGGGACCGGGTGTTGCAGAAGACGCCGTCGAGCTTCGACGTTTCCGTGCCCGAGTTCTTCGGTCCGCTCATCGCGGGCGCGACGGTGGTGCTGGCGGAGCCGGGCGGTCACCGGGACCCGGCCTACCTGGCGGGTCTGATCGCGGACCGCGGCATCAGCCGGGCGCACTTCGTCCCGTCGATGCTCGAGCTCTTCCTCGCCGAACCCGCTGCGGCCCAGTGCGGCTCGCTCGAGCTGGTCGCCTGCTCGGGGGAGGCGCTGCCGGTGACCTCCGCGCGCCGGTTCGCCGAGGTGCTCCCTGGCGTGCGGCTCGACAACCTGTACGGACCGACGGAGGCCGCGGTCGAGGTGAGCTACTTCTTCGACGCGCAGGCGCTGCCGTCGGACGCGACGACGGTGCCGATCGGGTCGCCGGTCGCGTCCACCCGGCTGTACGTGCTCGACCAGTACCTGAACCTCGTGCCCTCCGGTTCCGAGGGTGAGCTGTATCTGTCGGGGCCGCAGTTGGCCCGCGGCTACCTCGGCCGGGCCGGCCTCACCGCGGACCGCTTCGTCGCCGACCCGTTCGTCGCGGGCGAGCGGATGTACCGGACCGGTGACCTGGTGCGGTGGGCAGAGTGGGCGGACGACGCGACGGGGACCACGACACGCGAACTGGAGTACGTCGGCCGCGCCGACGATCAGGTGAAGCTGCACGGCTTCCGGATCGAGCTCGGCGAGATCGAGGCCGCGCTGCTGGCCGTCCCGAGCGTCGCGCGCGCCGCCGTCATGGTGCGTGAGGACGTGCCCGGCCGCCAGCAACTCGTCGCCTACGTGGTGCGCTCCGCGCAGTGGAGTGGAAACGGAGTCCAGGACCTCCACGACCGCACCACTGCGGCGTTGCCGCAGCACATGGTGCCCAGCGCCTTCGTCGAACTCGACACGCTGCCGCTCACCCCGAGCGGCAAGCTGGACCGGAAGGCACTGCCCGCGCCCGACTTCTCGGCGGCGGTGTCCCGGCGGGCGGCCGGTACCGGTGCCGAGGGACGGCTCGCGGCGCAGTTCGCGGAGGTGCTCGGCCTCGACGGGGTGGGTGCCGACGACGACTTCTTCGCCCTCGGCGGCGACAGCATCCTCGCGATCCGGCTGGTGAACCTGGCCCGACGCGACGGCATCACGCTGACCCCGCGGCAGATCTTCGAGCTGCGCACCCCCGCGGCCATCGCCCGACTGGTCGACGAGACCGTCGCGATCGCGGGGGCACCCGTCGCCGACGCGACGCCCACCGCCGACGGCGTCGGTGAGGTCGTGCCGCTGCCGGTCGTGCACCGGCTGTCCGAATGGCCCGGCGGCACCGACCGTTTCAACCAGGCGATGCTGCTGCACACCCCCGCGGGCGCCGATGCGGCAAGCGTGACGGCGGCTCTCGGCGCCGTCCTCGACCACCACGACGGACTGCGAGCCCGACTGACCCGGCACGCGCCGGGAGTGTGGACCACCGAGACCACCGCCGCGGGCTCGACCGACGTGGACGCGGCGCTGACCGTCGTCCCGGTCCAGGACTCGGAGTCGCTGCGCCGCATCGTCACCGAGCAGTCCGAGGCCGCCACCGCACGACTGGACCCGGCCGCGGGCGTGATGGTCCAGGCCGTCTGGTTCGACCTGGGACCCGACGTGGCGGGCCGGCTGCTGATCGTCGCGCACCACCTCGTCGTCGACGGGGTGTCCTGGCGGATCCTGCTCGAGGACCTCGCGATGGCGTACGTCGCCGCGTCCACCGGCCAGCAACCCGCCCTCGACCCGGTGGGAACCTCCCTGCGCGGGTACTCCGCGCTCGTCGCCACGGACGCCCAGCGCCGGGATCGGATCGCCGAACTCGACCACTGGACCGAGACCACGCGGCCGGGCGCCGCGCTCGTGCCGGAGGCGACCGGCCCGGCCACCGTCGGAACCGGTTCCCAGCACCGGATCTCGCTGTCGGTGGACGACACCGTCGCCGTACTGACCGCCGTTCCCGCGATGGCGCACGCCGACGTGACCGACGTGCTGTTGACCGCGCTGCGGATCGCCGTCACCCGTTGGCACCACGACACCGGTCGCGCCGAGTCGGACCTGCTCGTCGACCTGGAACGGCACGGCCGCGAGGAGCTGGCACCGGGCGTCGACCTGTCCCGCACGGTCGGCTGGTTCACCAGCATCAGCCCGGTCCGGCTCCGCGCGGGCCTGGACCCGATCGCCGAACTCAAGGACGTCAAGGAACGGCTGCGCGGCGCCCAGGACGGTGGCATCGGCTTCGGTCTCCTGCGGTACAGCAACGCGCGGACCGCAGGCGTGCTCGCCGGCCGCGAGCAGTCGCAGATCCTGTTCAACTACCTCGGCAGGATGCCCTCGGCCGAACTCGGCGGCGGGGCGGCGTGGACGCCTGCGCCCGAGTCCGATGCGCTGTCAACCGATCCCGACGCCGACATGGGCGGGCCCTACCGTCTGATCGTCAACGCGATCTGCGAGGACACCTCCGAGGGTCCGGTCCTGACCGCGGTGTTCGGCCGCTCCGAATTGGGGCTGACGGACTCCGACGGCGAGGCACTGAGCCACGGCTGGGCGCAGGCCGTGCGCGACCTGGTGGAGGCCGCGGCTCGCCATGACGGTCCGGGCGCGCTGACGCCCTCGGACGTGCCGCTGCTGGCGCTCACCCAGTCCGAACTGGACCGGATCGCCGCGCTGTCCCCGGCAGGCGTCGACGCGGTGTGGCCGCTGTCGCCACTGCAGGAGGGCCTGTACTTCCAGGCGACCTTCGACGCGGGCGCCGACATCTACACCGCCCAGTTCTCGCTGGACTTCGAGCACCACCTCGACGTCGACCGGCTCGATCGCGCCCTGCGCACCCTGCAGCGTCGAAACCCCACGCTGCGAGCGGGTTTCGTCAGCGAGGGTCTCGGAGCCCCGGTGCAGTTCGTCACCGCCGACCTCGCCGTCCCGATCACCGAGTACGACCTGCGTGAGCTCGATCCGGCCGATCGGGAGGCCCACGCCGCCGAGCTGTCGGCCACCGACCGGCTCACCCCCTTCGACCTTTCCGCGCCACCGCTGTGGCGCGCGATGGTGATCCGACTCGACGACGATCGCGATCGACTCGTGGTCAACCGGCAGTTCCTGCTGTGGGACGGCTGGTCCAACGGGATCGTGGTCAGTCAGCTGCTCGCGCTGTACGACTCGGCCGGCGACGACAGCGCGTTCCCGACCGTCACGGGCGGATTCGAGGACTACCTGGACTGGCTGTCGGACCGCGACGCGGACGAGGGACGTGCCCGGTGGCGCGAGGCGCTGGCCGGACTCGACGAACCCACCCTCGTCGGGTCCACGGTGCCCGGCGAATCGGCGGCGCCGCAGCGCCGCGACGCGGTGCTGCCGCCGGATCTCGGCGAGCGGCTGCGTACCCGGGCGGCCGGCACGGGGGTCACGCTCAACGCCCTGTTGAGCGGTGCGCTGGCGCTGGTGCTCGGCACCCAGACCGGACGGTCCGACGTGGTCTTCGGTACCACCGTGGCCGGCCGGCCGCCGGAGGTCGAGGGTCTCGACACAGTCGCCGGACTGTTCCTCAACACCGTCCCGGTCCGGGCCACCCTCCGGCCTGCCGAGACGGTCGCGGACATGCTGCGCCGCAACCAGTCCGAGCGGCTCGCGCTGATGCCGCACGACTACCTGGGCCTGGCCACCATCCAGCGCGAGTCCGAGCACCGCCAGCTCTTCGACGTGCTGTACGTGCTGCAGAACTTCGTCGACGAGAACCAGGTGTCGGCGCTGAACGACGCCCACGACATCAGCGGCGGCGACAGCATCGACCACACCCACTACCCGCTCACGGTCGTGGTGACCCCCGGCACCCGGATGCGGGTCAAGTTCGAGTTCCGGCCCGAGCGGATCGAGGCCGCGACGGTCGAGGCGATGCTCGCCCGATTCGTCGCGCTGCTCGAGGGGTTCGCCGCCGACGTCAGCGCCCCGGTCGGCTCCCTCGACCTGTCGCTGGCGGCGGAGCGGGCCGCCCTGACCGCCCGTTCCACCGAGCACGAGCTGCCCGAGACGACCATCGCCGACCTGTTCGCGCAGGCCGCCGAGCGCACGCCCGACGAGGTCGCGCTGGTCTTCGGTGCGCGTCGGGTCACCTACCGCGAGCTCGACGGTCGGATCAACGCCGCGGCCCGACTGCTGCTGGCCCACGGCGCCGGCCCGGAACGCATTGTCGCGCTGGGTCTGCCGCGATCGGTGGACATGGTGGTCGCGCTCTTCGCGGTGCTGCGCACCGGATCGGCGTACCTGCCGCTCGAGTTGGACCATCCGGCCGAGCGGCTTGTCGGGATGCTCGACGACGCGCGGCCCGTGGTGCTGGTCACCACGCCGGAGATCCGCGACACCCTCAGCGGGTTCGACGGCGCCACAGTCCTTCTGGACGAATCGGCCGCCGGAGGTGCCACCGGCCCGTTGACCGACGACGAACTCGGGCCGTTCGCGCCCGGAACCCCCGGACGACTCGACCACCCGGCGTACGTCATCTACACCTCCGGTTCGACCGGCAGGCCGAAGGGCGTGGTCACCGGATACCGCGGGTTGACCAACATGCAGTTCAACCACCGCGCCGAGATCTTCGACCCGACGATCTCGATGACCGGCGGTCGCAGGCTGCGGATCGCGCACACCGTCTCGTTCGCCTTCGACATGTCCTGGGAGGAACTGCTCTGGCTCGTGGAGGGCCACGAGGTGCACATCTGCGACGAGCACCTGCGCCGCGACGCGGAGGCGCTGGTGGCGTACTGCAACACGCACCGCATCGACGTCGTCAACGTGACACCGACCTACGCGCAGCACTTGTTCGAGGAAGGACTGCTCGACGACGGACCGGGTCGGCACCGGCCCCCGCTGGTCCTGCTCGGCGGCGAGGCGGTGTCGGACTCGGTGTGGAATCGTCTGCGCGACACCGACGGAACGTTCGGCTACAACCTGTACGGTCCCACCGAGTACACCATCAACACCCTCGGCGCGGGTACCGGCGACTCGGCCACCCCGACCGTCGGCGCTCCCATCTGGAACACCCGGGCGTACATCCTCGACGGCTGGCTGCGACCGGTGCCGGACGGGGTTCCGGGTGAGCTGTACATCGCCGGCATCGGTCTGGCCCGCGGCTACCTGGACCGTTTCGGTCTGACCGCGGAGCGATTCGTGGCGGACCCGTTCGAGCTCGTGGCGAGCGAAGCGACGGGGAATGTCATCGGCGGTCGCATGTACCGCACCGGCGACCTGGTGCGTCGCCGCGTCGACGGGCAGATCGACTACCTCGGCCGCACCGACGACCAGGTCAAGATCCGCGGACACCGCATCGAACTCGGCGAGGTCGAGTCCGTGCTGGCCGCGCTCGACGGGGTTCGCCAGTGTGCGGTGATCGCGGCACCCGGACCCGGCGGCGTCAAGCGCCTGGTCGCCTACGTCGTGCCCTCCGGGCAGTGGAGCGGCAACGGAGTGCCGGCACTCCGTAAGTACTCCACTGCGCTGCGCGCATCGCTGCCGGACTACATGGTGCCGAGCGCCTTCGTCGCGACCGAGTCCCTGCCGATGACCGTCAACGGCAAGCTCGACGTGCGCGCGCTGCCCGCGGTCCCGGAGGCGGTGGGCGGCGGTTCCCGCGGCCCGGCCGATCGCGTCGAGGAGGTGCTGTGCGCGCTGTTCGGCGAGGTGCTCGACGTGACCGACATCGGTGTCGAGGACAGCTTCTTCGACCTCGGTGGGCACTCGCTGCTGGCGACCCGTCTGATCAGTCGCGCCCGTTCGGCACTGGCCACCGAGCTGTCCATGCGCGACCTGTTCGAGGCGCCGACCGTGGCGGAACTGGCGCAGCGCGTCCGGGCCCGCGACGGCGCGGTCCGGCCGACACTGACGGTTGCGGCGCGACCTGAGGTCCTGCCGCTGTCGGCAGCCCAGCGACGTCTCTGGCTGATCCAGCAGATCGAGGGACAGTCGGCCGCCTACAACTTCCCGATCGTGCTGCGGCTGCGCGGTGACCTCGACACGGAGGTGTTCGCCGCCGCGCTCGCCGACGTCGTCGCCAGGCACGAGTCCCTGCGCACGGTGTTCAGCGAGACCGACGGCGTTCCGGCGCAGCGGATCCTCGACGCGGCGACGCCCGAGCTGTCGGTGGTCGACGGAACCGAGGACGCCATCGCGGACCTGGTCCGCGGCGCCGTGCTGCGACCCTTCGACCTGACCCGTGAGATCCCGGTGCGCGGCACCGTGATCCGGCTGGACACGAACGATCACATCCTCGCGCTGGTGCTGCACCACATCGCCACCGACGAGTGGTCGGACCGGCCCTTCCTGCGGGACCTGATGCTCGCCTACGCCTCGAGGGCGCACGGGCAGGCACCGCAGTGGGAGCCGCTCGCCGTGCAGTACGCGGACTACACGCTCTGGCAGCGCGAGCTGCTCGGCGACAACACGGACCCGGATTCGGTACTGAGCGAGCAGCTCTCGTACTGGGAGCGGACGCTGTCCGGTGCGTCGGAGGAGCTGACGCTGCCCACCGACCGTGCCCGGCCGGCGCGGCCGAGCTTCGCGGGCGGAGCGGTCGAACTGGACCTGGATCCGCGTACCACCGCGGCGCTACGGGCGCTGGCGGCCGACAGCGGCGCGAGCATGTTCATGGTGCTGCACGCCGCCGCCGCGGCGCTGTTGCACCGCATCGGCGCGGGCGATGACCTGCCGCTCGGTGCGCCCATCGCGGGTCGCACCGAGCAGGGCCTCGACGAGTTGGTCGGATTCTTCGTCAACACGCTGGTGCTGCGCACCGACGTGAGCGGCAACCCGACGTTCGGCGAGCTGCTGGCCCGGGTCCGCGAGCTGGACCTCGCGGCGTTCAGCCACGCCGACGTTCCGTTCGAATCCGTTGTCGAGCGCCTGAACCCGGCCCGCACGCTGGCCAGGAACCCGCTGTTCCAGGTGATGGTCGGCTACCACAGCCGGACGGCCGACATCACGGAGCTGGGCGGGCTGACCCTCGAACCGGTGCCGCTGCAGGAGCGGACCGCCAAGTTCGACCTGGTGTTCAACTTCACCGAGTATCTGGACGAGGATCGGATCGGGCTGCGTCTCGAGTTCGGCGCGGACCTGTTCGACCGGTCCACCGCCGACGCGATCGCGCACCGTCAGCTGGCGCTGCTCGATGCCGTCGCACAGGAGCCGTCGACGCCGATCGGCGCGGTCGACGTGTTCCTGCCGGGCGAGCGTGACCTGGTGCTGGTGGAGTTCAACGACACCGGCCGGGAGGTGCCGGAGGAGACCCTCGACGCCTCGTTCGCGCGCTGGGTCGCGGCCACGCCGGACGCGGTGGCCGCGCTCGACGAGCACGGCAGCGCCACGTACGCCGAGCTCGACGAGCGGTCCGACCGGATCGCCGCGGTGCTCGCCGATCGCGGTGTCGTCGCGGAATCGGTGGTGGGCCTTGCCGTTCCGCGTTCGGTGGACATGGTCGCGTCGGTGCTGGCCGTCCTCAAGCTGGGTGCGGCCTACCTGCCGCTCGACCTGAGCCACCCCGCGGACCGGATCTCGTACATGCTGGTCGACTCGAACGCGGGGGTGCTGCTGAGCACGGCCGCGGAATCCGCGCGGATCGAGGAGGTGCCGGGCCTGCGTCGGGTGCTGCTGGACGAGCCGGATGTCGTCGCGGAGCTCGCCTCGGCGGGGAGGCCGCTGACCGCGGTGCCAGCGGGCATCGACCACGCCGCCTACGTCATCTACACCTCCGGTTCCACGGGCCGCCCGAAGGGCGTGGTGGTCTCGCACGAGGGCATCTCCAGCCTCGTCGCCACCGCGGAGGACCGGATGCAACTGGTGCCGGGTTCGACTGTGCTGCAGTTCGCCTCGGTCGGGTTCGACGTCGCGGTGTTCGAACTGTCGATGGCCCTGTGCACCGGGTCGCGTCTGGTGATCGTGCCGGACCGCTCGCGGGTCGCGGGCCCGGAGCTGACCGACTTCATGCATGAGCACGAGGTCACGCACGCGATCATCCCGCCGTCGCTGATGGCCGCGCTGCCGCCGGGTGCCCTGGTGCCCGCGGGCTGCACGGTCCTGGTCGGCACCGAGACCGTGCCGCCGGACCTGATCGGGCGGTGGGCGGAGCGGCTGAATCTGCTGGCCGCCTACGGCCTCACCGAGGCGACGGTGAACAACACCCTGTGGCAGGCGCAGCCGGGTTGGAACCAGGCGGTCCCGATCGGTATCCCGGACCCCAACGAGCAGGCGTTCGTGCTCGACGCGCGACTGCGGCCGGTTCCGGTCGGCGTCGCGGGTGAGCTGTACATCGCAGGCCGCGGGCTCGCCCGCGGCTACCTCGGCAAGCCGGCGTTGACGGCGGGGCGTTTCGTCGCCAACCCGTTCGGGTCCGGACGGATGTACCGCACCGGTGACCTGGCGCGCTGGCGCGGTGATGGGAACATCGACTTCCTCGGTCGGGTAGACGACCAGGTGAAGATCCGGGGTTTCCGGATCGAGCTCGGCGAGATCATCGCGGCGCTAGCGGACAGCGAGGGCGTCAACCAGTCCGCGGTAGTCACCGACCGGGACGGGTCGATCGCCCGGCTGATCGGGTACGTGGTGCCGTTCGAGGGTGCGGTGGTCGATCCGGCCGCGGTGCGCGCCCACGTGGCGTCGTCGCTGCCGGACTACATGGTGCCCAGCGTGGTCATCGTGCTCGACGGGCCGCTGCCGCTGACGCCGAACGGCAAGCTCGACCGGAAGGCGCTGCCCGCGCCGGACTGGTCGGAGCTGACCGGCGACGTCGCGCCGCGGACCCCGAGGGAGCGGGTGATCGCGGACCTGTTCGCGGAGATCCTGCACCTGCCCGCGGTCGGTGTGCACGACAACTTCTTCGACCTCGGCGGTCACTCGATGGCCTCGATGCAACTGGTCGGCCGGGTGCGCACCGAACTCGGTGCCCAGCTGAGCATTCGGGAGGTCTTCGATGCACCGACCGTCGCGGAGCTCGCCGAGCTGACCGAGGTGGACAACGGTGATGACAGGCCCGCCCTGCTCGCGGGCGTGCCCCGCGACGGCGCCGCGCCGCTGTCGCCGCCGCAGCGCAGGCAGTGGCGGATGTACCGGGAGTCACCGACCGCCAGCCACGCTCTCTCGCTCTATCCGGAGCGTCGACTCGACGCCGAGTCGCTGGCGTCGGCGCTCGACGACGTGGTCTCGCGGCACGAGCCCCTGCGCACGGTGTTCTTCGAGCGCGACGGTGAGGTGTTCGGCCGGGAGGCGGTGCGCCCGCGGGTCGGACTGGTCGATGTCGGCGACGGCGATCTGCACGCGCGGGTCTTCGAGCTGGCCCAGCAGCCGATGGATCTCACCGAGCAGGCGCCGCTACGGGTGCAGCTCGTGGAGAACTCGTCGGGCCGCCAGGCCTTGCTGCTGGTGATGCACTACCTGGCCGTCGACGAGTGGTCCGTGGTGCCGCTGCTCGGGGAACTGCTCGCCGGCTACCTGGCGCGGCAGGAGGGACGCGCGCCCGAGCTGCCGGAGCTGCCGGTGGGCTACGCCGACTACGTGGCGTGGTCGGAGCGGGTGCTGGGTGATCGAACGGACGAGTCGAGCAGGCACGCAACCCAACTCGGCTACTGGCGGGACCGGCTGTCCGGGCTGCCGGAGCGTCTCGTTCTGCCGGGCGTGCGTCCCGGTGGTGCGCCGCGTGGCGACGTGGTCGGGCTGCCGATCGACGAGCGGCTCCACGAGGACATCGACGCCCTCGCGCGCCGGACCGGGACTTCGATGTTCATGGTGTTGCAGTCCGCGTTGGCGGCGGTGCTGACGGAATCGGGTGTGGGCGAGGATCTCCCGATCGGAGCCCTGGTCGCGGGCAGACCTGAGGAGGCGTTGTCGGGGTTGATCGGGTGCTTCTTCGACACGGTCGTGCTGCGCACCGACACCTCCGGTGATCCGACCTTCGCGGACCTGCTGGCGCGGGTCCGGGAGAGCAACCTCGCGGCGCTCGATCACCAGGACATCGGATTCGACGACGTGGCAAGCGATCTCGGTGGCGACGTGTGGCGTCCCCAGGTGACGATCTTGCACCACGAACAGGCCCGCCTCGACGTGGTGGACGGCGTGTTCGGCGCACTGCTGCCGGTCCCGGTCGGTGCGCCCGTGTCGGACCTGACCCTGAGCTTCTACGAACCCGTCGGGCCGGGGCCGGTGCACGCGGTGCTGGGCTACCGGGCCGACGCTCTGGAACCCGATCGGGTGCGCGCGCTGGCCGACCGACTGCACGCGGTACTCGTCACCGTGTGCGCGGACGAGGGGCTTCGGGTCGGGGAGGTGGGACGGTGAGGACGAGCGTCTTCTTAATTAGGATAGGCTGCGCTACTATTCGGCGCGGGCCGAGTGTCGGTCCCAGAGCACTGTCAGCAACGAGCATCGCGGCCGCCGGTCGATCCGGCGAGGATGGATAACTGTCATGGAATCGACACGCACGGACGAGGTGTTGGACATCGTCGGCGTGGGCTTCGGCCCGTCGAACCTCGCGTTGGCCATCGCCATCGAGGAGCACAACGCCGCGTGTGCGCCCGCCGACCGGATCACCGCGCGCTTCGTCGAACGCCAGGACCGGTTCGTCTGGCATCCGGGCATGCTGCTCGACGGGGCGACCATGCAGATCGCGTTCCCCAAGGACCTGGTGACATTCCGGAACCCCGCGAGCACGTTCAGCTTCTTCTCGTACCTGTTCGACCGCGGTCGGCTGGTGGACTTCGTCAACCACCAGACCTTCTTCCCCACTCGGCACGAGTTCAACGACTACCTGCAGTGGGCCGCGGGCCGGGTGCGTGCCGACGTCCGCTACGGCGCTGCGGTCACCGGGGTGACCGGCGTGCGCGGGCCGGGTGGCATCGTCGACGAGTTCGAGGTCACCACGGCGGACGGGCAGATCGCCCGGGCCCGCAACGTCGCGGTCGGGGCAGGCCTGCGCGAACGCATCCCGGAATGGGCGACGCCGTCGCCGCGGTGCTTCCACAACCACCAGTTCCTCTTCCGCATCGAGGAACTGCCCGAGGTGCGGCACCAGCGCTTCGTGGTCCTCGGCGCCGGCCAGAGCGCGGCGGAGGTGGTCCAGTACCTGCACCGCCACTACCCGCAGGCCGAGGTGCACAGCGTCTTCGCGCGCTACGGATACAGTCCCGCCGACGACAGCCCGTACGCGAACCGGATCTTCGACCCCTCCACCGTCGACGAACTGCACGGCGCCGCGCGCGAGGAGCGCGAACGCCTGCTGTCGCTGCACCGCAGCACCAACTACTCGGTCGTGGACATCGAGCTGATCAACGAGCTGTACACGACCGAGTACCAGGAGATGGTGCGGGGCACGCGCCGGCTCTTCATGCGCCGGGCCTCCGAGATCTCGTCCGTCGTGGACGGCCCGGACGGCATC
Source organism: Rhodococcus sp. NPDC127527 (assembly GCF_042672245.1). Taxonomy (NCBI): domain Bacteria; kingdom Bacillati; phylum Actinomycetota; class Actinomycetes; order Mycobacteriales; family Nocardiaceae; genus Rhodococcus; species Rhodococcus sp. NPDC127527. The sequence continues at coordinate 54,915 of NZ_JBHXVP010000005.1, forward strand.
GAGGTCAGCGTCCGCAGCAACCTCGACGGGCTCACCGACACCCTGATGTGCGACGCGGTGATCCTCGCCACCGGTTTCACCCCGACCCCGCTCAGCACCCTGATCGGCGACCTCGCGCCCACGGGCGGCGACGTGACCGAGGTGCGGCGCGACTACCGGCTGGTGACCTCTCCGGACGTTCGGGGCGGTATCTACCTGCAGGGGGGCACCGAGAAGACGCACGGGCTCACCGCCTCGCTGCTGTCCAATGTCGCGGTTCGGGCGGGTGAGATTCTCACTTCAGTGCTGGTTAACCGATCCGGCTCGACCGTTGTTGATATTGTCGAGGCTTCCACAGGGGTGGATAGTTCGAAGAACGAGTTTGCGACAAGCGAGGCCAGATGAGCACCAATCCCTTTGACGACGAAGACGGTCGCTTCTACGTTCTCGTCAACGACGAGGACCAGCACTCGCTGTGGCCGACCTTCTCCGAGGTGCCGCAGGGTTGGCGTGTGGTCTTCGGCGAGGACAGCCGACAGGCGTGCGTCGAGTACGTAGAGAAGAACTGGACCGACATGCGTCCGAAGAGCCTGCGAGAGGCCATGGAGAAGGACAAGGCCGCCGGCAACGGCTAGGACCTTCCCTTTCGATCGACCCGCTCCGGGTCCGTCCTGCGGTGACGCAGGATCGGACGCCGGAGCGCGTCTGTTTTGCGGAGCATGCGCGGTCGTCTCAGGGTGCGCGCCGCCCACTCGCCGAGCGTGACGCCCGCCGCGAGTGCCACGCCGATGCCGAACGCGGACAGCAGCGAGCCCAGCCCGTCCAGCAGCTGGTCGTTGAGCAGCGCGTACAGGCTGCGGTACAGGGCCAGGCCGGGGAGCAGCGGCGTGATGCCGGCGACGGCGATGACCTGCGGCGGGGTCAACGCGCGGCGGGCCATCAGCCCGCCGACGAATCCGACCACCGTCGCGGCGACGGCCGAACTGATCACCGGCCCGACGCCCAGCCCCAGGACCAGGTAGTACACCAGAATCCCGGCCGCACCACCCAGCCCGGCCGCGGTCAGCGCGCGCTTCTCGGCGTAACAGGCGACGGCGAAGAACAGCGACGTGAACGCGCCGGCGATCACCTGCACGTGGATCTGCGTCAGGGCGGGCGAGAGCGCGGGCGGCACCGTCACCGGAAGGGTCGAGCCCGCCGCCGCCGCGATGCGCAGCGTGATCGCGACACCCGCGATGATCCCGCCAGTCATCATGAGGACCTCGAAGAACCGGGCCACGGCGGTCACCGGCGCACCGGTGATCGCGTCCTGGACCGACCCGACCAGGGCCAGTCCGGACAGCAGGACGATGACGCCCGCGGCGATGACCAGGGACGGCTGGATGCCGGATCCGATGTGGTCGCGGAAGGCGTAGAGCACGCCGGCGGGCGCCGCCGCGATCATGCCGCCGGTGACCTGCTGGAAGAAGAAGGGCAGACCGATCCGGTTGAGCCTGCGGTTCACACGGTCGATCACCATGGTGGTCAGGAAGCTGATGATCGCGACGAGCCAGTTGCCGCCCAGCAGCACCGACGCGGACCCCGCCATCGCGGCCCAGGCGAAGGTCGCGGTCCAGCGGTTGTACGGATGCGCGGCCGCGGTGATCGCCTCGAGTGCGGCGAGCGCTTCGTCGGGCTCGACCGCCTCGGTGCGCAGCCGACGGGTGAGCCTGTCCACGGCGGCGAGCCGGGTGAAGTCCAGCGACCGGTAGTGCACAACCCGCATGCTGGTGGCGGGCGGCATGGTGGGGCCGCGCTGTGCGCTGACGCGGATCGCGTTGTAGGTGACGTCGACGTCGCACCGGGCGAGGCCGTAGGTCGCGGCGACGAACAGCACCTGGTTGGTGGTGTCGATGGCGGAGGTGCCGGACGCGAGGAGTACCTCGCCCGACCGCACCGCGAGGTCGAGCACCTCGGCGACTCGCGCGTCGTCGGTGAGGTCGATCGGTCGCAGCGGCGTCGGCGCGGCGGTCGGGGCGTCGACCACCGCGCGCTCCTCGCCGATGAGCTTGTTCAGCGAGGTGACTGCGCCGCGCCACCTCGACACGTCAGGAGACCGCGTCCTTCTCGCTGAGATCGGTTGCTGCGAAGGCGGATTCGAGGGAGTCGTGCCGGAAGACGGAGGTGACCTGGTCGTCCACCACGCGGAAGGCCGTCGCGGTTGTCGAGGTCTGACCGTCGAGCGTGGTCTGCTCCTCGACCACCACCACCCCGTGGTGAACGAACATCCGGCCCGGCGTCATGGTCAGCCCGGAGGTGGAGGCCCACTCGCGCAGGGTGGTCAGGCCCTGGCCAGCCCCGGTGTGGTCGCCGATCTCGACGTCGTCGCTGGACAGTGCCAGGAGAGTGTCGATGTCGGAGTCGTTGAGGGCGTCGTGCCACGCGAGGACTGTGGCGATCTCGGAGGTACTCATGACGCCCACGCTAATCGGTTTCGGGCCACCCGGTGGGGCACGAAACGGGATCATCCTGCTTGGGCGTCGACGTGCGGACGTCGGCGCGTGCACGATCCGGAACGGGGCAGCCCGATGGTCGCGAATCGTCGAAGGCCGATCACCGTCGTCGCGTCGCTGGTCGCGACGATGGTGCTGATTCTGGCCGGATGCAGTTCGGGTGGGTCACGCACCAGCACCACACCGGGCGTCAACGCGGGTGCCCACGGTGCCCTGGCCGCGTACCGGGAGCCGGTCAAGCTGTCGAGCAGGTTCGGCGTGCTCGAGGTGCGACTGTCGGCTCACCAGGGCACGGTGGCCCTCGACACCGCCTCGAAGCCGGTCTCCAACTTCCTGGTGTTCGGGTACGAGCTCATCCGGGGGATCGCCTCGGACGGGTCCACCAACGGCGACGACCTCTACCCGGCACCCACGCTGCGGGTCGACCCGGGCGAGCGGCTGATCGTGCACTACGACAACGACCTGCAGGACCTGACGATCGCGGACTTCTACGAGCCGGCCTTCACCCCGGCGGGCGGGGAGGTGCCGCTCTACCCGCCGGCGCTGACGTCCGCGCCGCTGAACCTGCACACCCACGGGGTGCACGTGAGCCCCGATGGCAACGCCGACAACGTGCTGCTCGACATCCCCGCAGGGATGGGCAACGTCTACGACTACGCGGTGCCGACCGACATGCCGAATGGCATGTACTGGTACCACAGTCACCGGCACACCGTCACCGCACAGCAGACCTACCTGGGGCTCGCCGGGCTGCTCGAGATCGGACGGCCCGACCGCAACCTGCCGCTGGTGACGCGGAACGACGTCCCGATCCGAGACATGGCGCTGCAGTACAACTTCGTGTTCGACCGCAAGGGCGGCGGCCACCAGCTCAACGACCCGAACTGGCCGCAGTACGTGAGCACGCTGAAGCCCCCGGAGGGCTCGCAGCTGGCCGACGGCACCTACGCGCCGAGCCTGGCTCCCGTGAAATTCTCCCAGACGACGAAGGGGGCGCAGTACGTCACCAACTGGCATGCCGGACCGCTGTCGACGGCGAATCACCGCGGGCAGAACCAGTTCGTGCCGGGCAACCTGCAGTCCTTCGCCGGCGACACGACGACGGTGCCCGCGGACCCGTCGCTGCCGGACAACCAGCGCGACGTGCAGTACACGATCAACGGGCAGTTCCAGCCGAAGCTGACACTGAAGCCCGACCAGACCGAGATCTGGGTGCTGGCGAACATCAGCGACTTCGCCTACATGCCGATCCGCCTGACCGAGACGGCGACGGGCCGCCACCCGAAGTTCGCGATCGTCGGGCAGGACGGCAACCCCTACACCCGGGTGGAGCTACCGGTCGGCGGCGACGGGACCAGGCTCGTCATCCCGCCGGCGTCGCGGTACGCGATCGCGGTGACGATGCCGAAGACCGGCGACCTCGTGCTCGACATGCCACCGCTCGAAGGTGCGAAGCCCGTCACCAATCCCGGTGTGCTGTACACGAACAACGGCACCGAACACTCGCCGGCCGTCCTCGGCACGGTGACGGTCGACCCGTCGGTGATCAGCTACGCCGACGGCTTCTTCACCTTCCCCACCCAGACGCTCCTGCACGTGACACCCGACAGCGGTGAGGGACAGACCACGCCGTTCGAGCCCGGCCAGAACCTCGACGCCTTCACCTCTTTCGTGGACACCTCGGTGATGACGCCGGACGTGAAGCGAACCCTCACGGTCGCGGGCGGGTTCGGCAACGAGAAGGCCAGCAGGAGCGATCCCAAGGCGTTCACCTACCAGTTCGACGACAACACCTTCCCGAACATCCCGCTGATCCAGCCACGGCTGAACTCCATGGAGGAGTGGTCGATCACCAATCTCGACAACGACGAGCATCCGATGCACATCCACGTCAACGACTTCCAGGTGATGGACATCGTGGACCCGGTGGCGGGCACCAGGACCGGGGTGCAGCCGTGGGGAGTGGACAACATCAACCTGATTGCTGTGGTGACACCGTTCCCGTCTTCGAGGGCACCCCGACCGTGGCGCTGGCCGACGTGAACGGTGACGGGGTGCTCGATCTCGTCGTCGGCACGGGACCCGGCGCGGCGCCGGAGGTCGTCGCCTACGACGGCGCCGACCGCGCCGACGGCCCGTTCAGCGCCGAACTGTCCCGGTTCGCGCCCTTCGACGCCGGATTCCGCGGCGGAGTGAGCGTCGCCGGCGCCGGCATCGACGGAAACCCCTTGGCCGACAACATCGTCGTGGGCACCGGTCCGGGCGCACCGTCGCAGGTGAAGGTGTTCTCCACCGCACTGCCCGCCGACGGGCGCGCGGCGCCCGAGGTGTTCTCCAGCTTCACCCCGTACCCCGGATCGAGCGCCGGGGTCAGCCTCGCGACCGGCATGGTCGACGCCGCCTCCGGCCGGGCCAGCATCGTGACCGCACCCGGTCGGGGCGAGGCCCCGCGGGTGAAGACGTTCCGCTACGACCTGTTCCAGCCGACCGCCGCGGCCGCGGCGAAGAGCGGGCACGGCGCGCACGGGGGAGCGGCGGCGGACGGCACCGGCGAGCCGAGGATGACGTCGGAGTTCCTGGCCTTCGACGAGAGCTACCGTGGCGGCGTCTCGCTCTCGACGGGCTGGGTGGCTGGCACCGAGGGCGGCGCGAAGAGCATCGTCACGGGGATGGAAGACGGCGCGGGCACGGTCCGGATGTGGTCCAGTGGGTCGCGGCTCGACGGCGAACCGGGGATGTACCTGGCGAGCCCGAATCATCATGCAGGAGAAGTGGATTTCCGTCAGATCGCCTCGTTCGAGCCGTTCGAGGGAGGCGGTGTGCGAGTCGGTACCACCAGCACGACCGCCGGTGCGGACCTGCTCGTCAGCGGCAAGGGGGCGGCCGGCGCCGAGGTGCGCAAGATCGCGCTGGGCCGCGCGGACCCGCAGGCGACCACGGTGGTGCCGTCGGCGCTGAGTACGTTGCCACCGCTGCCGACCGGACCGCTGGCGCTCGGTGGCCGATAGACCCGATTCAGCTGTCGAGGAAGGCCAGCAGGCGAGCGTGAAACGACTCGGCCGCTTCGCGGTGCGGCCAGTGGCCGGCGCCCTGCGCGATGAGGACGTCGACGGGGCCGGTGAACCGTGAGCGCGACCGCTCGAAGGCCGTCATCGGCACGATGTCGGTCGTGCCCCCGACCAGCAGTGCGGGTTGCGGCAGCCGGGGGACACCGCCGCGCCGATTGTCGACGTAGTACCGCAGGGCGCCGTCGAGGACCTCGTCGTCTGTGAAGGCCCGCTTCACGGCGGCGAGTGTCGCGTCCCTCGCGGGACCCGTCCAGTTCGGTGCCCAACGACGCATCAGCGTGTCCAGGTAGGCGAAGTCGTTCCGCCTGGCGAGCCAGGTCCGGGTGGGTAGCGCGAGGGTGAGGAAATGGCGCGCCCGCAGCAGCAACGCGGGTGTCGGTTCGAGCGAATTCGGATGCGGGATGGCGACCGCGACGAGCCTGGTCACCCTGTCGGGCGCAGCGGCCGCCGCGCGATAGACGACCGCGGCGCCCCAGTCGTGTCCGACGAACACGGCATGGTCGGCGCCTATGGCGTCGAGCAGCCGGATCGCGTCCTCCCCGATCTCGGAACTACCGTAACGGCGTTCGGGAACAATGGTTTTCGGGTGATAGCCGCGGAGGTAGGGCACCACGGTCCGGTAGCCGGCGGCGTTCAGCGCGGCGGCGGTGTCGGTCCACCCGGTCGGCAGGTCGGGAAACCCGTGGAACAGCACGACGAGCGGTCCCGATCCGGAGTCGGCGTATACGAATGTCTGCGCGTCGCCGTCGCCGGTGGTGATGGTTGCTGTTGTGAAGTCCATGCCGAAGTCCCGCGATCCCGTCAGGGCACGTAGAACGTGGCGAAACCCGGCTTCGCCACCGCGAGCAGGACCGGGAACGTGCACGCGAATGCCGTCAGCGCAGCACCACGGAAGAACTTCCTTCGGCGCATGAACCCGATGCTAGTCGCGGGTCACCAGGTTGTGTAGCCGTCGAATCCGGCGCCGCCTCGGGCTGTGTCAGTCCTCCGATTGCGCTCGGACGACGGCTTGTTCGCCGCGCGGTCCGAACAGGTGCAGGATCTCCACGGCCTTCGCGTCCGCGGGGCCGAACCAGTGCGGCTCGGTGGTGTCGAACTCGGCTATCTCGCCAGGGCGAAGGGTGAATTCGCGCTCGCCGAGTATCAGACGCAGGTCGCCGGCGAGTACGTACAGCCACTCGTAGCCGGTGTGGGTCACCAGCTTCGGCTGGCGGGGAGCAAGTACCTCCTTGAACACCTGTACCCGGCCCGGATACTGCGTCAGCGGCACGAGCGTGGTGCCGTGGCGTTTGTGGACGGGGGCGAGGTGAACCCGGGGGTCCCCGGTGGCGGGCGCCGCGATCAGCTGCTCGATCGCGATGCGATGTGCCCGCGCGAGCGGGATGAGCAGGTCGAGGGTGGGGCGACGGACGCCGGACTCGAGCCGCGAGAGTGCGCTCACCGAGATGCCGGTGTCGGCCGACAACGACTCGAGGGTGATGCCACGGTCCTTGCGCAGCCGGCGCAGTCGCGGGCCGATTGCTCCGAGTATCCGGTCCAGGTCGTCGTCCACTCCACCATTTTGCAGTTTCCGCAAATGTGCTGGGGGATCGACGGGGTCGGCCGTGACCATTCGGTGGTGAACGACCACCGGAAGGACCACCGATGACCAACCGAACCACCCTCCTCGCCCCGCGCCCGCTGAGTGCGCGCAGACGTCGGACGGTGCTGGCCGTCTGCTGTTCGAGCATGTTCCTCGTCGGCATGGACACGACGATCGTCAACATCGCGTTGCCGGCGATCGGGCAGGACCTGCGCATGGGAACGCTCGGCCTGGAATGGACCGTGGATGCGTACACCCTGGTCCTCGCCGGCCTCCTGATTTCCGCGGGGGCATTGGCAGACCGATTCGGGCGGCGACGTGTGTTCCAGCTCGGCTTGGTGGTGTTCGGGCTCGCGTCGCTGGCGTGTGCGTTCGCGCCCTCGGTCGGCACGCTGATCGCGGCCCGCGCAGTCCAGGGGATGGGCGCCTCGATGCTCAGTCCGGTCGCCCTCGCGATCGTGGTGAACGCGATCACCGATCCGAAGGAGCGAGCGCAGGCGATCGGCGTGTGGGCATCGGTCTTCGGGCTCAGCATGGCTGCGGGGCCCGTCGTGGGAGGCGCCCTCGTCGCGGGCATGGGTTGGCGATCGGTGTTCTGGATCAACGGGCCGATCATCGTGGCGGCGCTGATCCTCAGCGCGGTGTTCGTGCCGGAATCCCGTGCGCAGCAGCCGCGGAGGTTGGACCTCCCTGGTCAGCTCCTGTTGGCGGCCATCGTCGGTGTGACGGTCGGGGTGCTGATCGAGGGATCACGAATCGGATGGACGTCCGCGGCGGCGCTGACCGCATACGCCTGCGTGGCGGGAGCCGCAATCGTCTTCGTGCGCATCGAATCCCGCCGACCGGAGCCCCTCATGGACCCGCACCTGTTCCGGAGGCCGGCCTTCACCGCCGCGGTGCTGGGCGCGGTCGCGGTGTTCGTCGCCCTCAACGCAACGCTGCTGATCAACACTCTGTATCTGCAGCACAGCCGTGACATGACGCCGATTGCCGCCGGCGCGGCCACCCTTCCCCTGGCGCTGGGGGCAACCGTCTGCGCACCCCTGTCGGGTTATCTGGTCGGCCGCCTCGGCCCGCGGCCACCGCTGCTGCTGGCCGGCGGCTTCCTCGCTGCGGGTGGGCTCTGCCTCGTTCCGCTCTCCGCCCACACCGGCCTGTCGCAGCTGCTCCTGGCGTACCTGCTGATCGGCATCGGGTTCGGCTTCGCCAACGCGCCGATCACCAACACCGCGGTCGGTGGGCTGTCTTCCGATCGCGCCGGTGTCGCCGGCGCGATCACGTCCACCGCTCGCCAGTTCGGCGCGGCCGTCGGTGTCGCGGTCGCGGGCAGCGTCGTCGCGGGCGCGACAGCGGTGGAGCTCGCGCCCGCGTCGCGTCCCGGCTGGATGCTCGTCACCGGCTGCGGGCTCTTCCTGTTCGTCGTCGCTCGGGCATCGGGGAGGCCCGCTGTGGAATCCGCTCTGCCGCAACGACGATAACGCCCGCTGATATCCGTCGGCCGTCAGAGCGCGCGGGGGCAGCCGCCCACTAGCACTGATCGCCGCAGGGGTACGGCTCAGTGGTCGGGTACGACCGCGCCGGAGACTGCGTCGACGTTCACGTCGTAGTCCCAACCCTGGGTGTTGCGGATGTGGACGTGCCACACCGGGTTTCCGTCGTGTTGGACGAGTTCGGACGAGACGACCGTGCCGCCGGGCACGGTCGCGACAGCGGTGTGTTCCGCCTGCTCCTTGGTGACAGCCTGCATCGACGCGCTACCCGTTGGCATCGACATCGAGGGGGCGGCAGCGCTCACCGAAGTGGTGGGGGTGTTGTCATTGCTGCTCGAGCCGCATCCCGCCAGCAGCAACGCCGATGCCGCGGCAATGGGGATCAGGCTCGCACATCGCACACTTCTCGTGGTCATCGTGGGTCCTCGATTCCATCGAAGGCGTGAACCTGCCTGCCAGAGTACGGCAGGGGCACCCCGCCGGGCGGGGCATTTCGGTCGGGTCCGTCCTGGTCTCGGCCGGTAGCGAGGTCCTCGCACTGCACCCTGGCCGGCAAGACGCCTTGGCATTTCAGGTACTCGCGCGCTCCCGTGTCGCCTGCGGCCGTGCCGGCCATGGGCTCCCAGTGCCGCCGGGCCGCGACGACCGGATGGCCGGGTCGGCCGCCGTAGAAGGCGCGCGCCAGTCCGTTCGGGGCGGCGGCGGCGGCCCCGAGCACGCGGGCCACGACGCCGCCGCCGACGTCCGGCAGGTCCACGAGGTGGATGACCGCGTACCGCGCGCCCGGGTGGTCGGCCGCGGCGCGCAGTCCCGCACGCAGGGATTCGCCCACGCCGTCGGCCCAGCGCTGCGCGTACACGGCTGCGGCGCCCGGGGGAAGGGGTGTGTCGGCGGCGCCCAGCACCACCAGGACGTGCCCGCAGCCGCCGCCCAGCAGTGCGTCGACGGCAGACCGCAGCCAGAGCCCCTCGTGAGCAAGAACTTTGGGTAACCCGTACCGGCTGCCGGAGCCCGCCGCGAGAAGTAGCCCCAGTACCTCGACTCGGTTCGGGGGCGCCGTCGGGCCGCGGTCTTCCCGCCGTTCGGCGACCTGCGGCAGAATCTCGCGCATCGAGGGTGTCCGTTCGCTCGTGGTCGGCTGTCTGGGCGGCGTTCTCTCAGGGCAGGGTCCAGAACGTCCTCGTCACCAGGTAGAAGACGAGGGTCCAGAGCACCATGGCCCCGGCGACGACGGCGAATCCCTGCAGATTCGTCCTCGGCTCCGAGGCGTCCGGCGGCGGTCGCAGCCAGCGCCCCAGCATCCGGTTCACGTAGTGCGGCATGGTCACGAAGGTCATGATGAAGCTGGACAACAGGTTTCCGACGAGCAGACCGAGCCAGAGCGGCATCTTCAGCGGGGACAGTGCGAGAGTGAGCAGCACGACGGTGGGGTAGAGGCCCACCCAGACGGCGACGGAGGTCTTGACGTCCGAGGGCGGCGGCGCCTCGTTTCCCTTCTCGTCGAACGCGAACCAGCTGCCGAAGGAGTTGTCGACGGTCCGCGAGGTGAACTCGTGGAACCGCTCGCCCTCGGCGAGGAGCTGCTGTCGCTTCGCCGAGGTGAGCCAGGTGAAGAGGTTCGCCGCGTTTTCGTACCGGTAGAGGGCGGTCCAGTCGTCCTGTACGCCCTCGATGGGACGGAAGAGTTCGCTGCCGCGAAATCCCTCGAATCTGCGCTCCGCCAACTGCATACGGTTCTGCCAATCGAGGAAGTCGTCGACGTTCTCCGGGGTCACGCGGTGCGTCACGACGACCGTCACGAGTTGGTCGTTCGGGCGGGATCCGCCGGTGATCACCTGCTGGGTGGCCGGGCCGTCGAGGTACCGCTGTCCGTGGTCGAGCCGGTCCTGGCGGGTGGCGCTGTTGATCCACGCCTGGACGTTGGCGACGGAATCGAAGCGGTAGACCACCACCCAGTCGGGCTGCACGGCTGTGGGCGCCGCGATCTGGGCACCGAGGAAACCGGGGTACTGCGAGGCAGCGACGTTGATCTCCTCCTGCCAGGCGGTGAACGCCGCCTCGCACCCCGGGCGCACCCGCTGCCCGATGATGACGGTTGCGGTGTCGCGGGGGTGGTCCTCGGTATCCATCGCGGGCCTCCTACCGCCGCTTCGGGGGATCGCCCGCCCGCGATTCGACCAAGCGGCGGTAGATGCGTTCGGGCGTCAGCGGAAGGGCGCGGTAGCGCAGCCCCGTCGCATTCTCGAGGGCGTTGGCCAGCGCGGGCGCGACCGGGTTGATGCAGCACTCCGCCATGCCCTTTGCTCGCATCGGTCCGACCGAGTCCGACGAGTCGACCAGGAGCACCTCGGTGCGGGGGATGTCGGCGTACGTGGGGATGCGGTAGTTGCGCAGGTTCGGGTTGAGCACCACCCCGGTGTCGTCGACGAGGAAGTTCTCGGTCAACGCGAAACCGATGCCCTGGGCCACGCCGCCCTCGATCTGCCCCCGCACCTGCGCAGGGTTGATGACAACGCCCGCGTCGGTCGCCTGCACGCTGCGGAGGATGCGGATCTCGCCGGTGACCCGGTGCACGGCGATGCGGAAGCCGTGCGTGTTGGACACCACGCTGCGGGGCGACCCGTAGGCCTTGCGCGCGGCGGTGAACCGGATGCCGCGGTCGCGGGCGGCATCGACGAGCACGGACAGCGTCACCCGGGTGTCGCCACAGAGCACGCCGTCGTCGTCCATCGAGCATGCAGCGACGTCGACCCCGGCGTGTGCGGCGGCGAACACCAGGATGCGCTCGCGCAGCGCGGTCGATGCCAGCAGCACGGCGTTTCCGGCGACCGCGAGACCCGCGCTGGCGAACGCGCCGGTGTCAAACCCCGTTCGGTCGGTGTCCGATTGCACGAGCCGGACTCGAGTCGGCGTGGTGCCGAGCAGGGTCGACGCGATCTGCACGTGCGCGGTGGAGGTGCCCTCGCCGAATTCGACGGTGCCGACGGCGATCTCGTAGATGCCGTCGTCGCCGAGGGTGGCCCATGCCTCGGAGATGTGTTCGGTCGGGGGTGCGGTCTCGTGTAGCGAACTGGCGGTGCCGGCGCCGACCAGCCAGTCGTCGCCGGGGGGAGGCCCGGCGCCGCCCCGCCGCAGAGCCTCGTCGACGAGGTCGATGCACCGCGCGAGGCCGTCCTCGGCGAACACGACGTCGTCGGGGCCGTCGTCGAAGGCGACGAGGGAATCGCCGGGACGCACGATGTTGCGGCGACGCAGTTCGAGCGGGTCCATGCCGAGTGCGACCGCCAGTTCGTGCATGGCGGACTCGACGGCGAACGTGGGCTGGGTCATGCCGTAGCCGCGCAGCGCGCCGCTGGGCACGTTGTTGGTGTACACCGAGTACGCGTCGTACTTCTTGTTGGCGCAGCGATAGAGCATGACGGCGGCACCACCTGCGAACAGCGTTTCACCGCCGTGGTTTCCGTACGCGCCGGTGTTCGAGACGTTGCGCACCTGGATAGCGGTCAGGGTGCCGTCGGCGCGGGCGCCGAGCTTGATCGTGAGGGTCATCGGGTGACGTGGCGAGGCCGTCGTGAACTCCTCCTCTCGGGTGTACTCCAGGCAGGTCGGGCGCCCGGTGTCCAGCGTGGCCAGGGCGACCAGGTCCTCGGCGATCACCTCCTGCTTGCCGCCGAAGCCGCCGCCGACCCGCCCGCAGAACACTCGCAGCTGATCGGGACGCAGATCGAACAGGTGCGCCAGCTTGACCTTCGCGATCGAGGGGGACTGTGAGCTGGTCCGCACGTGCAGGCGCCCGTCCTCCATCCAGGCGATGGACCCGTGGGTCTCCAGGTGCGCGTGCTGCACGCGTGGCGAGAAGTAGGTGCCCTCGTGGACCACGTCAGCTTGGGCGAACCCGGCCTCGACGTCGCCGACGTGCCCGTGGAGTTCGAGCAGGATGTTGTGCACCGGATCCCGCACGAACGGGTCGGCCGAGCCGTGCAGCGCCGGGGCACCGTCGGCCATCGCCTCCTCGGGATCGAACACCGCGGGCATCGGCTCGTACTCGACCACGACCCGGCGGCAGCCCTCCTCCGCGGCGCCGACCGACTCTGCCAGCACCGCGACCACGCGTTGCCCGACGAAGCGCACTGTGTCGTCGAGGATGTAGGTGTCGTCGGGATCGACGAGGTGGTCGGTGTGGATGGCGGTGGTGAAGCGCTTGCGCGGCACGTCCTGCCAGGTGTACACGCGGTGCACGCCGGGCACCGCGAGTGCCGCGGCCTTGTCGATGGAGACGATGCGGGCGTGGGCGTGCGGGGAGTGCAGCACCTTCAGATGCAGCATGCCCTCGATCGAGGTGTCCATGGTGAACTCGGCGCGGCCGGTCACCACGTCCGCGGCGGCCGGGGCACCGACGCTGGTTCCGACGGCGCCGCCCGGGCTCGCGTCCTCGATCCCGGTCACCCCGTTCACGGCGTCCTCGATGGCCCGGTAGCCGGTGCAGCGACACAGGTTGCCCTTGAGGGCGCGGGGCAGGTCGTCGCGCTGGGCGTCGGTGAAGGTCGCCGCCGTCATGATCATGCCCGCGGTGCAGAAGCCGCACTGGAAGCCGGGGGCGTTGCGGAACTGCCGCTGCAGCGGATGCAGGTTCTCGGGGGAGCCGAGGCCCTCGATCGTGGTCACCTCGCGGCCGTCCGCGCGGAACGCGGGGGTGATGCAGCTGTGCACCGGGGCGCCGTCGAGCCACACCGTGCACGCGCCGCAATCACCTGCGTCGCAACCCTTCTTGACGCCATGATGGCCGAGCTCGCGGACGAACGTCCGCAGGCACTGTCCGGGGCCCGGCTCCTCGTCGAACGTCCTGCCGTTCACGTGGTACGCCATGGCCGTTCTCCCTACGCGAGTTCGACGCGGATCTGTTCGGCGAAATGCCTCGTCAGGTGATGCCGGTGTTCGGGGCTGCCGTTCGGGTCGTCGAACCACACGTCGTCGGGCAGTGCGTCGATGCGACGGCGCAGTGTCTCGGCGTCGGGCGGGGTGGGGAAGGACAGTCGGATCGGCCGGGTGGTGCCGGCGGTGACGGTGAGCGTCAGGTCAGCGGTGCCGGGCGTCCGGGTGCCGACGACGAACACCGTGGACCGGCCCAGGCGGGTGAGGGTGAAACGGCGGTGTGTGTGGCACTTGCGCAGTGCATCGACGGGAATGTCGATGTGCCGCAGGATCTCGCCGGGAGCGAGGACGTTCTCGTGGTCGCCGGTGACGAAGTCGGCGGCGTCGACGGTGCGTTGCGACCCGTCGGTCGCCCACAGGGTGTAGGTGGCTTCCAGCGCGACCGTCATCGTGATCATCGGGCCCGCAGGCAGCGACATGCAGATGTTGCCGCCGACCGTCGCCGAGTTCCACACCTTGAACGACGAGAGGAAGGCCTCGCAACTCGTCGTCAGGAGAGGGGCGGCGAGCCAATCGCTGTGCGGGGCAAGCTCGTACAGCTCGCGAATCGTGCAGGTCGCACCGATCCGCAGGCCGGCCTCGCTGGGTACCAGCGAGTCCCAGCCGAGGGCGGTGAGGTCGACGAGGCGGCGCAGGGAGGGCTGCGGGACGGAGAACAGCCAGGTTCCTCCGGCCAGCCAGGCGTCCCCGTCGCGCCACTGCGCGCCCGGGCGGTCGAGTGGACGCCGCACGACATCGGTGATGGTGTTGAGATCCATGGGACCGCTCCCGTCAGGGAATGTGTCGTGCCAAAGATATCCGACCGGCTCGGCGCGAGGTCGGGGTTTGACGGTACGTCCGTACGCGCGGCCTGGCGGTTTCCCGGGCCCCGGGGCTTGCGGATATGATGGGCGCGCTTTGTTCGCCTCCTTAGCTCAGTGGTAGAGCACTCGCCTTGTAAGCGAAAGGTCGTCAGTTCAATCCTGACAGGGGGCTCCACGCGTCCGACCGGCGCAGATGCGGGCCGGCCTGGGCGCGCACCCCGCCGAACCTGCCGTCCGCTTCGGCCCCTCAGCGCATGGCCGGCAGGCCGAATCCCTTGACCGCGGCGGCGAGCAGGCCGACGGCGAGCGCGACCCCCGCGGTGACGCGGATCGCGGCGGACTTGATGCGAGGGCTCGAGGTCAGCGTCACGGTGGCTATCTCCTTGGTCGCTCGGTTTCGGTGGCCGGACCCGACTGTAATCACCGTCACAGGAGATGGCCACCAAAGGACCATTTGGTATTTATCGAGGTGATGCGAGTCGCGTCCGGAAGCGTCGAGTCATCCCGGACGGCGGTTGGCACACTCTCAGCAAACCCGATGCTTTCGGGCGGGGCTTGCAGTCGAACGCCCCCGCTCGGCACGAGCCGAGCGGGGGCGTTCGGGGGAAATCGGGTCAGCACTTGCCTTCGACGCCGGCGGTGACGCCGCGCTGGAAGTCGGCCTTGTCCTTCTCGGACTTTGCCTCCCAGTCCGGAGCCGTCTTCGCGAGATTGACGAACTCCTCGCCGATGGCCTGCGGCGAGTTGGCGCCGTCGGTCAGTCCGGAAGCCTGCAGCGTCTTGACGTAGTTCAGGACGCCGTTGCACGTGTCGAGGTAGGTGTCGCCGGTGGGAGCGGCATCCGACGCGGAACCCAGCGCGGTGGCGTCGGAGGTCGGGGCGGCGCTCGTCGACGCGGACGTGGACTCGGAATCGGATCCGCAACCGGCGGCGAACAGGGAGACGGTGGCGAGTGCCACGACAGCAAGGGTGATGCGTTTCATGCGGTATCTGTATCAGACGATCCGAGGGGTGGTCGGCACCGGTGGGAGGAGTTGACATTCTGCGGGGAAATCGATGGCCCGGACTGTTGCTTTCCGGGGGGCCGAGGACGACCGTGGAAGGAGTAATCCCACGTGGGGTCGCCCCACACGTCGAGGTCGCCCCGGCAATCGACTCGACGAGCTTTGGAGGAGTCATGCTCGGACTCGCAATTGGCCTGGCGGGCGCAGCGGTAGGGATCGGTCTCGGGTTGCTCGGGGCCGGTGTCGGCATTCTGCTCAGCGACGTATCGGCCAAGCATCGCATTCGTCCACTCGAACGCTGATCCGTCATGGCGGATCGGTCCACCGTTCCCGACCGGCGGATCGACTCCGATCGGGAGGAAAGGAAGACTCGAGCACCCTCTGTGGCTCAGCATCCGTTCGAATGGCTGCGATCCCACGCCGGCCGCCGTCGTGGCGTTCGAGGTGAGCGGCCGGTTCCGGACGGCGCGAACGATGTGCTCGAACGGCTCGCGACCTTGCCGGTGAGCGTGTGGAGCTATCGCTTCGACCACGACTCGGTGCGACACATGGGCCCGATGGCGCAGGACTTCGCCGCGACCTTCGGTCTCGGCTCGTCGGACCGGACCATCGCTCTCGTCGACGCCAACGGCGTCTGCATGGCCAGTATCCAGGCGTTGCATCGCAGGCTGGTGGAGGTCGAGGCCGAGCTGGCGCGGCTCCGTGTCGGGCAGTCGGAGGAGGGAGTTTCCTCCGACTAGGTCGAGCCGTCGCGCCCCGGCGGTCCGGGCGCTATCGTTCGATGCGGAAGCAGACGCCCGGACGAGGAGTGCGATGCCTGCCATCACCCTGCACGCCCCCGACGGTCCGATCGGCGCGGTTGTCGAATCACCTTCCGGCAGTGGGCCGTTCCCCGGCGTGGTGATCGTGCACGACATGCTGGGTCTGAGCGTCGACATCCGGAACATCACCCGCAGCATCGCCGATCACGGCTACCTCGCGCTCGCCCCCGACCTCTACTCGCGGGGCGGCCGGGTGCGCTGCGTGCCGCGCGTGTTCCGGGAGTTGATCGGTCGCCGCGGCCGGGCCGTCGAGGATCTGCTCGCCGCGCGCGAGCGTCTCGTCGGGGACGAACGCTGCACGGGCGCCGTGGCGGTGGTCGGATTCTGCATGGGAGGTGGATTCGCGCTCGTGATGGCGCCCAAGGGGTTCGACGTCTCGGCGCCGTTCTACGGCGTACTGCCTCGGCAACTCGACGAGGCGCTCGGCGGGGCCTGCCCGATCGTCGCGAGCTACGGCATGCGCGACCCGTTCCTTGCCGGTGCCGGGGCCAAGCTGTCGGGCGCGCTGGGCAGGCTCGGCGTCCCGCACGACGTGAAGACCTATCCCGGGGTCGGCCACAGCTTCGCGAACCACCTGCCGGCGCCGGAAGTGCTGCTGCGGATCACCGGTTTCGCCTACGGGCCGGAGCAGTCCGAGGATGCGTGGCGGCGGGTGTTCGCGTTCCTCGAGACCCACCTGCCCGCGCCGGGCGGCGCAGAGGGCCCGCGGTAGCGAGGTCTACGGGTAGTCGGTGCCGTTGGCCCGGCCGCCCTTGAGCCACCGGCCGGGCAGCCGTCCGGCCAGCTCGCCGAGCGGGCCGACGGCGGAACTGAGCACGCCGACGGTCTCCCGGAGCAACTCGATGCTGTCGCCCATCTTCTCCAGGTTGGGTGCCAGCGCGGCGAGCGTCTCCGACAGCGAGACGATCTGATCGAGGGGGCCGCCCTCGACGATGATCCGTTCGAGCGCGCCGTCCTCGGCGAGCAGTGTCTCCAGGATGCCGCCCTCCTCGAGCGCCCGGTCGATCAGGCCGCCCTCCTTGGTGAGCGTCTCGAGCGGACCGGCGGTGGCGGTGAGCCGTTCGAGCGGCCCGTCCTCGGCGGTGATCCGGTCGAGCAGGCCGCCGCGGGCGAGCAGTCGCTCGATCGGGCCGTCCTCGTCGAGCAGCCGGTCCACCGGTCCGCCGGTGGCCAGGACGCGTTCGAGCGGCCCGCCCGGTTCGATGATCCGCTCGAGGGTGCCGCCGGGCGCGGTCAGGCGGTCGACCACCCCGCCGGGCTCGAGCAGTCGGTCGAGGGGTCCGCCCGGCCGCATCGCCTGACCGAGCGGCCGCTCGTCCGACGCGAGCTCGGCGACCTGTTGCAGCAGTTTCAGCGGTCCGGACGGATTGGCCGCGGCGATCCCGCCGAGGCTCGCTGCTCCCGATCTCGTCGACGCGGCGAGCAGGACGCGGGCGGCGCCGAGGGCGGTTTCGGCCACTCCCAACGCCGAATCGGTGAGCGCGAGGCCGGCCCGCGCCGGCAGTGTGACCATCGCCACCAGGTTCATGGGGATAACTGTAACCCTGCGGTGACGGGCAACACGCCCGGTCCGGGCGCGGCGAGCTGTCAGTGCAGGACCTTGAGCCCGATCACGCAGCCGACGATGCCGAGGATCAGCAGGACCTTCACGATCGACGAGGATTCGGAGCCGGTGATCATCGCGTAGGCGACCGTGAGGGACGCGCCGATGCCGACCCACACCGCGTACGACGTGCCGATCGGCAGCGTCCGCATCGCGTAGGCGAGGCCGGCCATGCTGGCGACGAGAGCCACGCCGAACACGACCGAGGGCGCGAGACGCGAGAACCCGTCCGACTTGCCCAGGGCGGTGGCCCAGACGGCTTCGAGGATTCCGGAAATGACGAGCACAATCCATGCCATGGTGTGATTCTCCCAAGGCACCGTCTTGTCGCTGGCCGGGTACGGTGCTGCTCGTCCGGGTGTCATATTGACGTCCTTACCGTAGCAAACGACGTGTCCCGACCGCCGGTGTGTTCCGTCACCGTCGGTCGCAGATGCACAGCGTCAGCGCTGCGGCACCTGCGAGATCTGCACGATCGCAAGGCGATTGCCCAGACCGCCCGGATACGGGGTGATCCGCAGGCTGGACAGCGCCCACTCGTTCTCGCCCGACCGAAGCCGAGCCTGCGCATCGACCGGCTCGGTGGACCCGGAATCGAACCGCGAGCGGGCGAGTTCCAGCACGCCCTGATCCTCCGGGTGGATGATCCGGTCACCGCCCTCGATTCCGCGCCAGTGCACCCAGGGGGCCGGCTCCGCCAACCACATGGTCAGCAGGCCCAGTTCGGTCTCGAACAGCGCGGTGTAGATCCCCGCCCCGCGCATCACCTCCTGCATGCCGAGTTCGGCGAGCGTGGGCCGGCGCGGCTCCACCGTGTCGGTGACGTCGTGCCAGAGCAGTCGCAGGCCGGCCTGCCCCGGCTCGGTTCTGGCCTTGGCCCAGCAGTGCCACCGCATGATCCGGCCGTCCGCGTGCAGCACGCTCATGTCGGAGTCCCACCTCGCGCCAGGCCGCGGATTGAACGCCAGTGCGAACAGCGACTCCGATTCGTCGAACTTCACCGCCTTGGCGTAGTACTCGGCGGGCGTCCGTTCGGTGACGTGATCCTCGGGGAGGACGCCGGACATCATCGATGCCTCGAGCGTCTGCGCGATCATGAGTCGTTCGAGCAGCCAGGAGATTCCGGACGCGACCCGCGGCGCGGTCGGCTCGACCTCGGCGTCGCCGATCCACAGCTGGACGCCGTGTGCGTCTCCGGACGGACCTAGGACGGGGAACGCCTCGAGGCGATACCACCCGCGTTTCCCCTTCTGGGACCGCACTTCCGCCACCTCGCGTCGGCGGCCGGACCGCACGGCCTCCACCAGCGGCTCGACCCGGATGTCCGAGGTGGGCGCCAGGCGGCCCACGGAGGTCCATGCGCGTACGGTGCCTCCGGTGCTGACGACCGTCGGCGAATCCCCGGCCAAGGTCTCGACCAGGTGCCATTCGTTCATGCTGTGTAGCCCCCGATCACCGCGACCGGACCCGGAGGGTGAGGCCGCGTGGCTTGAGGGTGACCGCCTCCTGGATGTCGAGGGAATATGTCGGGTCGGCCTCGAACTCGTACCGCCGCAGCAGTTCCGCCAGCGTCAGCACCGCCTCGTGCAGCGCGAACTGGCGGCCGATGCACGAGCGGGGCCCGGTCCCGAACGGCCGGTACGCGTCGCGCGGACGCTTGCGAACCTGCTCCGGCAGGAACCGGTCCGGGTCGAACGTCTCGGTGTCGTTGCCCCACACGGGGTCTCGATGCAGCTGCGGCAGCAGCACGAACACCCATGATCCCAGCGGCATCGGGTACCGGCCGCCGAGCACCGTGTCGACCCGGACCTTGCGGAAGTAGCCCGGCGCCGCCGGCCACAGTCGCAGGGTCTCGTCGACCACCCGGCGCAGGTACCGCAGCTTCCCCACCTGATCGAACGAGAGTGGGCCGCCGTCCGAGGCCACCATCTCGATCTCCGCGCGGGCAGTCGCCGCGATCTCGGGGTGCTTCGTGAGGTAGTAGAGGGCGAATCCGAGTGTCCCCGCGGTGGTCTCGTTCCCGGCAACCAGGAAGGTGATCACCTGGTTGCGGATGTTGACCGGGTCGAGCGGTTCTCCGCAGGCCGGATCGACGGTGCTCAGCATCAGATCGAGGAGGTCGTCGTGACCGCCCGGGTTGCGGCTGCGTTCGGCGATCACGTCGTCGACCACCGAGCGCATCAGCGCGATGTCCGCCCGGTGCTGGGCGGCGGCCTTCCGGCCGAACAGCTTTCGTACGAACGGCAGGTCGTTCGAGGTGCGGTTGACGTGTGCCAACGCGCGCGACATGGCGGTCACGAACGGGTCCTCGGTCTTCGTGAACGAGCCGAAGTCGTAGCCGAACCCGGCCAGTCCGATCACGTCGAGTGTGAGCCGGTTCATGTCCCGCGCGACATCGACCGGGCGGCCGGTCGCCGCGGCGCCGTCCCACGCGGACCGGAGGCCGTCGAGGGCCCGGAGCATCGAGCCGTGATAGCCCCGCAGCGCCGCCTGACTGAAGCCGGGATTGAGGATGTTGTGTGCCTTCGCCCAGTTCGGCTCGTTGCTGAACGCCGTGAACAGTCCGTCCTCGGCGATGCCGCGGAGCTTTCGGATCGGCTGGCCGAGGGACTTCGCCCACGTGGACTCGTCGTTGACCTCCGAGACCAGGTCGACCCCGGAGACGACGACGAGGCGCTGATTGACGATCTTGCGCTCGAAGATCGGGCCCAGTTCGGCGGCCATCCGCATTTCCTTCTGCACCGGCTTGGCCGGGTCGACGCTCAACAGATCGCCCAGCACGGGCAGGCGGTGGCGTGGCGTCGGGATGGCGACGCTCGGTCCGGCGGGTGTCGCAGGCACCGGTCCGGGCACGGGGGACGGCTCGGCGGCGGCGTGCGGGCACTTGTCGGAGGTCACACCCAGAGTCTGCCGCATTCCCGGATTCGCCGATCGCCGATGGCGGCAGGTGATCACGGGTGGTTCGTCCGCCGGGCGAATCCCTGGCAGGACCGCCCGGCGGACGCCTCGCGATCCGGACCCCTCGTGGATGCGGGAGCACCCGATCCCGGATCGAGTCGGAGGACGGGACGAATCGGACGCCGATGGTGGGCGCCCGGCGCGGTGACCGTCGAGGTCGGTGCGCCCGAAGACCAACAGGTGGGCGACACCGTGAGTGCTACGTCCGGATCCGACACGACAGGAACCGGGGAACTCCCGCCAGGGAGCGCACGTAGAGCCTATCGTACGGGTCCGATACCGACTCACAGGAAGCTCCCAGCGAACCATCAGGCGGAGTCCAGCACTCGCGGTGATGATGAGGACGTGAGTGCCACTCGAACCGAGGCCAGAGTCCTGATCGTCGACGACGAACCCAACATCGTCGAACTGCTGTCCGTGAGCCTGCGATTCCAGGGGTTCGAGGTCGAGGTCGCAGGCAACGGACCCGAGGGCCTGGACAAGGCCCGTGCCTTCCGGCCGGACGCGATGATCCTCGACGTGATGATGCCGGGCATGGACGGCTTCGGGCTGCTTCGTCGTCTTCGCGCGGACGGCGTCGACGCACCGGTGCTGTTCCTGACCGCGAAGGACGCGGTCGAGGACAAGGTCACCGGGCTCACCCTCGGCGCCGACGACTATGTCACCAAGCCGTTCAGCCTCGAGGAGGTCGTCGCGCGGCTGCGGGTGATCCTGCGCCGCGTCTCGCGGGATCCGGATGCCGCCGAGCCGTCCCGGATCCGATTCGCGGACCTCGAACTCGACGACGACACCCACGAGGTGTGGAAGGACGGGGAGCCGGTCTCGCTCTCGCCGACGGAGTTCACCCTGCTGCGGTACTTCATGGTCAACGCCGGTGTGGTGCTGAGCAAGCCGCGGATCCTCGACCACGTGTGGCACTACGACTTCGGCGGCGAGGTCGGGGTGGTCGAGTCGTACGTGTCGTACCTGCGTCGCAAGGTGGACACCGGCGACAGGCGGTTGATCCACACCTTGCGCGGGGTCGGCTACGTGATGCGCGAGCCGAGGTAGCCACGGTGCGACGCCTCCACCGGATGCCGCTGCGCGTCACCCTGGTGGCCGCACTGCTCGTGCTCGCCGCGCTCGGATTGGCCGCGTCCGGGATCGCGGTGACCTCCGCGATGAGGAACTCCCTCATCGCACGCACGGACACCTCCCTGCGCGAGGCCGCGCACGGCTGGGCCAAGCCGCGCGAGGGCAGGCCGTTACCGCCGCCCCCGGACGCCGAGCTCGGACCGGCCCGGCCGCCGAGCCCGTTCTACGTCCGCAGCGAGACGCCCGACGGCGCCACCCGGCTGGTGATCAACGACCTGTCGGGTGTCGAGCCGGAGCTGCCCGCGAATCCCGGACCCGACCCGGTCACCGTCGGGTCGATCGGCCACCCCAACGAACACTGGCGGGCGCTGACCGTCACCACGCCGAACGGGACCGTCACCGTCGCGATGCGGCTCGCGGACATCGATCAGACCGTGGAGCGGCTGATCGGCCTGCAGGTCGGCATCGGGGTGGCCGTGCTCGTCGCGCTCGGCGTGGCCGGATACTTCGTGGTGCGGCGCAGCCTGCGGCCGCTCGCGGAGGTCGAGAAGACCGCGGCCGCGATCGCCGAGGGCAGGCTGCACCAGCGAATCCCGGTGCGCGAGGACCGAACCGAGGTCGGCAGGCTGACGGTCGCGCTGAACGGCATGCTCGCGCAGATCCAGACCGCGTTCGCCGCGACCGAGGCGTCCGAGGAGTCGGCCCGCCGGTCCGAGGAGAAGATGCGCCGTTTCGTCGCGGACGCGAGCCACGAGCTGCGCACGCCGTTGACGACGATTCGTGGTTTCGCCGAGCTGTACCGGCAGGGCGCGATGTCCGACACCGAACTGGTGATGTCGCGGATCGAGGGCGAGGCGTCCCGGATGGGACTGCTCGTCGAGGACCTGTTGATGCTGGCCCGGCTCGACGCCCAACGCCCGCTCGAGCGCAAGCCGGTGGACCTGCTCGCGGTGGCCTCCGACACGGTGCACGACGCGCGGGCCGTCGCGCCGGACCGGGACATCAGCCTCGAGGTGGTCGACGGTCCGGGCTTCCCCGAGGTGCTCGGGGACGACGCGCGGCTGCGGCAGGTGCTGACGAACCTGGTGGGCAACGCCCTCGGGCACACCCCGGCGGACGCGGCGGTCACCGTGCGAGTCGGCACGGTCGGCGCCGACGCCCTGCTCGAGGTCGCCGACACCGGGCCCGGGCTCGGGCCTGCGGAGCGCGAGCGGGTCTTCGAACGGTTCTATCGCGGGGACTCCTCCCGGACCCGCGAATCCGGCGGCACCGGGTTGGGGCTCTCCATCGTGACGGCGCTGGTCGCCGCACACGACGGCGTCGTGACGGTCACGTCCGAACCGAGCGCAGGCACGGTGTTCCGGGTGCGGTTGCCGAGGATCGATCCGGACTGACCATCGTCGAGCTGGCGATCATCGCTCACGATCCGACTTTCGGCGCCGCGCGAGCGATGATCGCCGCGGTGTCCACGCCGGTCGGGAGGGTCCCGAAGACACTGCCCCAGTCGCCCGAGAGTCGGCTGACGCAGAACGCGTCGGCCACCGCGGGGTGGCCGTACCGGACCAGCAGCGATCCCTGCAGCGCGAGCGCCATGTCGCCGACGATCCGGCGGGCCCGGTGCACGGCGGTCGCGAGGTCGCCGAAACTCGCCTTCAGTCGGGCCACCGCGGCGTCCACGCGAGCGTCGGCGCCCGCCGCGGCGTCGAGTTCGTCGAAGAAGACCTGCAGTGTCTCGGGCTGTTTCGTGATCGCCCGCAGGGTGTCGAGGGCGGCGACGTTGCCGGAGCCCTCCCACACCGACAGCAGCGGCGCCTCCCGGTAGAGCCGTGGCATCCGCGAGTCCTCGACGTATCCGTTGCCGCCCAGGCATTCCAGTGCCTCCGCCGCGTGGATCGGCCCGCGCTTACAGACGAAGTACTTGCTGACCGCGAGGGAGATCCGGCGCAGAGCGATCGAGCGCTCGTCGCCTGCCGTGGCGCGGTCGGTCAGCGCGGCCAGCCACATGGCGACCGTGGTCGTGGCCTCGGACTCGACGGCGAGGTCCGCGAGGACGTTCCGCATCAGCGGCTGGTCGACCAGGTGGGCGCCGAACGCGCTGCGGTGGGTGGCATGGTGTGTGGCCTGCGCCGTACCCACCCGCATCCCGGTGGCGGTGCCGATGGTGCAGTCGAGTCGGGTCATGTTGACCATCTCGATGATGGTCGGCACGCCGCGCCCCTCCTCACCGACGAGCCAGGCGACGGCCTCGTCGTACTCGACCTCGCTGCTCGCGTTCGAGTGGTTACCGAGCTTGTCCTTGAGCCGCTGCAGGTGCATTCGATTGCGGGTGCCGTCCGGCAGGACTCGGGGGAGGAGGAAGCAGGAGAGTCCATCGGGAGCCTGGGCGAGGACCAGGAACACGTCCGACATCGGCGCGGAGGTGAACCACTTGTGCCCGGTCAGGAGGTAGCTGCCGTCGGCCCGCGGGACCGCCCGGGTGGTGCCGGCGCGGACGTCGGAGCCGCCCTGCTTCTCGGTCATGGACATGCCGGCGATCAGGCCTGGCTTGGTCAGCGGCGGTACGAGTTTCGGATCGTAGGCGCGCGCGGTGAGCAGCGGCTCGTACTGCGCGGCGAGTTCCGCGTTGTGCCGCAGGGCGGGCACGACGGCATAGGTCATCGAGATCGGGCAGCCGTGGCCGGCGTCGACCTGGCCCCACACCGCCATCTTCGCCGCCCGGACCAGGTGGGCGTTCGGGTTCGGGTCCGCCCAGGGCGCACCGTGCAGTCCCATCTCGACGGCGGTGGTCATCAGCTGGTGGTAGGCGGGGTCGTACTCGACTTCGTCGATGCGATTCCCGTAGCGGTCGTGCGTGCGCAGGACCGGCGGATGCGCCTCGGCGAGGTCGCCCCAGTGCTGGGCCTCCTCGCTGCCCGCGAGTTGTCCGACGCGGTGCAGCTCGTCGAGCTCGGCGTGCGCGCCCGCGCGCTGCAGCGCCTCGAGGATCGGCGGATAGTCGGCCGCGTCGTGGTCGACCAGCGGGGGTACCTGGTTGAAGACCTCGTGGGTGGCACTCATGTCGGGCTCCCTAGCGATCGAAGTGTGAAGGTCAGAAGGGTGGGAACGACGGTGTCGTCGGCGTGGCCGCGGGCCAGCGGCAGGATCAGGGCCTCGCCGATCGCGCCGACGATGCAGGCGGCGGTGACCGTGGCGTCCTGAGCGGGTATCTCCCCGGCGTCCGCGGCCTCGGCGATCGCGACGGCGAGTGAATCGCGGAATGACTCGCGGAACAGGAGGCGCTCGGTGTCGACCTGCGGGTCGACGGGTTCGATCAGCAACGCGTAGGCGAGGGTCGGGGCGCGCAGTGCCCGGTCGGCGAAAGTCTGCACGGAGGCCGAGACCGCGGTGATGCAGGGGCCGCCGTCGGCGCGAGTCGCGTTTGCGGCGTTCGCCGCCGCGGCCACCTCGCGGCTGCACACGATCCGGAAGACCTCGGCGAACAGCTCGCCCTTGTTCGAGAAGTGCCGATAGACCGTGCCGGTGCCCACGCCCGCGTCGGCCGCGACCGCCGATATCGAGCACCCGCCGTACCCGTGCTGAGCGACCAGCCCGATCGCGGAATCGATGAGCCTGGTTCGCATGGAGTTCAGCCGTTCCTGGACGGCCGGGGTGCGTCGGTACGCCATGACCAAGGAGTGAACACCGATTCCGTTCTTGGGTCAACGGTTGACAGTCCCCGTCGGGCTCGGTCGGCGCTGCGTGCGGGACTCCGCCTCGCTAGCGCCGCTCGGGGGACGGCAGCCACACCGGCTCCGCAGGGATCCGTTCCAGCACACCGCCGGTGAAGACGTCGTACAGCGGAAGCTGCTCGGCGTGCACGTAGCCGATGTGGCAGTCACACAGTTCCACCGGACAGGGGCGCGGCCGCAACGCCTTTCGGAAGGAGCCGTCGTACAGGTTGCCCAGTTCCTCGGGGACGAGATGGCAGCGCCGGACGGTGCCGTCACCGTCGACGGACACCACCGTGTCCCCGGTACGGCACGCGCGACCCCGCGTCCGGTGCGGATGCCGGCTGAACTCGAAGAGCGGGTCGATGCGACTCCAGTCGGCCGCGTCGGCGTCGGTGTACAGGTGCCCCTCCGCGGCGTTGACCCACAGGTACACCGGATCGGGCAGCTCGGCGCGCAGCCGCCGGGCGGCCTCCAGGTGCTCCGGCAGCCCGACGACGCCCACGCTGAACCGCACGCCGAGTGCGGTCAGCTCGGTGGTCTTGGTGAGGAACCGGTCGTGCGGCGTCTGCCCGGGGTGGTACGTGCACCACAGGGCAACAGCGTCGCGGTCGGTGTCGGTGAGCCAGCCGGTGCGGCAGCTGAGATTGGTCTGGATCGCCACCCGGCGCACATGAGCCAGCCGGGACAGGTTCACCAGGGCCCGCCGGTACCAGGACCGCACCAGGCCCTCGCCCCACGGGGTGAACAGGATCGACAGCTCCTGATCCTGGCCCGCCGCCCACACGCAGAAGCGTTCCAGCGCGGCCCGGTCTGCCCGCAACTGCTCGGGGGTGTCCCGGCGCTTGGCGAACGGGCAGTACGGGCAGTCGTAGTCGCAGGACGCCAGCGGGCCTCGGTACAGAATGGACAGCACGGTCAGCGGCCCTCGTACTCGGCCATCGCGTTGCGCACCTGCGGGGAGAAGAGCTCCGGTCCGAGGGCGTCGGAGTACGCCATGCCCAGTGCGGTCAGCCGCAGTCGGCCGCCCTCGTGCAGCAGCCATCCGCGCCCGGTCCACCGGTCCAGCTCGGCGCCGAAGTGTTCGTGCGGATCGGCTCCGAATCGGGACCGGTAGTCCGCCAACGGCATTCCCGCGGCCTGCAGCACGGACTGCAGCAGGTGCCGGCGACGGGACTCGTCCTCGGTCATCGCGTGGCCCACCACGGCACGACGGAAGTCGTCGACGGTGTCCGCCACGTAGTCGTCGATGATGGCGCGCACCTCCCGTGCGTCGACCGCGTAGTCGAAGGAGTAGTGCAGTCCCCGGGTGTACGACCTTGCGCCGCAACCGAGTCCGATCATGCCGTCGGTCTGGCAGGCATAGTCGTCCGGACCGAGGTCGGGGGCGTCGGCGCGGCGGAACATGCGCATCGACTCCTGCACGTAGCCCGCCGCGATCAGGTGGTCGCGTCCGCGGCGGTAGAGGTCGAGCCGGTGTGCGTCCCAGTCCGGATCGGGTCCGGCGCCGCGCCGGGCCAGACCGGTCAGCGGGCGCACGTACAGCGGGTACAGGTACAGCTCCTCGGGATGCCAGGCCAGCGCGGCGTCGAGGGAGGCGGCCCAGGATTCCGGTGTCTGGCCGTCGATCCCGTAGATCAGATCGATGTTGAGCACCTCGATCGCGGCGTCCCGGATGCGTTGCAGGGCCGCCTCGACGTCGGCACGCCGTTGCGGCCGGACCGCCGCCCGCGCCTCGGTGTCGTCGAAGCTCTGCACGCCGAGGCTGAGCCGGGTGATTCCGCGCTGGGCCAGGACCGCGAGCCGGTCGGCGGTGGCGGTCGCCGGGGACGCCTCCACCGACAGGGGGATCGCCCGCAGGTCGGCGCCCATGCGCTCGGCGATGTCGCACAGCCGGTCCAGTTCCGACGCCGTCAGGTAGGTGGGGGTGCCGCCGCCGAACGCCGCCGTCGCGAACAGGGCCGACGGAGCCAGCGCCTCGCGCACCGCCTCGGACTGCCGCTCGAGGGCGTCGAGGTACCGGGTGGCGAGCTCGTCCGGTGCCCCGACCCGGGTGAACAGATTGCAGAAGCCGCAGCGCACCTCGCAGAACGGCACGTGCAGGTACAGCGACAGCGCGTCCTGCGGTTCGTCGGCCCACAGTTCGGTCAGGGTCGGACGCGGGTCCAGCGGCCGGTAGGCGGTCTTGTGCGGGTACGCGTACACGTAGTTCTGGTACGGCGGAAGGTAATCCGCGGCCGCGGTGTGCGGCGGTACGGGCAGGGGCAGGTCAGCGGTGGTCATCTCGGTCCCTCGAGGAAGAAGTGGGCGTAGGGCACCGTCCACACCAGGGGGTGGCCCAGCCGGTGCCCGGTGTAGCCGTCCTCGCCGTACGTGGTGCCGTGGTCGGAGCACACGATCGCGAAACACCGGCGCCGGCCCGACACGGCGGCGAACAGTCGCCCGATGTGCCGATCGACGTACTCCAGCGCGGCCGCGTGCGTCGCCCGGGTGTCCCCGGCGTCCGCGCTGGCCCCGTCGGCGAAGAACCAGTTCGGCTGGTGCAGGGCCGAGACGTTGACGAACAGGAACAGTCGGCGCCCGGCGGGGAGTCGGTCCACCACCCGTGCCGCGAGGTCCACCTGCGCCTCGAACGACGTCGGCGACGTCACCCCGAGCTCGGGTGACCAGTGCGCCTCGTCGAACAGATCGGGCAGCACCGAGCCCAGCGCGCCCCGACCGTTGAAGAAGCCGACGCCGCCGATGCACACCGTGTGGTATCCGACGGAGGCAAGGCCCGTAACGAGATTCGACTCGGCGAACACGAACGTCCCGTTCGCGGTCGACTCGCTGCCGCCGAACTCGGCCGCGAACAGTCGTGGGTGCGGCCCCTGTCCGACCGGGGTCGGCAGGAACCCGGCGAACATCGCCTGGTGCGAGGCGTAGGTGAAGCTGCCGGGGGCATGGCGTTCCTCCCACCGGCCTCCGGGCAGGTGCCTCACGAGGTTCGGGATCCGGCCGGCGGCGGCGAGTTCGCAGGCCACGTCGTAGCGCAGGGTGTCGAGCGTGATCAGCAGGATGTCGTCGGAGCCGACGACGGTGTTCATGTCCGGCGGTGCGGCGCCGGCCGGGTCAGGCTGCGGCATCGTCGGCCCATCCTGCGATCGCGGCCAGTTGCGCCGCGTAGGTGTCGAGTCCGTCGGCGCGGCCGGGGAGCCCGCTCAGACCGGGGAGCAGGTCGCCGAACGCGTTCACCTCACCGACCGCGGCGCCGCGCCAGTTCGCGGCGGGCAGCAGATCCACCCCGACACACAGGGTGCGCGGGAAGCAGGCGGCAGCCCGTTCCGCGACGGCGAGCGCGTTGTCCCAGCCGTATCCCGCGGCGTCGAAACCCGCCCGCGCGGTCGCCAGGTCGCCGCGTTGTCCGCCCAGGTGCAGGTTGGTCATGGGGTGGGCGCTGGTACGCAGCACCGCGTGGGTCGCCTGCCCGGCGACCACCACGACCCGTAGGTCGGCGGCGCGCCCCTGCCGCGACGGCTTCGGCAACCAGGCCTCGATGTGCAGGCATTCGCCGGCCAGCGCGTCGATCAGGGCGCCCACCGCGGCCTCGCCCGTCCGTCGGCGCACGCGCAGTGAGTTGTGGATCCCGTCCGCCGCGATCTCGACGCTGCTGCGCGACTGGACCCGGCCCCCGGATGCCATCTCGATGGCGACGACACCGGCAGCGGACGAACCGTGTGCGGGTTTGACGAAGAACCGCCGCAACCCGGCAGCCGCGGCCAACTCGCGCACCTCCGGCCAGTTCCTCGGCACCGGTGCGTCGCCGCCCGACGTGGGCGAGATCGGTACCGGCACAGCATTACCAACGAGGATCGCGTGACACCGCCGCTTGTCGAACAGCACGGCCAGATCATTCGGATCGGTGAGCCGGCGCCCGCCGCGCAGCGTGCCGACCGCGGCGAGCAGCGACGCGTACCACCGCGGGCCGTCGGCGATCCGGGTCGGGTCCCCGGCCCCGCGCAGCAGCGCGTCGACTTCGGGATCCTCGCCGGGCGAGTCGAGGCGCACCCACTCGTCGGTGTCGAACCGGGCTCCGCCATCGGTGAGCACCTCGCGCCAGGACACCACCCGCGGGGTGGGCATGCCGGTGCGGGCCGCGGCGTCCAGCAGCATCGTCACGCGACGGTTCTCCGGATTGCCCACGACCGCCAGTCGAGGGCGGGTCATTCGCTGACCGCGACCGACCGGTAGATCGTTCCGTCGTACTCGTCTTCGTCGGCGTTCCCGGCGTCGAGATCCAGACGCACTCCGGACGGTTCGAGTACCGCCCGGAGACGCTCCCGCATGCCCTCGCTGAGGTAGTTGTGGTGCAAGTCGAGCGACTCGAGGTGGCTGAGCGACTGCCCTGCGAGCAGCGCCTCGGCGCCCGTGTCGAGCAGCACGCCCTTGGACAGATCCAGGGCGCGCAGCTGCGGAACGATCGCCGCTGTCGCGACGGCGGCGGCGATCTCGTCCTGGTCCTCGCTGTTCGAGAGCGCGAGGCGTGTCAGTCGGGGAAGCTTCTCTCCGGCGAGGATCGGGGCGAGGTCCTCGACAGTCGAATCAGCGCCGTATTCCTCTGTGCCCAACCACAATTCCAGATCGGTGAGGGCCGGCAGATCCGACGCGGCGACGGCTCGGACCACGTCGGCGGGCAGGCCACCCGCCTCGAACGCCAGGCGGCGCAGGTTCCCGTGCTGAATCGGGGTCAGCTCCAGTTGGTTACCGCCGCGCACTGCCAGGTGCTCCAGCAGCGGAAAGGCCGTCAGCAGGGCCGTGACGTCCGACTGCACGATCCACGAGATCTCGCAGTCCTCGCCGGTCATGTCCCCGAGGAACAGGGCCCGCAATGCGGGAAGTTCGCCTGCGGCCGCGGCGATAGCCTCCACCACCTCGGTGGAACTCTCCTCGTACGGATCGGCCCAGCTGCCGACGACGATCGCCTGCACAGTCGACGGATCCACCGCGGCACGGAACTTCTCGAATGCCTCCGGCCACCCGATCTCGGCGTCGTACGAGGGAACCGAGACACGCCAGGCGACCGGGCCTTGCGGCGGCGCGCCCGGGTCGGTGTCGGGGTCGATCGGGAACTCCACGACGGGAAGACCGTGAAACTCGTTCTGCAACTCGCTGATCACCGGGGGGCGCTCCTGGTCTCGGTCGGTTCGATGGGCATTTTGCCCGGCTTCTGCCGTTGGTCCGGTTGAGGTTAACCCGCCGGTCCGACACGACGGCGGGCTCCAACTCTCGTGGCGCGCGAACCTGCGGAGCCGACCGATCGACAACTGGTGGGACACCGGGGTGGCCGATCGACGAACCGGAGCGCGGGTGTTCCGCCCACCTCCCTAGGTCAGGATCGATTCGTGCGCGACGCGGTCGAAGGTCGGCAGTGGCCTGCCGTCGCGCAGCGTCTCGGCGATCCGCGGATCGGCCAGGTGCAGACGCCCGATCGCGGCCAGGTCGAATTCGCCCGTGTCGATACGCCGTTCGAGCTCGTCGATGTTGTCGACGCTCTCCACGGTGCCGCCGGCGAGCCTGCCGTCGCGCAGTGACTTGCCGAGCCCGACGCAGCCGACGCCCATGGCGATCGCGCCGGTCGTCTTCTTGGCCCAGCCGGCCAGCGAGAGATCGCTGCCCTCGAACGCGGGGGCGTCGAACCGGCGAGAGCTCGCGTCGAGGACGTCGACGCCCGCGTCGACGAGCGCGGACAGGATGGTGCCGAGGTCCTCGGGGTTGTCCGCGAGCCTAGCGGTGAAGTCCTGCTGCTTGTGTTGCGAGAAGCGGTACACGATGGGCAGGTCGTCGCCGATCGCCGCGCGGATGGCGCGCACGACGGCGACGGGGAACGCGGTGCGGCGCTGCAGGTCTCCGCCCCAGGCGTCGTCGCGACGGTTGGTGGAGGCCCACAGGAACGAATCGAGCAGGTAGCCGTGGCCGCCGTGGATCGCGATGCCGTCGAAGCCGAGGTCGACGGACGTCCGGGCGGCGTCGGCGAAGGCGGCGACGACGTCGGCGATGTCCGATTCGGTCATCGCGCGGGTCGGCGGCACCGCCCGGTGCACGTACTCCTGCGAGTAGGACGTCACGCCGGGCTCGCCCCAGAGGCCGGACGGGCGCATCGGGGTGGTCTCCGGGACCTCGCGCATCGCACCGAACAGCGGTCCGACGTGCCAGAGCTGCGGGATGATTCGGCCGCCGGCCTCGTGCACCGAATCCACCACGGCGCGCCAGCCGGCCCGGGCCGCCGGGGTGTGCAGGTTCGGCACGTCCGGGTGGTCGATCGCGCCGGGGTGATCGATGCCGACGCCCTCGGTGACGATCAGGCCGGTGCCGCCCTCGGCCCGGCGCCGGTAGTACCCCGCGACGTCCTCGGTCGGCACGCCGCCGGGGGAGAACGTCCGGGTCATGGGCGACATGACGATTCGGTTCGGCAGGTCGAGCCCGCGAATGCGGATCGGTCGGTGGAGCGGGGATTCGGCGGTGCCCGCGAAGCCGCGTTTGACGGCTTCGGCGTCGCCGGCAAGGCCGGCGGCGGGTTCGACGGAATTCGGGCCCGGTGGGGTCACTGTTCCTCCTGGTCGTCGGGTGTGAGCGCGGCGCGCGGGTGGCCGAGGCCGCCGGTCTCGGCGGTCCGCCCCTGCCAATCAAGCGTGTGTACGTCTCGCGGGCGAGTCGATTCCCGGTTACCGGGACCTCGAATCGAACGAGCGAACCCCGCACCCTGAACGGGCGCGGGGTTCGTGTGCTTCGAGCGAGCTCTTCCGGTCGCTCGCGGAGTGGACTCGGGTCAGGCGGGGACGTTGGCGCCGTGCCCCAGCTCGCGCAGGGCGGCCTTGATGGTGGCCTGGGCCTCGTCGAGGGACTCCGGCGACGGGTTCGGGTCGGCGCCGGAGATGTTGAAGTCGCCGAGGCTGTAGGCCGGGAACACGTGCAGGTGCAGGTGCGGCACCTCCAGACCTGCGATGAGCAGGCCGGCGCGGGGCGCGTCGAATCCCTGCCGGACCGCCTTGCCGAGGATCTGCGCGACCCGGGTGCACTTGGCGAACACCTCGCCGTCGAGGTCCTGCCACTGGTCGATCTCGGCGCGCGGGACCACCAGGGTGTGGCCCTGGGTGATCGGATTGATGGTCAGGAAGGCGACGACGTCCTCGTCCTCCCAGACGAACCGGCCCGGCAGTTCGCCGGCGATGATCATGCTGAACACGGATGCCATGGCAGCCAGTATGCGGCTTCGCCGCAGTGGTGGGGGGGGGGGGGGGCGGGGGCGCCCGGCCGCCCCCCAGCGCGGGGCGCGCCCCGAGGGGGGCGGCGCGCGCCCCCAAGCGCCCCCGGGAGGCC
>NZ_JBHXVP010000005.1:87793-157620 GCF_042672245.1 Rhodococcus sp. NPDC127527
CTTACGGAGGCCCGGGCATCCGTAAGCGCACCACTGCGCGGAGCGCACAGGAAGTTGCCAGCTGCACTCCAGTCAGGCCCCAGGTTCCGCCGACAGGGTGATCCTCATGACGAACTCGCTTGTCGGCGGCGCTGTCGGACGCCCCGAAACCGCGGTGTCCCGCGACGTGGCGACCCTGACACTGGACGTGGTGATCCCGGTGTACAACGAGGAGCGGGACCTCGAGCGCTGCGTGCGCAGGCTGCGCGAGTACCTGGACGGATCCGTTCCCTATCCGAGCAGGATCACCGTCGCGGACAACGCCAGCACCGACACCACGCTCGCGGTCGCGAATCGGCTGGCGGAGGAGCTCGACTCCGTCCGGGTGGTGCACCTCGACGAGAAGGGGCGCGGCCGGGCCCTGCGCGCCGTGTGGAGTGCCTCGGACGCGGAGGTCGTCGCGTACATGGACGTCGACCTGTCCACCGACCTCAATGCGCTGCTGCCGCTGGTGGCGCCGCTGGTGTCGGGGCACTCCGACGTCGCGATCGGCTCGCGGCTCACGCGTTCCTCGCGGGTGGTGCGCGGCCCGAAGCGGGAGGTGATCTCCCGCTGCTACAACCTCATCCTGCGCGGCGCGCTGCGGGCGAAGTTCTCCGACGCCCAGTGCGGATTCAAGGCGATGCGCACCGACGTCGCCCGTCAGCTGCTGCCGCTGGTGCAGGACACCGGCTGGTTCTTCGACACCGAACTCCTGGTGCTCGCCGAGCGGGTCGGCCTGCGGATCCACGAGGTGCCGGTGGACTGGGTCGACGACCCCGACAGCACGGTCGACATCGTCGCGACCGCGGTCGCCGACCTGAAGGGCGTGCTGCGGGTGGGCCGCGCGCTGGCGACCGGCTCGCTGCCGGTCGCCGCGCTGCGCACCAGCCTCGGCCGGGAACCGCTGGTGCCGGGGGTGCCGCACGGCATGGTCGGCCAGCTGGTCCGGTTCGCGGTGATCGGCGTGGCGTCCACGGTCGCGTACGCGCTGCTGTACCTGCTGATGCACCCGCTGTTCGGAGCACAGGCCGCGAACTTCGTCGCGCTGCTCGTGACCGCGATCTTCAACACGGCGGCGAACCGGGCTTTCACGTTCGGCGTCCGCGGGCCGGAGGGCGCGGCCAAGCATCAGCTGCAGGGCCTCGCGGTGTTCGCGTTCGGCCTCTTGCTGACCAGCGGGTCGCTGTTCGTCCTGCACGCGACTCGGCCCGACGCCTCCAAGCATCTCGAGCTGGCCGTGCTGGTGATCGCCAATCTCGTTGCCACGCTGACCCGTTTCATCGCCCTGCGATGGGTGTTCCGTAATCACGACAAGGGAGTCGCACTGTGACCACGGCCGAGATCGACACCGACGCAGCGCATCCTGCCGCGCCGGCCACTCCGATCGAGGGCGACGCGCCGAAGCGCCGCGACTGGGAGCCCTGGGCGGTCGCAGTCCTACTGATCGGGACCGCGGTGGCGTACCTGTGGGGTCTCGGTGCGTCCGGCTGGGCCAACTCGTTCTATTCCGCTGCAGTGCAGGCTGGTTCGGTGTCGTGGAAGGCCTTCTTCTTCGGCTCGTCGGACGCCGCGAACTCGATCACCGTGGACAAGCCGCCCGCCTCGCTCTGGCTGATGTCGCTGTCGGTGCGGGCCTTCGGACTGAGCTCGTGGGCGATCCTGGTGCCGCAGGCGCTGATGGGTGTCGCGTCCGTCGCCCTGCTGTGGGCGACGGTTCGCCGGCACTTCGGTGCGGCCGCCGGACTGCTCGCGGGCCTGGTGCTGGCGTTGACGCCGGTGGCCGTGCTGATGTTCCGCTTCAACAACCCCGACGCACTGCTGGTGCTGCTGACCCTCGCGGCGGCGTGGGCGCTCTTGCGCGGCGTCGAGGACGGGCGGACCCGTTGGCTGGTGCTGACCGGCGTCTTCGTCGGCTTGGGCTTCCTCACCAAGCAACTCCAGGTGATGCTGGTGGTGCCGCCGCTCGCGCTGACCTACCTGCTGTTCGGGCCGCCGCGGCTCGGCAAGCGGATCGCCCAACTGTTCGCGGCCCTGGCCGCGATGGTCGTCGCGGCGGGCTGGTGGCTGCTGGCCGTGGAACTGTGGCCCGCGAACTCGCGGCCGTGGATCGGTGGCTCGCAGGAGAACTCGATTCTCGAGCTCACGCTCGGCTACAACGGCCTCGGCCGGCTCAACGGCAACGAGCGCGGCAGCGTCGGGGGCGGCGGCCGTTCCTTCGGTGCGCTGGCGGACGCGACCGCGGGCGGGGCCAACCCCGGTGCCGCGATGCCCGGCGGCCTGCCGCCGATGCCCGGCGGCCTGCCGCCGATGCCCGGCGGCCTGCCGCCCGGCGGACCCGGCGGGGGCGGCATGTGGGGGAGCACCGGCATCACCCGCATGTTCGAGCCCGCGCAGGGCGGGCAGATCGCCTGGCTGATCCCGGCGGCCCTGATCCTCGGGATTCTCGGAATCATCCTGCGCGGCAGACTGACCCGTATCGACGTCCCGCGCGCGTCCCTGGTGCTCTTCGGTTCGTGGCTGCTCACCTCGGGCCTGGTGTTCAGCTTCATGGCCGGGATCTTCCACTCCTACTACACGGTGGCGCTGGCCCCGCAGATCGGCGCCCTCGTCGGTGCCGGCGCGGTGCTCGCGTGGCGCAGCCGGGGTACTGGGTGGGTGCGTGTGGTCTCGGCGCTGACCATGCTCGTGACTGCGTGGTGGTCGTGGGAGCTGTTGGGTCGCAGCCCGGCGTTCCTGCCGTGGCTGCGCTGGGCGGTGCTGGTGGTCGGTGTGGTCGCGGCGGTCGCGCTGCTGCTTCCCCGGCTGACCGGCCGGCTGGCGGCGGCGTCGGTGCTGGCGGTGACGGTGGCGGCGCTGGCCGGTCCGACGGCATACGCGGTCGACACCGTCGGCACCCCGCATGCCGGCGCGTTGAACACGGCCGGCCCGGCGGTCAACGGCGGCGGCTTCGGAGGGTTCGGTGGCCGGGGCGGGATCGAGGCCATGCTCGAGAGCGGCCGGATCCCTGCAAGCATGTTCCCGGGTGGCGAGGTCCCGAGCGCCGCGCAGCTGAGCGAGATGTTCGCCGGCGCCGGTCCCGGTGCGGGTGGGCGTGGCATGGGCGGGCACGGCGCGGGCTTCGGCGGCGAGGGCGGCTTCGGCGGCGCGGCGGGCAACCTGCTGCGGGGCAGCGAGCCGGGACCGGAACTGACCGCGCTGCTCACGTCCGGCGCGGACCGCTACACCTGGGTCGCCGCGGCCATCGGGTCCAACAGTGCGTCCGGGTACCAGCTGGCCACCGAGAAGCCGGTGATGCCGATCGGCGGCTTCAACGGCAGCGATCCCTCGCCCACGTTGGCGCAGTTCCAGCAGTACGTCGACGCGGGCAAGATCCACTACTTCATCGCCGGCGGCGGGATGGGCGGCGGCATGGGAGGGGCGGGTACGGCCTCCTCGATCAGCACGTGGGTGTCGGAGCACTTCACCTCCAGCAACGTCGGCGGGGTCACCTTGTACGACCTGACCGCGCCGCGGGTGCAGGCCGGAACGTAGTCTGAGGCCCGTGCGCGTACTCGTTATCGGCTCCGGTGCCCGTGAACATGCCCTGCTCCTCGCCCTCGGCCGCGACCCGGGCGTGACGGCGACGATCTGCGCCCCCGGCAACGCCGGGACCGCGAAGATCGCCGAGCAGCATCCCGTCGACGTCGCGTCCGGCGAGGCCGTCGTCGCGCTCGCCCAGCAGGTCGAGGCCGACCTGGTGGTGATCGGCCCCGAGGTGCCGCTGGTGCTCGGCGTCGCCGACGCGGTGCGCGCCGCCGGGATCGCCTGCTTCGGACCGTCCGCGGACGCGGCCCGGATCGAGGGGTCGAAGGCGTTCGCCAAGGACGTCATGGCCGCGGCCGGGGTGCGCACCGCGCACAGCGAGGTCGTCGACAACCCGGCCAGGCTGGACGAGGCCCTCGACCGCTTCGGCCCCAACTGGGTGGTCAAGGACGACGGCCTGGCCGCAGGCAAGGGCGTGGTCGTGACCACCGACCGCGGCGCCGCCCGCGAGCACGCCGCCGAGCTGCTCGAATCCGGTCACCCGGTGCTGCTCGAGTCGTTCCTGGACGGGCCCGAGGTGTCGCTGTTCTGCCTCGTCGACGGCGAGACCGTGGTCCCGTTGCTGCCCGCCCAGGACCACAAGCGGGTCGGCGACGGCGACACGGGCCCGAACACCGGCGGCATGGGCGCCTACACGCCGCTGCCCTGGCTGCCCGCCGAGACGGTGACCGCAATCGTCGACGACGTGGTCAAGCCGGTCGCCGCCGAGCTGGTCCGCCGCGGCAGCGCCTTCTCCGGCCTGCTCTACGCGGGCCTCGCGATCGGCAAGGAGGGGCCGGCGGTCGTCGAGTTCAACTGCCGCTTCGGCGATCCGGAGACGCAGGCGGTGCTCGCGCTGCTCGAGTCCCCGCTCGGGGAGCTGCTGGGCGCCACCGCGACCGGGACCCTGGCCGAGGTCGCGGCGCCCCGCTGGGCAGACGGCTCTGCGGTCACCGTGGTGCTGGCCGCCGAGAACTACCCGGGCACCCCGCGCGCCGGGGACAAGATCACCGGCGCCGACGCGGACGGCGTCCTGCACGCCGGGACCGCGCTCGACGCCGACGGGGCGCTGGTCTCCGCCGGTGGCCGCGTGCTCAGCGTCGTCGGCACCGGGGCGGACCTGACCGCAGCCCGCGCCGACGCGTACGCCACCCTCGACGCGATCCGGTTGCCCGGCGGGCATTTCCGCACCGACATCGGGCTCGGTGCCGTCGAGGGACGCATCAGTATCTGACGGCCGGTCGCACTTGGCTCTCGACGCCCCCGTCGCCGTTCGGCGGCGGGGGCGTCGTCGTTCGCACGGGTGGCCGTGATTTCCCCTGAAATGGCAGGAAACAGCACCCTGCCGCTAACGTCGGTCGCGTGACGACAACCGGCGCCTATCGGACGGGCACGCTGCTGACCCGGCGTCGCCACGTCGATTTCGCGCACGTGTGCACGTGCGGTTGTCCCGCCTCCTGATCGAACCTGCCCCGGCCCGAGCATCCGCTCACGCCGGTCCTAACCCACCCAGATCAGGGGACTTCGTCATGACCACCATCTCCGCTTCCCACCTGAGTTCCGTCGTCGCGGCCAACCGTGATGCGATCACGAAGGACGTCGCGAAGGCCCAGGTCGTCTTCACGGCGGCCGCGCGAGCCCACGACGCCGTCGCGAGCACGGTCGACCTCGGCAGGTTCAGCATCGAGGTGGACGAACCCGCCGCGCTCGGCGGTGCGGGCAGCGCCGCCAATCCGGTCGAGTACTACCTCGCTTCGCTGCTGTCGTGCCAGGTGGTGACCTACCGGGTGTGGGCCGACAAGCTCGGCATCGCGCTCGACGACATCTCGGCCCGAGCCGAGGGCGACCTGGACGTCCGCGGCTTCTTCGGATTCGACGATTCGGTTCGTCCCGGTTTCGGGGAGGTCCGGGTGGTGGTCACGCTCACCGGATCCGAGCCCCGCGAGCGGTATCTCGAACTTCAGGAGTTGGTGGACGCGCACTGCCCCGTGCTGGACCTGACGAGGAATCCGGTGCCGGTGCGCACCGTCGTCGAAACCGACTGAGCTCGAGCGCGACCACTCCGCGTCGCCGATCGACGGTCGACAGGCCGGTCGATCGGCGACAGGGTCGGGCCCGTGACGGCGCCGGGCGTCATGTGGGAATTCGCGGACGGGGGAAGGAAGGTACCGGGGAAAGCACTGTCGCACAGCGTTTTCGGCCCCATCGGTGTCGGTTGAACGATATACGCTACCTACCCGTCAGTATTCGAAACAATCTCCGTCGGGCGCCGGTATAACGATTTCGACTTTATCGGCTGTTGACTGAGAGGTTCCGTTGAGCGAATACCGAGCGTCACGAGGATCGGCCGCATCACCCGCACATCTGTCCCGCCGAAGGTTCCTGGCGGCCACGGGAATTGCGGCAGGGGCGGTCGCCCTGTCCTCATCGTGGGTCACCGCGGCGGCCGCGCCGCGGCGCGCCCTCAACACCGGGGACCGGGTCCCCGCGCTGGTGATCGGCAGTGGCTACGGCGGCGCCGTAGCGGCGCTGCGCCTGACCCAGGCCGGCATCGACGTCAACATCGTGGAGATGGGCAAGGCCTGGACCACCCCGGGTTCCGACGGCCAGATCTTCTCCCCGATGCTCAAGCCGGACGGCCGCTCGTACTGGCTGAGAAACCGCACCGCGCAACCGGTCGGGTACTTCTCGGGCGGGTCGGTGGACAAGGACATCGCGAAGTACGTCGGCGTGCTCGACGCGGAGAACATGGGTGGAATCACCGTCTACCAGGGTCGCGGGGTCGGTGGCGGGTCGCTGGTGAACGGCGGCATGGCCGTGGTTCCCAAGCGGGGCTACTTCGAGGAGATCCTGCCGTCGGTGGACTCCAACGAGATGTACAACACCTTCTTCCCGAAGGCGAACGCCGGACTCGGCGTCAACAACATCGACGAAACCTGGTTCAACTCAACCGATTACTACAAGTTTGCCCGGGTCGGGCGGAAGACCGCCGAGCGCTCGGGCTTCAAGACCACCTTCGTGCCCAACGTCTACGACTTCAACTACATGAAGCAGGAGGACGCCGGGTCGGTCACCAAGTCGGCGCTCGCCGGCGAGGTGATCTACGGCAACAACGCAGGCAAGAAGTCGCTCGACAAGACCTATCTCGCGCAGGCCTCGGCGACCGGCAAGCTCACCATCACCACCCTGCATCGCGTCACGAAGGTCTCGCCCGCGGCGACGGGCGGCGGGTACACGGTGGAGATGGAGCAGATCGACGAGCAGGGCAACGTCGTCGGCGCCAAGACGGTCACCGCGGACAAGGTGTTCTTCGCGGCGGGCAGCGTCGGCACCAGCAAGCTGCTGGTCGCGATGAAGGCGCAGGGGCTGCTGCCGAACCTGTCCGGCGCGGTCGGCCAGGGCTGGGGCAACAACGGCAACATCATGGTCGGCCGGGCGAACCAGGGCTGGGACCCGACCGGCGCCAAGCAGTCGTCGATCCCGGCCATGGGCATCGACAACTGGGCCGACACCGCGGGCCCGGTGTTCGCGGAGATCGCCCCGTTCCCGGCCGGTACCGAACTGTGGGTCAGCCTCTACCTGGCGATCACCAAGAACCCGCAACGCGCGCAGTTCCAGTTCAACTCGGGCTCGGGCAAGGTCGACCTGTCCTGGCAGACGTCGCAGAACCAGCCGGGCATCGACATGGCCAAGCGGGTCTTCGACAAGATCAACCAGAAGGAAGGCACCATCTACCGCACCGACCTCTTCGGTGTGTACAAGACGTGGGGCGACGGGCTCACCTACCACCCGCTCGGCGGGTGCATCCTCAACCAGGCCACCGACAACTACGGTCGCCTGCCGGAGTATCCGGGCCTGTACGTGATGGACGGTTCGCTCGTGCCGGGCAACGTCGGCGTCAACCCGTTCGTCACGATCACCGCGCTGGCCGAGCGGAACATGGCGAACATCGTCGCCAACGACCTGCACTAGAACGACTTGCACTAGGTCCGCCCCGCGCGATGGATTGAATGGGGGTTCAGTGGCCGGATCTCGGTTCGGCACGGCCACTGAACCCCCATTCAACGTGTGGTGGGGGCGAGGGTCGGGGAAGGCTAGCCTGGGTTGGTGCGAGCAGAGTCCCAGAGATCCAAGGTTCCGCCCTTCCACGTGATGGACGTGTGGGCGGCGGCCGCCGAGCGGGCGCGAACCCACGGCGACGTGCTGACGCTGGCCGCGGGGCAACCGTCGACGCCTGCGCCCGCGCCGGTGCTGCGGGCCACCCACGAGGCGGTCGACGCCCATCTGCTCGGCTACACCGAGAGTCTCGGGATCCTGCCGCTGCGCGAGACGATCGCCCGGTACCACTCGGCGCGCTCCGGAATCACGGTCGACCCGGAGGACGTCGTGGTGACCACCGGCTCGTCCGGCGCGTTCACCCTGGTGTTCCTCGCGGCCTTCGACGTCGGGGACACGGTGGTCGTGGCGCGGCCCGGGTACCCGGCCTACCGCAACACCCTGACCGCGCTGGGCTGCCGGGTGGTCGAACTCGACTGCGGCCCGCAGACCCGCTACCAGCCGACGGTCGCGATGCTCGAGGCGCTCGACAGCCCGCCCGCCGGACTGATCGTGGCCAGCCCGGCGAACCCGACCGGCACCGTCATCGACCGCCACGAGCTGGCGGCGCTGGCACGCTGGTGCGCCGAGCACGACACGTTGCTGATCTCCGACGAGATCTACCACGGCATCGAATTCGGTGACACCGCAACGGCATGCGCGTGGGAGACCTCCACCGAGTCGGTCGTGGTCGGCTCGGTGTCCAAGTACTTCTCGATGACGGGCTGGCGGCTCGGCTGGATGCTGGTGCCGTCCGGGCTGCGGCGCGCGCTGCAGAGGCTGGCGTCGAACATGACGGTGTGCCCGCCGGCCGTCTCGCAGTACGCGGCGCTCGCCGCGTTCACCGACGAGTCGCTCGCCGAACTCGACGGGCACGTGCGCCGCTACGCGGTGAACCGGGACGTGCTGCTGTCGGGACTGCCGCGGCTCGGGATCACCGAGCTCGCCCCCGCCGACGGCGCGTTCTACGTGTACGCGGACATCGGTCATCTCACCGACGACTCGACTGCCTGGTGCGCGGAACTGCTCCGCGAGACCGGTGTCGCGGTCGCCCCGGGCATCGACTTCGACACCGTGCACGGCGACCGGACGATGCGACTCTCGTTCGCGGGGGCGACCGCGGACATCGAGGAGGCGTTGACGCGCCTGGGTCGCAGCCGGATGCTCGGATAGTTAACCGGTGTTCATCAATTCGGCGCGGGGAGTCTCCGCTCGCTGGCAGGATGGGGCCGGTGACTGAAGCGGCGACCCCCAAGGGTGAGAGGCGCCGTGTCGCGCTTGTCGAAGCGGCCTCCGACCTCCTGCTCGAGGGTGGGTTCGACGCCGTCCGGCACCGGGCGGTCGCGGCACGGGCGAACCTGCCGCTCGCGTCGACGACCTACTACTTCCAGTCCCTCGACGACCTGAACGCGGCGGCGGCCGAACTGTGCGGGTTGCGCGAGCTCGACGTGATGCGATCCCGGATCGCCGAAGTGTCCCAACGCAATCGGGGTGTCGAAGCGACCGTCGAGCTGATCGTCGACATGCTTGTCGGGGTGTTCGAGGACGGCCCGGGCGGGCGCGAGCAACTGGTCAACCGGTACGAGAGGTTCGTCGCGTTCGCGCGGCATCCCGAGCTGCGCGAGGTCCAGTTGCGGCTGCGCGCCCAACTCGACGACCTGCTCGTCGACGTGCTGCGGCGGTCCGGACGTGAGGTCCGGAAGGACCAGTTGCGCCGTCTCGTGTGCGTCGTCGACGGCGCCGTGGTGGGGGCGTTGAGCGGCTCCGACCCCGACCCCAAGGCCCTCGCCCGGGACATGCTGCTCCAGGTGATCGACGTCGTGGCGCCGCCCGCCTCGGCGTAGCCCTCGATCGCGTCCGCGGCGATGGCCGTAAACTGGGCATCCGTGAGCCGCATCCCCAACGTCCTTGCCAATCGATACGCCAGCCCCGAGCTGACGGCGCTGTGGTCGCCCGAGCACAAGATCGTGCTCGAGCGACAGCTGTGGCTGGCGGTGCTGCGGGCCCAGGCCGCGCTCGGGATCGACGTCCCCGAGGCGGCGCTCGCCGACTACGAGCGGGTGATCGAGAACGTCGACCTGGAGTCGATCGCCGCCCGCGAGCGGGTCACCCGGCACGACGTCAAGGCCCGCATCGAGGAGTTCAACGCCCTCGCCGGCCACGAGCACGTGCACAAGGGCATGACCAGCCGCGACCTCACCGAGAACGTCGAGCAGCTGCAGATCTTCCGGTCGCTCGAGCACGTGCACGCGCACGGCGTCGCGGTCGCCGCGCGGCTGGGGGAGAAGGCCGCCGAGTACTCCTCGCTGGTGATGGCCGGCCGCAGCCACAACGTCGCCGCGCAGGCCACCACCCTCGGCAAGCGGTTCGCCTCCGCCGCCGACGAGCTGCTGGTGGCGCTGACCCGGCTGCGCGAGCTGATCGACCGCTACCCGCTGCGCGGCATCAAGGGACCGATGGGCACCGCGCAGGACATGCTGGACCTGCTCGACGGTGACACCGAGAAGCTCGAGTTCCTCGAGGCGAAGGTTGCCGAGCACCTCGGCTTCGCGCACGTGCTCACCAGCGTCGGCCAGGTGTACCCGCGTTCGCTCGACCACGACGTGCTCTCCGCGCTGGTCCAGGTCGGCGCCGGGCCGTCCTCGTTCGCGCACACCATCCGCCTGATGGCGGGCCACGAGCTGGTCACCGAGGGCTTCCAGCCCGGCCAGGTCGGCTCGTCGGCCATGCCGCACAAGATGAACACCCGATCCTGCGAGCGCGTCAACGGCCTGCAGGTCGTGCTGCGCGGCTACGCGTCGATGGCGGCCGAGCTGGCCGGCGCGCAGTGGAACGAGGGCGACGTGTTCTGCTCGGTGGTGCGTCGTGTCGCGCTTCCCGACGCCTTCTTCGCGATCGACGGGCAGATCGAGACCTTCCTGACCGTGCTCGACGAGTTCGGTGCGTACCCGGCCGTGATCGAGAAGGAACTCACCCGCTACCTGCCGTTCCTGGCGACCACCCGGATGCTGATGGCAGCCGTGCGCGCGGGCACCGGACGCGAGACCGCCCACGAGGTCATCAAGGAGCACGCGGTCGCCGTGGCGCTGGCGATGCGCGAGGACGGTCGCGAGCCCGACCTGCTCGACCGTCTCGCCGCCGACGACCGGTTCCCGCTCGATCGCGCGCAATTGGACGCCGCACTGGCCGACAAGTCCGCGTTCATCGGCGCCGCCGAGGCGCAGGTCGACGCCGTCGTGCGTCGGGTGGGGCTGCTCGTCGAGCAGTACCCCGAGGCGGCGAAGTACGCGCCGTCGCCGATTCTCTAGCCGCGGAGTCGACCGGATTCGTGGAGATCGCCGACGAGGACCGGGCCACGCTGGTGCGTGACCCGGTCCTCGTCGGCGCGGTCGGGGACCGCTCGAATCGGCGTCTAGTGCCAGTTGCTGATCTTGACGTCGTGTGGCGCGGGCTCGCCCTTGCCGGTTTCGACCAGCTTCTTGAGGCTCATCAGGAACGTCGCCCACTTGGTGCTGCAGTGGTACATGAACTCCACCGGCTCCCTCCAGCCTTCGTGCCGGAAAAGCACGATCGTGAAGCCGTCCTCCTGTTTCAGGTCGAACCGAATCTGCGTGCCGAGCCACTCCTCTGGGCCGTCGATGACCTCCCAGAGCACGCGCTCGGCGGGTTGAGCCTCCAGTACCTTCATGTCGAACCCGCCGGGCTCGAAGCGGAACCGGATGACTCCTCCGACATCGCCGTCCCCGTCCGTGCCTTCCGTCCACCAGCTCGCCAGCCCGTCGATCGTGGTGAGGGCCGCGTAGACGGCCTCGGGAGTCGATGTGACTCCGATCCTGTGCAGGATGTCCACCATCTCGATACCTCTTTCCAGTGCAGGCGTCCGCATTCGGGCGCGTTTTGTCGGCGCCGCCACGGACGTGACGACGTTCGTTCGGGGGTGTCAGCGCTCCTGGCTGCGCTGGATCGCCTCGGCGATCCGCTTGATGCGTTGCAGGCGGGCGTCCCAGGTGGCCCCGACGGAGGACAGCTGCGCGACCGCGCGGGCGAGCTGGGCCTGGTCGACCTGGTAGAGGCGCTCGCGCCCGGACGGGGTGACGTGGACCAGGCCGACCCGGTCGAGTACGCCGAGATGTTTGGCGACCGCCTGCCGCGTGACCGGCAGTTGCTCGCTCAGCGTGGTCGCCGTCCCGCTGCCGCCGCTCAACAAGAGGTCGAGCATCCGTCGCCGGATCGGGTCCCCGACCGCCGACCAGAGGTCGTCGTCGACGGCGGCACTCACGGCGTCGACACCAGCCGTGCGACGTACGTGACCAGGCGGG
The DNA here is from genome assembly GCF_042672245.1 of Rhodococcus sp. NPDC127527. NCBI lineage: Bacteria > Bacillati > Actinomycetota > Actinomycetes > Mycobacteriales > Nocardiaceae > Rhodococcus > Rhodococcus sp. NPDC127527. The sequence continues at coordinate 99,790 of NZ_JBHXVP010000005.1, forward strand.
GCAGGAAGTGTTCCCAGCCGGTGACGTGCTCGCGGTACGCCTCCTCGAGTACTGCTGCCTCCCAGCCTCTCTCACGGAATCCCGCCTCGGTGAACCGCAGCAGCGTGCCCGCGCCCGACGGGACGAGATCGAAGGTCACCAGGAGCGAGTTGGTCGACGTGGCGGTCGCACCCTCGTCGTAGACCCAGCGGAAGGAGAACCGCCGGGGCGGTTCGGCTTCCATCACCGTGAGTGAGACGACCTTCGCGTCCGGCGTGGTTCTGTCGCCGAACGAGATGACCCCGGTGGCGCCGGGCACCGGCTCGAGTTCTGCCTCGTCCGGCCACCACTCCCGCAGGTGTTCGGGCGCGCTGATGACCTCGTAGACCACCTCGGGCGCGGCTTCGACGTGGATCTCCCGCTCGATGCTGCCGTACTCCATTCCGTTCCCCCATCCTCTAGCAACCTTTGGTTGCATATGACGGTAGGGCATCCGTCAGGGATGTGCAACCAAAGGTTGCTAGACGTGCTCGTCGAGGAGGAGTTGGTCGAGAAATGCGGTGGTCGTCGACCAGTGCATGGTCGTGTCCGGGGCTCGGACGAATCAGGCCTGCTGCAGTTTGTCGAGGATTCGGCGCAGTTCGGCTCGCTCGCGGTCGTCGAGGCGGGCGAAGAAGTCGTCGGCGTCCGCGTCCCGGGCGGCGTCGAGCTTGGCGATGACGTGACGCCCCTCGTCGGTCAGGCGCGCGCACACCGCGCGCCGGTCGCCGGCATCGGGTAGCCGCTCGGCCAGGCCGCGCTGTTCCAGTCGGTCGACCACCTCGGTCGCCGAGCGCGGTGCGATCCGCAGCTCCTTGGCGACGTCGCCGAGTCGCGGGGCCGCCGTGGCGTCGCGCCCGATCACGCGGAGCGCGCGGTACTCGTGCGGCGACAGCTGCCACGGTTCGAGCGCGACGAGCCAGCGCCTGCGCAGCGCCCGGGCGGTCGACATCACCAGATCGCGCAGCGGGGCGGGCGGTCCCTCGGTCATGGTCGCGGAGCCTATCTGCACTCGCCTCATTGTGAGGAAACCCCAGCACAAGCCGGACGCCAACGAGTCGGCATGAACTCGGTCACTCGTTCGCCTACCACCTTGACTGAATTTTCAGTCAGGATACGATCTGGTCGTACGGTTACGGGCACGAGCAGGGAGAACGACATAGTGATGAGACGACAATTCCTGCGGGCGAGCCTGGCCACGGTCGGCGGACTGCTCGCCGCGGGTTGCTCCGACCCCGAGCTGTTCCGCGGCGGCAGCAGCGGCGGGGAGGACGATCCGCGCACGTGGCACATGCCGGAAGAGGGGGATCCGCATCGGCGGACCTGGATGGCGTTCGGTGCGAGCGAGGCGATCTGGGGCGCCGCCCTGCTGCCTGAGGTTCGCCGCAACCTGGCGACGATCGCGCAGGCGATCGCCCAGTTCGAGCCCGTCTCGATGCTGGTGCGCCCGGAGGAACTCGACCTGGCACGTGGCCTGGTCGGCCCGACCGTCGAACTCGTCGAGGCCCCTCTCGACGACCTCTGGATGCGCGACACGGGCCCCGTGTTCGTGAAGGGCAACGGCACCAGGGCCGGAGTCAATTTCAACTTCAACGGTTGGGGTGAGAAACAGGACTTCGATCGGGACGCGGGGGTGGCGGACCTCGTCTGCGCCCGCGCCGGTGTCGAGTCGCTACCCAGCGACCTGATTCTCGAGGGCGGCGGCATCGAGGTCGACGGCGACGGGACCGCGATCATCACCGAGAGTTGCGTGCTCAACGACAACCGCAACCCCGGATGGTCGAAGGCCGACGTCGAGGCCGAGCTGGGCGCGCTGCTAGGGCTCGAGAAGATCATCTGGCTGCCCGGCATCAAGGGCAAGGACATCACCGACGGTCACACCGACTTCTACGCACGGTTCGCGCGACCCGGCGTGGTCGTCGCCGGGTTCGATCCCGATCCGGAGTCGTTCGACCACGACGTCACGGCCCGCCACCTCGAGATCCTCGAGCAGGCCACCGACGCGAAGGGTCGCCCGCTCGAGGTCGTCGTGCTCGACGCGCCGGGTTCGGTCAGGCCGGCATTCGAGTCGGACGACTTCGCGGCGGGCTACATCAACTTCTACGTCTGCAACGGCGCGGTGATCGCCCCCGAGTTCGGCGACCCCGAAACCGACCGAGCTGCCCAGAGGGAACTCGAACGACTCTTCCCCGGCCGCCGCGTCGTGCAGATCAATATCGATGCCATCGCCGCGGGTGGCGGCGGCATCCACTGCACCACACAGCAGGAACCCGCGGACTAGGACCCGCAGTCCTGTAGTTCCGGCGTCCGTAGAGTGAGGATTCGTGTCAGACCGTCAAACTCAGATCCTGGAAGCAGCCGTTCGCGTGATTGCCCAGTCCGGCGTCCGCGGGCTTCGGGTCGAGAAGCTCGCCGCCGAGGCGGGGGTGTCGACTTCCCTTGTCTACTACCACTTCCGGGACCGGGCCGGCGTGCTCCGCAGTGCACTCGAGCACGTCAACGAGCGCGCCGAGCGCTATACCGAGGACGCCCTCGAGTCGGCGGACCCGCGGACGCAGCTCGAACAGATGCTCCTGCTGGAGATTCAGAACACGCCCGCGGTCCGGGAGAACAGCATTGCCTGGGGCGAGCTCCGGGCCAGCGCCGTCTTCTCGGACGACCTCCGGGACTCGTTGTGCGCGACCACCCGGTCGTGGGTCGGTGACGTCGTGACCCTCATCGGGGAGGCGCAGGCGGCGGGACTGGTGGACACGGCCGTCGTGCCCCTCGACGCAGGCGAGCGACTGACCGCCCTGGTGGAGGGATTGAGCGAGCGCTGGCTCAGTGGGTCCATCACCGTGGAGCGGGCCCGACAACTCCTCGCCGGGGCGATCGCGGTCGAGCTCGGGCCACGACCCTCCTTGACATAAGCCTCATTGTGAGGGAACCTCAGTAAGTCATACCCCGACACACTGAGAGGGGTGGTTGATGACCGGCCCCCACTACGGCGGACCCGGATCGGGTCCCCGCCCGCGCAAGATCGATCCCGCGGACCGTGCCCAACTCGCCGAACAGCCCGTCCGACTGCGCCGGATCGGCGCGCTGTTCGCGCCCTACCGCTGGCAGGTCGCCGCGGTCGTCGCGCTGATCGTGGCGTCCTCGCTGATCTCCCTGGCCAACCCGTTCCTCGTCCGCGCGGTGATCGACCGCGCCATCCCCGCGCAGGACGTCCCGCTGCTCGGGTGGACAGTCCTCGGCATGCTCGCCGTGACGGTCGCCGTCTCCGTCGTCGGCGTGGTGCAGACGTGGATCTCCACCACCGTCGGCCAGCGCATCATGCACGGCCTGCGCACCGACGTCTTCGCGCACCTGCACCGGCAGTCGCTGGGCTTCTTCACCCGCACCCGGGGCGGCGAGATCCAGTCCCGGCTCACCAACGACATCGGCGGCATGCAGACCGTCGTCACCTCGACCGCCACCTCGATCGCGTCCAACCTCACCACCGTGGTGGGCACCGCGGTCGCGATGGCCGTGCTCAGCTGGCGGCTGTCGCTGCTCTCGCTGATCGTGCTCCCGCCCGCGATCTGGCTGACCCGCAAGGTCGCCCGGATGCGCCGGGCCATCACCGCCGAGCGTCAGCGGACCCTCGCCGACATGCAGACCCAGATCGAGGAGTCGCTCTCCATCAGCGGCATCCAGCTGGGGAAGACGCTCGGCGCAGGTCCGGCCATGTCGCAACGCTTTTCGGATACCTCGCTCGTCCTGACGGACCTCGAGGTCCGCTCGGACCTGTCCGGCCGTTGGCGGATGGCCACGATGAGCATCGTGTTCGCCGCCATCCCGGCACTGCTCTACCTGGCCGCCGGCCTGCCCGCGACCTCGGGCGGCATGACCATCGGCACCCTGGTCGCGTTCACGGGACTGCAGGGCGCCCTCTTCCGTCCGCTGATGGGACTGCTGGACGTCGGTGTGTCCGTGACGAGTTCGCTGGCGCTGTTCAGTCGCATCTTCGAGTACCTGGACCTGCCGGTCGAGATCGACGACCCGCGGCACCCGGTCCCGATGCCCCGCGCAACGGTCGCGGGCGCGGTCCGCTTCGAGGGCGTCGGCTTCCGCTACGAGAACGCGGACCGCAACGCCCTGGTCGGCGTCACGATCGACGTGCCGGCCGGGTCCTCGCTGGCGCTGGTCGGCGAGACCGGTTCGGGCAAGACCACCCTCGCCTCGCTGGTGGCCCGACTGCACGACCCCACCGCGGGCCGCGTGACGATCGACGGCGTCGACCTGCGCGAGATCCGGCTCGCGGAGCTGTCCGAACTCGTCGGCGTCGTCTCGCAGGAGACGTACCTGCTGCACGCGACGATCCGGGAGAACCTGCGGCACGCGCGACCGGACGCGAGCGACGCGGAGATCGAGTCCGCCGCGCGGGCCGCACAGGTGCACGAGCTGATCGAGTCCCTGCCCGAGGGCTACGACACCATGGTCGGTGCCCGCGGACATCGCTTCTCGGGCGGCGAGAAGCAGCGCATCGCGATCGCCCGAACACTGTTGCGCGATCCCCGGATCCTGGTGCTCGACGAGGCCACCAGCGCCCTCGACAACGAGACCGAGCGAGCCGTGCAGACCGCGCTCGACGTGGTGAGCCGCGGCCGGACCACGATCACCATCGCGCACCGGCTCTCGACGATCCGCGACGCCGACCAGATCGTGGTGCTCGACCGGGGCCGGGCCGCCGAGCGCGGCAGCCACGAGGAACTGCGCGCGCTCGGCGGTCGCTATGCCGCGCTACTCGCTCGCGGCGGCGACGCCCGCGCGGCGGCCGAAGAAGGTGCCGTCGCCGAGCGAGGTGCCGCTGATGTAGCCCCACGAGTGCAGGCCCGACGTCGCGCGCCCGGCCGCGAAGAGGCCGGGGATCGCGTCGCCGTCGAGGTCTAGGACGCGGCCGTCGACGGTGGTGTGCAGGCCGCCGATGGTGAACACCTCCGCGCCGCCGCGGCCGGCCTCGCCGTACTCGGGCGGGGCGATGCCGCGCTGCACGTCGATCGCCGCGAACGGCGACGCCAGGGGCCGCAGCCAGCGCTCGGCCTTGTGGAAGTACGGGTCCTTGCCCTCGACGGCGAACCGGTTGTACTCGCCGACCGTGGTCTGCAGCGCCCCCGGCGGCATGCCGATGTCGTGTTCGAGTTCCTCGAGGGTCTCGGCGACGAAATGTGGTTGCACACCCCAGCGTTCGTGTTCGGGCACCTCCTCGTAGGCCTGCTCGTCGAGAATCACCCACACCTTCAGCCCGTGCTTGTAGAGGGCTGCCTGTCCGACCAGTCCGGGATAGACGTCCTCGTTGATGAACCGCTGACCGACGCTGTTGACGATCATGCCGCGCACCATCATTCCGGGGATCAGCGAGATGCCGACCTGACCGGCGGACATGTGCTTGACCGCCGCACCGACGGCCTGCGCCATCACGATGCCGCGGCCGTCGTCGCCGCCGTCGGAGTTCACGCCCAGACCCACCAGTTGCGGGGCGTGCTGGGCGACCATCTCGGCGTTGTCGGCGAAACCGCCGGTGGTCAGCACGACGCCGCGGCGGGCCCGGTAGGTGACGGTCTCGTTGAAGTGGCGCGCGACGACACCGACGACCCGGCCCGCGTCGACGATCAGGCGCAGCGCCGAGGTGTCGGTGTGCACCGCGACCTCGGTCTTCGCGACCGCCTCGCTCAGCACCGCCATCAGCACCTTGCCGCCGAACCCCTCCGACGTGACGCGGTGCCCGCGCGGTGCGGGCGTCGCGAGATCGCTGAAGGGGTAGGAGTTCTCACCCATCCACATCAGGCCGTCGTCGGTCGGCGGCACCCAGGTCGGGGAGTCCCACAGGGACGGCTTGAACGGCACGCCGTGGTCGACCAGCCACTGGTAGTGCTCCACGCTGCCCCGGCTGTAGAGGCCGACCTTCTCCTTGTCGGCATCCGGGCCGAGCGCGGCGAGGAGGAACTTCTCCATGTCCTCGGGGGTGTCGGAGAATCCGCACGCCTCCTGGACGGGGGTGCCGCCGCCGAGGTACATCTCGCCACCGGACAGCGCCGACGACCCGCCGCCACCGCTGGCCTTCTCCAGCACGATCACCTCGGCGCCCGCGGCGGCGGACTCGAGGGCCGCGGCCGCGCCCGCGCAGCCGTAGCCGACGACGAGGACGTCCGTCTCGTGGTCGAAGTGTTCGACGTCCCCCGCGTCGAGGGGTCCCACCGGATTACGCGCACTCATTCGCAACTCCCGTCCACTGTTGGTGGGCACACGCTAGGGTTCGTCCGGGGGCGTCGAGAAGGGTCGAGTCCGGCCACCGGGACGATCCGAGGCGCTATCATCAAAACCCATGAGCCACTGCATCTTCTGTGCCATCATCGCGCGCGAGGCGGAGGCGAGCATCGTGTACGAGGACGAGCACACCGTGGCGTTCATGGACATTCGCCCGTTCACTCCCGGGCACCTGCTGGTGGTCCCGCGGCGACACGCGGTGGGTCTCGCGCAGTTGGACCCCCAGGACGGTGGCCGGATCTTCGCCGTCGGTCAGCGACTGGCGGCCGCGTTGCGGGAAGACGGCACCGATCCCACCGGACTGCCCGCCGACGGTCCGCGCGCGGACGGCGTGAACCTCTTTCTCGCCGACGGCGCGGTCGCCGGTCAGGAGGTCTTCCACGTGCACCTGCACGTCATCCCGCGCACCCCCGGAGACGGATTCGGCCTGCGCGGCCGTCCCGTAGCCGCGCGCCGGCCGGACCTCGACTACCTGGCCGGTGCGCTCCGCCGACGGCTCGACACGGTCTAGGGGAGCACATGGACCAGACCGGCACGCCCGCGCTGCACCGGCTCTTCCCGGAGCTCGCGGCGACCACCCCGTTCCTGCGCCTCGGTGCCGCGCCGACCCCGATCACCCATCTCGACGGGCTCGGCGCCGGGAACCGGTTGTGGTGCAAGGACGAGGGTGCCTACGGATCGGGCGGCTGGGGTGGAAACAAGGTCCGCAAGCTGGAGTGGATCCTGCCCGACGTCCGCGCCCGCGGGTCCCGGCAGATCCTCAGCGTCGGCGGCCAGGGCACCAACTGGGGACTGGCCACGGCCCTGTACGCGCGCGAGCAGGGCATCGACACCGCGCTGGCGCTCGTCGACCAGCCCATGGACGAGCACGTGCGCGCCCAACTCGACCGCCTGCGGCGATCCGGGGCGACGCTGCACTTCACCCGGACCAAGGCGCGAACGATCGTGGCGGCGCCCTGGTTGTTCGCGCGGCACCTGCACGGCCGGCACCTGCCGTACTACCTTCCCGCGGGCGGGTCCTCGCCCGTCGGGACCCTCGGATACGTCGAGGTCGCGCTCGAACTCGCGGCCCAGGTCGGGTCCGGCGCGATGCCCGAGCCGGCGTACGTGGTGACCGCGGTGGGCTCGGGTGGCACCGCCGCCGGCCTGCTGCTGGGCCTGCGGCTGGCGGGACTGCGAACCCGGGTGGTCGGCGTCGTCGTCAACGACACCCTGCCGTTGGCCGAGCGCGACCTGGTCGGGCTCGCGCGCCGCACGCATCGACTGCTGGTCGAGCGAGGCGCCGCGGTCGGGCCGGTCGAGTTCGAGCCGGGCGCGCTCGTGGTGGCGGGGGAGTGGCTCGGACCCGGATACGGGCACGCGACCCCGGAGGGCGCGGCGGCGCAGCGGGTCGGGGCCGAGCACGGGATCACCCTCGATCCCGTCTACACGGCGAAGGCGTTCGCCGCGGCGCTCGAGATGGACGCCGACGGCCGGCTCGGCGACGGGCCCGTCCTCGTGCTCGACACGTACGGCCCGCGGCCGGACTGACGCGCAGCCGTCGCTGTCGGTCTCTCAGCCGCGGTACAACCTGCGGATCATCTTCATCGCCCGGTCGTTGTAGGGCGGGTAGGCGAACCGGGGATCGGGCTTGAACGGCTTGAGCAGCACTGCCTTTCGGTTGCTGAGCGTCTCGAACCCCCACTTGCCGTTGTAGGAACCCGTGCCGCTGGCCCCCACGCCGCCGAAAGGCAAGTGGGGTGCCAGGTAGTGCACCACCAGGTGGTTGACCACGGCGCCGCCTGAGCTGACTTCGGACAGCACCCGTCTGCGAGTCCGCGCCGACTTCGTGAAGGCATAGGCCGCCAGGGGCTTCGGCCGCGCGTTGACGAACGCGATCGCCTCGTCCAGCGAGTCGACGGCGAGCACCGGCAGGATCGGCCCGAAGACTTCCTCCTGCATGATCGGTTCCTCGGGATTCGGGTCCACCAGCACGGTGGGCTCGATGGTCAGTGCCGCCCGATCGGTGCCGCCCCCGAGCGCCACGGTGGCCTCGGTGCTCGCGAGATACCCGGCCAACCGGTCGAACTGGCGCTCGTTGATGATGCGCAGGCCCCGTACAGGCTCCGTCGATCGGAACTCGTTGATGCTGTGGACTATTTGCTCGACCAGCTCGTCGCGGACGGTGCGGTCGACAAGCACGTAGTCCGCCGCGGTGCAGGTCTGACCCGAGTTCAGCACCTTCGTCCACGCGATGCGTCGGGCGGTGACGGCGAGGTCCGCGTCCCGCGTGACGATCGCCGGGCTCTTGCCGCCGAGTTCGAGGGTCACGGGGGTCAGTTGCGCCGCGGCGCCGCACATGACCTTCTTGCCGATCTCGGTGCCTCCGGTGAAGAACGCGTGGTCGAAGCCCTGCGCGAGCAAAGCCTGGGTGGTGTGCCCGTCGCCCTCGACCACGGCGACGGCCTCAACGTCGAGGTACTCGGGGACAAGGCGGGCCAAGAGGCGAGACGTCGCCGGCGTCAGTTCGGACGGCTTGATCACGGCGCAGTTCCCGGCGGCCAGCGCCGCGATCAACGGGTTCAGGGCGAGGGCGAACGGGTAGTTCCACGGTGAGATGACGAGCACCAGTCCGAGCGGCTCGTACTGGACCCATCCCAGTGCGGGCATCTGGTTGAGCGGCAGGGGCTGCGGTCGGCGACGCATCCACCACCGGACCTGCTTTCGCGCGTGGACCGCCTCGGCCTTGACGTTGGAGATGTCGTCGAGCCACGAATCGAAGGCGTCGCGGCCGAGATCCTCGGCGAGCGCGCGGGTGATCTCGTCCTCGCGTTCGTCCAGCATTCGTTCGATGCCGCGCAGTTGTTCGATCCGCCACTGCGCCGATCTGGTTCGTCCGCTCGCGTAGGCATCTCGTAGCCTGGCGACGACGCCGGCTATTCCTTCTGTGGTATCCGAATCGATTGCGCCGGTGTCTGTCCGATCGGCGGTCATGGCGGCATCAGCTCCGTCGTGTGGGGCACGGTTGTGTCACACGACCGAATGCGCGCCTGGCTCGGCCGTGCGATCGGGTGCAGATTCACCCCCACATGCCTGCAGTCAACACTGGTCGCTCGTCGAGCGGCCGTCAAGACCCCGAGCTCAGTCGTTGCGTGTGCGGTCTGCATGGCCCAGATCGCGGCCCGGCGCGACCGCGTCACGCACCAGCTTCTTGAGCGTCACGATGTCGGGAAAACCACTGTCCCGCTTTCGATCCCACACGATTTCGTGGCCCGCGGTGACCTGGAAGATGCCGCCCGTACCGGGAACCAGTGCCACCTCGCCGAGTTCGGTGCCGAACGTGTTGAGCAGCTCCTGCGCCATCCAGCCGGCGCGCAGCAGCCAGTTGCACTGCGTGCAGTAGGTGATCGTGACGCGGGGCGACGCGGGGGCGGTCATGGCTCCAGGATCGCAGACCCGCGCCGGGCGCCGTGCCATTCGGTGACCGGCCGCCCGGCCACCAGGTGCTGATCGACGAGCCGGTCGACGCGGCCGGCGTGCAACCCGGCGTACCAGGCGTTGTCGGGGTGGACCACCACGACCGGCGCCTGGGAGCACGGGAACAGGCAGCCGGTCTGGGTGACGAGGACGTCGTCGTCACCCAGTCCGCGCGCCTCGAGCGCCTCGTCGAGGGCCTGCGCGGTCTCCGGGCCGCCCCGGGCCGAACAGCGCGGACCGCGGCACACCAGCACGTGCCGACCGAAACCCGGGACCTCGTCCCAGGCGGGGGAGGTGAGCGGTGCGGTGGTGGTCCGGGCAGGGGTGGTGGGGCCCGAGATCGCGGCGTCGAGCAGGCGTGCGTAGGCGTCGATGTCCGACAGCGGCGGCGCCAGCCGGACCTCCGGGGCGCCGGGTCCGCGTTCGCGCAGCCAGTGCCCGATCACGCGACGGAACCACGCGTCGATCTTGCGGTCCAGCACGGTCTGGGCGCTGACGACGACGATCTCGGTGGCGCCCGCGTCCGCGGCCTCGTCGAGCACCCCGGTGACACCGGGACCCGAACCCCCGAGCACCGCCATCCGGAAGACGTTGTCCGGGTGGCGGTTCCGCAGTGTCGCGAGCGCCCCGACCACCTGGTCGCGTGGATCGTCGCCGCGGTCGGTGGGGGCGGTGACGATCACCCAGCGCGTGCTCACGAGAGGTTCCTTTCGAGGCTTGCGTCGACGATGCCGCAGAGCACCACCATCGGCCGCCCGGTTCGGGGATGGGGTTGGACGAGGGCGTCGATCCCGTAGACGTCGGCCAGCAGGTCGGCGGTGAGCACCGACTCGGTCGGTCCCTCGGCGGCGACGCGTCCACCGCGCAGCACCACCAGGTGATCGCAGTACATCGCGGCGAGGTTGAGGTCGTGCATCGCCGCCACGGTCGTCAGGCCACGGACCCGGATCAGGTCGAGCAGCTCGACGGACGCCGACACGTCCAGGTGGTTGGTGGGCTCGTCGAGCAGCAGCACGCACGGTTTCTGCGCGAAGGCGCGCGCGAGCTGTGTCTTCTGTCTCTCGCCGCCGGACAGGCTCTGCCACAACCGGTGTCGCAGGTGGGTGATCCCGGCCATCGCGAGGCTCTCGGTGACCGCGCCGGCCGCGCCGACGGCGGCCGGTCGGGCCCAGCCGCCACGACGCGGGATCACGCCGAGTTCGACGATCTGCTCGACCGTCAGTTCCAGCTCGGTGGCCGAATGCTGTTCCACCAGGGCGACGGTCCGGGCGAAGTCGCGCCGGTGCATCTCGGTCGCGGGTCTGTCGTCGATCACGACGCGCCCGCTGTCGGGACGCGCGAGCCGGGCGATCGCCGAGAGCAGCGACGTCTTGCCGGAACCGTTGGGGCCGATCAGTCCGGTGACGCGCCCGGCCGGTGCCACACACGTCACGGCGTCGAGGATCGTCGTGCCGCCCTGCGACCAGGTCACCGCCTCGACCCGGATCTCCGGCGAGTGATGGCTCACGTCCGGGCCCCCCGTCGGCGGAGCAGCCACACGAACGCCGGAACGCCGACGACGGCGGTGACGATGCTGATCGGTAGTTCGCGTCCCGGCAGCACACTGCGCGCGGCGACGTCGGCCCACACCAGCAGCAGCGCGCCCAGCAGGGCCACCACCGGGAGCAGGCGCGCGTGCAGCGGCCCGACCAGCATCCGCGCCGCGTGCGGCACCACGAGCCCGACGAAGCCGATCACCCCGGCCTGCGCGACCAGCGCCGCCGTGCACAGCGACGCCGCCGCGTACAGCACCCACCGCGACCGTTCGACGTGGGTGCCCAGGCTCGCGGCGGCGCGTTCCCCGAAGGCGAACGAGTCGAGCACCCGGCTGTGGGCGAGCACGACCGCGACGGTCACCGCCAGGACGATCAGAATGCCGACCAGCCCCGACCACCGCACGCCGGCGACTGAGCCGAGCGTCCACGTCAGGACCCGGTGCGCGGCGTCCCGGTCGCCGAGCAGCACCAGCGCCGACGTGAGGGCAGCGGCGAACTGTCCCACCGCGATCCCGGCGAGGACGAGTCGACCGGGCAGCAGCGCGCCGGACCGCGACGTCGCGATCACGAACACCAGCAGCAGGCTGCCGAGGGCGCCAAGGAAGGCGGCCGAGGAGACCGCGCCGAAACCGAAGGCGCCCAACGTGCTCACCTCGGTGGTGAGGGCCAGGACCGCGCCCAGCGACGCGCCCCCGGACATGCCGAGCAGGTACGGGTCGGCCAGCGGGTTGCCGGTGAGCGACTGCAACACCGCCCCGCACAGCGCCAGGCCCGCGCCGATCGCCGCGGCCGCGAGCACCCGCGGCATCCGAAGATCGACGACGATGTGCGTGGTCAGCAGGTCGGTTCCCGTCCCGATGCCGAGACGCCCGGCGATCGCCTCGACGACGGTGCCGAACGACAGGTCGGCCGCGCCGATCACGACCCCGGCCGCGCAGCTGGCGACGAGCAGCACGGCCAGGATCGCCGTCCAGCCGGTGGCCGTCGTCGCGGCCACCCGGGCGGGCACCCGGGTCCGCACGCTCATGCGTGGCCGCCGCCCAGTTGCTCGGCGACCAGTGCCGCGCCCTCGATCAGCCGCGGACCGGGCGTGCTCGCCGAGAACGGCACCACGACGAAGGCGTTGTCACGCACGGCCTTCAGGTCTCGCAACGCGGGATCGTTGCGGAGGTAGTTCTTCTTCTCCTCGGCGGTGTCCCACGATGCGTCGGCGAGCACGATGACGTCCGGGTTCGCGGCCAGGACCGTCTCCCAGCTGCCGTCGGCCCAGGCCGCGTCGGTCGCGGCGAAGACGTTCGTGCCGCCGACCGCGTCGATGATCAGCTGCGGGCCGCCCCGATTGCCACCGACAAAGGGCGTGGTGGTCTTGCTGTCGTACCAGAGGATCGTCCTGCCCCGCGCCGCTGCGTGCGACTCGACGCCGGCGAGCGTCTCCCGCATCCCGGCGACCACCGCCTCGGCCTCGCCCTCGTGGCCGAACAGGGTGCCGTAGTCGGTGATCTCCGTCGCGATCGAATCCCAGGTGACCGGGGGCCGCTTCGACTTGTCCTTGCAGCCGAACGGCGAGACGTAGGTGGCGATGCCGAGCTCGTCGAACGACTCCTGCGAGCCGACGGCCTTGTCGTCGAAGGCGCTCGAGTACGACGCCGTCACCAGGTCGGGCTTCGCCTCGAGCAGTGCCTCGCGGCTCGGGTAGTCCTTCTCGTCGAGCACCGGGACCTGTGCGTAGGCGGCCTGCCACTGCGGCGCGACGGTGTCGTCGAGGTAGGCGGTGCCGGCCATCCGGGCCTGCGCGCCGATCGAGAGCGCGGTCTCGGTGGCGCCCTGGTTGAGGGTGACGGCGCGGTCGGCGGGCCCGCGGAGGGTGACCGTGCGCCCGCAGTTCTGCAGCGACACCGTCGCGGCCGCATCGGTGTCGGAGGGGCTGGTGGACGCGCCGCACGCGGCCACCGCGAACGCCGCGACCGTCGACGCCGCTACCGCGCCGAGGACTCGGGGGGAGAAAAGGGTACGCAAAGCGACCCGCCTTCCATGACTCGTGGAAAACGTGCAGGTATGCGTCACGGCCGGTCTCCTGGCTCGGCAGGATCAGCCGCCGACCACGCCTTCCCGGACTCGAACGTCCAGTGGCCGGGGCCGAACCCCTGGTAGTCGACGTACCTGCTCACAGTGGCGAGTACCGCGCCGGCTTCGCACCGGACTTCCCGAACACCGCGACAACGGTTGCAGGATAGACCAACGCCCGCGGCGGGCGATCGCCCACGAGTGGCCGGGGGAGTGACCCGATAGGGTTGGCCACGTGCGCCCCTCACTCTCCGACTACGCCCACCTGGCCGGCGGCAAGGTCCGTGACCTCTACACGATCGACGACGAGCACCTGCTGCTCGTCGCCAGTGACCGGATCTCCGCCTACGACCACATCCTGAGCACTCCGATTCCCGACAAGGGACGCGTGCTCACCGCGATGAGCGTCTTCTTCTTCGAGGAGCTCGGCGGGCACAACCACCTCGCGGGCGCGCCCGACGACGAGCGCATCCCCGAGGAGGTGCTCGGTCGCGCACTGGTGGTCAAGAAGCTGGACATGGTGCCGGTCGAGTGCGTGGCCCGCGGCTACCTCACCGGCTCGGGGCTGTCGGACTACCAGCGGACCGGTGCGGTGTGCGGCGTCGAGCTGCCCGCCGGGCTGGTCGAGGCCAGCAAGCTGCCGGACCCGATCTTCACCCCCGCCACCAAGGCGGCGCTCGGCGATCACGACGAGAACGTGGACTTCGCGACGGTCGTGGACCAGCTGGGCACGGACCTGGCGGTCAAGCTGCGCGAGGACACCCTCGACATCTACTTCCGGGCCGCCAGCTTCGCCGCGGACCGGGGAATCATCTTGGCCGACACCAAGTTCGAATTCGGCCTCGACGCCGAGGGCAACCTGGTGCTCGCCGACGAGGTGCTCACCCCCGACTCGTCCCGGTACTGGCCCGCGGACGGCTACGAGCCGGGCCGGGTGCAGCCGAGCTTCGACAAGCAGTTCGTCCGGAACTGGCTGACCGGGCCCGAGTCGGGCTGGGACCGGGCCTCGGACACGCCACCGCCGCCGCTGCCGCCGGAGATCGTCGAGGCGACCCGCAGCAGGTACATCGAGGCCTACGAGCGGATCTCCGGGTTGTCCTTCGCCGACTGGGTGTAGCCGTCACGCGGGGCCGGGGTGCGCATAGGGTGGCGGCATGAGTTCGCCTGTCACCCCGGTCCCCGCCACGGCGGTCGCGCCGGTCGCGAAGAAGGTCCCGCACGAGCGCACCCACCACGGCGACACCTTCGTCGACAACTACGAGTGGTTGCGGGTCAAGGACGACCCGGAGGTCGTCGCCTACCTGGAGGCGGAGAACGCGTACACCGAGGCGCGGACCGCGCACCTCGCCCCGCTGCGGGAGTCGATCTTCCAGGAGATCAAGTCGCGCACGCAGGAGACCGACCTGTCGGTGCCGTCCCGGATGGGACAGTGGTGGTACTACTCGCGCAGCTACGAGGGCAAGCAGTACGGCGTGCAGTGCCGCTGCCCGATCGCGGGCCCGGACGACTGGACCCCGCCCGAGCTGTCCGCCGACACCGAGATCGCGGGCGAGCAGGTGCTGCTCGACGCCAACGAGCTCGCGCAGGGGCACGACTTCTTCTCGCTCGGCGCGTTCTCCGTCACCCTCGACGGCACCCTGCTCGCCTACTCCGTCGACACCGCGGGCGACGAGCGGTACACCCTGCGGTTCAAGGACCTGGTCACCGGCGACGAGTTGCCCGACGTGATCCCCGGCACCGCCCCCGGCGCGACCTGGTCGGTGGACAACCAGCACGTCTTCTACATGACCGTGGACGAGGCCTGGCGCCCCGACACGGTGTGGCGGCACCGGCTCGGTACCGCGCAGGCCGACGACGTGAAGGTGTTCCACGAGCCGGACGAGCGGTTCTGGGTGGGCTTCGGATCCACCCGCAGCGAGAAGTACCTGATGATCTGGATCGGGTCGAAGGTCACCTCCGAGATCCTCTGCCTCGAGTCCGACGACCCCGAGGGCGAGTTCCGCGTGGTGCTGCCGCGGGTGGACGGCGTCGAGTACAGCGTCGAGCACGCGGTCGTCGCGGGCGAGGACCGGTTCCTGATCCTGCACAACGGCGACGTCGACGGCGTCAAGGCGGACAACTTCACGCTGGTCGATGCCCCGGTCGCCGACCCGACCGATCAGCGCACCCTGCTCGCGCACCGCGAGGACGTGCGACTGGAGGAGGTCGAGGCGTTCGCGGGGCACCTGGTGCTGAGCTATCGCCGCGAGGCGCTGACCCGGGTGGCGGTGTGGCCGCTGCGCGCCGAGGGCTACGGCGACCTGCACGAACTCGAGTTCGGCGAGGAGCTGTACTCGGTGGGTGTCGGCAGCAACCCCGAGTGGTCGGGACCGCTGCTCCGGCTCGGGTTCACCTCGTTCATCACCCCGAGCCGCGTCTACGACTACGACGTGGCCACCGGTGCGCTGCTGCTGCGCAAGGCGCAGCCGGTGCTCGGCGGCTACGATCCCGCGGACTACGAACAGCACCGGGACTGGGCGACCGCGGCGGACGGTACCCAGATCCCCATCTCGATCGTCCGGCGCCGGACGGACGCGGCGGCGGGGGATGCCCCGGCGGGCCCGGCGCCGTTGCTGCTGTACGGCTACGGCTCCTACGAGTCCAGCATGGACCCGGGCTTCTCGGTGGCACGGCTCTCGCTGCTCGACCGCGGCATGGTGTTCGTGGTCGCGCACGTGCGCGGCGGCGGTGAGATGGGCAGGCACTGGTACGACAACGGGAAGATGCTGACGAAGAAGAACACCTTCACCGACTTCGTCGCCTGCGCACGGCATCTCGTGGCCACGGGCCGCACCACGCCCGCGCAGATCGTCGCCGACGGCGGCAGCGCCGGCGGCCTGCTGATGGGTGCGGTGGCCAACATGGCGCCGGAGCTGTTCGCGGGCATCCTCGCCAACGTGCCGTTCGTGGACCCGCTGACCTCGATCCTCGACCCGTCCCTCCCGCTGACCGTCATCGAGTGGGACGAGTGGGGAAACCCGTTGGCGGACAAGGACGTCTACGAGTACATGAGGTCCTACAGCCCGTACGAGAACGTCACGGCCCAGGACTACCCGGCGATCCTCGCGATCACCAGCATCAACGACACCCGGGTGCTCTACGTCGAGCCGGCCAAGTGGGTCGCGGCGTTGCGCGCCACGAAGACGGGCGACGCGCCGCTGCTGCTCAAGACCGAGATGAGCGCCGGGCACGGCGGCGTCAGCGGCCGGTACGAGAAGTGGAAAGAGGTCGCGTTCGAGTACGCCTGGGTGCTCGACACCGTCGGCGTGTGAGCATGCGGCTTCGCCGCAGTGGAGTGGAAACGGAGCCCCTGGACTCCGTAAGCGCACCACTGCGGCGAAGCCGCATTTCTAGTCCGCCGGCGGCGGGCCCGCCACGCCGACCGTGAGGATGCCGGGCATCCGGTCGGCGAGGCCGGCCGCGTCCTCGTCCGCGATCAGCAGTCGCAGCATCATGGCGCCGCCGACGATGAAGAGCATGGTGGCCTGCGCGTCCAGCGCCGCGCCGCCCTCGGCGCCGTCGCGTGCCAGGGTGTCGGCGAGCATGCCGATGCCCGGGCCACCGAAGTCCGTCCACAGCGTGGTCAGCAGGTCCTCGCGATCCCGGAACGCGGCCAGCAGGCCCGGCAGCGCGGCCTTGACCTCGGGCCGGCCGAACAGTTCGAGCGAGTAGGCGCACGACCGCCGGATCCACTCCGCCGGGTCAGCCGCGTCGGCGACCGGGGTGGCGTCGTCCACCCATCCGAAGATCGCCTCGAAGACCAGATGCGTCTTCGAGGGCCACCGTCGGTACAGGGCCGGCTTCCCGACGCCGGCCCGCTCGGCGATCGCGACCATCGTGGTTTGGTCCCAGCCCACCTCGGCCAGCAACTCGCGCGCGGCGGCGAGTGCGGCCCCGTCGATCGCCGGGTTCCGCGGCCGGCCGCGCCTGCGCTCGATCGCGGTATCCGTCGTCTCTTCGCCAGAAGTCATTGTCTGCAGCCTAACGCGGTGCTACTTTGCAAAAATCGTAACGCGAAGTTACGTAATGACACGCGTCACACCTGTGGAGAAAGGCCGACAATGGCGGAGCTGCTGGAGGGCAAGACGGTCGTCGTCTCGGGGGTCGGCAACGGCCTCGGCCGGGAGATCGCGCTGGCCGCGTTCCGGGACGGCGCGAATGTCGTGCTCGGTGCCCGGACCGAGTCGAACCTGAAGTCGGTGGCAGACGAGGTCGACCCCACCGGGGAGCGGGTGGCGTACGCGGTGACCGACATCCTCGACAAGGAGGCGTGCGCAGGGCTCGTCCGTACGGCAGCGGACCGCTTCGGTGGCGTCGACGCGCTGGTGAACGTGGCGGCGAAGGAGGACGTCTTCGGCGGACTCGAGGGGGCCGACCTCGAAGCGTGGAAGGCGATGCTCGACGCCAACGTGATCGGCACCCTCACGCTCACCCAGGCCGCGCTGCCCGAGCTGAAGAAGCGGGGCGGGTCCGTGGTGCTGATCGGTTCGCAGGCGATGTTCCACCCCCAGCTCCCGCAGTCCGCCTACGCGACCTCGAAGGGCGCCCTGCACGCGGCGATGTGGTCGCTGGCAAAGGAACTCGGCCCGTACAAGATCAGGGTGAACACCGTCGTGCCCACGTGGATGTGGGGACCGCCGATCGAGCTGTACGTCGCGCTGTCCGCCAAGCAGCGAGACGTCCCCGAGGAGACGGTGATCGGCGAGATCACCGCGAACATGCCGCTCGGCGAGATGCCCGCCGATGACGACGTGGCCAACTCGGTGGTCTTCTTCGCCTCCGACCGAGCCCGGATGCTGACGGGCCAGACGCTCTTCGTGAACGCGGGCGAGTACTTCCGCTGATAGTCGGAACCTGTTGACGCACATCGAACTTCGAGAGGCAGTACGCATGAAGCACAAGGTCATCGTCTGGGGCACCGGCGTCGTCGGCAAGCTCGTCATCCGTGAGCTGATCGACCATCCCGCCTTCGAGCTGGTCGGCGTCATCGTGCACGACCCGGCCAAGGACGGCGTCGACGTCGGCGCCCTGATCGGGGTGGACCCGGTCGGCCTCGCCGCGACGACGGACTGGGCGACGGCTCTCACGGTCGACGCGGACGCGGTCGCCTACTTCGGCCCGACCGCCGAGTACGCGGTCCAGAACATCGACAACATGACGGCGGCGCTGCGGTCCGGCAAGCACGTCGTGTCCACCTCCATGACACCGCTGGTGTACCCCGAGCCGTGCCCGCCGGAGATGAAGGTCGCGCTCGAGCAGGCCTGTCAGGAGAGCGGAAAGTCTTGTTTCACAACGGGAATCGATCCGGGATTCGCCAACGACCTGTTCCCGATGACCCTGATGGGCGTCTGCGGGCGGGTGGACAGCGTGCGGGTGCAGGAGCTGCTGGACTACGCCACCTACGAGGGTGACTACGGCCCGACGATGGGTATCGGCGCTCCGATCGAGCAGGCGGCGGTGCTCGAGATCCCGGAGGTGCTGATCTTCGCGTGGGGCCACACCATCCCGATGATCGCCGATGCGGTGGGGGTGAAACTGGACCGGATCGACACCGTCTACGAGAAGTGGGCGGCCACCGAGCCGATCGAGTACAAGTTCGGCGTCATCGAGCCCGGCCAGTGTGCCGCGGTGCGATTCGAGATCCGCGGCTGGGTGGGCGACGAGGCGAAGATCGTCATCGAGCACGTCAACCGGATCACCAACGACGCGGCCACGCACTGGCCCCGGGCCACCTCGGTGGACAACGACGTGTACCGCGTGATCATCAAGGGCAGCCCGAACATCACTCAGGAGACCGTGTTCCGCGGTGAGCTGGACGACAACCCGATCACCGGCGGCTGCCTGGCGACCGGGATGCGCGCGATCAACGCCATCCCGTACCTCGGCGACGCCAAGCCCGGTCTGCTGTCCGCGCTCGACCTGCCGCTGATTCCCGGCCGGGGCACCATCCGGTCATGAGGCTGCTGCTGACCGGCGGGTTCGGGAACATCGGCTCGCACGTGCTGGCCGAGCTGCAGCGACGCGGCCACCAGGTCCGGTGCCTGTCCCTTGGCACCCCGGAGGACAGGCGACGGGCCCGCGGCGTCGACGGCGTCGACGTGGTGTGGGGCGACATCCGGGACCCGGCGACGGTGACCTCCGCGGTGGCCGGGGTCGAAGCGGTGCTGCACCTGGCGGCGGTGATCCCGCCCGCGAGCGAGGACGACCCGGAGTACGCCCGCCAGGTCAACGTGGACGGCACCCGCGCGGTGGTCCGGGCATGCACCGCGCAGGCCCGGCCGCCGAAGTTGGTGTTCGCGTCCACGTTCGACGTGCACGGCCACACCCTGCACCGCGATCCGCCGCGTCGGGTCGACGATCCGACCGTACCGACCGACGCCTACACCGCGCACAAGATTGCGGGCGAGGAGATGGTCCGGGCGTCGGGCCTCGACTGGTTCATTCCGCGCCTCGCGGACGTCCCGATCATCGGGATCCGTCCGGCGGAGCCGATCATGTTCGAGATCGGGCTGGACAACCGGATCGAGGTCCTGCATCCCGCCGACGCGGCGGTCGCGGTCGCGAACGCGCTGGACACGCCCCAGGTGTGGGGCCGGGTCCTGTTCCTCGGCGGGGGACCTGCCTGTCAGCTCACCTATCGCGAGTACCTGACCCGGATGCTGGGCGCGATGAGCCTGGACATGTTGCCGGACAACGCGTTCAGTGGCAAGCCGTACGCGACCGACTGGCTGGACACCGCGGAGAGCCAACGGCTGCTGGCCTACCAGTCGCGCGGCGTCGACGACATCGTCGCCGACATCGCGGCGACCCTGGGGTGGCGCCGCTACCTCACACCGCTGGCCCGGCCGCTCGCCCGGCGGGCCATGCTGCGGTTGAGCCCGTACGCGGGCGCGACCGGGGTCGCCGGCGGCACCGCGGCGCGTCAACGCCAGACGTAGCGCACCTGCGGCCTGCCGGCGCGACCGTACTCGGAGTGTCGGTCCACCAACCCGTCCTCCGCCAACCGCTCGAGGTAGCGCCACGCGGTCACCCGGGACACCCCGGCCGCGGCCGCCGCCTGGGAGGCGCTCAGCCCCGTGTCCGACTCGCGTACGGCCGACGAGATCTGCTCCAGCGTCTGCGGTGCAACACCTTTCGGTGTGGACGCCCGCTCGTCGAAACTCCGCAGGACGGCCATCGCTCGGTCCACGTCCCGCTGGCTGACGGCCTTCTCGCCGCTGGGCAGCGCACGCCGGAACTCGAGGTATCGCTCGAGCTTGTCCCGGAATGCGGCGAAGGTGAACGGCTTGAGCAGGTACAGCGCCACCCCCTGCGCCACGGCCGCGCGCACCATCGACAGGTCGCGGGCCGAGGTGATCGCGATGATGTCGGGCGTGGGCCGCAGCCTGCCGAGCGCGGCCGCCACGTCGAGGCCGCTGCCGTCCGGTAGTCCGAGGTCGAGCAGGATCAGGTCGATCGGCTCGTCGGTGGCGCTCGCGGCGCCGACGGCTCGCATCGCGGCGGCGCCGGTGTGCACCACGGAGTGCACGGTGAAACCGGGCACTCGACCGACGTAGGCGCGGTGTGCCTCGGCGATGAGCGGTTCGTCCTCGACGACCAGCACCCGGATCACGCGGCGCCTCCTGCGGGGATGTGGACGAGAACCACCGAACCGTAGGACATCTCGGTGTCGATACTGCCGTGGTGCCGAGTGACCACCTGCATCACGAGTGCCAGGCCGAGGCCCTGGTGGTCCGACTTCGTCGAGTAGCCCCGCGCGGTGGCCCGCTCCAGTGCCTCCGGCGACATCCCCGGTCCGCTGTCCGCGACCCGGACGTCGAGCCCGCCGTCGCCGGAACGCACGGTGACCTCCACCCACGGCCGCTCGTCGCCGGCGTCGGTGCCGGCCGCGTCGATGGCGTTGTCGACGAGATTGCCGACGAGCGTGACGAGTTCGCGTGCCGTGAGCGGGTCCGCGGTGGCCAGGGCGCTGTCGTCGGTGACCGTGAGGTCGATACCCCGTTCGGCGGCCTGATTGACCTTGCCGAGCAGCAGGGCGGCCAACGCCGGTTCCTGGAGGGAGGTGGTCAGCCGGTCCACCAGGTGCTGCGAGAAGGCGAGTTCGGCGGTGGCGAAGGAGACGGCCTCCTCGGTGTGGCCGAGTTCGACCAGGGTGATCACGGTGTGCAGTCGGTTCGCCGACTCGTGTGACTGGGCCCGGAGCGAATCGGTGAACTGCCGCATCGAGTCCAGCTCTCCGGTGACGTTCCGCAGTTCGGTGTGATCGCGCAGGGTGGTCACCACGGCGATCTCGCGGCCCTCGAAGAGCACCGGGTCCTGGTTGACCAGCAGGACCCGATCGCCGGCGAGGTGGACCTCGTCCTTGACCGGTCGCGGCCCGAGCGCCCGCAGCGACTCCGGCAATCGGGCACGGGTGACGGGTCCGTCCGGCAGCGTCAGCAGCCGTCGGGCCTCGTCGTTGACCACCTCGGCGGTGTCCGAGCCAGACCGGAACACCAGCAGACCCTCGCCGATCGAGTGCAGCACCGCGTCGTGATGCTCGTAGAGGGTGCGCAACTCGTCCGGGCCGAGTCCGAGGGTCTGCCGGCGCAACCGTCGGCTCAGCAACAGCGCGCCCGCGCTGGCGAGCGCGAGGGCGCCCGCGCTCACCGCGAGGACCGCGGGCAGCCCCCGCAGGAACTGGTCGCTGATCCGCTCCCTGGTCACCCCGGCCGCCACCAGCCCCACGACCCTTCCGTCGGCGTACACGGGAGCCACCGCCCGGATCGACGGGCCGAGCGAGCCGGTGTACGTCTCGGTGAAGGTCTCGCCGGCGAGCGCGCGGTCGATGCTGCCGCTGAACGGCTGCCCGATCAGTGCGGGATTGGTGTGCGTGTACCTGGTCCGGTCCGGCGCCATCACGACGATGAAGTCGGTGCCGGTGGCCTGCCGGATCCGCTCGGTCTGCGGCTGCAACGCCGCACTGGGGTCGGGGGACACGAGTGCCGCCGCGGTCGAGTCGGCCCCGGCGAAGGTCTCGGCGACCGCGACGACCTCGCGCTCGGTGGCCGCGTCGGCGTCGCGCCGCTCGTCGAGAACCGTCAAGACGCTGCCGGCCAGTACGACCGCGGCCAGCACCAGAAGCTGCAGCGCCAGCACCTGGCGCGCGAGACTCGGCCGCCGTGGAGACCTGTTCACCCGTGAAGTCCTCTCGTGAACGAAATGCACGCAAACGTGACTGTCGCCGGATTGCGTTAAACCATTCTTCCCGAGGTGAAGTGATGCGGGTCACTTCCGAGAGCGGCAGTCAAGAGGACCAGAGATGACCAACGACACCGAGCGGGACGCTACCCCCGCGCAGCCGGCGGCGCGCAAGCGCGACCGTACCCACTGGCTCTACCTGGGGGTGATCGCCGCGGTCGTCGCCGGCGTGCTCGTGGGCTGGCTCGCGCCCGAGGCGGGCAAGGCACTCGGGGTGCTGGGCACCCTGTTCATCAGCCTGATCAAGATGATGATCAGCCCGGTCATCTTCTGCACGATCGTGTTGGGCATCGGGTCGGTGAAGGCCGCCGCGAGCGTCGGCAAGGTCGGTGGTCTGGCACTGGCCTACTTCGTCGGCATGTCCACGGTCGCCCTCGGCATCGGGCTGGTCGTCGGCAACCTGCTCGACCCGGGCAGCGGGCTGCACCTGAGCGAGGCGACGTCCGCGGCGGGTGCGGATCTCGCAGAGAAGGCGCACGGCGCGGGCGGCGCGATGGACTTCATCGCCGGGATCGTCCCGACCTCGCTGCTGTCCTCGCTCACGGTCGGCAGCGTCCTGCAGACGCTGTTCGTGGCTCTGCTGGTCGGGTTCGGGCTGCAGGCGATGGGCAAGCAGGGCGAGCCGATCCTTCGTGGGGTCGGACACGTGCAGAAGCTGGTGTTCCGGATACTGGCGATGATCCTGTGGCTCGCGCCCATCGGCGCCTTCGGGGCGATCGCGAACGTGGTCGGCCAGACCGGCCTCGGGGCCGTGACCGCGCTCGGCACCCTGATGCTCGGCTTCTACGTCACCTGCGCGATCTTCGTGTTCGTCGTGCTCGGCCTGATCCTGCGCGTGGTGTCCGGGTTCTCGATCTTCAAGCTGGTCCGCTACCTGGCGCGGGAGTACCTGTTGATATTCGCGACCTCCTCCTCGGAGTCGGCCCTGCCGCGGCTCATCGCCAAGATGGAGCACGTCGGGGTGCAGCGCGCCACCGTCGGCATCGTGGTGCCCACCGGGTACTCCTTCAATCTCGACGGCACCGCGATCTACCTGACGATGGCCTCGATCTTCATCGCCGACGCCATGGGCCAGCCACTCTCGATCTCCGAGCAGCTGTCCCTGCTGGCGTTCATGATGATCGCGTCGAAGGGCGCGGCGGGCGTGAGCGGCGCCGGCCTGGCCACCCTCGCGGGTGGCCTGCAGAGCCACCGGCCGGAGCTGCTCGACGGCGTCGGGCTGATCGTCGGCATCGACCGGTTCATGTCCGAGGCCCGCGCGGTCACCAACTTCTCCGGCAATGCGGTGGCCACCCTGCTGATCGGGACCTGGACGCGCACGGTGGACGCGTCGAGGGTGCGGTCGGTGCTCGACGGGAAGCTGCCGTTCGACGAGTCGACGATGGTCGACGATCACCTGCCCGAGGACGATCACGCCGTCCCGGCAGATGGGCCGGACGCCCGGGCGGAGCAGCGCGTCGCAGTACCGTTGGCCTCATGACGAACCCCGTGAAGATCGAGATCGACACCCTCGGTGGCGAGCCCACCACGCTGGACGCCCTGGCGGGCGGCAACGCGATCCTGCTGGTCAACGTGGCCTCCAAGTGCGGGCTCACCCCGCAGTACGCGGCACTCGAGCAGCTGGCGAAGGACTACGCGGACCGCGGCCTGACCGTGATCGGTGTGCCGTGCAACCAGTTCATGGGCCAGGAGCCGGGCACCGCCGAGGAGATCCAGACGTTCTGCTCGACCACCTACGGCATCACCTTCCCGTTGACGGAGAAGGTCGACGTCAACGGCGACGGCCGGCACCCGATCTACGCGGAGCTCACCCAGACCGCCGACGTCGAGGGCACCGCCGGCGACGTGCAGTGGAACTTCGAGAAGTTCCTCATCGCCGCCGACGGCACCGTCGCCAACCGGTTCCGCCCGACCACGGTTCCGGACGCCCCCGAGGTCCTCGCCGCCATCGAGGCCGTGCTGCCGAAGTAGCAACGCAACCGAACAAAGGCGGCCACGCACCTGGTGCGTGGCCGCCTTTCGTGCTCATCCGAACAGTGCGGCGAGCTCGGCGATGCGCGCTGCCTCGTTGTCCGGGTCGAGGCGCTCCCCGCGCGTGAGCACGCACATTCCGTGCAGCGCACTCCAGAAGACCTCCGCCCTGGTCCCGGCCTCGCCGGTCGTCTCGCCTCCGAGCGCCGAAGACAGCACCTCGAATCCCGTACGCAGTTCCGGTGGGGTCGATTCGTGGGCGAATCGAACCCCGAGCCGCATCGAGAACATGGCCTCGTACGTCGCGGGATTGTCCGAGGCGAATTCCAAGTAGGCGCGGATGAAAGCCGTCAGCCGTCCCACATCGTCGACGCCCTCGAGCGCCCGGCCCATGGTCAGGGTGAAATCCCGGAATCCCGTCAGCGCGACCGCGCTGACGATGCCGTCTCTGCCCTCCGGGAAATGCCCGTAGAGCACCGGAGGGCTGTACTCGATCTCATCGGCCAGGCGCCGCGTGGTCACGGCGGGCCACCCCTCGTTCTCGGCGATGCTCCGGGCGCATTCGACGATCTTGCGCTCGCGGTCCTGTCGCTCCCTTTCCTTGCGTTCCCGAACACCCATGCCGAAACTCTATCACCGATAGACTTCCATCCATCACTAAGTTAACGTTGGTAGAAATTCTACAAACGAAAGGTATGGCAATGCTGAACTGGATCGGACTCGTCATCAGCTGGATCGGTGCGCTCGGGATCATCGCGATCGGTGTGGCCTACCTCGGAAAGAACGAGAAGAACGCGGCCGGCTTCGGCCTGCCGGCCAGCCCGGCGCCAGAGGCGCGCGGCTGGTGGCAGGTCAAGGGCGTCCGCGACATCGGCTCGGGCCTGCTGGTGATCGTCTTCAGCTTCGTCGCACGCGACCAGCTCGCCCTCCTGATGCTGCTGCTCGCCGTCATCCCCCTCGGCGACATGTGGGTCGTGATGTCCAACGGCGGCGACCGCAAGGCCGCGTACGGAATCCACGGGGCCACCGCGGTCGCGATGATCGCCGCCGCCGCGTTGCTCGCCGCATGAGCGGCACGGAGCGGGCGGTCTCGGCACGGGCGGGCCAGGCCGAGGTCGTGGGGAACGACCGGGCGTCGATGCATCTGCTGTACGACGCCTCGGACACGGCGGGCGCACTCAGCTCGCTCGAGGTCCAGCTCGGGGTCGGGGCGGACGGCGCCGCCCCGCACTTCCACACCAGATCCTCGGAGCTGTTCCACGTCCTCGACGGCGAACTGCGCGTCATGGCCGGCGACGAGATCGTGACCGTGACGGCGGGCGGATCCCTCGTGGTGCCCAAGCTCATGCCCCATGCGTTCGGTGCGACGCCGGACTCCGCGGCCCGGGTACTGATCGTCCTGACCCCTGGGGTGCAACGGTTCGAGTACTTCCGGCTGCTCGCGAGGATCCAGGCCGGGGAGGCATCGGTGGAGGAGCTCGCGCCCGCCCAGGACAAATACGACAACCACTTCGTCGATGCGCCGCAGTGGTGGCGGGACCGCAACGGGGTTCGCGGCCAGGGGTAGACGACCGCCCCGGGGTCGCGGGGCGGTCCTCGCCGAGCGCTCATCCGGATGTCAGCGGCCGTACACCTTGGGATGCGAGCCTGGACACATGGCAGGACAGCTGATCGTGTCGGTGTCGGGGATCAGGGACGAGACCAGGGAGCGGGTCGCGGAGTTCGCGGCCGAACTGGACGGTCGCCGCGTGCCGCTGTCGCTGCTGGTCGCGCCGAGACTCAAGGACAAGTACCGCCTGGTCCGCGACGAGCCGACGCAGGAATGGCTGCGGTCGCGGCTGGCCGGTGGTGACGCCGTGGTGCTGCACGGCTACGACCAGGCCGCGACCAAGAAGCGCCGCGCCGAGTTCGCCGCGCTGCCCGCGCACGAGGCCACGCTGCGACTGCTCGCCGCCGACCGGGTGATGGAGGAGACGGGACTGCGGACCCGGCTGTTCGCCGCGCCGCGGTGGCAGGCCTCGCCCGGCGCGGTGTCCGCGCTGCCGCGCACCGGCTTCCGGCTGCTCGCCGGTGCGACCGGCATCCACGACCTCGAACGCGGCACCGTCACCCGGGCCCGCGTGCTCGGGATCGGCGACGGCCACCGGGCCGAGCCGTGGCGGTGCCGGGCGCTGGTGCTCGGCGCGGGCCGCACCGCCCGCCGTGGCGGCCTGGTCCGGCTGGCCGTCACCGCCAAGCAGCTAGCGCAGCCGGGACCGCGACAGGCCCTCCTCGACGCCGTCGACCTGGCGCTGCACCACGACGCTCGACCCGCCGTCTACCGCTGGGACCGGCGCGTCGGACACGCCGTCGCCTGACGCACGGGCGCGTCAGCGGACCTCGAGCGAGTCCTCCTCGGGCAGCACCCGGAACTCGGTGCCCTCGGCTGCCATGTCGGCGTAACGGCCGTAGAAGATGCCGGTCGCCTGGTCGGCGAGGATCGCCTGGTGGATCGGTACCGCGACCCGCGGCGCGACGGCCCGCAGGTAGTCGATCGCCTCCGAGATCTTCAGCCACGGGGCCGCCGACGGCAGGGCCAGCACCCCGACCTGCTGCTCGGGCACGAACAGGGAGTCGCCGGGATGCATCAGCTGGGCCGGCTGGTCCGCCGTGCCGAGCAGGTAGGCGGTGTTGTCGATCACCGGAAGGTCGGGGTGGATCACGGCGTGCGCGCCGCCGGTCCCGGTCACGTGCAGTGCCCCGACGTCGAACTCGTCGCCCGCGTGCACCGCCGTCCAGCCGTCGCCGAACAGTGCGGCGGTCTGCGGGTCGGCGTACAGCGCGGCGCCGGGATTTGCCTCCACCAGGGCGGGCAGCCGGGCGGTGTCGGCGTGGTCGGGATGCTGGTGGGTGATCAGAATGGCGTCCAGTCCGGTGATGCCCTCGAAGCCGTGTGAGAAGTTGCCGGGGTCGAACAGAACCGTCGAGCCGTTGATCTCGGCGAGCAGGCAGGAGTGGCCGAAATGGGTCAGTCGCATGCAGTCGAGTATGCGCCGGTTCAGCGCGACGGGACGGTCCTCGCGCATCGAGTGAACGGAGCGTTCACTCGATCTGTTCGAGTGAACGCTTCCGTTCACTCGGTCGGGGGAGTCAGTCGGTGGGGGAGGCGGACAGGCGGACCGGTAAACTGCCAGTTGCCCGGCGTGATTCTCCCGGGCGATACCGGAGCACCAAGCGAGGAGCAGCACGTGGCCCGTGTCGTAGTCGAAGTCATGCCCAAGGCCGAGATTCTCGATCCGCAGGGGCAGGCCATCGTCGGGGCCTTGTCCCGGCTGGGCTTCGCCGGCGTGTCCGACGTCCGCCAGGGGAAGCGATTCGAGCTCGAGATCGACGGCAGCGTCGAGGACGCCGAGCTGGAGAAGATCGCCGAAGGCCTGCTCGCGAACACCGTGATCGAGGACTGGACCGTGAGGCGCGTCGACGCATGAGCGCGCGCATCGGAGTCATCACCTTCCCCGGCACCCTCGACGACGTCGACGCCGCACGCGCGGTGACCTTGGCGGGCGGCGAGGCCGTCAGCCTCTGGCACGGCGACGCCGACCTCAAGGGCGTGGACGGGGTCATCGTCCCCGGCGGCTTCTCCTACGGCGATTACCTGCGCTGCGGCGCGATCGCCCGGTTCGCCCCCGTGATGGGCAAGGTCGTCGAGGCGGCCAAGGGCGGCATGCCGGTGCTCGGCATCTGCAACGGCTTCCAGGTGCTCTGCGAGGCCGGGCTGCTGCCCGGCGCGCTGACCCGCAACGAGGGCCTGCACTTCATCTGCCGCGACCAGTGGCTCACGGTGGAGTCCACGTCCACCGCGTGGACCGCCCGCTACGAGGCCGGCGCCGAGATCCTGATCCCGCTCAAGTCCGGCGAGGGGCGCTACCAGGCCTCCGAGCGGGTGCTCGACGAGCTCGAGGGGGAGGGGCGCGTGGTCTTCCGCTACGCGGGCGACAACCCCAACGGCTCGCAGCGGTCCATCGCGGGCATCGCGTCCGCGAACGGTCGCGTCGTCGGCCTGATGCCGCACCCCGAGCACGCGACCGAGTCGCTGACCGGACCGAGCGACGACGGCCTCGGCATGTTCTACTCC
The DNA here is from genome assembly GCF_042672245.1 of Rhodococcus sp. NPDC127527. Classification (NCBI taxonomy): domain Bacteria; kingdom Bacillati; phylum Actinomycetota; class Actinomycetes; order Mycobacteriales; family Nocardiaceae; genus Rhodococcus; species Rhodococcus sp. NPDC127527. The sequence goes on from NZ_JBHXVP010000005.1 coordinate 128,515, forward strand.
GCGCTCGACGCCGTCCTCACCGCCTGAGGGAACACGCGTTGATTCGCCGCGAGGGCGGACCGGGTTTTCCGGTCCGCCCTTTTGCTACCGTCCGCCCATGATCTCGACGATCGTGTGGGGCACGGGGAACATCGGGCGCGCAGCCATCCGCGCGGTCGACGCGCACCCCGGCCTGGAGCTGACCGCCGTGCTCGTGCGCGAGCCGGAGCAGGTCGGCCGCGACGCGGGCGAACTCGGTGGCCTGGACCGGACTCTCGGCGTCCCCGCCACCGACGACGTCGCCGCGGTGCTCGACACCAGGCCCCGCGCGGTGGTGTTCGCCCCGTCCGGCAACACCCGCTCGGCCGGCGCCCTGGACGAGGTCTGCGCGGCGTTGCGCGCCGGCGCGGTCGTCGTGACCGAGCCGATCCATCCGCTCTACGACAGCCGCGACGACCGGCACGAGGTGCGCGCGCCGATCCGCGCTGCGATCGAGGAGGGCGGCGGCTCGTTGTTCGTCACCTCCGCCGACCCCGACTGGGCGAGCGGGGTGTTGCCGCTGCTGCTCGGCGGTCTCGGCAGCACTGTCGACGTGATCCGCTGCCAGGAGATCGTCGACTACTCCGGCTACTCGGAGCCCGGGTCGGTGCGCCGCCTCGTCGGCATGGGCGAGCCCCTCGACTACCTGCCGCCGCTCCTGGCGCCGCGGATGCCGACCACGGTGTGGGGTGGTCAGGTGCGGATGCTGGCGCGCGCGCTCGGCGTGGAACTCGACGAGATCCGCGAGACCGTCTCGCGGCGCGCGCTGGAGGTCACCGTCGAGACCGACACCATGGGCAAGTTCGAGGCAGGCGGGCAGGGCGCCTTGCGGTTCGAGGTGCAGGGCATCGTCGGCGGGCAGCCGCGCATCGTGATCGAGCACGTCAATCGGATCGACCCGACCTGCGCACCGGACTGGCCGACCCTGCCCGAGGACGTCGCGAGCACGTACCGGATCGTCGTCGAGGGCGACCACCGGGTCGAGACGACGGTCCGCCCGGCGGTCGGCAGCGGAGAACCGGCGGCGGGTCGTGTACAGACGGCGGTCGGCAGGCTCGTCGGCGCCATCGCCTGGCTGGTGGACAGGGATCCGGGACTGTACGACGCGCTCGACGTCCCGCTCCGGCCCGGAGCGCGCGAGGCGCGCCCCGTCACCGCCTGAGTCGTCCGAATTCCCCACGAGAACGTATTTCAATTCGGTACCGTCCGTCCCATGATTTCCGTGGTCGTCTGGGGCACCGGCAACGTCGGGCGTGCGGCCATTCGTGCCGTCGACGCGCACCCCGAGCTCGAGCTCGTGAACGTGCTGGTGCACAACCCCGAGAAGGTCGGTCGCGACGCGGGCGAGCTGGCCGGACTCGGCCGAGACCTGGGCGTCGCGGCGACCGACGACATCGAGGCCGTGCTCGCGGCCGGCCCCGGCGCGGTGGTGTACGCGGCCTCCGGCGACATCCGGCCCGACGACGCCCTCGCCGACATCTGCCGGGCCGTACGCGCCGGCGTCGTCGTCGTCAGCCCTGCCCTGTACCCCCTCTACGACCATCGCAACGCGCCGGCGGAACTGCGGGAGCCGGTGCTCGCCGCGATCGCCGAGGGCGGCGGCTCGCTGTTCGCCTCCGGCGTCGACCCCGGCTGGGGCAACGACGTGCTGCCGCTGCTGCTCAGCGGGCTCGGCAGCACCGTCGACGTGATCCGCTGCCAGGAGATCTTCGACTACTCCACCTACGACCAGCCGGACTCGGTCCGGTACCTGGTCGGCATGGGCCAGCCGATGGACTACCTGCCGCCGATGATCGCACCGTCGATCCCGACCATGGTGTGGGGCGGCCAGGTGCGGATGATGGCGCGGGCGCTCGGTGTCGAGCTCGACGAGATCCGCGAGACCCTGGACCGGCGGGCGCTCGACAGCACCGTCACCACCGCGACGATGGGCGCGTTCGAGGCGGGCACCCAGGGCGCGGTGCGGTTCGAGGTGCAGGGCATCGTCGACGGTGAGCCGCGCATCGTCATCGAACACGTCACCCGCATCCACCCGACATGTGCGACGGACTGGCCGATGCCCCCGGACGGCGACGGGGCCCACCGGGTGATCATCGAGGGACGTCCGCGTATCGAGGTCACCGTGGAATGCACCGACGAGGGTGGCAGCCGATCCGCGGGCGGCAACGCCACCGCCGTCGGCCGCCTCGTCAGTGCCGTCGACTGGCTCGTCGACGCGGAACCCGGACTGTACGACGCGCTCGACGTCCCGCTGCGCCCCGCCGTGGGCAAGTTGGGACGATCCGCGGTCACCGCCCCAGCACACCCGTAGGAACGAAAGGACCACGTCATGCTCATCGACATTCCCGGGGACAAGGATCCGATCGGGTACGTGTGGGGCGAGATGGTCCCCGGCATCGGGGTCCCGGCCTCCCGGTTCTCGCTGTCGGTGTACGAACACTCGACCATCGACCTGCGCGCCTTCGAGGCCGCCCGGCTGAGGATCGCGCAGATCAACGGCTGCATCATCTGTCAGGACTGGCGCACGGAACGGGACGGGCAGAAGGTCGAGGACGGATTCGACGACGCGGTCGAGAACTGGCGCACCACAGAGGTTTTCGACGACCGCACCCGCCTCGCCGCCGAGTACGCGGAGCGCTACGCACTCGACCACCACGGTCTCGACGACGAGTTCTGGACCCGGATGTTCGCGCAGTACACCCAGGCCGAGGTGGTCGAACTGTCGATGAGCATCGGGGCGTGGCTGGCATTCGGCCGGCTCAATCACGTGCTCGGACTCGACAGCGTCTGCGCGCTCCCGACCGCGGACTGAGCGCTAGGCGTCCACCAGGTCGGGGCTGTCGGCGACCGCGGCGAGCAACGGCCCGGCGATCAGCCCGTAGATCAGGGCCAGGAACACGGTGTGGGTGAGGCAGAACAGCAGGAAATTCGCGACCGCCGCGCGGGAGTCGAAGTGCTCGCGGACCTTGGTCCACATCCGGCGCGGGGAGCGCACGTCCCAACTGTTCAGTCGCAGGTACCGGCCCAGGTAGATGCCCACCGACACCAGCGCGATTATCACGACGGGGACAGCCCGCACCGGCGCGCTGCGCAGCGCGGCGTTCGAGTCGCCGAACAGCGCCAGGGTGAAGGTGATCTGGGCGGCCAGCACCCCGAGCACGGTGTTCACCACCCCGGACATCGCGAAGGTGAGCACGGCGATGATGTCGTACCAGAGCGGGACGTCCTCGTCCTCGCGCCGGTGGTTCTGGTTGAGCTCGGTGATCAGGTAGCCGGAGTTGGGCAGCGCGAGCAGCCACACCGCGAATCCGACCACGCCGACCACGATTCCGAGCGTGCGCGAGGTGAGGCCGACGGTCACCACCAGCACCGCGGTGACCGCGAGGAAGAGCACGAGCGGCAGCACCGACAGCCCGAAGTTCTTCACCATCGGCCGGTACACCGGCACCCGGTAGGCCCACGAACGCAGGTAGATCAGCAGCAGGGCATAGGCGTTGAGCCCGACGGCGAACATGACCAGCGGTCCGAGCGACATGGCCCGAACCTATCGCGTGGGCGATCGGGCCGCGGTCACCGCGGCGGGGCGGGCAGGTCCTCGAAGAAGTCGGCGCTCGGCGTGAAGAACGCCGATCCGGTGACCGGAACCGAGAAGTCCAGCAGGCGGTCGTAATTGCCGCGCGGGCTTCCGACGAACATGTTCTCGAGCATGCGTTCGGTGATGTCCGGTGTGCGGCAGTAGCCGATGAAGTAGGTGCCCATCTCCCCGTCGCCGACCCTGCCGTACGGCATGTTCGCTCGCAGGATCTCGAGCGACCTGCCCTCCTCGTCCTTGATCGCGTTGAGGGCGACGTGCGAGTTGGCGGGCTTGACGTCGTCGCTCATCTCGATGTCCTCGAGCTTGGTGCGCCCGACGACCCGTTCCTGCTCGGGGACCGGCAGCGCCTCCCACGCCGTCATGTCGTGGACGTAGCGCTGCACGTGCACGTACGAGCCGCCGGCGAAGGCGGGATCCTCCGCGCCCACCGTCACGGCGGCGACGGCCTTTGTGCCGGAAGGGTTCTCGGTGCCGTCCACGAATCCGATCAGATCTCGGTTCTCGAAGTACTGGAAGCCGTGCACCTCGTCGACGACCGTGGCCGCCCCCGCGAGGCGCTTGGTGATCTGGTGTGCCAGTTCGAAACACGCGTCGGTGCTCATCGCGCGAATGTGGAAGAGCAGGTCGCCCGGAGTGGACGGGGCCTGGTGCTTCGCGCCGCGTAGCGGCGGGAACGGGTGCAACTGCGCCGGGCGCGGCCCGGCGAACAGGCGGTCCCAGGCCACCGAGCCGATGCTGACGATCAGTTCCAGGCCCGCGCCGGGCACCCGTAGCCCGACCGACCGACGCAGGCCCGCGGCGTCCGCGAGCAGCGAGCGGGTGATCGCCTCGCCCCCGGCGTCGACGGTCGCGACGAGGAAGATCGCGGCGGGCGAGAGCGGGCTCGCGACCGTCTGTGGCTCGGGAGTCGTTGCTGGTCGGGCGGATTCGGTCATGCTGAGAACGCTAGCGGACGGCTCCGACACCCGAGCGAGGCCGCGGCGTCTGGCCCGGAACGTGTCGGGGTCCGGCGGTAGCGTGCGGTCATGACACTGACCCTGGGCATGATCACCTTCGACAGCGCCGACCCCGGAACGCTCGCCACCTGGTGGGCGGAGCAGACCGGGGGCCGGATCGAGACGGACAACGACGGCTGGTTCTACATGGTCGGCGTGCCGGGCGCGCCGTACAAACTCGCCTTCCAGAAGGTGCCGGATCCCACGCCGGGCAAGAACCGCGTGCATCTGGACCTGTCGGCACCGGACCTCGACGCCGAGGTCGCGCGTCTGGTCGCCGCCGGCGCGAGCGAGTACGAGCGGCACGACATGGACGGGTTCCGCTGGGTGACGTTGACCGACCCGGACGGCAACCGGTTCTGCGTGTCGCACGGACCGCACTGAGCGGAGGGTCGAGCTGACCGGCTCTACCCTCCGTCCCGGGTGACGGTCATAGGATCGGTGCATGCCTTCGCTGACCGACGCCACCGCAACCGGGCTCTGCTCCTTCGTCGACGCGTCACCGTCGCCGTTCCACGTGTGCGAGACGGTCGCGACCGAACTGACGACCGAGGGGTTCGTGCGGTTGCGCGAGACCCAGGGCTGGCCGTCTGCGCCCGGACGCTACTTCCTGGTGCGCGGCGGCTCCCTGGTCGCGTGGAGCACGGAGGGGTCGGGGCACGAGGCGGCGCCGTTCCGGATCGTCGGCGGGCACACCGACAGTCCGAACCTGCGGGTCAAGCAGCACCCGGATCTCGAGTCCGCCGGCTGGCAGCTCGTGGGCCTCGAACCGTACGGCGGCGCCTGGCTGAACTCGTGGCTCGACCGCGACCTCGGCGTCTCCGGTCGGCTGAGTGTGCGCGACGGAAACGGATTGCAGCAGAAGCTGATCCGGGTCGACCGCCCCATCCTCCGGGTGCCGCAGCTGGCCATTCACCTGTCCGACGATCGCAAGGCGGTCCAGCTCGACCCGCAGCGGCACGTCAACGCGATCTGGGGCCTGGGCAACTCGCCGCGCAGCTTCCTCGGCTTCCTCGCCGAGGAGGTGGACGTCGACCCGGGCGCGGTGCTCGGCTGGGAGTTGATGACACACGACCTCGCGCCGAGCGCGGTGGTCGGTCTGCACGACGAACTGGTCAGCGCGCCCCGGCTCGACAACCAGGGCACCTGCTACGCGGGCTCGCGCGCGTTGCTCGCCGCGGTCGAGGAACCCGGCGAGGCGATCCCGGTCCTGGCCCTGTTCGACCACGAGGAGGTCGGGTCGATGTCCGACCGGGGAGCCTTCTCCGACCTGCTCAACTCGGTGCTCGAGCGAATCGTGTTGGCGCGCGGCGGCGGTCGCGAGGACTTTCTGCGGGCCATGGCCGGATCGGTGTGCGCGTCCGGGGACATGGCGCACGCGACTCACCCCAACTACCCGGACCGGCACGAGCCGTCGCACCGGATCGAACTGGGAGGCGGACCGGTGCTCAAGGTGAACCAGAACCTGCGCTACGCCACCGACGCCGTCGGTGCCGGCGCCTTCGCGCTCGCCTGCGATCGGGCGGGGGTGCCACTGCAGCGCTACGTGCACCGCGCCGACCTGCCGTGCGGGTCCACCATCGGTCCGATCACCGCGTCGCGGACGGGGTTGTCCACCGTCGACGTCGGCGCCGCACAGTTGGCGATGCACTCGGCGCGGGAACTGATGGGGGCCTCGGACGTCCCGGCCTACGCCGACGCACTCGCGGCGTTCCTCACGCCCGCCGAGTAGCGCTCTCGCCGCTGGTTGTCGACCGAACGGCGGATTGTTCCACGTCGCGGAGTGGCAGCATCATGGCGCCAGGACGATCCGGACATTGATAACAATTGCCCCATCAGTCACGGCAGTAACTGGTTCCGCGTGGTTGGCTGTGGCCCGGGGGGATACCCGGCGGGGGCCGGGTCGTCCTCGGCTCGATGTTGGCCCCGGGGAAAGGAAGCCCGACTGTGCTCTCGACGAAGCGATCGTGGTCCGCGGTTCTCTCTGCAACGGTGGTGGCAGTCGCGGTCTCCGCGACGATGACCTCGCCCGCCTCCGCGGCAGGCGGACCCTGTGGGCAGGACGGTTCCGGTTCCGGCTCGGGCAGCTCCGGCAGCGCCACCGGCTCGATCGGGAAGGCGCTGCCGTGGATCACCGGCGCACCCGACGGCGCCCTGCCGCGGCTCTCGGGCAACACCAAGGCGATCGAGATGGTCACCGGACCGGGCAGCCCGAACAAGACCATCGAGCGGTTCAGCGTCTCGGGCACCGATCTCGGCATCATGTGGGACAACGGGCGTCCCGGTGCCGAACACGGTGTCCTCATGGCGTTCGGTGACACCGTCGGCGAGTGCGGCGTGGACGACGACGACTGGCGCAGCAACGTGCTGTTCCGCAGTTCCGACACCAAGCTCGACGATGGGATGCGGATCGACAGTTCGCCGCTGGACGGCCCGAACCACTCGAAGGAGATCATCCCGGGCTTCGCGATTCCCGGTGAGTTCACGACCATCCCGACCGCGGGCATCGCGGTGGGCGGGGTGCAGTACGTGCGCTTCATGTCCGTCCGGAGCTGGGACACCCCAGGCGAGTGGACCGTCAACTACTCGGCCATCGCGGTCTCGCACGACAACGGCGAGAACTGGGCCCTGGATCCGGCGACGGTGCGTGTCAACATCCCCAACGCCGGCATCCCCGGCATCCCCAACGTGCCCGCGGTGGCACCCGGCAACAGCGACTTCCAGCAGAGTGCGTTCGTCCACGGCAAGGACGGGTTCGTCTACGAGTTCGGCACCCAGTCCGGCCGCAGCGGCGGCGCGCGCCTGGCCCGGGTGCCGGCCGCCCAGATCCTGGACCTGAACGCGTACCGCTACTGGGACGGCTCGGCCTGGGTTCCGGAGATCGCGCGCGCGGTGCCGGTGATCAAGGCGCCGATCAGCGAGCTGTCCGTGCAGTGGAACGACTACCTCGGCAAGTACGTGGCGATGTCGACGGACGTGTCCGGGCTGGTGATCCGGCAGGCAGACAGCCTCGAGGGACCGTGGTCGGGCAAGCAGATCGTGGTGAGCGCCGTGCTGCTGCCGGGGCTCTACGGCGGGTTGATGCACCCGTGGACGAGCGGGCAGTACCTCGAGTACGCCCTCACGACGTGGGACCGCTACAACGTCATCTACATGCGCACCGACATGAGCGGGCTGAAGATGGCGGCGACGGATCAGGTCGACCGCCCGGACCCCGCCGCGACCGGCGAGGCGAAGCTGCTCGGCGTCGACGTCCCCGAGGGCGGCGAAATCATCGACGGATAGCGCTGACACGGCACCCGGTTCGGTCGGCGTCGGGCCGAACCGGGTGCTCTGTCTGTGCGACCTCGCCTGCCACGACCTGCCCGTGCGGCCGCACGTCGGTCCGCCCGGCTAGACTTTGCCCTGGCAGCGCCCCGCCGGTCTGCCGATCAGACTCCCCAGGGAAGGGACCCCGTTTCCAGTGTCCTCGCAGGTCGATACCGTCACCAACGCCGCCGCGACCCCGGACGTCGCCCAGCCCTTCAAGGAACTGGGTCTCAAGGACGACGAGTACGCCCGCATCCGGGAGATCCTCGGCCGTCGCCCCACCGATGCCGAGCTGGCCATGTACTCAGTCATGTGGAGCGAGCACTGCTCCTACAAGTCCTCCAAGGTCCACCTGAGGTACTTCGGCGAGACCACCACCGACGAGATGCGTTCGTCGATGCTCGCGGGTATCGGTGAGAACGCGGGCGTCGTCGACATCGGCGACGGCTGGGCGGTGACCTTCAAGGTCGAGTCGCACAACCACCCGTCGTACATCGAGCCGTACCAGGGCGCCGCGACCGGCGTCGGCGGCATCGTCCGCGACATCATGGCCATGGGCGCCCGACCGATCGCGGTCATGGACCAGCTGCGGTTCGGTGCGGCCGACCACCCCGACACCCGTCGCGTCGTCGACGGCGTCGTCCGTGGCGTCGGCGGCTACGGCAACTCCCTCGGCCTGCCCAACGTCGGCGGCGAGACCGTGTTCGACGCCTCCTACCAGGGCAACCCGCTCGTCAACGCGCTGTGCGCGGGCGCGATGCGCGTCGAGGACCTGCACCTGGCGTTCGCGTCCGGCGTCGGCAACAAGATCATCCTGTTCGGTGCCCGCACCGGCCTCGACGGCATCGGCGGCGTGTCCGTGCTCGCGTCCGAGACCTTCGACGAGAGCTCGGGCGGCCGGCCCAAGAAGCTGCCCGCCGTGCAGGTGGGCGACCCGTTCACGGAGAAGGTGCTCATCGAGTGCTGCCTCGACCTGTACCGCGAGAAGCTGGTCGTCGGCATCCAGGACCTCGGCGGCGCCGGGCTGTCCTGCGCGACCTCCGAGCTGGCCGCGGCCGGTGACGGCGGCATGCACATCAACCTCGAACGCGTCCCCATGCGTGCCACCGGCATGACCGCCGCCGAGGTGCTCTCCAGCGAGTCGCAGGAACGCATGTGCGCGGTCGTGACCCCCGAGAACGTCGACGCGTTCATGGCCGTCTGCAAGAAGTGGGACGTCCTCGCCACCGTCATCGGTGAGGTCACCGACGGCGAGCACCTGGTCATCGACTGGCACGGCGAGACCGTCGTCGACGCGCCCGCACGGACCATCGCGCACGAGGGCCCCGTCTACGAGCGCCCCATCCAGCGTCCCGACAGCCAGGACGCGCTGATCGCCGACACCACCGCGAACCTGAAGCGCCCCGAGACCGCGGACGAGCTGCGCGCCACCCTGCTGAAGATGATCGGTTCGCCGCAGCTGTGCAGCCGCAAGTGGATCACCGAGCAGTACGACCGCTACGTGCGCGGCAACACCGTCCTCGCCGAGCACGCCGACTCCGGCGTGGTCCGCGTCGACGAGCAGACCGGCCGCGGCATCGCCCTGGCCACCGACGCCTCCGGCCGCTACACCGCGCTGGATCCGTACACCGGCGCACAGCTCGCGCTCGCCGAGGCGTTCCGCAACGTCGCGGTCACCGGTGCCACCCCGAAGGCCGTCTCCAACTGCCTCAACTTCGGATCCCCCGAGGACCCGGGCGTGATGTGGCAGTTCCAGCAGGCCGTGCGTGGCCTCGCGGACGGCTGCGCGAAGCTCGGCATCCCGGTCACCGGCGGCAACGTCAGCTTCTACAACCAGACCGGCGCCACCGCGATCCTGCCGACCCCGGTGGTCGCCGTGCTCGGCGTCATCGACGACGTGCACCGCCGCATCCCGACCGGACTCGGCCTCGAGCCCGGCGAGACGCTGATCCTGCTGGGCGAGACCCACGACGAGTTCGACGGCTCGATCTGGGCGCAGGTCGAACACGACCACCTCGGCGGCGTGCCCCCGAAGGTCGACCTCGACCGTGAGCAGCTGCTGGCGGACATCCTGCTCGCCGGCTCCCGCGACGGCCTGATCTCCGCCGCCCACGACCTGTCCGAGGGCGGCCTCGCGCAGGCCGTCGTCGAGGCCGCGCTGGCGGGCGAGACCGGCTGCCGGATCCTGCTCCCCGAGGGTGCGGACCCGTTCGTCACGCTGTTCTCCGAGTCCGCGGGGCGCGTGCTGGTCGCGGTGCCGCGCACCGAGGAGACCCGGTTCACCGGCATGTGCAGCGCCCGCAACCTGCCGTGGACGCGGATCGGTGTCGTCGACGAGGGGTCCGACTCCATCGAGGTCCAGGGCCAGTTCTCGGTCACCCTGGCGGAACTGCGGACGACCCACGAGGGCACCCTCCCGGCCCTGTTCGGGTAGCCGTTGACAGGTACCGAGGAGGCACAGGACCCCGGGACGGCGCGGGCGGTACCCGCGCAGTCCGGGGTTCTCGTGTCCTCGGGCCGGATCGGGGACACGAGAGCCGACCGCCTCGCGGACCGGCATCCCTTCGTCGCCTGGGCGTGGGGGCTGCTGCGACTCGACTTCACCGGTATCGCCTTCGCGGCCCTGTTCTTCTGCTGGTCGCTCACCCCGTCCCTGCTGCCGCGCGACTGGCTGTTCCAGGGGCTGATCGGCGGCATCAGCGCGGCCATCGGGTACGGCGTCGGCACCGCGATCGGATGGGCGGTGTACCGCTTCTACCTCGCGAAACGGTCGTGGTGGCCGCTGCCGCTCCGGTACATGCAGGCACTGAAGGTCGCCGTGGTCGTTGGCGCGATCCTGGCCGTCGTGGTGATGCTGGTGTACGCGGCGGACTGGCAGCGCGAACTGTCGGCGCTGATGAACGCCGAGGGCACCACCACCACCGGCTACATCCGGACCGGCGGACTGAGCATGCTCGTCGGGGCCGCGATCATCTCGGTGTGGCGGGTACTGCGCGACCTCGGCCGGTTGGTGGCCCGCTACCTCATCCGCTGGCTGCGGATGCCCCGGCAGGCGGCGCTTCCGCTCGGCTTCGCGCTCGTCGCGATCCTCACTTACGCCCTGGTCACCGGCGTGCTGGTCAAGGAGCTCTACGCCTTCGCGAACTACGCCTTCAGTTCCCAGAACGACACGACGCGTGCGGGAGTGGTCCAGCCCGAGTCGCCCGAGAAGTCCGGCAGCCCGGCCTCGTTGGTGTCCTGGGACTCCCTCGGCTACGAGGGGCGCAACTTCGTCTCCCGCGGACTCGACGCGCAACAGCTGAGTCAGGCCAACGGCACCCCGGCCAAGGAACCGATCCGCGTCTACGTCGGCCTCGACAGCGCCCCGACCGTCGAGGAGCGGATGGACCTACTGGTCGACGAGCTCGAACGCGCCGGCGCGTTCGAGCGCAAGGTGCTGGTGATCATCCCGACCACCGGCACCGGCTGGGTGAACCCGACCGCGGCGCAGGCGATGGAACTGGTGCACAACGGCGACTCGGCGCTGGTCGCCGCGCAGTACTCGTACCTGCCCAGCTGGATCTCCTTCCTCGCGGACCGGGAGAAGGCGGCCGAGGCCGGCAAACGACTGATCGACACCGTGCACGAGCGCTGGCTGACCAAGCCGCCGCAGACCCGACCCAAGCTCTACGTCTACGGCGAGAGCCTCGGCGTCCAGTCGGGGGAGGGGGCCTTCGACGGCCTCGCCGACATTCGCAACACGGTCGACGGTGTGCTGTGGGTGGGCCCGCCGAACTCGAATGTGCTCTGGCGTCAGCTGGTTTCGCGGCGAGACCCAGGCAGCTCCGAGGTCGAGCCGGTGTACTCCGACGGGTTGGTCGTGCGATTCGCCGACGACGCCGCGGATATCGCGAAGCCACCGGGACCGTGGTGGCCGCCGCGGGTGCTCTACATCCAGCACCCCTCCGACCCGGTGGTGTGGTGGTCGACGGACCTGCTCTTCGAGCGCCCCGACTGGCTGTCCGAGGCGCCCGGCGACGACCGGTTGCCGCAGATGCGGTGGTTCCCGTTCGTCACCTTCTGGCAGGTCTCGGCGGACCTTGCCAACGCGGCCGGGGTGCCGAACGGGCACGGCCACAACTACGGCACCACCGTCCTCGACGGGTGGGTGGCGATCGCGGCGCCGGACGGGTGGACGAGTGCCGACACCGAGCGGGTCCGCGCGACGCTGGTCGCGATCGCGGACACCCAGGGCCCGGAGAAGTGATCCCGGTCCCCGCCTGAGCGAACACCGGGGAGCGGCGGGTGCCGGCGGTACGCTGCAGCATCGAATTCACGAGGGGGACGATGATGGATTTCTGGAGTGAAACGCCCACGCTGCAGGGCGAATTCGTGGTGCTGCGCCCGACCACGATGGCGGACGTCGAGGGACTGGCCCGGGCGCACGACGATCCCGAGACGTTGCGCTACTTCCCGTACGGGATCGAGTCGGAGCCGCCGTCGGCGGCCTCCGTCGAGCATGCGCTGCGGTCCGGGCGGCAGACGCTCACGCAGCTGGACGCCTCGACCGGGGACATCGTCGGCACGACCTCGATCTACAACATGAGCGAACTGCACGGCCGGGTCACGGTGGGGTACACCTGGCTCTCCTCCAGGGTGCGGGGTACCGCGATCAACCCGGAGTCGAAACTGCTTCTGCTCGAGCATGTCTTCGGCGTTCTCCGGGCGCGACGGGCGGAGTTGAACGTCGACGACCGGAACCTGCGTTCGCGTGCCGCGGTCACCTCGATCGGTGCGACCGAGGAGGGTGCGCTGCGTTCCCACGCGCGCCGACGCGACGGCACCTGGCGGACCACGATGGTCTACGCGGTGACCGCCGACGAATGGCCACAGGTGCGGGAGGGGCTGGGTGCACAGGTCGCGCGCCGATCGGCGAAGTGACCTCTGGTTGTTCGTGACGTGAGCACGGTCGTTCCGGGATCATTCAGTCGATGAGATCGAGTGCACGGTCCCGTTCGGTCGAGGTCCGACGGACGGCCGCCGCGGTCGGCTGCGCGGTCGGTCTGGTCGGCTGGAACAACGTCGTGCTGCCGCGGTTCGGTTTCGGTGCCCGCGGTCGGGCCGCGGCGAACGCCGTGGCCGCGGTCGGGCTGAGCGGCGCCGCGGTGGCGGCCGGACTGTCCGCGGACGAGTTGGGCTGGCGGAAGCCGGGGGCGGGACTGCGGTGGGGTGCGGCGTCGGCCACGATCCCGCTGCTGGTGTACCCGGCGATGGTGGCGACGCCGGCGATCCGGTCCCGGATGGCAGCGGGGGCTCGGCGGGCCGACCTCGCGGAGTGGGTGTTCGTGCACATCCCCTTCGGTACCGTGCTGGCCGAGGAGCTCGCGTTCCGGTCGGTGCTCTACGCGTTGCTGCGTCGGGCCTTTCCGAGAGGGGCCACCGTGTTCGGGGCGGTCACTTTCGGGCTCTGGCACGTCCGCCCGGCGCGCGATGCGGGTGACTCGGTTGCGGGCACAGTCGCCCTGACATCGGCAGCGTCGCTGCTGTTCGAGCTGCTGCGCAGCCGCAGCGGCAGCGTGATCGCGCCGGCGCTGCTGCACTTGTCGGTGAACGCAGGCGGGGCCGCGGCCGCGGAGCTGGCGGCCGGTAGGTTGGCCCGGTGACACCGCGACGCAAGATCGATCCAGCCGAGCTGCGGGCCGCGCTGCTCGCGGTCCGGGACTGGCTCGCCGACGAGACCGCACCGAAGCCGGCACGGGCCGAGTTGGCCGCGGCGGTCCGGCTCAGTGCCCGGACACTCGAGAACGTCGCGCCGGGCTCGTCGGTGGAGGTCCGGGTCCCGCCGTTCGTCGCGGTGCAGTGCGTGGCCGGGCCGCGTCACACCCGTGGCACCCCGCCGAACGTCGTCGAGACCGATCCGCGCACCTGGTTGCTGCTGGTGACCGGGGCTCGGACCTTCGACGACGCGGGCAGTGCGGGGGAGCTCACCGCATCCGGGACGAGGGCGCCGGAGATCGCGCACTGGCTGCCGCTGCTGCGCCTGTGACCGAACGGGCACGGCCGACCGCCACGGACACCGGTGGTCGGAGCACCTCGAAGGGGGCCGTAGACTGGTCGTGCCCCCCACACCCATCCCCAAGGGAGCAACCCCGGTGACTTCAGCCGAATTGTCGGTCAACAGTCCGAATCTCCTCGCTGCGGCCCCCGACACGGGCCTGTCCGACCAGGACGAGCAGCCGCCCCGCGAGGAGTGTGGCGTCTTCGGCGTCTGGGCTCCCGGCGAGGATGTGGCGAAACTCACGTACTACGGCCTGTACGCGCTACAGCACCGCGGCCAGGAGGCGGCGGGCATCGCCGTCGCCGACGGCTCGCAGGTCCTCGTCTTCAAGGACCTCGGCCTGGTCAGTCAGGTGTTCGACGAGCAGACCCTCGGAGCGATGCCGGGCCACGTCGCGGTCGGGCACTGTCGCTACTCCACGACCGGCTCGACGACGTGGGAGAACGCGCAGCCGATCTTCCGCACCACCGCGGCGGGCACGGGCATCGCGCTCGGCCACAACGGCAACCTGGTGAACACCGCCGAACTCGCCGAGCGGGCCCGCGAGTACGGCCTGATCAACGACAAGCGTCCGGGCGGCGCCACCTCCGACTCCGACATCGTCGGCGCGCTGCTCGCGCACGTCGCGGCCGACCGCACGATCGAGCAGGCCGCGATGGACCTGTTGCCGACCCTGCGCGGGGCGTTCTGCCTGACCTTCATGGACGAGCACACCCTCTACGCGGCGCGTGACCCGCACGGCGTCCGCCCGCTGTGCCTGGGCCGCCTCGACCGCGGTTGGGTGGTCGCCAGCGAGACTGCCGCACTCGACATCGTCGGCGCCTCGTTCGTCCGCGAGATCGAACCGGGTGAGCTGCTGGCCATCGACGCCGACGGTGTGCGGTCGTCCCGCTTCGCCGCGCCCACCCCGAAGGGCTGCGTCTTCGAGTACGTCTACCTCGCCCGCCCCGATTCCACGATCAGCGGTCGTTCGGTGCACGCCACCCGCGTCGAGATCGGTCGTCGGCTGGCCAAGGAACATCCGGTCGACGGCGATCTGGTGATCCCGGTTCCCGAGTCCGGCACCCCGGCCGCGGTCGGCTACGCGCAGGGCTCGGGAATCCCCTACGGCCAGGGTCTGATGAAGAACGCCTACGTCGGCCGCACCTTCATCCAGCCGTCGCAGACCATCCGTCAGCTCGGCATCCGGCTCAAGCTCAACCCGCTCAAGGAGGTCATCCGCGGCAAGCGACTGATCGTCGTGGACGACTCCATCGTCCGCGGCAACACTCAGCGCGCGCTGATCCGGATGCTCCGCGAGGCAGGTGCGCTCGAGATCCACGTGCGGATCGCCTCGCCGCCGGTCAAGTGGCCCTGCTTCTACGGCATCGACTTCGCCTCGCCCGCGGAGCTGATCGCCAACGGGGCCGGGGCCAGCGAGCCCGGCGGGGTGACCGGCCACAGCATGGACGAGATGCTCGAGGGGGTGCGCCGGTCGATCGGTGCGGACACCCTTGGATACGTCTCCATCGACGGCATGATCGCCGCGACCGAGCAGCCGGCCTCGCGCCTGTGCTCGGCGTGCTTCGACGGCAACTACCCGATCGCGCTGCCCAGCGAGAACTCGATCGGCAAGAACGTGCTCGAGGGAATGCTCGACAGCACGGCCGGTGTGGCCGCGAACCAGGACAACGACAACGCGAGTGCGCTCAGCCGTCCGTAGCCCTCGTCGCCCAATGGCAGGCAGCCGGGGCATGAAGGCCGCATACTTGCGGGTCGTACAAGTGTCACGCCATCTAGACCAACCAGACAGTGCTCGACGGCACTGGCGAGAACAAGCTGGAGCTTGAAACCCGATGACCGAGGACCAGAACCCCCGCCCCACCGGCGCCTCCTACGCTGCGGCGGGGGTGGACATCGCCGCGGGTGACCGGGCGGTCGAGCTGTTCGCGCCGCTCGCGAAGAAGGCCAGTCGACCCGAGGTGATGGGTGGGCTCGGCGGCTTCGCCGGCTTGTTCGCGCTCAAGGGCGGATACAAGGAGCCGCTGCTCGCCGCCTCCACCGACGGCGTCGGCACCAAGATCGCCGTCGCCCAGGCGATGGACAAGCACGACACCCTCGGCCTCGACCTGGTCGCGATGGTCGTCGACGACCTCGTCGTCTGCGGTGCCGAGCCGCTGTTCCTGCAGGACTACATCGCGGTCGGACGCGTCGTCCCGGAGCGGGTCGCCGAACTGGTCAAGGGCATCGCCGACGGCTGCATCATCGCCGGCTGTGCGCTCCTCGGCGGCGAGACGGCCGAGCATCCGGGCCTGATGGCCGACGGCGACTACGACCTGTCGGCCACCGGTGTCGGCGTGGTCGAGGCGGATGCCGTGCTCGGTCCCGACCGGGTGCGCCCGGGCGACGTGGTGATCGCGATGGGATCGTCGGGCTTGCACTCGAACGGGTACTCGCTGGCCCGCAAGGTCCTGCTCGAGATCGACCGGATGTCGCTGACCGGGCACGTCGAGGAGTTCGGCCGGACCCTCGGCGAGGAGCTGCTCGAGCCCACGAAGATCTACGCGAAGGACTGCCTCGCGCTGATCGCCGAGACCGACGTGCGGACCTTCTGCCACGTCACCGGCGGTGGACTGGCGAACAACCTCGCGCGGGTCATGCCCAAGGGCCTGGTCGCCGAGCTGGACCGCGGCACCTGGAGCCCCGCACCGGTGTTCGCGATGATCGCCCAGCGCGGTCGCGTGCAGCGCGCCGAGATGGAGCAGACGTTCAACATGGGCGTCGGTATGGTCGCCATCGTCGCGCCCGAGGACGTGGACCGCGCGCTGGCCGTGCTCACCGCCCGGCACATCGACTGCTGGACCCTCGGCACGGTCGCCAAGGCCTCCGACAAGCACGACGGGTCGGACCTCGTCCGGCTGGTGGGCGAGCACCCGCGCTTCTGATCTGACAAACGAACGGGCCGTTGACCTTCCCCTCGCGGGGAGGTCAACGGCCCGTTCGCTTGTGATCAGCAGGTCGAGATTGCGCGCCGACCGCACATGCTGAAATGAGGGGGAGCCGGTGGGCTCCCCCTCATTGCGCTGTACTTCGCCGTGTCAGCGGCGCCAGTCGTCGTTTTCGTCATCATCCCAACGCGACGCATTGTCGTCGGAACGCTGGTCGGCGAGGACCCCGTTCCGGTGGGAGCTGGACGAACCTCCGGACAGTTCCTTTTGCAGGCTGTCGAAGTTCGTGGACGGCGAGCTGTACTTGAGCTCGCGTGCAACCTTGGTCTGCTTTGCCTTAGCCCGGCCGCGGCCCATGGCCAACCCCCTCGCGCTTCCGCGGGGCGGCCTGGGAATTTTTGGCGGCCCCGTTTGAGTGTGTATTTCTTCCTGACACACACTCTAGCCTGAGAACGAGTCGAGCGCTCCCTCCCCTGCCCCCGGCGAGTGTCTGATTTATCTCAGCGCGTCCGGAATCGCCCGAATCGTGCCCACTCGGACGTCGCCGCCGAGCACCGAGGGCGAGGCCAATTCGGCGAGGTCCTCGGTCCACTCGACCCCGATCCGGTGCAGCAGCGCGACGGTCAGCGGTAGGCGCGCGCGTTCCGCGCCGTCGTCGATCTTCAGCGCGAACGCGGTGCCGTCGGGCAGCGCGCCCGCATGCACGCCGTCGGCCCGGCCTTGCAGAGCAGTCCGGGCACCGCGGACATCAGCCGGACGTCGTCCCTGTCGGTGCCCGAGACGAGCCAGGGGTGCTTGCGGATCGCGTCGGCCACCGATCGCTCCGCGGTCCCCGGCCGCGCGGTCACGAGGGCGCTGAAGGCCCGCGCCAGCGCCGTCAGCGACAGCGGGATCAC
This sequence comes from Rhodococcus sp. NPDC127527, assembly GCF_042672245.1. Classification (NCBI taxonomy): domain Bacteria; kingdom Bacillati; phylum Actinomycetota; class Actinomycetes; order Mycobacteriales; family Nocardiaceae; genus Rhodococcus; species Rhodococcus sp. NPDC127527. The sequence goes on from NZ_JBHXVP010000005.1 coordinate 146,292, forward strand.
CGGTAGCCCGCAGCCGTCGATACCGAGCTCGTACTCGGCCTCGCCGGACAGTTCGGTGATCGTCTCGAGGACCGCGCGTTGCAGCGGGTGCCCGGGGTCGAGGTAGCTCTCGCGCGGCCACCCGTTCGCCGCGCACGCGGCCAGCATGGCCGAGTGCTTGCCGGAGCAGTTCATGAAGATGCGCCGGGGTGCGGCGCCGGCGGCGAGGAGCCGGGCCCTGGCCAGCTCGTTGGCGGGCAGCGCGGGCGGGCTCAGCAGATCGCTCTCGGTCAACCCGTGCCGGGCGAGCAGGGCGTCCACCGCGGCCACATGGCCGGGTTCGCCCTCGTGCGAGGACGTCGCGATCGCGAGCTCGCGGCTGCCGGTGGGTTCGAAGCCGCTGCGCAGCAGGGCGACCGCCTGCATCGGCTTGTTCGACGACCGCGGGTAGATCGGGGTGTGCACCTCGCCGAGCGCGAGGCGGACCTCACCGGCGGGGTCGAGGACCACCAGCGATCCCCGGTGCACGCACTCGCGGAACCCGGAGCGAACCACCTCGACCAGTTCGACGCTCAATACTCCACCTGCACCTTCGCCCCGGCGATCCGTCGGCGTGCCTTGTCCGCGACTGTAGGCGACAGGTCGGGCTGCTGCGCGAGCAACGCGACCAGCGCCTCCGGGTCGCGTCCGGTGAACAGGTCCCGCACCGTGACGGCGTGCCCCGGCACGTGCACACGCCGGATCGGGTCGCCCGCTGCGACCTGTCCGGCCCGGACCACCCGAAGGTAGGCGCCGGTGTCGCCGCGCTCGGCGAACCGTTTGACCCAGCCGGGCTCGCCGGACCAGACGCCGAAGGTGCCGCAGGGCGTCCGCGGGCCGGTCACCTCGAGCTCCGCGGCGGTCTCGCCGTCGCCGACCAGCCAGCGCTCACCGATCACCGCATCGCTCGCCGCGATCCCGCTGATCCGCAGGTTCTCGCCGAACCAGCCGGCGGGCAGGTCGCGGCCGAGGTCGGTGGCCCAGCGCTGCGCCTCGTCCTGCTGGTACGCGTACACGGCCTTGAACGCACCGCCGTGGTGCTCGGTGTCGCACACGTGGTCACCGGTGAGGCCGTGCGGACCGATGCGGACCGGGACGTCGACGGGACGCTTGTCGATGGCGGTGCGGGGCACGCGCCGGGTCCCACTGTCGCGCTCGGCGTACACGACGCAGACGGCGTCGACCCGGCCCTGCACGGTCACCGCCCGCGCAGCCGGTCGACGGCGGCGCGGCCCGGCTGGATCGAGTCGTAGCTGGGCACCGAGTCGGCGTCGATGGCCGCGGCGGCCCCGCCGGCGACCAGCGGGGTGTCGGCCGGCACCGTGCGCTTGACCAGCGCCAGCGCGATCGGGCCGAGCTCGTGATGATCGACGACGGTGCCCACGTGGCCGACCGCCCGACCGTCCGCGGTGACGGGGTCGCCGGGCTCGGGCCGGGTGTCGGCCGAACCGTCGAGGTGCAGCAGCACCAGGTGCCGGGGCGGCTTGCCGAGGTTGTGCACGCGGGCGACGGTCTCCTGGCCGCGGTAGCAGCCTTTGTCCAGGTGCACCGCGCCGTGCTCGTCGACCCCGCCGATCCAGTGCACCTCGTGCGGGATGGTGCGCTCGTCGGTGTCGATGCCGATCCGCGGGCGCAGGGACGCGACCCGCAGCGCCTCGAACGCCCAGCTACCCGCCGGTGCGGCGCCCGCCTCGGTGAGGGTGGTGAACCAGTGTGCGAGCCGGTCCCGCGGCACCACCAGGTCCCAGGCGTTCTCACCGGGCCAGGGCATGGTGCGCAGGAACCCGCCGCCGTCCAGCGGGATCGCGCCGTAGACGTCGGGAAGCCGGCTCAAGCCAAGGGCGGCCAGGAGTTTCGGCCGTCGTACGTCGGGGCCGAGGAGGCTGAGAACGGCCATGTCGGCGGCGGGTTTCGGCTCGGCCTTCGCCCAGAACACCATCTTCTGCAGGAAACCGAGCAGGTCGGGTCCGTTGGGCGCCTCGGTGTCGATCCAGGTGACGCCGTCGAGGTCGGTGAGCACGAAGTGGTGCTCGACACGGCCGTTGACGTCGAGGCTGAGGTTCTCGGCGGACGCGCGGTCGGGCAGGTCGGCCACGTACTGGCTGGAGATGGTGTGCAGCCAGGTCAGCCGCTCCGGGCCGGAGATGGACAGCACGAAGCGATGCGACCGGTCGACGACGGCCGCCGCGGTCTGGGCGCTGCGTTGCTCGCGGAGCGGGTCGCCGAAGTGCCAGGCGACGCCGGCGTCGGGGGAGTCGTCCGGGGCGGGGACGGCGCCGGGACGGGTGAGCAGCGGACTCGGGGTGACGCTCGGCGAATCGGACACACTCCCAGTGTAGGGAGGGCGCGGAGCGGGCGAGTCCGCGCGGCGCCACCCCCCGCGCGGCTGGGCGTCGATAGGCTGGTGCCATGGTTGATCAGGTTCTGGTGACCCTGGACGGCACCGTGCACGACCCCGACGCCCCGCTGCTCTACGCGGACGACCTCGCCGCGGTGCGCGGTGACGGGGTCTTCGAGACGATCCTGGTCCGTGACGGTTCACCCTGCACGATCGAGCTGCACCTGGCCCGGATGCGCAATTCCGCGGCGGCGCTGGACCTGCCGGTGCCGGACCTCGACGACTGGCGGATCGCGGTGGGCCTGGCCCTCGACGAGTGGGGCGGCGCGCGCGAGGGCGTGATGCGCCTGGTGCTCAGTCGTGGCCGCGAGAGCGGTGGGGGGCCGACCGGCTATCTCACCATCGGCCCGGTCGCCGAGCGGGTCGCACTCGCCCGGCGGGACGGAATCTCGGTGCGCACGCTGCCCCGCGGCTACTCGGTGGACACCGCGGCGACGGCGCCGTGGCAACTTCTCGGCGCCAAGACGCTGTCCTACGCGACGAACATGGCCGCGCTGCGACACGCCCACTCGCTCGGGGCGGACGACGTGATCTTCACCAGCAGCGAGGGTCTCGTCCTCGAGGGACCGCGGTCGACCGTGCTCATCTCGCGCGGCCGGACCCTGATCACGCCGCCGGTGGAGCACGGCATCCTGCCCGGCACCACGCAGCAGGCGCTGTTCGAGGCGGCCGGCTCGCACCGGTTCAGCTGCCGGGTCGAGCCGCTGCGGCCCGCGGATCTCATTCTCGCGGACGGGCTCTGGCTGCTGTCGAGTGTGACTCTCGCCGCACGGGTGCACACCCTCAACGGGCTGACCCTGCCGGTTCCGGAGATCGCGGAGGAGCTGTCCACCCTCGTTGACCTGGCCGCGGAGACCGTGGGCGCCGAACAGGACGCGGCCTGACGGTCCCGGTTTCGCCTCCCGCTCGAGTTGACATTGCTACTACGTTACGTAGTAGATAAAGGCCTGCGGCGTGATGCCGCGGGCGTTACCTTTTGAAGCGGGACTGAGGCGTCAGCCCACGACTCAGTGCCGGCAAGCCTGTCCAACGGGCCCTGTCTGGGAGTAGCCATGGACGCACTGGATGTCTCACGCTGGCAGTTCGGAATCACGACCGTCTATCACTTCATTCTGGTGCCGTTGACGATCGGGCTCGCGCCTCTGATCGCGGTGATGCAGACGATGTGGGTGGTCACCAAGAAGGACCACTGGTACCGGCTGACCAAGTTCTTCGGCAAGATGTTCCTGATCAACTTCGCCCTCGGCGTCGCCACTGGCATCGTGCAGGAATTCCAGTTCGGGATGAACTGGAGCGAGTACTCCCGCTTCGTCGGGGACGTGTTCGGCGCGCCGCTCGCGCTCGAGGGTCTGGTCGCGTTCTTCCTCGAGTCGACCTTCCTCGGCCTCTGGATCTTCGGTTGGGGCCGGCTTCCCAAACTCGTTCACCTGGCGACGATTTGGCTCGTCGCGATCGGCGTCAACGCCTCCGCGTTCTTCATCATCGCGGCGAACTCGTTCATGCAGCACCCCGTCGGGGCGGTGTACAACGAGGAGCGCGGTCGCGCCGAGCTCACCAGCATCTGGACGCTGCTGACCAACAACACTGCGCTGGCGGCCTTCCCACACGTGGTGGCGGGCGCGCTCCTGACCGCCGGCACCTTCGTCGCGGGCGTCGGCGGGTGGTGGATGGTGCGCAACATGCGCAAGGCCGCGGAGGCCGCCGAGCCCGCGGTCGCCGCCGAGCGCGAGGCCACCGCGCGCACCATGTTCCGTCCGGTCACGATTCTCGCGCTGTGGGTGATGGTGGCGTCCGGGGTCGCTCTCGGGATCACCGGCGACATCCAGGGCAAGCTGATGTTCGAGCAGCAGCCGATGAAGATGGCGTCGGCGGAATCGCTGTGCCACACCGAGACCGATCCCGACTTCTCGATCCTGACGATCGGCACCCACAACAACTGCGGGGGCGTCACCCACGTCCTCGAGGTGCCCTACGTGCTCCCCTTCCTCGCCAAGGGCCAGTTCACCGGCGTGACCCTGCAGGGGGTCGAGGATCTGCAGGTGCAGTACGAGCAGCAGTTCGGCCCGGGCAACTACCGGCCCAACCTGTTCGTCACCTACTGGTCGTTCCGCGCGATGATCGGCCTCGCAGCGGGCTCCGCGCTGCTCGCGGTCGTCGGGCTCTGGATGACCCGCGGTGGCCGCGTGCCGGACAAGAAGTGGTTCGGCTGGTTGTCGATACTGATGATCCCGACCCCGTTCCTGGCCAACAGTGCCGGCTGGATCTTCACCGAGATGGGCAGGCAGCCCTGGGTGGTGCATCCGAATCCGACAGGGGTGGACATGATTCGGCTCACCGTCGACCAGGGCGTGTCGGACCACCCCACGGGCCTGGTCGTCGCCTCGCTGATCACCTTCACCCTGCTGTACGCCGCCCTCGGCGTGGTCTGGTTCGTGTTGATGCGCAGATACGTCGTGGCGGGGCCGTCCGAGCACGACAAGCACCCGCCGGGCGACGAGCAGGAGCCCGAGGAGCCGGGTGAGCCCAAGCAACTGTCGTTCGCGTACTGAGGCGGGAGAAGACCATGGGACTTCAGGAATTCTGGTTCATCCTCATCGCGGTGCTCTTCGTCGGCTACTTCGTCCTCGAGGGCTTCGACTTCGGTGTCGGCATGCTGTTCCCGGTGCTCGGTCGGACCGACACCAGGCGGCGAGTACTGCTCAACACGATCGGCCCGGTGTGGGACGGCAACGAGGTGTGGCTGATCACCGGGGGCGGTGCGCTCTTCGCGGCCTTCCCGGACTGGTACGCGACGCTGTTCTCGGGCTTCTACATTCCGCTGCTGTTGATCCTGGTGGCATTGATCCTGCGGATCTGCGCCATCGAATGGCGCGGCAAGATCGACGATCCGACCTGGCGGGCTCGCTGCGACGCCGGCATCATGATCGGCTCGTGGGTGCCCGCGGTGCTCTGGGGCGTCGCCTTCGCGAACATCGTGGGCGGGGTCGCGATCGACGAGAACAAGAAGGTCGTCTCCGGCTTCTTCGACCTGCTCAACCCCTACGCCCTGCTCGGCGGGGCGACCACCGCGCTGGTGTTCGCCCTGCACGGCGCGGTGTTCCTGGCGCTCAAGACGGCCGGTGACGTTCGAGAGGACGCGGTGAAAGTCGCGGCGCGACTGTCGATTCCGGCGGTCGTGGTGGCCGGGGCGTTCGTCCTGTGGACCCAGCTGGCCCACGGCAAGGGGTGGACCTGGATCCTGGTCGCGGTGGCGGCCGCGGCCCTGCTCGGCGTGGTCGCGCTGACCGCGGTCGCGCGCGAGGGATGGGCCTTCGTGCTCACCACGGTCGCGGTGATCGCCACGGTGGCACTGTTGTTCGGCTCGCTCTACCCGAACCTGATGCCGTCCACGATCGACGAGGCGTACAACCTCACCATCTACAACGCGTCGTCGAGTCCGTACACCCTCAAGGTGATGACCTGGGCGGCCGCGTTCCTGACCCCGATCGTCCTCATCTACCAGGGCTGGACGTACTGGGTGTTCCGGCAGCGTATTTCGACCGCGCAGATCCCGCCGTCGATCGGGCTCCCCGCGAAGTCGCGCCAGTGACGGTCCAGTCCGTGCCCGCGACGGCCGCGAAGGACGGCCGTCGCGGACCCGTGGATCCGCGGCTGTGGCGGTACTCGCGGTCCGCCCGCGGGTATCTCGTTCTCACCGTGATCCTCTCGCTGATCGTCACCGCCACCGTCGTGGTCTCGGCGCTGATGATCGGGACCGTGCTGGCGGGGGTGATCACCGACCCGGCCGCCCGCACCGTCGGCGCCTGGGGCACCGAACTGACGGTGCTCGCCTGCGCGGTCGCGGTGCGGACGGTCGCGACGTGGGCGCACACCCGCTACGCGCACCGGTCCGCGTCGCGGGTGATCGGCGAGCTGCGCGACGAGGTCCTCGGAGCCGCGACCGCCTTGCCCGCGCGCGAACTCGACCCTCGCCGTGACGAGCTGGCCACCGTCCTCACCCGTGGGATCGAGGGCCTGCGCGCCTACCTGACCGGGTATCTGCCGGCGCTGCTGCTCGCGGTCACCGTCACGCCGCTGGCGCTGCTGGTGATCCTGTTCGTGGACCCCACGTCCGCGGTGATCGTGGTGATCACGCTGCCGCTGATCCCGGTCTTCATGATCCTCATCGGGCTGCTCACCAAGGGCAAGGCGGCAGCCTCGTTGAGGACCATGACGGCGCTCTCGGCCCAGTTGCTGGACCTGCTCGCCGGCCTGCCCACCCTGCGGGCACTCGGGCGCGAGCGCGGGCCCGAGCGGCGGGTTCGCGAACTCGGTGACGAACACCGGCACAGCACGATGGCCTCGCTGCGGGTGGCGTTCCTGTCCTCGATGGTGCTCGAACTTCTCGCGACGCTGTCGGTCGCGCTGGTGGCGGTGAGCATCGGGCTGCGCCTCGTCTTCGGGGACATGGGCCTGCGGGCGGGGGTGATCGCGTTGGTCCTCGCCCCGGAGGTGTACCTGCCGCTGCGGATGGTCGGCGCCCAGTTCCACGCCGCCGACGACGGAATGGCGGCCGCGGACAAGGCGTTCGGGATCCTGGACGGGCGCGGCGAGTCCGGTCGCCGCGCCCGGACGCCCGTACCGGCGGGGCCGGTCGTGCTGCGGGGGGTCGGCGTCCGCGCCCGCGCCGGCCTGGCGCCGCGCGGTCTCGACGCGACGCTCGAGGCCGGGCGGGTCACCGTGCTCACCGGGGCCAACGGGGCCGGGAAGTCCACCGCGCTGCAGCTGGTCCTGGGGCTGGCCGAGCCAGACGAGGGCGAGGTGACGGTCGGCGGGACGCCGGTGCGTGACCTCGACCGCCCGCAGTGGTGGCGCGAGGTGGCCTGGCTGCCACAGCATCCGGTGTTGATCCCGGGGACACTCCGCGAGAACCTCGATCTCACCGGGCCGGTCGACGCACACCCCGAGCTCGTCGACAGGGCATGCGCAGCAACGGGATTCGACGATGTGCTGGCCGAGCTGCCGAACGGCTGGGACACCCGAGTCGGTGTCGGCGGACTCGGACTCTCGCTCGGCCAGCGCCAGCGCCTCGCCCTGACCCGACTGTTGCTCTCCGATGCGCGTCTGGTGCTGCTCGACGAGCCGACCGCCCACCTGGATCCGGAGACGGAGACGCGGGTGCTCGCCTCGGTACGCGAACTCGCCGTGCGGGGGGCCGCGGTCGTGGTGGTCGGACACCGCGAGGCCGTCCTGGCCGCCGGGGACACCGTCGTCACGGTCGCCGCCGACGCGGGGGTGCCCGCGTGACCCGGAACCCGCTGCCCCGCGCCATGCGGCTGCTCGAGCTGAGCCCCCGTCGGGTCCTCGCCGCGATCGCGGCGGGCGTCGCGACGCTCGGCAGCGCACTGGCGCTGGCCGCGCTGTCGGCCTGGCTGATCACCAGGGCGTGGCAGATGCCGCCGGTGCTGGACCTGTCGGTCGCGGTGGTGGCGGTGCGGGCGCTCGGCATCTCGCGCGGCCTGTTCCGGTACCTCGAACGGCTGGCCACCCACGACGCCGCTCTGCGCGGCACCGTCGCCGCGCGGGCGGGCATCTACCGCAGGCTCGCCGCAGGCGACCCGGCGGCGGCCGCGGGGCTGCGGCGCGGAGACCTGCTCGCGCGCACCGGCGCCGACGTCGACGCGCTCGGCGACGTGGTGGTGCGGGCGCTGATCCCGATGGCCGTGTCCGCGGTGCTGGCGGTCGCCGCCGTCGTCGGGCTCGCGTTGATCTCGCCCGCGGCGGCTCTGGTGCTCGCGACCGCGCTCGCCGTCTCCGGCGTGCTGGCGCCGATGATGTCCGCGCGTGCCGCCCGGATGGCCGAGGCGGACGGCGCGCTGGCGTCGGCGCGGTTCGCCGAGACCGCGGTCCTCGCGCTCGACCACGCCGCCGAACTGCGGGTCGCCGGCCGACTCGACGAGACGGTCCTGCGGGCGCGCGGCTGGGACGGCGAGGTGGTCCGTGCGACCGACCGGGCCGCGATCCCGTCCGCGTTCGCCGGCGCCGCGACCCCGCTCGCGATCGGTGCGAGCGTGCTCGGCTCGTTGCTGATCGGTACGACACTCTACGGACCGGACGGCGGGTCGCCCGGCGCGATGACGCCGATGTCGCTGGCCATCCTGGTCCTGGTTCCGCTCGCCGCTTTCGAGGCCACCTCCGCGTTGCCCGGGGCGGCGGTCGCGCTGACGCGGGCCCGGTTGGCCGCGGCGCGGGTGCTGGACCTGCTCGACCGTGCGGACGAAACCGGCGCTCCGACAGGTGATGTCGCGTTGACTGCGCCGGTCCGCCTGGACGCGGAGTCGCTGCGCTGTGGCTGGCCTGCGCGCGACCGGACGCCCGGCGCTGCGACCGGGCCCCTGGACCTGCGGCTGGCACCCGGATCGCGCACCGCGATCGTGGGACCCAGCGGGGCGGGCAAGACCACGCTGCTGATGACGTTGGCGGGACTGCTCACCCCGGTGGGCGGAGCCGTGACCGTGAACGGGCATCCGGTCGCCGACGTCGACCCGGCGTCGCTGCGGCGGGAGGTCGGGTTCTTCGCGGAGGACGCGCACCTGTTCGACACCTCGTTGCTCGAGAATCTGCGGGTGGCGCGGGGCGACCTGGACGAGGCAGCCGCGCTCGCCGCGCTGGCGGCGGTCGGGCTGGGGGAGTGGGTCTCGGAGTTGCCGGACGGGGTGCACACCACCCTCGCGGCCGGCGGGCGGTCCGTGTCGGGGGGCCAGCGGCGTCGCCTGTTGTTGGCCCGGGCGCTGGTCTCGCCCGCGAGCGTGCTGCTGCTGGACGAGCCGACCGAGCACCTCGACGCGGAGGACGGCGCCGCGATCCTGCGGGCCCTGCTCGCTCGCGGCGGAGGCCTGGTGGCGCCGAGCCGGACCGTCGTCGCGGTGACGCACCAACTGCCGGGTGACGGCGGCGCCGACCTGGTGGTCGATCTCGGCGGCGATGGCGCGTCGAACGGCGGCTGTGATCGGATCGAGACCGAACAGACGGTTCTCGAGACCAAGCGGTGACAAGAAACCCGATGGGCGGTCCGGTCGCGCTGGCATAGTTCTCGCGGACATGCTCGATCGAACGTCCTAACGACTGGGGAGTGGTCATGGGTGCGTTGATGCGCAGGCTGGTCGGTGGCATCGTGGTCGGATTGGCGTCGGCTGTGGCGGTGGCCACGGTGGGGGTGGGCAGCGCCGCCGCCCTGCCGATCTACCCGGTCGCGGACCCGGACCCGTTCTTCAGCGCGCCCCCCGATCTCGCGTCCCGTGCGCCTGGTGACGTGCTCAAGATCCGGCAGATGCCGCCGAACCTGTACTTCCCGGGCAGTGCGGTATGGGAGCTGCTGTTCCGCACGACGGATTCCGAGGGGCATCCGATGGCGGCGAACACGACCTTCCTGATGCCGCCGAACCACGTCCCGGACGCGCCCCTGATGTCGTACCAGCACATCATCAATGCGCTCGGTAACAAGTGCAAGATCGCCACCGAGCTGTACACGACGGATCCGTTCACCCAGATCCGGGAGGCGCCCGGCCTGAACATCGCGCTGGCCCGTGGCTGGGCCGTCGCGCTGCCCGACCATCTCGGCCCGCGCATGGCCTACGGTGCGGCCAAGCTCGGCGGTCAGATCACTCTGGACGGAATCCGGGCGGTGCAGCGGGTGCCGGAACTGCAGGTGACGCACAGCAAGGTGGGCCTCGGCGGATACTCCGGCGGCGGGATGGCGACCGCATGGGCGGCGGCGCTGGCCCCGACCTACGCCCCGGAGCTGAACATCGTCGGCGCGGCCGAGGGCGGTGTGCCGATGAACCTCGGGAAGATGGCGGCCGCGCTGGGCACCAATCCGCACCCGGCCTTCGGCCTCGCGATGGCGGCCGCGCTGGGACTCGAGCGCGAGTACCCCGACCGCATGAACGTCACCTCGCTGCTCAACGACCAGGGCCGGCAGCTCGTCGAGCGAATCGGCAACGGCTGCACCAACGAGATCATGTTCTGGGGCATCGGCCGCAGCGCCGGGCAGATGACCGACAAGCAGAACTTCATGGACGACCCGGTGGCGTGGAAGGTGATGGACGAGAACAGCCTCGAGCTGTATCCGGGCGTGCCGAAGGCGCCGATCTTCGAGTGGCACAGCCCGACCGACGGCCTGATCCCGGTCGACGCGATCGACAACACCCTGCACCGCTACTGCGGGGCCGGAACCCCCGTGCAGACGCTGCTCACCCCGACCCCGGACCACCTCTCCGCGGCGGTCCTCGGCCTGGGGCAGGCCATCGACTGGATGGAGGGTCGCTTCCGCGGTGACCCCGCGCCGTCCACCTGCTAGTCGCGGCTCCGCCGCTGGCAGGGCGGCCGATTTATTCGATTGCGGGGCGCCGGAGGCGAGCGTACTTTCGTCCGTACACGAGGAAGGAGGTGGTCTGAAGTTGAAGAACTACAGGACGCGTGAGGTGGCTGTCAGCTAGCCGCTACCGCTGAAGGGAATCACTGACCGCGTGCGCGGCTGGCGAATCCCAGGCAGCCACCCGGCCCCCGAGCCCCCGGTTCCTGACCGGGACCGTGCGACGACAAGCGTCCGTCGACGGTATGGCTCGGGGGCCGTTCTGCGGTCCGCACTTGCAGGGGTCGTCGTGGACCTCCTCCCGCCCGTCGACGAACCGGTCCACTCCAGCCAAGGTGGCCGCGTTGGTTCGTCGGCGGTCGCGGCGCCGGATCTTCCGCGACGAAAGCACCCTCGGATGCCCGCCGACCGTCGGAGTGAACGGCACGTTCGTTGCGTCAGACCGAGTGAACGCTTCCGTTCACTCGGTCTGACGCAACTGAAAATACCGTGATGGGATGGGGCCGGCCGGGATGAAGTGTAGTAAAAACAAAATAAGCAGCCGAACAAAAAAACACTGT